>CAWBKE010000012.1:0-718723 GCA_963789245.1 uncultured Acidobacteriaceae bacterium | reverse complement strand
CTACAGAGCAGGAAACGCGTAACAAGAGCTAAAGACAAGCACGCCGAAAAAGGAGGCGACCATGAAAGGTAGAGATGGGCTATTCAGGCGCGGCAGTGAACCCTTCAGCTTTCGCTGGAAGGATGCCGATGGCCGATGGCGTGAGCGATCAACCGGATGCCGGGATCGACAGGAGGCCCGTGCCGCCAAGCGTGAGTTCGAGAAGGATGTGGAGGCCGGACAGGTCCCAACGGACTTCGCCAAGATGACAGTCGCGCAAGCTGCGGAACGATGGCTGGAGTCACGGGCAGGCGAGCTGACCGAGAACACGATCCGCTCGTACCGCGAAAATCTCAGCAAGGTGGCAAGGTACTTTGGTGACCGCAAGCTGGGCACCATCACCAACATCGCGGACATTCGCCTGTATCGACTGTCACGTGCTGGCAAGGCAAACCGCACGGTCAATCATGAGACTGACGCCCTCTCATACCTACTGGCCGAAGCTAACTGCTGGGCGAAGCTAGCCCCACATTACACGCGGCTCCCAGAGGGGCCAAAACACAGCTCCCGAGAACCGCTCACGATGGAGGAACTCAACCGCCTAGTGGCCGTCGCAATGATGAACCCGGAGTGGGAAGTAGCTCTGTGCGCGATGCTGGTTGCCGCATCGACAACCTGCCGACCGCGCGAGATCGCTGCTCTGCAACTTGGGCGCATCCAGCTTGACGGCGCATATCCGTTCATCCTCATCAGCCGCGCGACGACAAAGACCCCCGCTGGCGCTAGAAAGATTCCGCTGAACCGGGTAGCACAACTTGGCATTCGTACCCTCCTCGACCGGGCACACAAGCTGGGCGCATGTGAAGCGCACCACTACCTGCTGCCCGCTGACTTGTCAAAGCACACCCGGGCCACCGATCCGCTTTATTTCCGGCGCTTCGATGGCTTCGATCTGAACCTTCATCAACGGGACTGGGACACCAGTTGGAGCAAGCTACGCAGCAAGGCGGGCCTGCCACACGCGCAGTTCTATCAGCTACGGGCCACGTGTATTACCTCCGGCGCGGAGCAAGACGTGCCGATAATGGTGATGAAGGGGCTGGCTGGCCACATGGACGTAGCGATGACCGAGTACTACACCACAGTGCGCCACGATCCCAAGGTGGCGGCTGTCGAAGCTATTGAGCGGAGCAACCCGGCGTTGCTGGACATCCTCGGTTTGCCGCGCGAGAAGCCAGTTGTGAACTAGTTTGCGGAGGTTTTTGCGGAGGCTCCCTACTGGGCGGTGATCTCCCGCCCACAAGTCAATGAAAAGATGGAGGCCCTGGGCAGAGTCGAACTGCCGGCCAACGGTTTAGGAAACCGCTGCTCTATCCATCTGAGCTACAGGGCCACTAACGGTAAGCTGCTGAGCAGTCATGAGTTGTGGCTTTCGTCGCAGTTTGACTGCGGAGCGTCAACCATACAGCACCCCCACAGCTTCTTTGCGATCTGAACCCACTGCCTGACTCCTCAGCACCATTCTAACAACCCTGGCATTCGCCTTTCGCTTCTCGTTCATCACCGCCGTGCCGTAGCGATTCATCGTTGTCGAGCCCTGGGCTTGCCGCATCAGCTTTTGCTGCGGTCCGATGGGCGCGCCGGCCGCATCCAGCAATGCCTTTGCGCTGAAAGCTCGAGTTTCGATGTCATTATCTGGTGAGAACGCGACCGCGCAGAGCCCGTCGGTTTCATTAAGCCAAAACGATTCAGACCTGATGTGGATCCGGCACGCTCATTGGCTCAACCGATGCGAGCTGGGTTAAGCTACGCATATGTCCGCCGCGGTGGAACAGGCGCTCGCGCTCATGCGCGACAGCCATCCCGAATCGATCGACAAAGCGCTGGCCCTGCTGCAGAACACCGTCTATTCCTTCAGCATGAAAGTCTGCGGCCATCCCCAGGATGCCGAAGACACCATGCAGGAAGTTCTGCTCAAGTCCATTTCACACCTGCCGAACTTTGAGAGCCCGCGCGCGCTGGCGGTGTGGCTGTACAAAGTCGCGCGCAACCGCTGCATCAGCAACCGGCGGGGCGAGAAGAACTCTGCCGCGAAGAACATCTCGCTCGACCAACTGATGCCGGACAATCGTGAGCTATCGGAGCTGCGGAGCAGAACCCCCGGACCCGAAGCCGTCGCGCTCAATCGCGAAAGCGCCGAACATCTACGCCGCGCCATCGCCGCGATACCTTCCGCCTATCGCATGGTTCTTGTCCTGCACGACATGGAAGAGTTGAGCACCGCCGAGGTCGCCCAAGTTACGGGTTTACGGGAAGGCACGGTGCGGGTTCGCCTGCATCGCGCACGGTTAATGGCGCGGCGTTCTCTTGCAGACCTTGGCAAGGGTGTCGCGCCCGGCAGTGTTGTGCTTCACGCGGCCGCCGAGGTTTCGCGTCCGCAACGCTGCCGGAGCTTGTTTGCCGCGCTCTCCGATTACATGGATGGCCTGGTGGACGACGCCGTGTGCGAAGAGATGGATCGACACATCAGCCAGTGCGAGCCGTGTCAGGCGTTTCTTGCCAGTCTGAAGCAGGCGGTTGCGCAGTGCCGGTCCTATACGCCGCAATGCGATGCCCGGCGCGCTGAACAACTACGCCAGGAGCTGGTCTCGAAATATCGGCAGGCGGTTGCCGGCCTGGAGAAGGCGCGGAGTCAGTCGGTCAACTGATGCGATGCCCGCACGATCATGCTTCAGCAATTCGAAGCGTGAGGCCGGCACGCAGTGCGACTACCTTACTTCCGAACTCACGCTGCAAGACTCCGGTAGCCTCGAATCCCGTGCAATGACATGGCGCGATCAGCTCCGCGCCAAAATCACGCAGGTTCTCGGTCGTTGCCTGAATGCGCTCCGCTGACGCTCGGAACAGATGCAAGCCTCCAACCACGGCGGCGATGCGGGAATTTCCGGTCAGCTCCCGGGCATAGTTCAAGGTGTTGATCAGCCCGGCGTGTCCGCAACCGGTGATCACGGCTAAACCACGCGGAGTTCCGATCAGCAGGGCCTGATCGTCGACCAGAGTATCGGCTTGAGTGCAATTCTCGTCGAGGAAAAACGGATCGGGCACGTCTTCGTAGCTGTTTCTGCGCGGGATCGCACCCGTCACCAGGATTCCTGGTGCCATCTCTACTGGACCCGAGGACTCCACAACATCGGAGCCTCGCGCAATCAGCGCCTCGCGTGATACTTGCGGAATGCCTTTGGACCGATGAGGGGGCGTTTTCTCGCGCTGGTACTTGGGCTTCAGTGCCGCGGGATGGACGTATGTGTGGCCCCGAAATCCCGCGGCCATCAACGCAGCAATGCCGCCCGTGTGATCGGAGTGACCGTGACTAAGCACCAGCGCATCGGCGCTGCCCAGATCGATTCCCAGCAGCCCGGCATTTTGGCGCAGCGTAAGGCCTTGGCCGGTATCGCAGAGAATCCGATGCTGGTCGGCCTGTATCCACAAGGCGAGACCCCACTCGCCAGCGGCCTCGAAGGTGCCTGCTGTGTTCTCAACAATCGCGGTAATGCTCAGATTTTTAATCATGGCTTGGCTCGCTGATGCCGGCTGCACAAATGACATTATCGTCGCCGCTGCGATAGCGGTCAGCTGCTTCTCAGGGCAGCGACTTGCACCACCGTTGGGCACTATCTTATCCGAAGCTGACCATCGGAATGTGGGTAGTGTCCTGATTTCATCCGGTTTTGAAAGGGCACGGATTCATCCGTGCCGTAAGCGCCTTCCCCCCAGTGCGGCTTTAGCCGCTGAGGGAACGTCCCTATCGAAATTAGGACACCATCGGAATGTGTCAAGAGTACACAGGAGGCTCGGCGCTGGTTATCATTGACCTGCATGACTGCAAATTTACCTTTCAAGAAGATTCTGTTTGCTACCGATTTCCTGGAGAACTCGAGGCTGGCACTCGACTACGCCGTGGCCTTTGCCCACCACTATAAAGCCCACCTGATGATGGTGCATGTCTTCCAGATGCCGCAAGCCGCAACCGAAGCCGAGGCGCTGGACGGCCCAAGCATTTCTCGTCTCAGCCGCGCAAAGCGCCTGGAGGCGTTTGCTACCGGTGTACGCCGGGCTGGAGTTGAGACGGAATGGCGTTTGGTAGAAGGCTGGATGCCCGATGCTTTGCTCGCCCTGGTGCAGGAGATCATGCCCGACCTGCTGGTCCTGGGAACGCACGGAGTCTATCGCGGGCTGGGGCACATGCTCGTCGGATCCAATGCCGAAGCGATGCTCTTGTCAGCGCGTTGCCCGACTCTCACTGTCGGACGACATGTGCCGGCCGGGATCGGCCCCGACTCCGCTCCGGACTACATCCTGTATGTCACCGACTTCACCCCAGAGTCGGCCGCAGCTGCCCCTTACGCGGTCGCCCTCAGCCACGATTTCCACGCCCGGCTGGACATCTCTCATTTGCTCCCCGGAGGCTTTGGGCATAACCAGGAAGCCCATCACAAACTAGCCGAGCAGTACTGCGATGCCGTGCGGCGATACGTTCCCGGTACCGACAGTTCCTGGTGTGTTCCGGGAGCGCAACTGGAGCATGGGGCGACCAAGCAGGAAATTTTACAGAGGACCCGAATTGATGCTGCCGGCATGATTGTGCTCGGGGTACACAGCGAATCCCAGTTCGTTCGGCACATGCACACCAGTTTCGCCTACGAACTGGTCGCGACCGCCGCGTGCCCGGTATTCACGATCTGCGGTTAAGAGGTCGAGGCACTCCTGTTCCCGAGCCATGCGTGGTACGACTCGGTCGCACGTCATCCCAGACACCGCGACAGCCGGCTGGCATCAAGGCGTACCCGAGGTGCATGTCTTGGCGAGTTCCTTTGCACTCTTGACGTCAAGCGCGGGCAGCTCTTCCGCGGTCGACGCCGCATCCTTCACCGTGGTGTCCAGCGTGATGACCGTGGGTTTGCCGCTGACTTCCATCTCGTGACCGACATAACGGCTAAGCCAGGCCGTATCGCCGGTGAGCCGCGTCGTCGTCCCATCCTTCCAAACCACGTAGTAGTGAGTTGAGGAGTTCTGCAGGCATCCCTGAACCGTGGGCGGACCGGAAGGCGCTTGCCAGCGGTCCAGCGCTGGGTAGCCTTCTTGCGCCTGCAGCCAACACCCAGAGCCCAGCAGCACAAACGCAAACATCAACGCTTTTCGCATACAACCCCCACAGCTGATAGCTGAAAGATGCGCGGCTTGAGGTATGCGATTCATGGAGAAGGATCGTACGCTCCTGGAATCGGATTTCGTCGCTGCGAAAGAAACACGGAGCGCCACTCCGCCGCTCGCTCCGTGTCTTCCCCAGGCGGTGATTCTATCTCACGTTGCACTTGCCATTGTCTGCAGTAACGTCGTTGACCTGGAAGAACCGCATTCCATGCGCAGTCCCCTGATCGCTGCTGGCGCTGGCATCGCGATTGTTATCCCGGTAGCCTTGCAACGAGACCCTGTCGCCTACGTGGTCTTTCAGAACGGCGTAGTCTCCCACGAGCAGGTGCGGGTTTCCGCTGTCGGCGATCAGCCTGTAGCCATTGGCCGTACCCTCCAGGCACCCGGAGATTTGCGTGGTTGGGCCCATAGCGAGTGGATCCGCCTGGCTCGAATACGATTTGCTTTGTCCCATACAGCTGACTGCTGCCGCCAACAGCAGCGCGAGAAGTGAAGCCGTCAATCTCATATCAGCCTCCTTGAGGGCACTGCTCGCTTGGCGATGGAAACTTGCGGGTAGGTTTTCAGGCGGCTGCGAGTCAGCGCCCGATATTTTCCTTTCTGCTTCATGGTGATGCTCCGGTCGCTTGGGTTGGATGTCTGACTCCAGCTTTTTTTTTGATGCTATGGCCAGACTCGGTACCAGGCAGTACGACGCCGACAGCCGCAGGGATTCCCGTTTTGGGACTGCTACCTGCTGGCGACAGAATCCCTGTAACGCGGTCACGCGTCACTGCGTTTCTTCCTGTGGTCCGATGTAATGACCTGTCGAGCCAGCCTCGGACACAGGAAGAAGACGAGATGATTTCAGCAACGGTCACTCTTACCCAAGCACAAGGCACTCATCGCCAATTCGTAGCTGCCAGCGGTACCGGACATCACCTGATCCTGGATGACGCCGCCGGCAATACCGGCGCCAAACCCATTGAACTCGTCGCCGTCGCGCTCGCCGGATGCACTGCGTTCGACGTGATCAACATCCTGCGCAAGAAGCGCCAGCAGGTGACCGGCTATGAAGTCAAGGTGGAAGCCGAGCAGTCGCCCAACCCGCCGCAGGTCTTCACCGCTGTTCGCATTCACCACATCGTGACCGGCGCCGATGTCTCGCCGCAAGCGGTGGAAGACGCGATCCGTCTTTCCGAGGAGAAGTACTGCTCCGTCGGTGCGATGGTGCAAAAAAGCGCCGAGCTGCATACCACCTTCGAGATCGTGCCGGTGACCGAAGCCGCTCTGGTCGGAGCCTAGGGATGGGGACAGCGTTCCATCCTGAGACTAGCGAAGCGCCTAGAGAGTCGCTCCATCCGGGGCTGGGTGGAGCACGCCTTCACAGGCTGCTGAAAAACTCGCTATGGGGACGCTTTGTATCAGGGCACGACTTCAGTCGTGCCGATGTCCCGTTTATTTTTCTTCCCAAGCCGGCTTCAGCCGGCGGCACGATGCACAGTTTCCGACTTTTTCAGCGGCCTCTTCAGGCGTGCAGAACGCGACTCCTCAGAGAAGCGGCTTCAGCCGCTGGGATAAGTCTTCTCGGCCTCGTGTTGTTAGCTATTCCCGCGGCCGCGCAAACTCCCCTCACTCTGCCTCAGGCGGTCAGCATGGCCCTCGACAAGAATCCACTTCACAAAGCTGCGCTGGCGGATACCCGCATCGGAGCTGCGGCTGTTCGTCAGGCGCAATCGCCGTTACTGCCCAAGATCACCTTCAGCGAGAGCGCGCTGCGCGGCAACGATCCGGTGTTCGTCTTCGGCTCCCGGCTTCGCCAGCAGAACTTCACCGCCGCCGACTTTGCTCTCAACCAACTCAACAACCCGACTCCGATCAGCAACTTCTCCAGCCGCTTCTCCGGTCAGTGGAGCCTGTTCGACGGTCTCCAGAGCTGGTACGCAGTGACTCGCGCGAAGTATGGGAAGCAGGCCGCCGAGCAGCAACTGGATCGCGCCGACCAGGAGCTGGTCTACCAAGCCGTGCAGACTTATTACGGCGCGTTGCTGGCGCAGCGGCAGCTACAGGTCGCCGAAGTCGGGTCTCGGAACCGCGCAGGCCATCGAGGCCAGCAGCCGCGCACGAGTCGAAAGCGGAATGGCCGTCGAATCCGATTTGCTGAGCGCGCAGGTGGCAACCGCATCCCGGAAGCAGGAACTGATCGCAGCCCAGAACTCCCTCTCGCTGGCGCGCACGCAGTTGGCGCTGGCGCTGGGTGTTTCCTCCGACACCTTGTTCGAACCGCAGGAGGCGCTGAGCGATCACTGCCTTCTCTCCGCCGCCCGTCACCGACCTGGAAGCACTGGCGATCGCGAAGCGTCCTGACCTGCAGCGTGTGAACTCGGAACTCCGCGGTCAGGACAAAAACATCTCCGCGGCAAAAGGTGCATTCGCTCCGCGCCTCAACGTCTTCGGCTCTTGGGAGACCGATAGCCCTACGCCGGGATGGAACGGCGGCAACAACTGGGTCGCGGGAGCTGAGGTGCAGCTCGATCTCTTCGACGGCGACAGCAAGCGGGCCAATTTGGCGATGCAGAAAGCGATGCAAGAGAAAGCGACCGCCATGCGCGACAGCTTCCGCGATCAGATTCGGCTACAGGTTCGCAAGGCCTATTACGACTATGACGCGGCGCAACAGCTGGTAGGCGTAGCCCGCACGGCCATTGCTCAAGCGGAAGAGAGTCTGCGCATCAACCAGAACCGCTACGACGGCGGCCTGACGACCATCAGCGATCTGCTTCGCGTGCAGGAGGCAGCGCAGCAGGCCAGGAGCGACTACTGGCAGGCCGTTTACCGCGTGAAGACCAGCTATGCCAGCCTGGAGCTGGCGGCAGGAACCCTCAGCTCAAGTTCTCCGGTGGTAACGCAATGAACCTTCGCAATTCTCATCGTGGTGCGGTCCTGATCTCGCGTGAAAATTCCCGTGTCATCCTGAGCGAGGGCTTCAGCCCGAGTCGAAGGACCCCTATAGCCTTGACTGTCATCTTCGGACTTCTGCTTCTGCTCGCAGCCTGCTCAAGTGAAAAACCAGGAACCACGGTTCAGCCCGAAACCATCTCCGGCATCGCACTTTTCACCGCGCAACGCACCACCATCCCTGACTACATCGAGGCTACAGGCACGGTCCGCGCGGCGCAGTCCGCGCAGCTCGCCAGCCAGGTGATGGGAACGATTACCAGCGTCAACGTCCACGAGGGCGATGCCGTCCGCCGGGGGCAGGTGCTGATCAGCATCGACGAAGCTCAGCCACACGCCGCTTACCAGAGCGCTTCCGCAGGGTTGCAGGCCTCGCAGCAGGGAATCGCCGCCGCCGATGCCGACTATGCGCTCGCCGAATCCACCTTGCAGCGTTACCAGATGCTGTATGACAAAAAGTCGGTCAGCCCGCATGAGTACGACGAGGTCAAAGCGAAGCTGGCGGCCGCAACCGCGCGCCGTGATGCCGCGCACGCCAATAGCTCGCAGGCCGAAGCTGTTGTGGTCGAGGCCAGGACGGTCATGGGCTTCACGAAAATCCGCGCTCCCTTCGATGGCCTGATCACTGCGAGGCTGGTCGATGCTGGTGCGATGGCTGCGCCGGGAGTTCCGCTGCTGGTCGTCGAAGATCCCAGCCACTTCCGCCTGGAAGCCATGGTGGACGAGAGCCAGATTGGCGTTGTCCGCCTCGGCGCGAGCATTCCCGTTGTGCTCGACTCACTTGGCCACCAAGTCATCACCGGCAAAGTCGTGCAGATCGTCCCCGCCGCCGATCCCGCCAGCCGGACCTTCACCGTGAAGATTGATCTGCCGGCCGATCCACAAATTCGATCCGGGCTCTTTGGCCGCGCCCGCTTTCCGCATGGTCAACGCGAAGCGATCCTCATCCCCCAAACAGCGCTGCTCCATCGTGGGCAACTCGACGCAATTTACATTGTCGGCAAGGACGAAATCGCCAACCTGCGCTACGTGACGCTGGGCAAGCCTGACGGCACGGATGTCGAGGTTCTGTCGGGACTCGACAGCGGCGAGCGAATTGCCGCCCAGCCCGGCGATGGCGAACTCAGCGGTAAACGCATAGGAGCGCGGTGAGGATGCCGCATAGCAAGACATCGATTCCCGACTGCTTCGTGTCAGGGCGCGACTTTAGTCGTGGCGAAAACGCACCTCATTTCTTTTCTCTGAGCCGGCTTCAGTCGGCGGCACTCGCCGCGCCGCGGAGAAAATCGGCGTGACCCACACTGACAAGTCTCCGCTGCGCATCGCCGGCCTGGTGGCGCACGCCTTTATCAACTCCAAGCTCACTCCGCTATTCATCGCTGGAGCGCTCTTGGCCGGCGCGTTTGCCATCCTGATGACGCCGCGCGAGGAGGAGCCGCAGATCATCGTTCCCATGCTCGACGTCTTCGTCAGCATGCCCGGCGCCTCGCCCGCAGAAGTTCAGGAGCGCGCCTCCATCCCCATGGAACGGCTGCTGCGCGAAGTCCCCGGCGTCGAGTACGTCTATTCCATCTCGCAGCCCGGCATGAGCATGCTGGTTGTGCGCTTCTACGTCGGCACTCGGGAAGAGGACGCGATCGTCAAGACCTACAACAAGCTTTACTCCAACTTCGATCGCATTCCGCAGGGAGTTTCGCAGCCGCTCATCAAGGTCCGCTCCATCGATGACGTGCCCATCCTGGCGCTTACTCTCTGGGGCAAGCACTACGACAGTTACCAGCTGCGGCAAATCGCCGGCGAGCTGGAGCACCAGCTCAAGCAGATCGACGATGTCTCGGAGACCAAGATCATCGGCGGTTTGCCGCGCCAGGTGCGGATCGTGCTCGATACCCAGCGCCTCGCCGCATACGGGATGACGGCGGGTATCGTCACCGCGCAATTGCAGCAGGCGAATTCCCGCAGCATCTCGGGCGGCTTTGCCCAGGACAACCAGGAGTTCCAGGTCGAAGCCGGGCGTTTCCTCGGCAAAGCCGATGACCTCAAGCAGGTCGTGGTCGGCGTCTACCAGGGCAAGCCGGTTTACCTGCGCGATGTGGCCAGCGAAATCGTCGATGGTCCTGCGGAGGCGCAGGATTATGTTCTGTACGCGAATGCAGCGGGAGCTCCCAGCTCTGAATCCCGCGGTGAATATCCCGCAGTCACCATCACCCTCGCCAAGCGCAAAGGCACCAACGCAACCATCATCAGCGAGAAGGCGCTCAACAAAATCGCCGAGCTCCACGGCTACTTGCTGCCGCCGGACCTGAACGTCACCGTCACCCGCAACTACGGCGAGACTGCCAAGGACAAATCCAATGAGCTGCTGGAACACTTGCTGCTGGCCACGCTCTCGGTCACGCTGCTGATCGCGCTTGCACTCGGCTGGCGCGAATCCGGCGTCGTGCTGATCGCCATTCCGGTCACGCTGGCTCTGACGTTGTTCATCTTCTACTGCTTCGGCTACACCCTGAATCGCGTTACGCTGTTTGCCCTGATCTTCTCTATCGGCATTCTGGTCGACGATGCGATCGTCGTAGTCGAGAACGTCGTCCGCCACTTCCGGCTTCCGTCGAGCCGAGGCCGACCGCTCTCCGATGTTGCCGTCGAAGCCGTGGATGAGGTCGGCAATCCCACCATTCTCGCGACCTTCGCCGTGATAGCTGCCATCCTGCCCATGGCCTTCGTCCGCGGGCTGATGGGACCTTACATGCGGCCCATCCCTGTGGGCGCATCTGCCGCGATGCTGTTCTCGCTGATCGTTGCCTTCGTCGTCTCGCCGTGGGCAGCTCTTCGCCTGTTGCGCCACTACGCTTCCGGCGACGGCCACAAGCACGAGACCGAAGGCTGGACCACGCGCTTCTATCGCAGCATCATGAATCCGCTGATCACCAGCGCCCGCCGGCGCTGGATTTTTCTCGGCAGCGTGGTCGTGTTGTTGTTGCTCGCCTGCTCACTGGTCGCATTCAAGCTGGTCAAGGTGAAGATGCTGCCCTTCGACAACAAGAGCGAGTTCCAAGTCATCGTTGACATGCCGAACGGCACCACACTGGAGCAGACCACGCATGTCACGCAGGAGTTGGGCCAGTATCTAGGTCAGCAGCCGGAGGTCTTGAATTACGAGATCTACTCCGGCACATCCGGCCCTTACAACTTCAACGGCTTGGTGCGCCACTACTTTTTGCGGCACGGCGCCAATCAGGCCGACATCCAGGTCAACTTGCTGAACCGGCATGAGCGCAGCGCGCAGAGCCACGACATTGCCAAGCGTTTGCGACCGAAGCTGGTTGAGATCGGCAACCGCTATGGCGCGCGCATCAAGGTCGCCGAAGTTCCGCCCGGCCCGCCGGTGCTACAGACGCTGGTGGCAGAGATTTACGGCCCCGATTATCCGCAGCAGGTCGCGCTCGCTCAGCAGATCAAGCACATCTTTCAGACCACGCCCGGTGTCGTCGATGTGGACTGGTACATCGAAGATCCGCAGACGAAGTATGACCTGAAGGTCGATCTCGACAAGGCTGCGCTGCACGGCATCGCCGCCGCCGACATCAGCAAGACCATGCAAATCGGTCTCAACGGCGCAACCGCAGGCCTTTTGCATGTTGCCGATTCACGCGAAGACATCCCCATCCGCGTACAGCTCGGTCGCGCCGACCGGTCAAGCATTGCCTCGTTGCAAGAGTTGCGGCTGCCATCGTCCAGCGGAGGCCAGGTTTCCATCGGCGAACTCACGAATCTCGAGAAGAAGACCATCGACACCACGCTCTATCGCAAGAACCTTCTTCCTGTCGTATATGTGCTGGGCGACGTCGCGGGTGAGGAAGAAAGTCCCGTTTATGCCATCGAGAAGATGAACCAGGCGATCGCTAAGCTACGCGCGCCTGGCGGCTATCCGATCAAGGTGTATAACGCCACGTTGCCCACGGAAACCGATCGTCTCTCCATGAAGTGGGACGGCGAGTGGCACATCACTATCGAAGTCTTTCGCGACCTCGGGCTGGCCTTCGCCGCCGTGCTCGTCTTGATCTACGTGCTGGTCGTCGGCTGGTTTCGTTCCTTTATCACTCCGCTGGTGATCATGGCGCCGATTCCTTTGACGCTGGTTGGAATTCTTCCCGCTCACGCGCTGATGGGCGCGTTCTTCACCGCAACGTCGATGATCGGCTTCATTGCCGGCGCGGGCATTATTGTGCGCAATTCCATCATCCTGGTCGACTTCATCGAGCTGCGCCGCTCGCAAGGCATGCCGCTCGAAGAGGCCGTGGTCGATGCTGGCGCCGTGCGCTTCCGTCCCATGCTGCTGACTGCGGCGGCAGTGGTGGTGGGCGCCAGTGTGATTCTCTTCGATCCCATTTTTCAAGGCCTGGCAATTTCGCTGATGGCGGGCGAAGTTGCCTCCACGTTGCTCTCGCGCATGGCCGTGCCAGTTCTGTACTACATGGTGGAAAAACGTAAACGGCACGCAACCGGGGGAGATGCTCCGCCGGTGCACTCGGAGGAGGTATACGCATGACCGTCGAACGCGGTCTACGATTAATGGCAGGGACGTTCGTCCTGCTCTCGCTGGGGTTGGGCTACTGGGTCAGCCCCTACTGGTATTGGTTCACAGCATTTGTCGGGCTGAACCTCTTGCAGTCGGGTTTCACCAATTGGTGTCCCGCCATGTGGATGCTGCGGAAGCTGGGACTGAAATCCTCGGACGCGACAGCCCCAGCTACAGCGGCGCCTTAGCAACCTGCCTCCGCTAGCGGGGTTTCGCTGGACGAACTCGTACCCTGCAAAGCGCATAATTACTGTGGAGAAAAACTTATGCCGTCCTGGCTGTGGATCGTCCTGTTTGTTGCTTTTTATCTGCTACTCACCCAGTGGGTGCTTCCCAAGCTGGGTGTACCTACCTGACGTATAGCCACGCGGCCCGGTGGGCCTCAAGGTAAACAAAACGCGTGCGACACATCATTATCCGGAGGGGAACCTCGTGATCACGACCGTTAAATCCGCATTCATCCTGTTGGCTGCGACACTACTGCTGGGTCTAGTGTCCCTTTCAGCTCAGACAGCACAATCCGCCCTCCCAGCCGGCAGCCCTCAACTCATCAACCCAGAAGATCTGGTAAAGACACTCCAGGCCAAGAAGGGGACGAAGCCGCTGATCTTCAACGTGGGCCCTTATCTTCTCTATGTGCAGGCCCACATTCCCGGCTCGGAGTACCTGGGAGCTGCATCGACCCCGCAGGGGTTGGCGTCCCTCCGCGATCGCGTCAAAGCCCTCTCGCCGAAAACATCCATCGTGCTCTATTGCGGTTGTTGTCCCTGGAACCACTGCCCCAATGTCGCTCCAGCTTATGCGGAGTTGCAGAGGTTGGGTTTCAACAACGTGAAGGTCCTGTACATCGCCAGCAACATCGGTATCGACTGGGTCGATAAAGGCTACCCGATCCTCAAAGGCCAGTAGCTCCAATTGTTCCGGAGAATGAAGACATGACTGAGCGGTGCGAAAGTGCTTTCTCTTCCATGCCGCGCGAGGATCTTCTGCGCGCACTGGAGATGTTCGCCAAGAACTGGCTGGCCCATGACGGCTGCTGGTTCCTGGCCGCCGAAGAGCGTCTCGGAATGGAGGCGGCAATCGAACTGGATGAGCGCGCCTGGCAGCGCTTTGCTGCCGTCGAAGCGCAACGGATCATGAGCACCTTTGGCATCCCGCAGAATGGTGGCCTCGCAGCTCTGGAGAAAGCACTCAGCCTGCGCATGTACGGCCTGATCAACGTCCAGCGCGTGGAATGGTCCGACGATCGCCAACGGCTGCGGTTTGTGATGGACGTCTGCCGCGTGCAGGAGACGCGTAGGCGCAAGGGGCTAAGTGATTTCCCCTGCAAGAGCGTCGGCATAATCGAGTTCGAGACGTTTGCCCAAACGATTGATTCTCGAATTCGCACAACCTGCCTTCATTGCCCTCCGGACGCCGAGGAAGGCAAGTACTGTGCCTGGGAATTCGGTATTGAGGAAACCAAGTGAGATGCCGGCGCGCCGCGCAGGATCGACCGGGACTTGAGCCAATGACGTCTATCGTTCTGGTAGAGTTCCGTCCCGTTTAAGAGGAGGTTGATGACGCCTGCCCAGTCGTCTTCGGTCATCTTGCACGTCCTGCGGTCGCGGGCAATGCCGGCACGTCGCAGAGGGTTCAATCAAATTCCGCCAGGACCTGGTTGGCCCTGACCGAATCTCCCGGCGCCACGTTAACGGATTTCAGTTTTCCCGCTACCGGGGCCGTGACCGCCGTTTCCATCTTCATCGCTTCCAGCATCACCATCAACTCGTTGACCTGCAACTGTTGCCCGGCAACAACCGGCACCCGGACCACGATCCCAGCCAAAGGGCTGCGGCACAAGTTGGCTTCGTTGACCTCAGGATTCAGCGATGCCCCTGGCCTGGGCGGAGTGCGTAACACCGTCGATTGAATCGTGGCCGCCGCTGGCGCCGGATGGTTGTCCTGACTCTGCGGAGAAAAGTCCTCCTCAGCTATTTCCACTTCCACTTCGTAGATTTTCGCGTCAATCGAGATCTGCAATTTCATTGACTGTTCCATTCGTAAACTTGCGTTGCCCTGTGGCTCGCAATGTGCCCGAGGATTGTTCAGCGTCGCGTGGGGCTAAGGTTGTGCGAGCCTTGGACCAACACCCGCCCCTGGCGCACCCAACGGCTGACCGCCTCAGGCTCCTGCAACATCTTCACGGAACGAATTCTGACCTTTTGGCCGAGGAATTCCGTGACCGTGGCGGCGATGATCGACACCGTCCTGGGCGTAACTTCGTCGTTAGATGAATATGATTTGGAATCCATCTTTGCTCCTAAAGCTGTCACAGAGGAATCAGCCCGTGCTTTTTGGCTGGACGAAGCTCACGCTTGGTGTGCAGCGCCTCCAAAGCTCGGGCTAGATATCGCCGGGTTTGCGAGGGCTCGATCACATCATCCACCAGTCGCCGCCCGGCAGACACATAGGGATTCGCAAACGTCTTGCGATAGAGTTCAATCAATTCATCCCGCTTTTGCACTTTGTCAGCCGCGGCGTCGATCTCATGGCGAAACACAATCTCCGCGGCGCCTTCAGCGCCCATGACTGCGATCTCCGCTGTCGGCCAGGCCACCACGCGGTCCGCTCCCAGGTCTTTGCAGCACATGCCGATGTAGGCTCCGCCATACGCTTTGCGTATCACGACGGTTATCTTTGGCACGGTTGCCGCTGAGTAGGCGAACAGGATCTTCGCTCCGTGCCGGATAATGCCGCCGTACTCCTGCTCCACTCCGGGCAGAAATCCGGGCACATCGACGAACGTCAGCAAAGGGATGTTGAAGGCATTGCAGAATCGAACGAAGCGAGCAATCTTGCTGGAGGCGTCGATGTCCAGCGCTCCCGCGAGTACGCTAGGTTGATTGGCCACGATTCCCACCGTGCGTCCCTGAATGCGCCCGAACCCGATCACCGCATTGGCAGCAAAGCCGGGCTGGATTTCGAAGAAGTCCTGATGATCGAGCAAAGGCTTGAGGACGGTCCGAATGTCGTAGGCGATTTTCGATTCTGTCGGAACCAAATCATTCAGCGTCGGATCGTCTTCCAGATCCAGGCTGTAGGGCAGCCGCGGCGCGTCCTCAAGGTTGTTCGATGGCAAGAAACTCAACAGGCGGCGCGCCAGCGCCAGTGCTCCATCGTCATCATCGGCGATGAGATGGATGACGCCAGAGCGATTCATCTGGGCTGCGGGACCACCCAACGCATCCGACGTTACGGTCTCGCCGGTCACCTGTTTGATGACCTGAGGACCAGTGATGAATATGTGCGCTCGCTTGGTTTGAATGATGAAGTCAGTCAGCGCCGGACTGTAGGCTGCACCACCGGCGCAGGGTCCGCAAATGATGGAAATCTGCGGCACAATCCCGGAAAGCATGACGTTGTTGTAGAACACGCTGGCATAGCCTGCCAGGCTGTCGATGCCTTCCTGCACGCGCGCGCCTCCGGAATCGTTCACGAAGATGAACGGGCTCCCGGTTTTCAAGGAGAGCTTCATCATCTCGACAATCTTGGCGCAATGCACTTCTCCGGCCGCACCGCCCGCCACCGTGAAGTCCTGCGAGGCAAGATGAATCAGGCGGCCATCAATCGTCGCACATCCGGTTACGACTCCGTCGGCGGGAATGTCCTTGTCTGCCATGCCAAACAGGGTGGCCCGGTGCTTGGCGAACAGACCGATTTCCTGGAAGCTTTCGCTATCGACCAGTTTGCCGATGCGCTCGCGCGCGGTGAGCTTGCCGCCCTCGTGCTGCTTCTGGATGCGCTGCTTGCCGCCGCCCTCTTTGATCTTCGTGCGCTTCTCGCGAAGTTCAGCCACGCGCTCCGACATGCTAGCGCTTGCCGGTCTGAGGGTTGATGTCGCCATGCTGGACCTCCTGGGAAAATTAGAAATCGGAAACCTGATTCTGAAACCACTCTTACTGCGTCAGTGTGACCGTGACGTTGTGTTCCTCACCGCTGACTTTGACAATGTAGCTTCGGGATTCTGCCGGCACGGCCTTGCCGCTCGCGGTTTCTGATGGCTCGGGCGCGGTCACGCCTGGCATTTCCCTCGATGGCTTCGGTACGTCTTTCGATCCTGCTGCTCGCATCTGGAAGAACCGCGCTGCCACGTTCGGAAACATGGCGTAGGTCAACACATCTTCATCGTTGCCGTTACTGCCGAGGGCCAAGGCCTCGGTCCGGTGTCTGTCCCACGACGGCTCAAGCAAGTCGGCTGGCCGGCAAGTGATAACGGGCTTGTCTTGATGGCTTGCTGCCTTGCCCACTACTCCCGCGTCTTTTGCTCCGCGGGCCGTTCCGTAGTAGCCAAGCATCAGATCGGCGAACTCACTGGTGATCACACTGTACTTACCTTGGAGAACGTTGAGCATCGCCTGGGTGCCGAGGATTTCACTCGCCGGGACAGCCAATGCGGGACAGCCGGCGTCCTGGCGCACATGTTGAATTTCCTCCGCTACCTCATCCAGCAAGTGGGGCGTACTTTGGCCCTTCAGTTGATACTCCATGTTCAACATGAGCGCTGCCGGTATCTGGTGTTCGAACGTCTCCGTTTCAACCCCGATGGGCTGATTTAAGAATTCGCGGTATCGCGGGCGGACGTTCGCGATATGTTCCTTAACGCGACGCAGACGTTTAGCATCGAGACGAGATTCGAAACCGGTTCCCTCCAACATCGCGACCAGGCTCTCGGTGGGATTGTGACCGCGCCCCATGGCCAGAGAACTAATCGCCGTGTCCACCATGTCGCATCCGGCTTCGATCGCCTTCATCAGCGAAACCATGGTGACGCCCGTCGTCGAGTGAGTGTGCACGCTGACCAATGTGTCGCTTCCACACGTTTGCTTGATTCCCTTGACCAGATCATAGGCCGCCTGGGGCTTGAGCAGACCGTCGACGTCATGCACACAGATGGAATCGCAGCCCAATTCCTTGATTTGCCGCGCAATGTCGAGGAACGCCGGGATCGCATCTCCGGGACCAGGGCTATAGCAGATGGCGCCCTGGGCATGCTTGCCGGCTTTCTTCACGGCATCAACGCTGGCCTTCAGATTGCGCACGTCGTTCAACGCGTCAAAGATGCGGAAGACATCGATGCCGTTCAGCGCAGCTTTCTCGACGAACCGGTTGACGATAGAGTCATCAAAGTTGCGATGGGCAACCAGGTTCTGACCACGCAACAGCATTTGCAGTCTGGTCTTGGGGAGCAGCTTGCGGTAAGTCCGCAGCCTTTCCCATGGATCTTCATTCAAAAATCGGATGCCGGAAAGAAATGCCGTTCCGCCCCAGCACTCCAGCGCCCAGTAACCCGCATTGTCCAGATCTTCAAAAACCGGGACGACGTCATCCAGGGCCATGCTGGTTTTCAGAAGGCTCTGCTGCGCTTCGCGCAACAGCAATTCAGTGACCTCTACAGTGCGCGCCATGTGACGTCCCTTCGCTGCAATTCGGCTGAGTCAAGCCGATGATAGTGTGTTTCGACGGGTGAGTGGCGCAATTACGACGCTATACGAAAACCCCGCGCCAAACGAATCGGGTCCCGATCCACATCGTCGCTAGCTCTTACTGCTGCGGCGCGTTGGTGCTTGACATTAATAGTCGCATTATCAACCGCCGGCCAGAAGTGACTCATGTCACAGGC
The DNA here is from genome assembly GCA_963789245.1 of uncultured Acidobacteriaceae bacterium. Classification (GTDB taxonomy): domain Bacteria; phylum Acidobacteriota; class Terriglobia; order Terriglobales; family Acidobacteriaceae; genus Bog-257. The sequence goes on along the minus strand of CAWBKE010000012.1, from coordinate 700,355 downwards.
TGCAGGTATTTGTTCACAACATACCCGTCGTGCTGGTGACCGCGAGCAGATTAGAGGGCCAGGGTTTGCACAGCCGTTCCCCGCCCTATCGTCCAGGAGGGTATCGCGTGGCTTTCGGGACTGGCCATCACAGACCCTTCCGCCGTCGCTGAGATATAATCCCCGCCAACTTGCGCAATTCAAGGCGACGTTTATGATCTCGACGCTCACTCCGCTGGAGTTTCTTTCCCGCAGCGCCAGCGCGTACCGCGACTGCACGGCCGCAGTCGACGGGGACCGGCGCTTTACGTATTCCGAGATGCAGCATCGCGTGCACTCTTTCGGCGCCGCTTTGCAGAAGACCGGCATTGCCGCCGGAGACCGGGTCGCCGTGCTGGCGCGCAACGGCGTGCTGCCGCTGGAAGCGCACTTCGCAGTGCCGCTTATCGGCGCGGTGCTGGTTCCGCTCAACATTCGTTTGCAAGCCGGCGAGTTGGCTACCATCCTGAACCACAGCGGCGCCAGAATCCTGCTGGGCGATGCTGACCTTCTTGCACCGCTGCTGGCGGCGCGTGCGGAGATTCCGCAAGTCGAGCGAATCGTCTCCGATTACGCGGCGTTCCTTGGCGAGAGCGATAAGCCGGTGGCGCCGCACGCGCCGGGCGAAGAGGACGTGATTTCCATCAACTACACCAGTGGCACCACCGGCGTGCCCAAGGGCGTGATGTACACGCATCGCGGTGCATACCTTAACGCCATTGGAGAAGTGGTTGAACACGGGCTGTCGTACCGGTCGGTGTATCTGTGGACTCTGCCCATGTTTCATTGCAACGGCTGGTGCTTTCCGTGGGCCGTCACGGCGGTCGGAGGACGGCATATCTGTCTGCCCGAGGTAAACGCCGAGCGCGCCGTCAAGCTAATCGAGGATGAAGGTGTAACTCACCTGTGCGGTGCGCCCATCGTTGTGCGCACGCTCACTGAGTACTGCTCGCATCATGGGATTCGTTTCCAGTCCGGACTAAGGATGGCGATCGCCGCAGCGCCTCCACCTCCCGCCGTGATTCGGGCTGCGGAAGAGGTTGGTATTTATTTGACCCATGTTTATGGGCTCACCGAGACTTATGGACCGCACTCGGTCTGTGCCTGGCACACCGACTGGGACGACGCGCCGCTGGAAAAACGCGCGCTGCTGAAGGCGCGGCAGGGCGTTCCGTACGTGGTTTTTGGAACCGACATGCGGGTGGTGGATGAAGACATGCGTGACGTTCCCGCTGACGCAGCTACGGTTGGAGAGGTCGTCATGCGCGGTAACAACGTGATGCTGGGATATTACCGCGATCCTGAGGCAACCGCGACTACGTTTCGCGGCGGTTGGTTCCACTCCGGAGATCTGGCGGTGATGCATCCCGATGGTTATATCGAAATGCGCGACCGCGCCAAGGACATCATCATCTCTGGAGGAGAGAATATTTCCTCGCTTGAGGTGGAGCGCGTGTTGTACGAGCATCCTGCCGTGCTGGAGGCTGCGATTGTTGCCCGGCATGATGAGAAATGGGGCGAGGTACCGCACGCCTACGTGCTACTAAGGGAAGACGCCGTGGTCAGCGAACAGGAGCTGATCGAATTCTGTCGCCAGCGCCTGGCACATTTCAAATGTCCGAAGGCGGTACACTTTGGGGCATTGCCCAAAACGTCGACGGGCAAAATCCGCAAGAATGTGCTGCGCCAACAATCGCGCGCTGCAGTGGAAGGAGCATCGTGATGTCTGAATTGCAAACCGCTGCCACCAGTGCCAAGTACCAGAACATCTTGTTCGAGGCCGAAGGGCCAATTGCCTTTGTGACGCTGAACCGGCCGCAGCGTCGCAATGCGCTGTCGCTGGAGTTGATGACAGAGCTGATCGACTGCCTCAACGAAATTGGGCGTGATCGCACAATGCGGGTGGTCGTGCTGCGGGCTGCGGGCAAAGTGTTTTCCTCAGGCCACGATTTGAGCGAAATGGTGGGCCGCGATATCAACGAGTACCGCCAGGTGTTCGATATTTGTACCGAGCTGATGACGCGGGTGCAATCGATTCCGCAGCCGGTGATCGCCGAAGTGCAAGGCATCGCGACGGCGGCTGGATGCCAACTGGTGGCGACTTGCGATTTGGCCGTGGCTTCCGACCAGGCGGCGTTTGCCACTCCAGGCGTCAAGATTGGACTCTTCTGCACCACCCCGATGGTGGCTCTCACACGGGCGGTCGGACGCAAGCGAGCGTTGCAGATGCTGCTGACCGGCGAGATGATCGATGCGGTGACGGCGGCGGAGTGGGGACTGGTCAACCTGGTCGTTCCAGCCGCCGAACTGGCGGAGCAGAGCCGCAAACTGGCCGCGCGCATTGCCGACGCCAGTTCCTTTACGGTCGCGCTGGGCAAGCAGGCGTTCTACACCCAGATCGATCTCGATCAGCCGAAAGCCTATGCCTACGCCAAAGAGGTGATGAGCATGAATTCGCTCGCCGCCGACGCACAGGAGGGAATCTCGGCATTTCTGGAGAAGCGGCCAGCGTGTTGGACCGGAAAGTAAACTGGGTTATACCGCCAGCAAGCCCGAGTAAATCGCCATTCCTACAACCGCATCGACGCCGATTTCGTCGAGGGCTTCAATCTCGTCGCTGCGGTGAATCCCTCCCGCGGCGATTAGCTGGCGCGCAGTCTTCTGCCGCAAGTTACGGATCACATCCATCGGAATTCCCTTCAGCAATCCCTCAGTATCAATGTGCGTGTAAAGGAAGGCGGAACAAAACGGCTCGAGTTGCTGCATCATCGCTTCCGGTTCGATGTCCGTGATGGTCTTCCAGCCGTGAATGGCAACTCGCCCGCCGCGCGCATCGACGGCAAATACCAGCCGCTCGATGCCGAAGCGCTCGCTTAAGCTTCTTGCGAATGCCGCATTAACCGTTCCTGCACGGTTTCCGACGCTAACGGGTTGCGTTTCTGCGGGGAGGCTTATCAGAGACGAACCGATGATTACTTTTTTCGCGCCGCAATCAAGCACGGCTTGCGCATCATCGGCAGAACGAATTCCTCCACCTACCTGGCAGGGCAGCTTGCGGCAAAATTCGGCGACCAGCGCGCGATTCGATCCACTGCCCATAGCCGCGTCCAGATCAACTAGCTGCACCAGCGGATAGCGTGAGAAACGCGCCACCCACTCGCCGAAGTTCTCGAACTCCAACGCCTTTTTCTGACCCTGAATAAGCTGCACAATTTTGCCGCCCATCAGGTCGATCGAGGGAATCAGCATGTGAGCCTCACGGGGATTCCCGCCGCATGCAACTCCTGCTTGATGGCGTGTACGGACTCCAATCCGAAGTGGAAGACGGATGCTGCCAGTGCCGCATCGGCTGCGCCGCGCTGGAATACTTCCACGAAATGCCGCGGCTCACCCGCTCCTCCCGAGGCGATCACCGGAATGTTCACGCTGGTGGCGATGGTTCGGGTCAACTCGCAATCGAATCCCGACTTGGTACCGTCGCGATCCATCGAGGTCAGCATGATTTCCCCCGCTCCGAGGTTCTCGGCTTCGACCGCCCACGCCAGCGCATCCATCCCTGTCGGCTTTCGTCCCCCCCACACATACACTTCCCATGCGTCGCCCAGACGGCGAGCGTCGATTGCCACGACGACCGCTTGTGAGCCATAACGTTGCGCGATTCTCGTGATCAGTGCTGGGTCGGCAACCGCGGCGGAGTTGATCGTGACCTTGTCCGCACCGCAATCCAGCACCGCAGCGGCATCGTCGAGCGAGCGAATGCCGCCGCCTACGGCGAACGGAATAAAAAGTTGGTTCGCGGTGCGGCGAACAGTTTCCAGCAGCGTGTTGCGCGACTCGGCGGTAGCCGTGATGTCGAGCAGGACGATCTCGTCGGCGCCGGCCTGGCTGTGGGCCGCGGCCAATTCGGCTGGATCTCCGGCGTCGCTCAGTTGCACAAACTGAATGCCTTTCACCACCCTGCCGGCGGCGACGTCGAGGCACGCGATGATGCGCTTGGCCAGCGATTCAGATTGCACAGAAATTCTCCAGGATCTTGATTCCGACGTCGCCGGATTTTTCGGGATGGAACTGCACTCCGAACAGGTTGCCGTGTTCCGCCGCCGCCGTGAATGGCGCGTCATACACACAACTGGCAACCGTGTCCGTACACAGCGGCGCCCAATAAGAATGCGTGAAGTAGACATAGGAATCGGACGGAATATCGCGCAGCAAACGCGAACGAGGTTCAATCGCGATGCGGTTCCAGCCCACGTGCGGAGATTTCACGCGGTCGGAGAAACGCGTGCATTTGCCCGGAAAAACTTCCAAGCCGCGCAGTTCGCTGGCTTCGTCGCTGCCCTCGAACATCCATTGCAAGCCCAGGCAAATTCCGAGCACTGGTTTCTGGCTTGCGATCGCTTCTCGCAGCGAAGCGCCAAGAGGTCCGTCGGTCAAAGGCAGGGTCGCGCGGAAATTGCCGACTCCGGGGATGATCAGCTTCTCCGCAGCAAGTACGACATCAGCATCTTGAGTCACCGCGCATTTGCGTCCCAAATGCCTGACGGCTTTCACCACCGAGGCGAGATTTCCTGCGCCGTAATCAACGATGGCAATCACAGCAACCCTTTGGTGCTGGGCAGCATGCGTCCGAGCTGGCGATCTTTGGAGCAGGCCACGCGCAGTGCGCGACCAAATGCCTTGAATAGCGCTTCGATCTTGTGATGGTTTGACCGTCCGTAAAGAACTTTCGCGTGCACGTTGGCCTTCGCGCCGCGGGCAAAGCCGTCGAAGAAATCGGCGACCAGCTCCGACTGCAGATCGCCCACCAGTCGCGTCCGTACTTTGGTCTCGACTACCGCAGTGCTGCGTCCGCCAAAATCGACGGCGACCACTCCCAGCGTTTCGTCCATGGGCATCACGAAATAGCCCGCGCGAAAGATGCCGCGTTTGCTGCCTAGCGCCTGCGCAAATGCCTCGCCCAATGCGATGCCTACGTCCTCGACCGTGTGGTGCTGATCGACGTCGAGATCGCCAGCTGCCTGCAACTCAAGGTCGAAAGCTCCATGCCGCACAACCAGCTCCAGCATGTGGTCGAGGAAGCGGATACCGGTCGTGACCGTCGCGCGCCCATGACCTTCCAGCGTGAGCGCGATCCGGATCTCGGTTTCGTTGGTCTTGCGATGTACGCGGGCGCGTCTCATGCTGTCACCTTGCGAACCAGTTCGAGTTCGCACGCGATTTCTCGTAACGCCTCAAGAAGCCGGGAGGTCTGCACGTCGCTTCCAATCGTGATGCGCACACAGCCTTCGCAACCGGGATCGGCGGAGCGGTCGCGAACCAGGATGCCGCGCTGCCGCATGGCGATCACGAACTCGCGATGTTTCGCTCCAATCTGCACCAAAAGGAAATTCGCCGTGCTAGGCCAGAAATAAAGTCCAAGGGATCTCAATTCGCCGGCCACTCGCTCGCGACCATTCTTCACTTGTGCAACGTAGCGACTGAGATGATCGCTGTCAGCCAGCGCGACCGGCAAAACAGCCAGCGCCACTGCATTGACGCTATAGGGCGACGACACCCGGCGCACGCTTGGCATTAACTTGCTCGGGCCGGCCAGAATACCAACACGAAGTCCTGCCAGTCCGTAGGCCTTAGAGAAAGTTCGCGTCACGAACAGATTCTCGAACTCGCCGATATCGCCGATGACCGTCTCGCCGTGAAATTCGAAGTAAGCCTCATCCGCCAGAATCGCCGCATCCGGTGCGGCTTTCGCGATCTTTAATAACTCTTCGCGATCCGCGGCGGTACCCGTCGGGTTGTTCGGGCTCGCGATGGCGATCAGTCGAGTCACGGGCGTGATGCTAGCTAACACCTTTGCCAAGGGAAACCGGAAGTCAGCTTCGCACTGCACGCGAATTACGTTCGCCCCGGTTGCGCCCGCATAGATTTCGTACATGCTGAAGGTGGGCGTCACCACCAGCACGTCATCCGCCGGCTCGAGAAAAGTCTCACACAGCAGATGAATGGCTTCATCGACACCGTTGGTCAGCAGCACTTGCTCGGGCGTCAGCCCCAAGTGTGCGGCAACGACGGCCTCCACTGGCTCGCGCTCGGGATAGCGCGAGAGATCATCCGCCGTAATCGTTTGTAGCCGCTCCAACACCCGGGGCGAACATCCCTCGACGTTCTCGTTGAAGTCCAGACGCAATCCCTCGCGACGCGCCAGCGGCGGATGATACTCGTGCAAACTCTGGACCGCTTTCCTCGCGCTAAGCATGGGCACTCCTCACTCGCACGGACGCAGCGTGAGCGCGGAGCCCTTCGGCTTCGGCAAGCGTGGTAATGACCGGCGCGATTTTATTCAGACCGGCCGCGTCGAATCGTTGCACGGTAATGACTTTCAGGAAATCACTGACGCTTAAGCCTCCGCGAAAGCGGGCAGCACCGGCGGTAGGTAGAACGTGATTTGGTCCGGCGGCATAGTCTCCGGCGGATTGCGGCGAATAGTCGCCGACGAAGATTGACCCTGCGCTGCGGACTTCGGCAAGATCGTCCTCGTCAACCGTCAGGTGTTCCGGAGCGATGCGATTGATCCAGTCCGTAGCCTGCTGTGGCGAATCTGCAATCAGCAGATGCGCGTTTCGGCGGATCGATTGCTGTGCAGTGGCATTTCCCCGACTTGCAACCACGATTGCGGATTGCACGCTCTTCGCCAGCGCCGGCTTCGTCGTGATCAGTACCACCACCGCGTCGGGATCGTGCTCCGCTTGCGCCACCATGTCGGCTGCAAGAAATCTGGGATCGCCTTTGTCGCTCGCGAACACCGCTTCAGTAGGACCAGCGGGCATATCGATGGAGCAGTCGGAGCTCACCAGTTTCTTGGCGGCGGTGACAAAACTGTTTCCGGGTCCGACGATCTTATCCACCGGAGGAATAGTCTCTGTGCCGTAAGCGAGCGCCGCGACTGCCTGCGCGCCCCCACAGCGGTAGACTTCGCGAACGCCAAGCAGAGCCGCCGCAGCCAGCGTCGCCGGCTGGGGACGCGGCGATACCACGCAGATGCGCGGCACACCCGCAACCTGCGCGGGGATTACAGTCATGAGCAGAGTCGAGGGAAGAGGATAACGACCGCCTGGAACGTAGCAACCGACCGCTTCGAGCGGCCTCACGATCTGACCAAGTTCGCCGCCTTGCACGTTCTTGCGCCACTCGCGCGGCATCTGCCATTGGCAGAAGCGGCGGATGTTGGCCGCGGCCCTCCGCAGTGCATTCTGCGTGCCGCACGGAATCGAATGCCATGCCTCGACGATCTCTTGCTCCGAAACCCTTACCGGTTGGCCTTTTTGCAGACTATCCCACAATGTGGTATAGCGAGCCAGCGCCTTATCTCCACCGCGCCGCACGGCACGAATGATCTGGCGAACTCGCGGTTCCACCTTCTGCAACTGAGAACCGCGGCTCGCCAACTTCGTGACTGCGTTCTCCGCGGCTTTGCCCTCTAGAATCCGCATCACATCACCACCTTGTTCAGCGGATACTCGACAATACCTTGAGCGTTGGCAGCCTTGAGCCGCGGGATCACTTCCCAACACGCCGCTTCTTCGAGAATGGTATTCACCGCGACCCAGGTGCTATCGCTCAGTTGCGAAATTGTGGGGCTATTCAATGCCGGCAAAACGCTGAGCACCGCCGAAAGATCTTCGACCTTAACGTTCAGCATAAGACCGACGCGGCCCTGCGCTTCCATGGCGCCGCGCAGCATCAGCGACAGGTTCTCGATCTTCTGCCGCCTGGCGGGATCGAGCCAGGCCTTTGGGTTGGCGATGATTTGAGTGTTTGATTCGAGTACGGTGTCGATGATCCGCAAACGATTAGCTTTGAGCGAGCTTCCGGTCTCGGTCGCTTCCACGATAGCGTCGGCCAACGTGGGCGGCTTCACTTCGGTCGCTCCCCAGGAAAACTCGACCTTCACTTCGATGCCACGCTGCTGAAAATAACGTGTGGTGACACTGACCAGTTCCGTGGCGATGGTCGCTCCCTGAAGGTCTTCCGGACGTGTGCAGGAAGAATCCTCCGGCACCGCCAGTACCCAGCGCACTTTGCCGCGGCTCTGCTTGGCGTAGATGAGGTCGGCCACCCTGACGACATCAAGGCCGCTCTCCAACACCCAATCCAAGCCAGTGAGTCCGGCGTCGAGCGCGCCGTGGTCGACGTAGCGGGCCATCTCCTGCGCGCGAATCAACATGCATTCAATCTCGGGATCGTTGGTGCCGGCAAAATACGATCGCGGGCTGACATAAACTTGCAGGCCGGCGCGCGCCAGCAGCGCCAGCGTTGCCTCTTGCAGACTTCCTTTGGGAATGCCGAGCCGGAGCTTCATCGCGCACCTTCCACGGGCGCGGCAACAGGCAGCCTGGTGGTGAAGCAGGTGCGCGTACCGGTGTGGCAAACCACGCCTTCACCTTCTACCTCGACGCGGCACAGGATGGTGTCGAGGTCGCAATCCGCTGTCGCCGTGATGACCTTCAGTCGGTTGCCCGAGGTCTCACCCTTGGTCCAAAGCTGGTTGCGGGTGCGGCTGAAGAAGGTGACGTATCGCGTCTGCAGGGTTTTTTCATAGGCGGCATCGTTCATGAAGCCCAACATCAGCACCTCGCCGGTTGCATCATCCTGTACGATGGCCGGCGCCAGACCACCCATTTTCTTGAAGTCGATTTCGACTGCCATGGCGTTGCCTTTCCTGCAAAAATAAAAACTCCGCTGCATTGTGTCAGCGGAGTCTTGAGATCTTGATATTAGAAAATTATCCGGTGATCTCCGCTGACACGTTCGCCACGTGATGATGGTGATGATGGCGATGGGTCAACGAAGTCATCGTGAAATGAGAATAGGGCGCGGATCGCTTCACTGTCAATACGACATTTCGGGGACTCCGAGATCACCCGTGACGCATCACTCGAAAGCTACTGAGCGGAGGCAGGCTTTTGCATCTTCGCCGCATTCAGGTCGAGGTTGCTCTCTAGTATCATCTCCACGGAATCGCCAGTGGCTAGATGCACCTCGGGACCGCGGGTGAGCAGAACGGTTGCCAATCCAATGACTCCTCCCGCAGCCGCGCCGATGCCCGCACCTTCAGCGCTGCCTGCGATTCCTCCGATGCCAGCTCCTGGAATGGTGGTGGCTGCGATGATGCCAGCGTCTTTACCTTTGCCGCCAGGCCCCTGGATGGTTCCTTCTTTCCCTGCGACGGTGTTGTCCTTGGAACCCGGAGTATTCTGCACCGCGCCCGGCAGCATGATGGTGTAGCCGTTGGGGAAGATCATCGAGGTGAAGCTCAGCTGAAGTTGGGCGCGGCCTTTGACGCGTCCCGGACGCACCACGCTGCGAACCTCGCCTTGAACGAACGTGCCGGCGGGAATCACGATGTGGTCGTTCTGGGTAATAGGAAAGGCAGTTTGGGCGTAAACCGGATCGCCCGGCTTGGCGTTCTTGCTGTTGATGCCCTGCTTCAGAGTGAGGGGAATTTTAGTTCCGGCGGGAACCGTGATGCCCGGCGTGGCTGGAGGATCGGGCTGAGATTGAGGTGCTGCCGTGGAAGCGGGCGTGCTGCGCGACGTGAGGTGCGGAGCATCCTGGCTGGTCTGCGCTGCGGCTGGCAGAACGCTGACCCCAGCGGTCAGGGCCAATGCAAGCAGAGCGACGATTGCTCTCATTCGTTCCTCCAACGGAGCTGGTCCTCCGTTACATGAACGCCGAAGCGGCAGGAAAGTCGCGCGCTGCTTGGGCTTGCGTCTAACCTTAACGGCCCCGACGTGAAACCTACTTCAGGTTATACAGCGCGTTCACGTGTGCGGTCACGGTTATCTTCTCGGCGCTAAACTCGGCAGTCGGCGGTGGTGCGGCTTCGGCAGCCATCGGAGCAGCCCTCGCCATCATCGGACGAATGGGCTGTTGCTCAAAGGTATCGACCGATGCGTACGACAGCTCGCCGAGGGTTCGTCCGCTGGATTGCGCGACCGCATTGGCTTCATTATGCGCGCGGCGCAGCGCGTCTTCCACCGCCTTGATCTTGGCCGCGTCCATGTCGTCCAGCAAATAGCTGATCGACGTCTCGGTCACGTCCAGGTTCGCCAGCCCTTGCGCGATGGGCCCGATCTTGGAGAAGTCCTTCAGCTTGATGCTGATGTTGGCGTCCACGCGATAGCCAACCAGTTTGCGCTTGGGATTCTTGTAGTCGTAAACCGGCTGGGTAGCGAAGCGGCTGATCTGAGCGTCCTTGGGATCGAGTCCGTTGCTGCGCAGAAGCTGGCGAATCTGCTCGGCTGCCTGTGTCGCCTTCTGGGTTGCTTCCGGCAGCTTCTCTTCCTGCGCAGAAACGCCGAACTGCACCAGAGCAGTGTCAGGATCGGATTCGAACTTGCCATCGGCGCCCACCCAAACGGAATTCGGAATCACCTTGCTGGATTGCTCCTGCGCTGTCGCCGTTGCGCCGATCACCAACCAGCCGGCGAGCGCCATCAACAATGCTACAAAAAGAGATTTTGGTTTTTGCATGATGCTGTTTAGACACCTCGCGTTTACAAGGGTAAGCCAAAGACCGAAATCCCCCAAACAACACGGGCCCCTCTCTTGTCCGCCGGGGTGCGACTTGACCCGGATGGAAGCTGCTCCCCGCAGCCGGCCTTCCCTTCTCCGGTGGACGGGCAACTTTACAAATTGTTCCACGTGGAACACTTGCGAATTATCACAAAGTAACCTGCTAAAGCGATTGAAAACAGGCGGTCCGCTGCACTTTGATGCTAATTAACGAACGTTCGTTCGGGATGCCATCCCAGGGCTTAACCCGTCTCCAGCCGGAGCCGAAGCAACCCTTGTTTTCCACAGCCGCCGATGCGGTATACTCCGCGGGTCATTTCGCGCGCGTGTCTCCGCGCATCCCTAGGGTAAGCCGTACTCGCAGCGACTCCTGGCCCGATTACTCGTAAAATGAGGTAGCGCCGTGATTCGAAAGTTCGGCGTTCGCAGTATTGGTTTAGGACACTCACCGATGGATAAGTTTGTAGTCCGCGGCGGAAATCCGCTGCTGGGCACCGTTCGTATCAGCGGTGCGAAGAACGCTGCGCTGCCGGCCATGGCTGCGGCTCTGCTCACGGACGAGCCGGTCATCCTGGAGAACATTCCCCAGGTGCGCGATATCGAGACCGAGCGCAAGCTGCTGGCTGCGATGGGTGCGGAGGTCGAGCTCGGCTATGGCCGTGCGCAGCATCGTACGACCATTTGCTGCCGCGATCTGGTGAATCCCGAAGCCTCCTATGAGTTGGTCAAGACCATGCGCGCTTCCACGCTGGTTCTTGGTCCACTGCTGGCTCGCATGGGCGAGGCGCGGGTCTCACTGCCCGGCGGCTGCGCCATCGGAGCCCGTCCCATCAACCTTCACCTTAAGGGGTTGGAAAAGCTAGGCGCGACGATCACCCAGGAGCACGGCTACATTCAGGCACGCGCCACGCGCTTGAAGGGCGCGCGCGTCATCTTCGAGAAGATCACCGTTACCGGAACCGAAGATTTGCTGATGGCTGCGACTCTTGCCGAAGGCGAGACGGTGCTGGAAAACTGCGCGCGCGAGCCGGAGGTGGTCGACTTGGCTGCACTGCTGGGCAAGATGGGAGCGCACATCGAGGGCGCTGGGACGCATACCATCCGCATTCGCGGCGTCGAGAAGTTACGCGGCGCGCGGCACCGCATCATCCCCGACCGCATTGAGGCGGGTACGTTCATCGTTGCCGGCGCGCTTACCGGCGGCGATCTTCTCGTCACCGCGTGCGATCCCCTTCACCTGGGCGCGCTGCTGCAAAAGCTTGAGGAATGCGGCGTGACCGTGCGCACCAATGGCGATTCAGTGCGTGTTGTGAGCAACGGGCCTCTGAAGAGCGCCGACATGGTGACCGAGGAATATCCCGGCTTCCCCACCGACATGCAGGCGCAGTACATGGCGCTGGCGACGCAGGCCGAGGGCAGCAGCGTGGTCACGGAAAACATTTTCGAGAACCGCTTCATGCACGCCCAGGAGCTGGTGCGCATGGGAGCGAACGTCAGGATCGAAGGCAGCCGCGCCGTGGTTCGCGGCCGCACTCCGCTCAGCGGCGCCGCCGTACAAGCCAGCGATCTGCGGGCATCCGCGTCTCTGGTGTTGGCCGCGCTCGTCGCCGATGGCGAGACCATCATCGACCGTGTGTACCACATTGATCGCGGCTACGAGCACATTGAAGAGAAGCTGCGCGGGGTGGGAGCACAAATCCGCCGCATCGGCGAGCTGCTGCCCCGGCGGGTAACCGCGCCCGCAGTGGCGAGTTGACGGAGATCCACATTTCCTCGCCCATCGCCTGAGGTGTCACCCGACCAAGGGCCTGAGAGCCTGCGTGAGAACTCCACTCATCAGATTGCGGTTTAACGCGAAGCATCGAAACTGGCTGCATTCAGCCGCACAGCGGCGAAATGATGTTAGCCGGGGCCGCGAGAGGCTGTTACGAAACTCCACTCTAACCCGGTCTGGTGGGGCAAACAGATTGATAATCGGTCAAACTAGCCGCGCAGCGGCGGAATGATGTTAGGCGGGGGCGTAGCCCCCGCTCTAGTGGGAAATAATGCGAGCCGCAGAGCGGCGACATGGTTCTTACGCACACTTGAGGCCGCGCGGAGCGCCCTGCTCTTCACCCGTGACACGCCTTGGAACATCGAGTCTGCGTCGATCCTTACGCAGCTTCCGATCCCGCCGCAGCCTCGATCTCCTGCATTTCCTTGTCGGACAGCGCGATCTCCGCCGCCTTCATGTTTTCTTCCAGATGGCGAACCGAGGAAGTTCCCGGGATGGGCAGCATCACCGGGCTACGATGTAGCAACCATGCTACGGAGAGCTGCGCGACCGTTGCGCCGTGCCGCTTCGCAATATCACCCAATTTACCTCCCGGCTGGGCGAGCTTGCCGGCCGCGGCCGCGACCGGGAACCACGGAATAAATGCCAGGTTGTTCTTCTCGCAATATTGCAGAACATCTTCATGCTGCCGGTCAGCCACGTTGTAGATATTCTGTACGCTAACGATCTTGATCACCTTGCGCGCCCGGTCAATCTCGTACGGCTTCACTTCGCTTAGTCCGACGTGCCGTATCTTGCCCTGCTTCTGTAGCTTCACAATCGGAGCCAACGACTCTTCCACCGGAACTTTGGGATCGATGCGATGCAGTTGCCAGAGAGCGATGGTGTCCGTCTTCAGCCAACGCAGGCTCATCTCCACTTGCTGCTCCAGGTACTCAGGCCGGCCGACAACTGCCCATGCATTCGGGCCCTGGCGGGCGAAGCCGCCTTTGGTGGCGACCACCAAGCCCTTGGGAAACGGCGCTAATGCCTCGCCGATCAGGCGCTCGCTGACCGCCGGACCGTAGGAGTCAGCGGTGTCGATGAAGTTGACGCCCAGCTCGATCGCTCGCTTCAGAACGCGCTTTGCTTCGTCCCTATCCTTGGGCTCGCCCCAGATGCCCTCGCCGGTAAGTCGCATCGCCCCGAATCCCAGGCGATTTACTTCCATGTCGCCACCAATCTTGAATGTTCTTGCTATTGCCACACCTCCTCCTCATCGAATAATTGCGCTAACAATACCCAATCATGGATGAGAGTGGCGCGACCTCGGATTCACGGGCATGCGAAGCCTCACAATCAACATCACCGACATCTGTGATCTATCTCGCAGAGTTCCCGGCACAATCGCGCGAAGGTAAAGACCAGGAGAAATTCATGCGTGGTGATCAGAAGGTAATTGAGCAGTTGAACATCGCTCTCAGCGGCGAGCTGACGGCGGTTGTGCAGTACATGGTGCAGGCCGAGACTTGCGAAAACTGGGGCTATGGCCGGCTGGCGGGACTTACCAAGACGCGGGCCATCGAAGAAATGCGCCATGCCGAGGCGCTGATCGAGCGCATCATCTATTTCGACGCGGCGCCGAATGTCAATATTCCGTTGAAGCCCATAATCGGCAGCGATGTCGCCAAGCAGCTGGAGGCTGGGCTAACCGACGAGACGAATGCCATTCGCGAATACAACGAAGCCTCGGCCATTTGCCGCGAAGCCGGAGACGCCGGCACCAAGGACTTGTTCGATCGCTTGCTCCATGACGAAGAGCGGCACGCCGATTTTCTGGAAGCGCAATTGCACTCTATCAAGGAGATGGGCATCGGCCCGTATCTGGCGCAGCAGATGAGCAAGTGAGCTGGGCGTCTCTGTGTCGCCGGCTGAAGCCAGCTCGAAACGAAAATAGAGGCGGGACGCTGGCCTGAAGGCCAGCTCTACCCACGCTACCGCTTCTTCACCGCGATCACATTGTCGTCTGGATTGCGGTCGATCAGCTTGTCCACCGGATCGATGCCCGCCTGCGCCGGAAGCTTGTCGACCGTCAACGTGAAATCGGTCTTCTCCTGATCGATCTTGTGCCTTTGCAGGTAGAGATACTTTCCGTCGGCATCCAGCACGCCAATGTCGATCATGTCATTCACTGGAACAGCATGTTCTTCGCCGCGACCGTTGGCGCGGAACTTCTTGGCTTCGACCGTCAGGTGCACATCGTATTTCCCGTCGGCACGCTGCACATAGTCGGCGGAAACTGCGCGATCGTCGTATAGCGTGATGTTCAGGAACATATCGTCAAACAGGTACTGATACTCCGGCGGCGTGACTTTGCGGAAATAACCTTCCAGATCGAGCGAAGTAGGATACGGCGGCCCCTTGAAGGCATACTGTTTCAGAAATCCGCGGATCGCCTCGTTGACCTTGTCCTCGCCAATGTAGTCTTGCAGCGCGTACATCACCATGGCGCCCTTGTTGTAGTGAATGTAGCCCTGGTTGGGATCGACGATGTACAGCGGATACTCTTCGTTGCGTTCCTGCGAGCGGCCGCGGAGATATTGGTCCAGTTCAAAACGCAGGAACTTCTTCATCGATTCCGCTCCGAAGTGGTGCTTCATGACCATCAGCGCCGTGTACTGCGCCATGGTTTCGTCGATTGATGTTGCCCCCTGAACATAGCCGGAGATGACCTGATGGGCCCACCACTGGTGTCCGGTCTCATGCGCGGTCACATAGAAAGGCAAGTTGACGGCATCGGGTTTCTTGCTGACCTTGGTGATGAAGCCGATGGACTCGGAAAAAGGAATGGTGTTGGCGAACGACTCGGCAAAGGTCCCGTAACCGGGAAATTCGATGATGCGAAGCTGATGGAACTGGAAGGGGCTGAAGTTCGCAGTGCAGTAGTCCAGCGTCTCCTTCATGCTCTGCATCATGTCGTCCAGGTTGAACTCGTGTCCCGGCTGGTAATAGATCTCCAGATTGACGCCGTGCCAGTGGTCGCGGCGCACGGCGTAGCGCGCCGATTGTATCGAGTAGATGTTCAGGATGGGCGCGTCCATCTTGTAATGGAAGTAGCGCCGCCCGTTTTCTACCCATTCCTTCTGCAGATATCCGGGAGCGATCGCGATCTGATCTTCACTGGTGCTGACAGTGGCGTCGAGGTTGATCCAGTCGGCATCGAAGCTGACGCTGTTGTACTGGCGCGCCGCGACGTCATCGACCTTGGGCAGCCGGCGCACCTTCTCCAGACCATGCTTGTGGCGTGTGCTGTCATCGGTCAATTCGATCTCAGGGGCATAGCCGATGTATGGGAAATAGCGATCGTTGATGAAGCTTCCGTTATGCACAATGTCGGTGTTAGGCCGCGAGTTCTCGAATCCCGGGTTGTCGTACTGCAGTGAGTAATCAAGCTGAATGCGGCCTTGCGGCGGCAGTGGCGTGGGCAGCTTGTAAAGATAGAAGCCAAGCGACGCATCTTCGATTAGCGCCGTCTGGCCTCCGGCAAAGCTGAGCTTCTGGATCTGGATGTGGGGGCGGGGTAGCGGCGCGAGGTCTTGTGGCCAGATCGTGACGGCAACCCGATCGATGCCGGAGGAAGTTTTGTTCTCCAGCCAGATGGTGCCATGCGCGGAGACCGAACGCTTCTCCGGATAGATATCGATCTGCGTCGTCACATCGGTAATGCGCGGTTGCGGCAGCGACCAGTATTGCCGGTACTTCTTCTCGTACTGCGCCCGCGCGTCGTCAATCTTGAACGTGGTGCGATAAGGATTGAGGATGTGCGTGTTGTAGAAGATGTAGCCGCCGGCGCCGAGCATCAGCACAACACAGACCGTGGCGCCGGCCATCGTCGCCCGCGAGAACCTTGCGGCGGCAAGACTCATCCGCACGCGCCAGCTGCTCTCTGTGCCACGCACCCACAGCAGATTGGTGAGGATCGCCAGTAGCACCGCGGCAATCGTCCAGTAGATCCGGAACCAGATCAGCGGCTGCAGGTACGGGCCATAGCCATTGATGTCGGAATAGGTGACTTGCGGCGTCTGCCCGAAGCGATAGAGATAATCCTGAAATCCCGCCGGGGGCAGCGCCAGCGTAGCGATGATGTATAACACCATCACAAAATGGCCGAGATATTTGTTGTTGACGATGGTCTGAACGAACATCGCCAGCACACAAAGAATCCACAGCCCGATCAGCCGATTGAGAAAGAGTTCGCGGAAGTACAGGCCGAGTTCAAAGTGGTAATAGCCCTGGGCAATCTGCACAACCATGCCGGCAGCAAGGATCAGTACCACCACCACGACCTGCACCAGCATCAGAGCGAACAGCTTGGAGCAGAAAAGCACCCACCGCTGCAAAGGCAGCGCGTCCATCACCTGGTTAAGCTGCGCGTCGCGCTCTCGCCACACCAGCTCGCCGGAGTAGAAGATGATGATCGCAATGGCGAATATGGTAAAACCCGCGTTCGCCATCAGGACCATCTGGGCGGTAACGGGCCACGTCCTGGAGGCCAGCGGATTGCTTAGCCCCGCCGCCGTGAAGATCGAAAACAGAAAGCCGGCCAGCATCAGCACCAGGAAGAAAACGTTCTTGGTGGTTTCCGTGAATTGGATGCCGGTCAGCGACAGCACATGCCGCAGAGACGCACCTGCGGAAAATGTAGGGTGTGCAATGGGCAACGCATCCGCAGACCGAAGCGCTTCCTTCTCTTCGACCACCTGCCGGCGCTTGCTTTTTTCCGCAGGGTAAGCGAAGGCAAATTTGGCACAGGTAAACGCCATGAAAATGGCTCCCACGCCTAGCCACAAGGCACGGTTCGCCAGCAGGATTCCCTGCAACGGGATGAGCTGCGTGTTGCGCTGGAACGGGGTCCAGTAGCGCGTGATACGGTCGATGGCCGCGCCGCCCAGCGGGTCGGCTAATGCCGCATGCACGCTCACCGTCAGTGCCGTGCCGGAGAGCTGACCCACAGCGAAATAGCCGATCAGCACCAGCACACTGGCGACATAGACCGGAAGCATCTTGCGCGTAAGCGCCGCCAATGCGAAGAAGATCGCCGTCAGAAACAACAGATTCGGTAATACGTTGATGAAGTATGGCTGAAAGTAAGCTGCAACCGTCTGCGGGCCCAGCCGAGTCTTATCGATCCACGGCATGAGTGTGCCGACGCACGCTCCCAGGCCTACGCTCGCGAAAATCGGGACTTGCACCGCGAACGCGGCGAGATAGCGCCCGCCCAGGTAGTCGAGCTTGGTAATGGGAGCGGTGTAGAAAAAGGGCGTGGAGTTGCTGTCGATGTCCTGATACGTCGCCTGCCCGGCGATGGCTGCGGTAATAACCAGGCCAAAGAAACTGATGAAGGTGATGATCGAATTGAGTGCGTACGGCGAATTGACCAGCACCTTGCCGCCGGTGCCGAAGTCGACGCTGGCGCCGCCGAAGGCGCCGCCCGACATCAACGTGAACAGGCAGCCTAGCGCCAGGAAGACAAAGAAGTACACCCAGGTCGAAATGCGCCGCAGGCGTTGTTGAAGCTCGAAGAAAAAGATGTTAATCAGCATCGCGTCAATTGGCCGCGCCTTGGGTAAAGCCGCGGATGTTCGCGAAGTAAAGGTCCTCAAGGTCAGGCACCACCGGCTCGAAGCCCGGCTCAGGCAACTCGTCGCTCAGCACATGCAGCAGAGTCCTGCCCGCGAACAACCGCATGGAGATGACACGGAAGCGTTGCTGATAGTCCGGCACCTCGGAGCGCGCGATCGCCTTCTTCCAGACGCGTCCGTTGAGTTCTCCGACCAGTGTCGTGGGATCGCCCGCGGCGTGCACACGCCCCTGATGGATGATCGCCATGTTGCGGCACAGGTCACTCACATCGGAGACAATGTGGGTCGAGAGAATGACCACGACATTCTCGCCGATGGCGCTGAGCAGATTGTGAAAGCGGACGCGCTCCTCGGGATCGAGGCCGGCGGTAGGCTCGTCGACGATGATGAGTCGCGGATTGCCCAGCAGCGCCTGCGCAATGCCAAAGCGCTGCTTCATGCCTCCGGAATAGCTGCCTAGCGGCTTGTTGCGATGCTCCCACAGGTTCGTCTGCCGCAGCAGAGCGCGCACAACCTCACGCCGCTCTTTTGCGTTCTCGATTCCTTTGAGCTCGGCAAAGTGGGACAGGAGTCTCTCCGCCGTGACTTTGGGATACAGCCCGAACTCTTGCGGCAGGTAGCCCAGCAGCCTGCGGACTTCGTCCTTCTGGCGCAGCACGTCGATGCCGTCCAATCGCGCGCTGCCACTGTCGGCTTCCTGTAGTGTGGCCAGGGTTCGCATCAGCGTGGACTTCCCTGCTCCGTTGGGGCCAAGTAGTCCAAACATGCCTTGAGGGATGGTCAGCGAGACGTCCTGCAACGCCTGTGTCCCGTTGGGATAGCGTTTGGAGAGGTTTTCGATTTGTAGTTGCATCGTCTTCCTGTCTCTATTTAGTACGAGAATCCGGCCAGAAGGTTCCCCTAAACGGTGTGGCCCATTCTAATCGCGCTATCGACGGTGTGGACAGCGATATTGCCAGGGTTACAGGGTTATAGATGGTCAGAAAAAGCGGGGCGATTTTCGAAAACCGACCCCGCAATAGTTAATGAGTATTGTGTCGCGCACTCAACGGTGAATAAGGCGCTTACTGCGGTGTGAACTTGAAGATCATGCCGCAGCCGCTTTGAATGCACCCCACAATGCCTCCCCCGGTAGTGCCGTAAAAGTTCCCTTCGGAATCCTCGATCAGCCCAGCGTAAGGGACTCCGCCGTTCAACCCGCCTTCGAAGTCGTACACGTCGGTATAGGTTCCGTCGGTAGTGATTGTGAAAATGGTTCCTTGATCGTGGGCGCCGCCGCCCGCGGTCGTGCCCCACAGCAGGCCGTGGGAGTCGAACATAAGCTCATTGGGAACCGCGCCTTCACTGCCACGGAAGGTGTGCAGTATGGTTTCCTGCCCGCTGGGGGTGATTTTGAAAATGATGCCGCAGCCAAAACCGGGGCAGGCTGCGGCGTCACCGCCCTCCTGGGTGCCACCGTACATGTTTCCCTGGGCGTCCAGCACCACCGATCCCGGAAAGTAACCATCGGGCGCGCAGGTGAAGTTGTGGAGCACGGTGTAGCCCGGCCCGATGTTCCTCATCTTGAAGGCAACACCGCAATCACTGGTACCGCCTTGACCGGCGGTGCCATAAAGATTCCCTGCACCATCGGTCGCAACACTCCCTTGCGGGAGGGCTCCATCGCCAAAGTCGAAGCTATGCAGCACAATGTCGCTCGTAATTCCAGCTTTGGACAAGGCGTACACGGCCCCGTAACCGTTGGCGCCGCCGCCGAAGGTCGTGCCATACATGATGCCGGTGGTCGGATCTCGCAGCAGGGTGAATTGCGGGCCCAGGCCGTCGTTAGGGGATGAGGGAAAGGTATGCACGACAGTAAACCCTCCGGCGGGAGTTATCCGGAATATTGTGCCGTTATCGCGGACACCTCCTATCGATGCCATGCCGTACATATTGCCGGCCGGATCGGCGATCAACGAGCCCCACGTTGCGTTGGGCCAGCCATCCGCGCCGCCGGTAAAGGTGTGCAAAACGGTGAGCTGGCCACTCGGATTCAGCTTGTAGACGGTTCCGCAACCATAGTCGTTACAATCGTTACGGTTGCCGGCGGTATTGGTTATGCCGTAGAGATTTCCGGAAGAATCACGGTAAAGCCCACCTTGCGGGAAACCGCCGTCCGTTCCCCCCTGGAAGGTATAGAGGATGGTGTAGGTCTGCGCTGACGCCGTCTGCGCAGCAAGTGTCAACAGCAACACGGCCGCAAAGGCTGCGATGGCGGCGCGGCCGAAACGCGACGCTTCGCTTCTGGACTGCTCTCGAGCAACCATTCTGATCTCCTGACCGCAATTGCAGATTAAGTAGAACCCTGGGGAGTGGGGCTCAATGGCGTCCCTAGTCCCGCCCGCACTTTATACGAACGGAAAAGAGAAGACAAAGGACAAGGAGGGCCGACACAAAACTTTTACAACTTGCTTATCCAAAGTGGGACAATCGGCCACGGGAGCCGCCGCCGCATCGGAAACCCCACCATTTAAGAAAGTGGCCCATCGTTACTGGTAGCATTTACAAAACTTATGTTTTCTTAACACAGGCCCGTCTTGCCTTATGTTTAGGTAGTAGCAGGTGCAAATGCGTAGCTTAATGCAATCGAAGATCTTGGGTGCGACTGCCCCCGCGCTCGTTCTTGCCGTGTTGTTGATTGCGGGTTCGCATCTCTCGTTGGGGCAGCAGGGCGAAGCCGCGCAGCAGGCGGGTGCGCCGAAGAAAGCGCGGGTAGTCGGAGTCGTCAAGACAGTGAGCGGCAATACCGTCACCTTGACGACCGATGCCGGCTCCGAGATTAACGTCACCCTTCAGCCGACAACGCGACTGGTCCGCTTGGCACCGGGACAAACGGATCTGAAGACCGCGACCGCCATCCAGGTAAGCGATGTGCAGGTCGGCGACCGCATGTTGGCGGGTGGAACCGCCTCCGACGATGGCAAGTCGATCACGGCAACATCCGCGGTCCTTATGAAGAAGTCTGACGTCGCCGAAAAGCAGGAGCACGATCGCGAGGAGTGGCAGAAACACGGTACAGGTGGAGTGGTGAAGGCAGTCGATATCAGCACGGCGACCATCACACTCTCCACCGGCACATTGGGATCGCCGAGCACGCTTGCGGTTCACGTCTCGAAGGACACGATCATTCGTCGCTACGCTCCGGATTCGGTGAAGTTTGACGATGCCAAGCCGGGAACGCTCGACCAGATCAAGCCAGGCGACCAGCTTCGCGCCCGCGGCCCCAAAAGTGAAGACGGCAAAGAAATGGCTGCGGCGGAGATTGTCTCCGGAACCTTCCGCAGTATCGCCGCCGCGGTGATTTCCACGGATGCTGCAAACAACACCATCACCGTAACCGATCTGGCGAACAAGCGTCCGGTAACCCTGAAGATTGCGCCTGACTCGCAGATGCACCAGTTGCCGGCGATGTTCGCGCAGCGCATCGCCATGCAGCTGAAAGGTGCGCCGCCAGCTGGCGCGGGAGCGATGGCTGCCGGTGGCGCCCCGACGCGAGCGCAAAGTGGGGGAGCGCGACTGGGCGGCGAGGCTGCACCCGGTGGTGCGAGGCAGGGAGGGCCGCCGGACTTTCAGCAGTTACTGAACCGCATGCCCGCCGTGGCTTTGAGCCAGCTACAAAAGGGCGACGCACTGATGATTGTCGCCACCGAAGGCGCGGCTGATTCGCCGTCGCAAGTGATTATTCTGCTCAGTGGTGTCGAGCCAATTCTCACTGCCGCCTCACCCAGGGCGGCCAGCACCATTCTGTCCCCTTGGAATCTCTCCACCAGCTCAAATGCGGGAACGGGAGACACACCGTAAAGGAATACATTCAGCAACCATACTGTTCTGTTTTGATAAAGGTCTAAATACTCTAAATGCGTTTGTGTGCCATAGTCTTTTTGTTGCTTTCGATCAGCCTGGGCCCGATCTCCGCGCAAACTTCTTCGGGTATGCTGCGCGGTAAGATCACCGATCCTTCCGGTGCTGTCGTTCCGCAGGCGACGATCACAGCCACCGGCGCAGATGGCAAGACCCTGACCGTTCAAAGCAACCACGACGGAGTTTACGAAATCAGGGGACTCGCACCGGGCGCCTATACGGTAACCGCCATTGCCAAGGGCTTTGCTTTGGATACGGAAGCAGACGTACAAATCAATCCCGGACAAACCCAGGCCTTCGACATCCAGCTGCAGATCGCGGTTGAGCAGCAACACATCGAGGTGCAGGAAGAAGCGCCCGCGGTGAGCGTGAGTCCGGAAAACAGCGCGGGAACGATCGTGCTGAAAGGTAAGGATCTCGACGCGCTCTCGGACGATCCCGATGAGCTGCAATCGGAGCTGCAAGCGCTCGCTGGACCCTCCGCGGGACCGAATGGCGGTCAGATTTACGTTGATGGTTTTACCGCCGGACAGCTTCCGCCCAAGTCGGCCATCCGCGAAATCCGCATCAACCAGAATCCTTTCTCCGCCGAGTTCGACAAGCTCGGTTACGGGAGAATCGAGATCCTCACCAAGCCGGGAACCGACAAGTTTCACGGCCAATTCATGGTGAACGGCAACTCGTCGGCGTTCAATTCACTGAATCCGTTTATCACCTCGACGCCCGGTTACTACTCGGAAATCTTCAACGGAAATGTCAGCGGCCCCATCGACAAGAGCGCGTCATTCTTCTTCACCGTTCAGCAACGGGACATCGACAACGTCAGCGTGATCGCGGCGCAGGTGCTGGGTCCCGGTAATATCGCTACTCCTTACAGCGCCGCAGTGCCCAGTCCGTCGAAGCGGCTCAACATCAGCCCGCGTGCTGATTTCCAACTGAGCTCCAGCAACACGCTGACGATCCGCTATCAGTACTCGCAGAACACGCAGGACAACGGAGGGATTGGAGCATTCTCGCTGGCTTCGACGGGCTACAACTCCAATAGCACTGAAAATACGGTGCAGATTACCGATACCCAGATCATCAGCCCAACCATCGTGAATGAGACACGCTTCCAGTTCATCCGCGACAGCGACAATCAGACTCCTCTCAGTTTGGACCCTACACTGGTGGTGCAGGGAGCCTTCACCAGCGGTGGAAGTTCGCAAGGCACGTCGGTCAACGATCAGGACCATTACGAATTACAAAACTTCACCTCCATTGCGCACGGGAAACACTTCATCAAGTTTGGCGGGAGGCTGCGCGGGACAGTTTTTTCCAGTACCGAGAATTCGGGCTTTAACGGTGCGTATAACTTTTCGTCACTGAATGCCTACCAGATCACGGTCAACGGATTGGAGCAGGGCTTGACTCCGGCGGAGATTCGCGCGCTGGGCGGTGGCGCCAGTCAATTCACACTGGTCGCGGGACAACCGCTTTCCGACGTGTCCATGATCGACGTGGGGCTCTATGCGCAGGACGAGTGGAAGATCCGTCCCAACATCACTCTCAGCTACGGTCTGCGCTATGAGACGCAGACCGGTATTCCTTACGAGGGCAATTGGGCGCCGCGGGTAAGCGTGGCGTGGGGTCTGGGACACAGCAAGACTGCGCCGAAGACGGTGCTGCGCGGCGGCTATGGAATCTTCTACGACCGCTTCTCGTACGATTACATCCTGCAGGCCGAGCGCTACAACGGCATCACGCAGCAGCAATATGTAGTTGCCAATCCTAATTTCTATCCGTTAATTCCCACGCCGGCGCAGCTCGCGACCCTGGCCACCAACTCGCCAACGACGTATCAAGTCCAGAACAACCTGCACGTGCCCTACACCATGGAGGCAGCGTTCAGCGTGGAGCGGCAGGTCACCAAGAACGCCACGGTGTCGGTCACCTATCTCAATTCACGCGGCGTTCACCAACTGTTCTTGCGCAATGCCAATGCGCCTTTGCCCGGGACGTATCCGAGCAGCGGTATCACGCCGCTCGGCAACAACGACAATATCTACCAGTACAACTCCGGTGGAATCTTTGAGCAAAACCAGTTGATCACCAACGTGAGATTCAGTCTCAGGAACAAAGTTTCGCTCTTTGGCTTTTACGCGCTGGGCTTTGCCAACAGCGATCTCGGCTCGGGCGGCCCGATCTCGATTTCCTCGTCCGCAGGTGGAGGCGGTTTTGGTGGCGCTTTCGGGGGCGGCACTATCAACCCCCAATTCATTTCGAACTCCTACGATCCCATGCAGGACTGGGGACGTGCCGCGTTCGACGTTCGCAACCGTGTCTTTGTAGGCGGGACGATTTCTCTGCCCTATGCGTTTCGTCTGAGCCCCTTCATTATTGCGGACTCAGGTTCGCCGTTTGACATTGTCGTGGGACAAGACCTTAACGGGGACTCGATTTTCAACGATCGCCCCGCACTTGGCTCCACACCAGGGCCGGGCGGCAAAGTCTACGTGACGCCCTACGGCACATTCAACACGGTACCGCTTCCCGGCCAAACCATCGCGCCCATAAACTACGGCGCTGGGCCGCCTCTGTTCACCCTCAATCTACGGCTGAGCAAGACCTTTGGACTGGGACCGAAGCTGGAAAAAGGCGCCTCAAGCGGGCCGACGGGCGGCCACCCAAGCGGTGGTCATGGTAGTGGACTCGGAGGCCGTGGCCTCACCGGCGGCGGTGGCAGCCCATTCACCTTCGGCAACGAAACCAATCACAAATACAACCTGACCTTCAGCGTCAGCGCACGCAACTTACTGAACAACGTGAATTACGCTACGCCCATCGGGGTCCTGGGGTCGCAGTATTTCGGAATCTCGAATGCCCTGGCCCCAGCGCCGTTTTCGTCTGGCTCAGCCAATCGACGGATCGATCTACAGATGCTGTTCTCGTTCTGATGCTGTTGGCAGAGGCAGCCTCAAGCCGCATCCAAAAGACGCATAATGGGTCAGTCTGAATAGTGGTCCAAGTTATCTTGGGTGGAGCACGCCTTCAGGCGTGCAGTTGAGAGCTCTCTTTCTAATGTCCCGGCTTCAACCGCTGAGGTAAGGGGTAAATCTACCTCAGGCGCTAAAGCGCGTATCGAATTGGAGGCATCAATATGCACGCCTCAAGGCGTGCTCCACCGACACCAGTAAGCGCGAGAATCTCAAACTGACCCACTATCAAGTGGCGAACTCACTTCTTATCTTCCATCAGCCGAACGACGATGCGATCAATCGTATCCAGTGCCTTCTTCGTCGGCATGTTGTTGTTATTGGTCATCACCGAGAACACGACGTGGTCGCCCGACTGCGTGGTGCCATAACCCGCCAGAGAATAAACGTGAGTCAGCGAGCCGGTCTTGGCGTGAACGACCCCCGCGGCGGCGGTATTGCGGAAACGATCGGCGAGCGAGCCATCAATGGCGGCGATGGGCAAGGTATCTTCGAACGCCTGTCCCCAGGATTGCAGCCGGCAGTATTGCAACAAGCTCACAACGGCTTGCGGCGTCACTAAATCCTCGCGCGACAATCCTGAACCATCGTAAAAAACAAACTGGTCGGGTTTGATGCCGGCGTTCACCAGAAAGCCGCGTAGCACTTCAAGCCCGGCTTCGATCGATCCCGATGTCCCTTTTTCCTTGCCCAGCAGGCGCAGCATCAATTCGGCATGGAGATTCTGACTGACCTTATTGATGACGCGTAGGTCCTGCGCGACAGGCTGCGATTGATAGCTAGCCAATAGCAAAGGGAACAGATTCGGGGGACGCGTCGCATCGCCACCTCCCGATGCCATGGAGGTCACGCTGAAGGTCTGGGTGGAAGCCAATTCGGTGTGATGAGTGCGCGCGCGCCCATAGATTGTCACGCCGCGCTCTTCCAGCAACTGGCGAAACAGCCGCGCACTGAAGTCAGCAGGATCGTCGATAGCCAGCGCCTCGCCGAAGCCAGGATCGTCCTGGGGAATGTTGCCCCAGAAGGTGAGCTGTTTGGAACCGGGTTCGCGGTTGATGGAAACCGTGCGCGGGCCACTTCCTGACGGCGTGGTCATCACCCGATTGTCAATCTTGTAATACTCCGGAAAGGGCGCGATGCTGAGGAAGGCGCGCTCGCCCGGCCGGTCGGCCGGCATGATGTTCACGAAGATGACGTTGTCATTGATGGTCAGTGCCGACA
This sequence comes from uncultured Acidobacteriaceae bacterium, assembly GCA_963789245.1. Classification (GTDB taxonomy): domain Bacteria; phylum Acidobacteriota; class Terriglobia; order Terriglobales; family Acidobacteriaceae; genus Bog-257. Next base: position 674,274 of record CAWBKE010000012.1, on the reverse strand, counting down.
CCGGCGCGCCCCACTCGCGCGCCAGGTCATCCTGCGACCAGCCCTCGTCATAACGCTCCCAGACGAAATAGGAATCGTCGGCCACCACGTCGCCATCCACGTACTTCAAGCCATGCTGCACAAGCTGGTCAGCTAAGTCCTGCAGCACCTGGATGGGGGGCACCTTGCGCTCGGTGTGCATGTTATACGGCAAGGTGCGACCGGAAAGATTGGGATCGCCGCGCCCCACCAGCACAAGATCGGAGTTCAAGCGGCCGTATTTATCCAACGTGCCCATCGTCTCCACTGTGGTCTTGAAGCGGTAATCGGGGCCGATGAGCCCGAAGACCGCAGCGGTTGTGAAAAGCTTGGCGTTGGATGCCGGGGTGAACAATCTGTCCTGATTCAACGCGAAGATTGTCTTGCCGCTGTCCAGGGAGATGGCATAGATTCCCCAGAAACCGCGGACGCTATCAGGATCGTCGAGAATCGCCCGAATGTCGTGAGTGAGCTTTCCGGCTGATTGCGGATTCTGTTTGTTGCCGGCAACGGCAGGAGTGAGCAGGGCAACGCCGATGATCAGTGCGACGAAATATCGAACCCGGAACATAACACTACTCTCCCGATCATAGCATCGACAGGCAAGCCGTTTTTGTTGAGTTTTGACGCTATCGTGCTGCCGGAGGAGCTATCCCGCACGGGGTGCGATTCGCCGCCGGTTACAATCGCGGAATGCGACCTCGCTACCATTGGCAACGGCGCTCCCGCTTCCTTGAACTGGGCGAGAGGACTGTCATCATGGGGGTCGTCAACGTCACTCCCGATTCGTTCTACGACGGCGGAAGCTTTCTTGCCTCGGAGAAAGCAGTGGCCCATGCCCTGCGCTTGCTGGAGGAAGGCGCAGACATTCTGGACATTGGGGGAGAATCGACCCGGCCAGGAGCCAATGTCAGCGGCGAAGAGACAAACCCTGCCGGCACGGCCAAGCCAACTGTCGGCGCAGAAGAGGAGCTGCAGCGGGTGATGCCGGTGCTGGAAGGCGTTCTGCGAGCGCGTCCCGACGCGGTGATCTCGGTGGACACCTACAAGGCCGCCGTGGCCCGGGCGGCTGTTGGCGCGGGAGCGGAGATTGTCAACGACGTCAGCGCCCTGCAATGGGATTCGCAGATGGCGTCGACCTGTGCTGAGCTGGGATGCGGCGTTGTGCTGATGCACACCCGCGGCAAGCCCGGACAGTGGCGGAGCTTGCCACACGATCCAAACCTGATTTCGCTGGTTGAACACGAGTTGGCGAATCGCCTGCAGGTTGCCATCGAGCGTGGCGTCCAACCCAACCGCATCGTGATTGATCCCGGCTTCGGGTTCGGTAAGAACTTCCAGGAGAACTATCCGCTTCTGGCAAGTCTCGGCCAGTTGCACCGGCTAGGCTTCCCTTTGCTGGCTGGAACCTCGCGCAAGTCCTTCATCGGTCGCACCATCGGTAGGCGATCTGGACAGGATGCGCCGCCCGCAGACCGGCTGTACGGATCGCTTGCTGCGATGGTGGCCAGCATCTTGCAGGGTGCCCACGTGGTCCGCGTCCATGACGTGAAACCGGCGGTGGAAGCGGCCGCGATAGCCGACGAAGTGCTGGCGGCAAGCCAGGAACTTGACACGTTATCGCGGCATGGTACGCAGGGGCCGAAACTCTAGTCAGTTTGCCCGGCGGAATCGCTTTCGTCAGCGCTGAGAAAATGAGCTCATTCCTGGGAGGCGTCCTTGCCGCCCGTGGTTACGTCGGAACCCCAAAGTAACATTACACCATGTTACTTTCGTGCATTGACTAGGTACTTTCCAGTGCACGTTAGTGCGCGGGAAAACGGATACTTAAAACACTCCCTATTGCGCCCTGTGTTGCAGCAATCCGCGGGCTGCGCTCAACAGCCGCAATGCAACAGGCTCGCGCTAGGACAAGGAGATTCGAAGATGACATCCGGATTTACCGTTTTTCCCTCGTTGTGTGCCACAACTTCATATTGGCAAAGGCTAAAGCTCGGCTTGGCATTCATGATATTTGGACTCCTGATCGCAACGCCATTGTTCGCCACCGTTTATCCTGGTGAGATCATTCAGAGTTCCGTGACGGTGACCGTTCCTGCTCCTGGCATCTATGACCCCGTGAATGGGGTTTCGATTACCTTCCAATGGCAGACTGTACACCCAGGTAACTCGATCGTAGTCATTGAAAACGACCTCGATTACCAGGGCGCTGACAATTCCTCGTCCCGGCAAATTGTTCAGAACGACTATACGACCAACCATGTCGTGGTAGTGGATCATTTTCCGGAATATAGCATTTACCCGACTTGGGGTTTTTATGTCGCAAGTCTGGTGATAGTGGGCCGCTGCAACATCAAGCAAGCCGAGTGTTCCGCTTGGGCGACCTATCCTGGACCGCCGACGGGTTCTTGCGGTTCTAATTGTTACAAAGCCTTTAGCATGCCGATGGGTGATAACTACACCGGTCAGAGCGGGCCTCTGGCCTTCACAATGTGGCCGATCGGAGGCCAGAACGTATATCAGGGCGATCCCACGCAATCGCCGGCTTGCACTCCCACCGCGAAGAGTTCGCGTGAGTGCAACGATCTTTACGTTGTAACGCAGGCTAATCTAATGAGCGGATCGCCGCAGGCCATCGTGCTCATGCAGAATGTCGTTATCACAAATCTGGATACGGGCCAGATCGTTACCGACAATAGCATCACAGCTCAGTATCTTTGCGACTTGGATGCCCCCTCCAATCCCCCTTACCAAGGCTGGGACGGTGACTATAATCCCGCTAACGAAGCCTGTTCCAACGGGACGCTCTACACCACCAACTCGACGGTGCGACTCAGAGTAAATTCCCAGGCTGTTCCGGGGCACTATCAGTTTGCTGCTAACTTCCAGGGACAGCTGAACGGCCAAGACGCAGGTGATACGCCGATGACCTACAATTTCACGGTGCTGCCGACCGCGTCCTTTACCGCGACCCCACCCACTACGTTTCCCGCCATTCCAGGCCTTAGCACCTGGCAGAACAACATGGTCAACTGGAACGCTCCTTCGGGCGCGGACAACGCGGATTTCTGGTGCACGAATGTTACCGATACCAACCCATGGCCGGGCCTCGACAATGGTAACTTCGCCGGATGGATGGACATTCCCGCCGGCATTTATTTCGAAGCATGGAACTATGACGGTGGGCGTGTCTACCAGCAGGTATTGGACTATGACTGGAACATTTTGAACTATCACAATACCAACGATCCGCCCATATGGCAGCGCTGTGGCCAGCTTGCGATGGAGCCGTACAAGGATACCGATATCGGGACCACCGGCGGATTTGTCCAGGAGCCCAATCAGTTTCCCTTTGGTCTGGCCATGAACTATATGCGCACGGGGGACGCTACATACCAGGACGCCGTCAATCTCTTGGCCTTTAACCCCGCATACTACTATTGGTTTAGCGGAAGCGTTTACGCCGAAAGCATTCGAGTGAGCGCCTATATGATGGATGACCGTCTGGCCAACGAAATCATTGGCGCCCAGCGAGACACTGCGTTTATGCTGCGCGCAGTGGATGTCATGCTGGGTTACCTCGACCAGAGCTACAATCTTAATTTCAGCAACCCGAACCAGCAGGAATACAATATTCATCCTTTCATGGTCGGCCTTGCCATGGAATCTCTGATAACCTACTACGAACTCGATTTGGCTGAAGGTAATACCCCAGATGCCAGAATACCTCTGGAGATCAAGAAGGTTCTGGACTGGTGGGAGGCTACCCAATACATTCCCACCAAGCATGACTTGGCTTATGATCCATATGACCTTCCGAAGAATCCTGAGCTCGTTCCAGGCACTCTATATGAGGCCACGGAACTGAATGATCTGGTGGCCACCGCCTATGCGTGGTATTGGTACAAGACCGGTAATAATACTTACCTGAACGAAGGAGATGACCTTTTCTCCAACGTATGGGACAGTGCCGGTGGTCAAACCCTCGGAGGAAATGGCGGCTGGACCTGGTCGGTGAAGGAATACAACCAGGTTTATAAGTGGAGCTTCGACTATGTACGGTGGAGATCAGGCGCGAACCCGGATGGTACGCAACCGCCTGTGGAAACCGTGCTGGCGTCCCAGAATCCTTATAGTGGGCCGCTGACGGACTACACTACGCCAGTGCAATTCTTCTGGACGCCGGCGCAGAATGGCCAAGTAGCAGCCATTGATCCAAAGCTCTCCGACTCTCCTAACACGGTAACTGTTACCGCTACGACTGCCACAATTTACCTTAATGTCTTTAAGCCAAACACCACCATGGAGGTCTGGTATGGGACTGCAACTCCTCCCACCTGCAATATCAACAACCTGCAGCCGCCATACTGTATGCAGCCATTCCCCAACTTTGGCTTCCTGCAGATGCTGAATGCCAGTTACCCCTATCAATCCACGATCGTGACGGGAGTCCCGGACCAGTTAGCGCTGAGTCAGGGAATACCCAACATCTACGACGAAACTGTAACTATTACGGGGCTGTCGCCGAACACCACCTACCACTGGCGACCTTTGACAACTGATTCCTTGGGGAATATGGCGGCATACAACGATGAACAATTCACTACCTTGGGACAGTAGTATGGGTAAATAACCGTTCGGAGGGATCCATAGCTGAGTCAGCATGGATCTCTCCAATCTCAGACCAGCTTAAGCTGATTGTTTATTCCGGCGCCACATCCAAAGCAACACTCTTTCGCCTCAGTATCAAGGCGGCGAGTCCGGTTAACCACCCTTCGAACTCTTCGTCGCCGAATCCGTACTGATCAAGCAAGCGGGGCAAACGAAACGGGTCCTCGCTACCTGTCGCTAAGCCGTGGACGCAGGTCGTAGCCGATTGAACTCCAGCTTCCTTCAGCCAGAGGATGAAGTCGTCGCGGACCGCGCCACTCGGGTAGCAGAAATGCACAGGGCTTCCTGACCCGGTCATCTCTACAATCAAGTCACGATTTTGCTCGACTTCGGCGATAAATCCAAGCCGATCCAGCGGGGTGCGGTGCCGGTGGGTGTGTAGTTGGAAGTCGACTCCTGCTCGGGCCATCGCAGCCACCTCCTCCGGGTTCATAAGCTGGAAAAGGCGTTCCCGGCAAAAAGCGGAGTAGTCGAAGCCTATAGTCTCGGCAAACGCCGAGGCCAGATCGTCCTTTTGCTTTCCGGAAAGCTCCTGCTGTTTGGCGTAGTTGTCGATCTTCCAGAGGAATGAAGTTCGGTCAGCCTCAGTCCGCAAGTCAAGCTGCTCCGGTAGCCACGGAAAGCTACGGTTTTCGATGACCTTCGACTTTAGCTTCCACATCATATGTGCCAAAGCAAAACGAAACAGGGGACGGCTGAGGAGACAATAATAGGTCGTCAGATAGACGGTCGCTGGAAATCCATGCTTTTGCAGGATTGGCAAGGCATACAGAGGGAAGTCCGCCCATCCGTCGTCGAACGTAATGGCCACACTACCGGGCGGAAGTTGTCCCTTCTGCAGCAGCCGCAAAGCTTCTCCCAGATCGAGCACTCTGCATCCTGATTGCGCCAGGATCTCCATGCGACGCGCGAATATTGCCGGCGGCAGGAACATCTCAGGATACGCCCCATGCTCCTCACCCATCGCGATGCCGTGATAGCAAAGGATCAGCAAGCGCTGCCGCCGCCAATTACTGCGTGCGATGATCGGCGCCAGCCCAAGACCGTGGGTAGCCAGAAGCGCTCGTTTGATTTGCCGCAGTCCATTCATAGATATTTGCATTCGCTGAGAGGACCCGTTAGTGCTCTCTGGAAGCAATCTCGTCTTACAATCGCGTGAGTGCACACAGCCGTCAGACGGAGTTCATTGCGACTCTGACCTTTGCGGTACCGAACCGCACCTCTCGAATAATACTATCCTGGTACTTAAAACCGGCTTTTTCTATCGCGTGGCGGCCTGCCCGATTGCCGGCTGGCACCGCGGCGTAGATGAACTCAACACCACCGGCTGACGCTTCATCATTCACTATCTGTTTCAGGGTACGCCAGCAAAGGCCTTGTCTCCGATAGGACGGATGGGTATAAATCTGCTGTAGCAAGACCGAGTGCGGAGGGTATTCATAAGTATGCTCCACCTCCGTGACGAATGACTTGCTAATTACAGAAGTAAGCCATGCATAGTTAACCAAAACATCGCCATGTATAACTGAGTAGGCATGAACTCCCGACTCAATTCTCGCCATAGCATCTCTCAGGAATTCCTGCTTGGAGCGGCAGCGCCGGTCGGGGGGGTCGTAACACAGTAAATGCTGCAAGTTATTCCGCCGTACTCCAGCGTCGCAGAGAGTTTCCACGACGTTCGTCTCCGCACGATAGAATCGCATTTCGGTCGAGCTCCAGATGCGGTCCTTAATAGATCGCAACGAGGAGCGCAGCGAACGAATCGGATGGTTTGCAGCCGACTGCCAGCGCGAGAGCTTCTCTTTATCCAGATGAAGAATGCCGGCCATTCTCTTTGCGATAGACCGGAGACGTGACGTTATCCTGTGCCGAGTCCAGGCTTTGCTGTCGAGAAATATGGATAGCACGTAAGCTTCATCATAGCGGTCTGCCCGGTCTCCCTTATATGCGTCTCCTCCAGGAGTAAGATCTAAACTAGAGAATCCTTCCTGATGAAGCAATAAACCAAGCTGTAAAATATGCAGCTTGCCTGGAGAGTAAGCCGCTAGAAATGGCGAGTGCCCTGCTAGCACCATCATTACTTCATTCTTATTGCGAATGCCAATATGTGCGGCAACGAACTGCTGTCCTACCTTCATAACGCCGACATGGAGCAATTGGCCCTGAGCCATCAAGGCCCGATAGAAAGCGCGCTTTCTGGGATCCTCGCGGAATGGACACTTCCCGTAGAAAGCGCCGGTCCGGAAATCGTAGAAGTCTATGAGTTCGTCGTAGTAAGCGTCGAGTTCATCCGGTGTATGCAGCTCCAGGAAACTGAGAGGACCATCCGCCTGAAGCTTTTCCAACCGGCGCCGGTTTTTTTTCTTACTGAGTGAGTCACGGACTGAGTCGGGATTGTCCACCGTAAGAAGCGGCTTTGGCACCGTGCGAATTGTGCTTCTGCGCATCCAGCCGGCCTGCAACCATTCCAATGGAGTCCCCGGTGGAAGGTAAGTGAAGGTCAAGGAGGAAAAACCAAGTCGCTGCAGACGTCTCAGAGCCTCGACGATGAACGTCTGCTCACCCGGCAAGGCCAGCCAAACGTTGTACTCGGCCTGGTGCGCACCGGCGAAGGTGAGTTTGCCGCTGACGCGGTCAGTAGCCAGAGCCATTAGGCCGTCCATCTCGCCGCTGGCGGCGTAACGAACCAGAATCAGGGGGCTATAAACTTCCTCATAGCATTGATACCAGGTGCAAGCGAACTCGGGCGTCTGCAGGGTGGTGCCCCAAGGACAATTGCTGGCTAAAGCTCTCCACTGTGATTGGAATTCAGATGATGCGATGACCCGGAGCGCCTCCGAGTCGGAGTAGACCAGCAAGGTTGCGGCTTGGTAAGAGGCGACCGGCTGACTCGTCATAACATCGTAAAGAAACTTGGCGTTGCAGAAAAGCCGTCGTTCCTGACGGTCCATTGCGGCGGACCCGCCAGCGATAAGAAATTGGGAACTGATTTCAACTTGATTCCGGTACGCTGCCGCGGACTTTTTCGAGTCTAGCAGATTCTTGCGTGTGTCTCGGAAGCCCGGCGTCAGATCGAACCTCCTCCGGCAATTCTGCTGCGGTGCCGGCAGGCGTCGCCTTGACACTCGCCTAAAGGCAAACTATGCTTGTTGTTTGCCTTAGAACGATCCCGCCCGTCTGTTTCTGCCAGCGTTTCCCGTCAGGAGCTTGGCCTGCCAAAACGGGGTTTGTCCCGTGCCGGTTCTGCGCGGGACGAAACGGCTGAGATCCATTTTGAGCGGCTGGGCATTGCGGGCGGTTTTGTGTGCGAGCTGAGGCCGGTGCTGATATGCTGATTCGTGTTCGGGAATTGGAACTCCGTAAGCTGGAGTTTGACGAAAACTATCAGCCCGGCGCCATCGAGTTTGGGCCCGACTTTCGCCAAGTCGGTCCTCTGCACAGCGACGGCCGGGCCGAGTTGATCGTAGAGCATCGCGGCCACCACCAGGATGTTGAGGATATCCGGCTAGTGGGCAAGGTCGAGGCGCATTTGGAGTTCAGTTGCGCTCGCTGCCTTGAGCCGGTGGTCGATGACGTGGATAAGAGTTTCGACTTGATTTACCGTCCGCTGGGTGTGGATCGGCGCGCCGACGAGGTCGCCATCAGCGAGGCGGAGACCGAGATCGGCTATTATCAAGGAGAAGGCCTGCTGTTAGAAGATGCCCTGCGCGAGCAGGTGCTACTGGCCACGCCGGTTAGGGCTCTGTGCCGCGAAGATTGCAAGGGGCTGTGTCCGCACTGCGGTCGCAACTTGAATGTTGAGCAATGTCATTGTGAACAACATCTGAGCGACCCCCGTTGGGATGCGCTGAGTGAGATCAAGAAGAAGCTGCAAAGCTAATTCCAAAGTTTCGATCGCCGTTGCCGGCGGTCTGGTTGAGAGGTTTTTATGCCTAATCCGAAACGGCGCCATTCTCAGGCGCGCACCTCCAAGCGCCGCGCTCACGATCATCTGACGGCGCCGGGTTTGTCCGAATGCCCTAACTGCCACGAACGCAAATTGCCGCACCGGGCGTGCGCGAAGTGCGGCTACTATAAGGGCCGCGAGGTCATCGAGATCGAAGAAGCCACCAGCTAGGTTGGTTGCTCCGGGGACCGGCCTGTGCTAACGCGGATCACGTTCCCGGATACTGGAAGGCGGCGCTCTTCGGGTTTCAGAGTTTCGAAGGTTGCAACTGCCAGGCAAGCATGCCCACCATCATTGCTGTTGACGCTATGGGCGCCGATCGAGCGCCCAAACCCGAAGTCGAAGGCGCCATTCTCGCCGCGCGCCACTATGACGTGGAAGTGGTGCTGGTGGGGAAAGAGGAAGTGGTCCGCGCCGAATTGGACCTGCACCGCTTCTGGCGCCGGTTGCCCATCAGCATCGTCAACGCACGCGAAGTCATTGGCATGCAGGAAAAGGCGGCGCATGCGGTGCGCAGCAAGCGCGACTCTTCGCTGCGCGTCGGTCTTCGGCTGGTGCGCGACGGCAAAGCCGACGGCTTCGTCACCGCCGGTAATACCGGGGCTGCCATGGCAACCGCCAAGATGGTGCTGGGCGGCATTCCGGGTGTCGATCGTCCGGCACTGGCCGCGGTTTTTCCCACCGCGCAGGGCACCGCTACTATCCTTATCGACGTAGGCGCCAACGTCGATTCCAAACCACAAAACCTGCAGCAGTTCGCCATCATGGGCGACATTTATTTCCGCTCCATTTTTTCCGGACGCTTCCCCAGCGCCGAAAATCCCCGCGTCGGTTTGCTTTCCATCGGCGAAGAGGAGAGCAAAGGCAACGACCTAACCCGCGAAGCCTACAAGCTGATCAAAGAGCTGCCGATGAATTTCGTCGGCAACGTCGAAGGCCGCGATCTGTATAACGGCAAGGCTGATGTGCTGGTGTGCGACGGCTTCGTGGGCAATGTGGCGCTGAAGATTTCCGAAGGCATGGTGGAGACGGTACGGTTTCTGTTGAAGCAGTCCCTGCAGGCGACGATCACCAGCCAAGTAGGATTTCTGCTGTCGCGCAAGGCCTTCGCGGATTTCAAGAAGCGGCTCGACTACTCCGAATATGGTGGCGCTCCTCTGCTGGGCATCAAAGGCGTGTGTATCGTGAGCCACGGCTCGTCGAACTCCAACGCCATCAAGAATGCGATACGCGTGGCCATGGAATACGCCAATAGCAAACTCAATCACACTATCGAAGAGCGCATCGCCGCGGCCAGTCGAAACCTGAATCACCATGCGACTGAATCCGCCGACGCCGAACCGCTACGACCAGGATTGGCGTAGTTCCGGGGCGGCACAGCGTCGGTAAGAACTATTCGCCCCTCGTTCTGCCCTCATATAGTCTGTATGTCCGACCTGTTGGATACAAGCGGGAAGGCGTCACACAATCAATGTGATTTTGCATGCACTGACCCCGGGCAAGTCTATTGGACCGCGCCCAGTGTCACATTCGCCGCCGCATGGAAGTATTGCCGGGCGCGTTCGGAATCTCCTAAATCGCCGTAAATGTGTCCCATGTTTATGAGCACCTGGCGTCTTTCGGCGGGAGACGTGGCCGGAGAGTCGAGCACTCGCTGATAATAATCGAGTGCCGTACGCAGATCGCCATGCTGGTGCTCATAAAAGGCAAGTATCAGACTAGTCTTTGCGTCATGGGGGTTTAGGCTTACAACTCTCGCAAGATGTTGCATTCCTTCTGCTGTTCTCCCGTTACCTATGAGGTCGAAAGCGACGCGGCTTTCGGTGAAAGGATTGTCAGCTGAAACCTGTAGAGCATGGGACCATAATGTCAGGTCGTCGCGCCAATAATTCACTTGGCGATAGGTCAACGCGGTAAGTGCGCCAAGAATTGCGGCACTGATGCCCGCCAGCAACGCGACCGAAACATGCCGCTGCTCGAACCATTCCGCTACGCTCCAGCAGACGATGATGAACAGACCGCAGAGGGGCTGATAGGCGTAGCGATCAGCCATAGCCTGATCACCAAAATCAATAATGCCGCTCATCGGAAGTAGGCTGACGAGAAACCACAACCAGCCGACGAGGAGATACCGGCGGTGCCTCGTGGAGAGCACCAGGATCGTGATTGCAAGCAACAGCGCTGCCGCCCCGGCAATCTGCCAAACAGGAAGGGCGTTGCCTGGATGCGAATAGCGAATGCTCAACCATTGAGGCCAAAAAGCCTTGGCGAGATATCGCACGTAGGCGACCAGCGCATTCGCCGTGCGGATTGAGAGCGTGTAGTTCCAACGGGAGGCGCGAGCAGCACCTTGAACGTGAAGGGTTATGGCAGCATCGAGAAGCGCGAGTGCGAAAAGCGGCACCTTCTCCTTTACTAAGAACAGGAAGCTTCTTGCCGGTTTGGGCGGGAGCGCATTGGTCCCTTCGACCACAGCAGAATCGACGGCGAACATACGCTGCAACGGCCAGTAGTCCCACAGCAGCAGGACGAAAGGCAGCATGATGATTTGCGACTTCGCCATCAATCCGAGCGAATAGAACAACGCTACAAGTGAGTAACGGCCGAACCCTGGATTGGCGGCATACCTGCGGTAGCAGTCCAGCGTTAGCAGCAGGAAGATCATGCTCAGCATGGTCTTTAGTTCTGCGACCCAAGCCACACTCTCTACATTGATGGGGTGCAGTGCGAACAACGCCGCTACCATGAAGCTGCGGCCCAGAAAACCAGTCGCGCGCTTCATGGTCCAGAACAGAAGTACGACGGCTAGTGCGTGAAGCAATACATTGACGAGATGATGTCCGGCAGGTTCGCTCCCGAACACCTCGTAATCCGCAGCATGAGCCAGCCAAGTGAGCGGAATCCAGTTCACCATGTCCGTGGCAGTGAAAGCCCACTTTACGGTTGACCAGCGCAGGCCAGCATGGACGTGAACATTGTCCACGACGTAGAAGTTGTCGTCCGCAGGCATGAAAGGATGGGTGTGCACGGGCCAATAAACTGCGACGGCAACGACGACGAGCAGGAGACTGAAAAGGGCAAAATGCACCGCCGAGTCGCTGAACAGCGGCCGCGACCGGTCCGCTAGCTTTTCTTGTGCGGCGATGACAGTCATGAACTCACCTATGCACGGAAGTATAGCGGGCTGGGACCAAGCCCGGCGAACTTCATGGCGAGCCGCATCGCCCTGCAACGGGACGGGAGAAAGGGCCAAATTGCCTTGCGACTGCTAGGCAAAGCATCCTCCGGCAAAGCCGATTACAGTTGTGAGAGTATGTTTGGGTTGCAGATCTTACTAACTGAACAGACACGATGACCCCACATTCCTCACCTGTTGCATTCCTCTTTCCCGGACAAGGCTCACAGTCGGTTGGCATGGGGAAGGAACTTGCCGCCATGTATCCCGTGGCACGAGAGACTTTCGACGAGGCTGATGCCGCGCTGGGCTACAAACTTTCGCAACTGTGCTTCGAAGGGCCAGAAGATCAACTGAAGTTGACCGAGATCACGCAGCCGGCGATTCTAACCGCTTCCGTCGCGGTGTGGCGCGTGTTGCAGTCCAAGGGAATCGCGCCGGCCTACGTTGCCGGACACAGTCTGGGCGAGTATTCCGCGCACGTGGCGGCGGGAACGCTGGCGTTTGCCGATGCGGTGCAGACGGTCCGCAATCGCGGCAAATATATGCAGGAGGCAGTGCCCGTTGGAGTGGGAGCGATGGCCGCGGTACTCGCTCTGGCCGCGGACAAGGTACAGCAAGTATGCGAAGCGGCTGCCCAGGGAGAGATTTGTTGCGCGGCCAACTTGAACTCGCCGGACCAGACCGTGATCTCCGGCCACAAGGCAGCGGTGGAGCGCGCCACCGAGCTGGCCAAGAAGAGCGGGGCAAAGCGAGCCATCATACTGCCGGTAAGCGCGCCCTTCCATTGTCCCTTGATGCAGCCTGCGCAGGATCGCCTGGCAGCGGACCTGGAAGCGCTGACCTTTCATGCGCCGGAGATTCCGGTGATGTGCAATGTGGATGCGGCGCTGATCACGACCGCTGAGCAGGCCAGGGACGCGCTCATCCGCCAGGTGACGGGTGCAGTGCAGTGGGATAAGGCGATGCGCGGGCTGATTGGGCGGGACGTGCAGACCTTCGTCGAAGTCGGTCCGGGGAAGGTGCTCTGCGGGCTGATGAAACAGATTGACCGCTCGCGTGCTTGCTTCAATGCGGAAGACGAATCGTCATTGCAGAAGACCGTGACCCACTTCAGTTCCGCTTCGCCCAAGCCCGATTAGTGGTCATCTCATAAATCGTTCGGGGTTGTAACAGGGCACGACCCTTCGGCAGGCTCAGGGCAGGCTCTTTAGTCGTGCCGACACGAGCATATTTAGAATCAGGGCTTTTAGCCCCTGAAACTCAGAGTTCTCAAGGGCTAAAGAGACTGTGTCGCAACCCGGTGTCGCCGCTCTGCGGCTCACGTTTTGTCCCACTTTGAGCGTGGGCTGACGCCCACGCCTAACCCCATCTCGCCGCTGCGCGGCTAGTTTGATCGGTTGTTCGGGCCGTTTGTTCCACCAGAAAATTTGTTTTCCGGTTGCGACACAGTCTCTAAAGCCCAAATCATTCAGCATCCGCTTGCGGCACGGCTGAAGCCGTGCCCTGATACAAAGCATTTATGAAGATGGCTTCTAGTGCGGACACTTGGCCGTAGCTTCTCGTCATCAGAGCGCGGCCACTCGCCTCTGCACCAGCAGGAAGTACAGCGCCATCAGAATCAGCAGGAGTCCATTCACGCTCAGTATTATGGGCGCCGTAAATATCGGAACGAGCCATCCCGACAGCAGATTTCCCATGGGCATACCGCCGCGAAAGGCGCAGTTGTATACGCTCATCACGCGCCCGCGCATTTCGTTGGTAACAATCAACTGCACCAGGGAAGTCACGGTGGCGAAGACGGCCATCATGGAAGCTCCTACGATCACCAGCATGGTATAGCTCAGCGGCAATGCTTTCGAAAGCGAGAACCCGGCGATCGCCGCGCCCAGGCAAATTAAACCCGTGATGGCAAATCGTCCCTTGTGGCGAATGTTGCCTAACCCCGCGACCATCAAGGAGCCGCAAATGGAGCCGATGCCCATCAGCGAAAGCAGGTTTCCGTAGGTTTCCGGACCGCGATGAAAGATGTCTTTGACGAACACGGGAAGGTAAGTCCGCATGGGCATGGCGAGCGCGGTCATGCAGAACGCCAAGACGATCAGCGCTTCCATCGAGGGCTGCTTGCGGACGAACTTGATGCCCTGCTTCAGGCTGGTGAACATCGATTCAGTGGTGCTCGCCGGCAGAAAACGCGAACTGATCATCAGGAGTGAAATGATGGGCGCCAGGAACGAGAGCGCGTTCAGCCCGAAGCACCACTTCTCGCCCAGCTTCGCCAAAGCTTGTCCGGCGAGCGCCGGCCCGATGGTTACCGCTAAGTTGAACTGGATGGAATTCAGCGCAATGGCGTTGGGCATGTCCTCGCGGTCGACCAGGGTCGGTATGAGCGCCGAATACGCGGGTCCGCCGAAAGCCTGCGCGAAGCCGGAGACAAAGGACAGACACAGAATATGCCAGACGTGAACCAGGCCGGTCGCAACCAGGACCGTGAGGATCGCGGCACTGGCCATCTGGACGTACTGCGAGGCCAGGAGAACCTTGCGTCGTTCGATGCGATCGGCCACGACGCCGCCAATCAGGGTAAAGAGGAAGATGGGAATGCCGCCCAGAAACTGATCGAGCGCGAGCAAGAACGCCGAATGGCTGAGGCGGTAGATGAGCCATCCCTGCGCCACGATCTGCATCCAGGTGCCGATGCTGGAGGTGCAGGCACCGAACCACATGAGGCGAAAATCACGATAATGAAATGCCTTGAATACCCTGCGAAAGGTCGAGGCCTGCATGTGCTCCGTCTGCTTCTAGCGCTCGCCCTATATCTTCGCATAAGGGACAGGGTTCTGGCGGATGCTATACTCGGCGGTTTGTGATGTGAGGATTTGTCTTCCGCCAGTGCACTGGAGATCGTGATTGCCGTTGATGATACCGGCCAAGAAACCCGATTGGAATAAGCGCATCGAGCGCGCTAGCTATCTCGCCGGACGTCATCCGGGCGCCGGCGAAGTCCTGAGCTTCTATCGACGAATCCTGGAGTTTCAGCAGGACCTCTATGAACGCGCGGCATCGCGGCCGGCGCCAGCAGCCGACGGCCCGTTTCGCGAAGGACTCGATCTGGACATCGCAATGCAACAGTTGCCGGGACTGCTCTCGCTGGTTCGGACGAACGGCCCGTCCAAGCTCGCGCAGGAGGCCGCAGACTTTAGCAAAGTGTCGCCGGAAGAGTGTCGTCAAGTTCTCAACGCCTTCTTGCAGGCAGGCGATGCGGACGACGTGGGGCGACATGGGTTTTTCGCGCGCGTTCTTCTCCAGCCGCTCGCTGAACATCTTGCCGCAATACCGGCTGCGAGTCTGGAGGGATTCTCAGGCATGGTTTGTCCGATATGCGATGCGAAGCCTCAAGTCGCGGTCCTTCGTCCTGAAGGCGACGGCGGAAAGCGCTTTCTGGTGTGCTCGTTCTGTGCTACGGAATGGGAGTTCCGGCGGGTTCTATGTCCTGTTTGCGGAGAGGAAGATCACACAAAGCTTCCGCGCTACACGGCGGAAGGTATTTCCGTGGTGCGGGTTGAGGCTTGCGAGAGCTGTCACTTTTATCTGAAGAGCGTTGACCTGACCGTGGATGGTCATGCCGTCCCGCTGGTGGACGAGGTCGCAACTGCTGCGCTCGACGTGTGGGCGATGGAAAACGGATTCCACAAAATCCGACGAAATTTGGTGGGATTTTAGGGCGCCGCTTCGATTCCAATCACACCATATCTACGTTTTGAGTCGATTTGACCGGCACCGGTTCTACGGTATAGGCTCATTCGCATTGTTTGGGTCTAGCCCAGATTCTCCGACGTAGTCGTGACGGACTGGTGAAGATGTGGACCACACTGAGCATACTTCTCGATGCTTAGATTCAGCGCTTCTCCAGCGCTTACTTTTGTCTTCTGTATACATTTGCAGTTTCGAATTTCTTGTTCTGGAAGGCTGAGATGGAGCTATCTAGACGAGCATTTTTCAAGAGTGGAATCGCGGGGGCGGTCGGGGTTACGGTGTTTGGCTTCGATGCGCAGCCTCTGCTGGCCCAAGCCCAGGCGCTCAAGATCTCACGAACCACGGAGACACGCAGCACCTGCCCTTATTGCGCGGTGAGTTGCGGCGTCATCATCCACACCATTGGCGACAAGGCCAAGAACGTTACGCCGCAGGTGGTGCACGTGGAGGGCGATCCCGATCACCCCATCAATCGCGGTACGCTTTGTCCCAAAGGATCGTCGCTGCAGCAGGACATCCAGAACGAGCGCCGCATCCTGTACCCAAGAGTGCGACGCCCGGGGTCGGACCACTGGGACAACATCCCGTGGGAGCAGGCCATCGAGGAGATCGCGGTCTGGACCAAGAAGACGCGCGACGCCGGCTTTGTGGAGACGGACGCGAAGGGCAACACCGTCAACCGTTGCGAATCGCTGTTCTTCTGCGGCGGCTGCACCGATACCAATGAGTTCAATTACCTGGTCGTGAAAACGATGCGGGCTATGGGGGTGGTGCGCCTGGAAAACCAGGCGCGGGTTTGACACGGCCCCACGGTCTCAAGTTTGGGACCAACTTTCGGGCGCGGCGCCATGACCAATGGCTGGGTCGACATGAAGAACACCGACATGATGCTGATCATGGGCGGTAATCCAGCGGAAAACCATCCCTGTGGATTCAAGTGGCCGGTGGAGGCCAAACGCAATCGCGACGCCAAGATGATTGTGGTGGATCCGCGCTTCACGCGGACGGCGTCGCAAGCTGATATTTTCTGTCAGATTCGCGTCGGCAGTGACCTCGCGTTTCTCGGCGGCCTCATCTCTTACGCCATCCGGCACAATCGCGTCGCGCACGAGTATCTGGTCAACTACACCAACGCCGCGTTCGTCGTCAAAGACGGATTCAAGCTGCCGGACGATGGCTTGTTCTCCGGCTTCAATGCCACGACCAAGAGTTACGACAAGGCGAGCTGGAACTACGAAGAGGGCGGCAACGAGACACCCAAGGTTGTGCCCACGGGAGCCTCGGCCGTCCAAGCGACGGGCACGGAAGGCCACGGCAAGGCTGCGGCGATGCACGACGCGCCCAAGGGCGATCCGCATGCAAGCCAGAGCCATCAGGCCGGAGGAACGACAGGCGCGAAGGCCGTGGCCGGCGCTGCACCTCCTCCGCCGTCGCTACCGCCGAATGTCGCCTACGATCTCTCGCTGAAACATCCGCGCTGCGTCTATCAGCTATTGAAGCAGCAGTACTCCCGCTATACGCCGGAGCTGGTGTCCAGCATTACCGGCATCCCGCAGGAGCAGTTGTTGAAAGCGTGGGACATGTTCACCTCCATCCGCAAAAACGGAGACATGAAGAAGGCTGCGACCGTGATCTACGCGGTGGGCTGGACGCAGCACAGCAACGGCACGCAAGTGATTCGCGCCGCGTGTGTGCTGCAGTTGCTGATGGGTAATGTGGGACGCGCCGGCGGCGGCGTCAACGCATTGCGCGGTCACTCCAACATCCAGGGCGCAACCGATATGGCCGGGATTTTCGACATTCTGCCCGGCTACCTGAAGATGCCGACGCCCGCCGACAAGGACCTGAAGAGCTATCTCGATCGCGTAACTCCCAAGCCGTCGAAGCCCGGCGATTGGCAGTCGTTCAATTACTGGTCGAACACGCCCAAGTTCATGGTCTCGTTTCTGAAGGCGATGTACGGGCCTGCCGCGACGAAGGAGAACGACTTCGCCTTTAACTGGCTGCCGAAGATCGATCGCCATTACTCCTGGGTCGAGGACTGGAACGACATGTACGAAGGCAAAGTGAAAGGCGTCTTCGCCTTCGGCATGAACGGGGTGATGATCGGTCCGGACTCGAAGAAGAACATCGACGCGCTGAAGCAGGCTGACTTCCTGGTGGTGTGCGAAATCTATCCCGACGAGACCAGCGCTTTCTGGCAGGCGCCGGGGACGACACCGGAGGAGATGAAGCAGATCAATACCACGGTGTATCAGTTGCCCGGTGCGGGATTCGCGGAGAAGGATGGGACGTTTGTGAATTCGGCGCGCTGGCTGCAATGGAAGTATGCAGCGGTACCCACGCCGGGCGATTGCCGTCTGGACCAGGACATTCTGGCGCAAATCTTCCTGCGGATACGCGAGCTGTACAAGAAAGACGGCGGCAAGTTCCCCGACGCCATCTTGAACGCGTCGTGGAGCTACACCATGCCGACGAGTCCTTCGCTGGCCGAGGTGGCGAAGGAGATCAACGGCAAGGCGATAACCGATATCAGCGACGAGAAGACGAATCTCTCGCTGAAGGCCGGACAGCAATTGCCGGGCTTCGCCGTGTTGCGCGACGACGGTTCGACCTCCTCGGGCAACTGGCTGTATTGCGGCTCGTGGACGGAAGCGGGACCGATGATGCAACGCCGTGGCACGGAGGATCCTTCCGGTCTGGGCATCTATCCGAACTGGGGCTGGTCGTGGCCGGCGAATCGGCGGGTGCTGTACAACCGCGCCTCATGCGATCTCGCCGGCAAACCTTACGATCCCTCGCGGCGGCAGGTGTGGTGGAATGCGGCCACGGACAAGTGGGTGGGCAACGACGTTCCCGACTTCAAGCCCGATTCCAAGCCGGAAGAGCACATGGGGCCGTTCATCATGAATCCGGAGGGCGTGGGACGCATTTTTGTTCCCCTGGGCGCAATGGCTGATGGTCCGCTCCCCGAGTATTACGAGCCGATTGAAAGCCCGGTTGCGAATCTGCTGCATCCGCAACAGTCGACGAATCCGCTTGCGAAGACCTTTAACACGCCGATGGACAAGTACGCCAAGCGCGGCGAAGGCTACAACATCGTGTGCACGACCTACCGGCTGACCGAGCACTATCACTACTGGACGAAGAACAATCCCATGAACGTGGAGCTGGTGCCGGAGCCATTCGTGGAGATTCCCGCGGAGTTGGCCGACCAGATGGGAATTCGCGGCGGCGAGAAGGTGAAGGTCAGCAGCATTCGCGCCGACTACATCGCCAAGGCAATGGTGACCAAGCGCATCAAGCCCATGATGGTGGACGGCAAGAAGACGTACCAGGTCGGCGTGCCGATCCATTGGGGCTACAAGGGCATCTCGGAGAGCGAGGGCAGGACTTCGCTGATGCCGGCGAATCGGCTGACGCCGACGGTGATCGATCCCAACGCTTATACACCGGAGTTCAAAGGATTCCTGGTGAAGCTGGAGAAAGTCTAGAGGTTTTGAAAGGGCACGGCTTCAGCCGTGCCGCATGACGGTCTTGGGTATTGGCCTTTAGGCCCTGAGGAACATTCCCTCAGCGGCTAAAGCCAATCGGATTTTGGCTTTTGACGGCACGCCTGAAAGCGTGCCCCTTCAAAGCTTTTTCGGTGTAGGTTGCACAACGGCTGGTAAAAACGATGGGGCATATGTCGCAAAGACCAGTGGCCACACTCGGACTGTATCTGGCATTCGCGTCGCTGCTGCCCTGTATTGTTTGTCATCACGAAGAGGCCTTTAGAGACTGTGTCGCGACCGGAAAACAAATTTTCTGGTGGAACAAACGGCCCGAACAACCGATCAAACTAGCCGCGCAGCGGCGAGATGGGGTTAGGCGTGGGCGTCAGCCCACGCTCAAAGTGGGACAAAACGTGAGCCGCAGAGCGGCGACACCGGGTTGCGACACAGTCTCTTTAGGCCGACGAGGGATCTGCTCTAACGCGAGGATCTGTATAGTGCGGACGAAAAGCAGATCCCTCCTCGGGCTGAAGCCCTCGTCGTGATGACAATTCGGGATGGAACGGGGGTTGGGCTCCTATGGAACACGCGTTGGGTCGCCCCAGGGCTGGTTCCCACGGCGACATGTATCGGCGCACCTAAAGGTGTGCCCCTTCAAAGCCAGCGAACAAGTGGGGAGCTCGTTAAGGAGGGTTGAGATGGGTGATCGCGGCACATTACGAATCCAGCAAATCTCGGCCCATCCCGGACCGATCGCCGGCGCGGGAACCCAGCGCGAGGACAAGGTCTGCAAGCTGATCGACACTACCACCTGCATCGGCTGCAAGGCCTGCGAAGTAGCGTGCGTGGAGTGGAACGACATGCCATTCCGCGAGACCTACTTCGACAACACCTACCAGACCATGCCGGACACGGAGTGGAATTACTGGAACCTGATCAAGTTCAACGAGGATGAGCACTCCGACGGCAGCTTCGCCTGGCTGATGCGCAAGCATCAGTGCATGCACTGCGCCGATCCCGGCTGCCTGCACGCGTGTCCTGCCGACGGCGCTATCGTGCAGTACGAAAACGGCATTGTCGATTTCCAGCAGGAGAATTGCATTGGCTGCCAGTTCTGCGTCTCCGGTTGCCCGTTCAATATCCCGAAGTACGATCCCAATACCAAGAAGGTTTACAAGTGCACGCTGTGCTCGGACCGAGTGGGGGCCGGCCTGGAGCCCGCGTGCATCAAGGCGTGTCCGACCGGCTGCCTGCACTTCGGCACCAAAGACGACATGAAGTTCCTGGCCGAGAAACGGGCCACGCAGCTGCGCGAAGTTTCGGGCTTCAAGGAAGCCGGGGTCTACGATCCTCCCACCATTGGCGGCACCAGCGTCATCTACGTTCTGCACAACATCAACCGGACCGAGGCCTACGGCGGCCTTCCCAAGGAGCCACGGATTTCCAAGGCGTTCACCATCTGGAAAGACTGGTTTAAGCCGATCGGCTTGTTCGGGGCGATGCTCGGCTTTGTGGGCGTGGTGATGCATTACGTTTTCGAAGGCCCGTTGCGAACGCAGCCGCTGCCGCCGATCAAGGAAATTCAGCCGCCACAACCACCGCCAGCGGGAAGGGAGAACTAGATGGCGACTTCAGCCGATCGTTTTATTCATCGCCCCAACGCCATCGATCGCCTGGGCAAGACCGTGGTCTACGTGGGCGAGTTGCTGCGTCATCCTGTGTACACGCGTTTTCTGCATTGGATGGTCGGCATCTTCTTCTTTTTCGCGCTGCTGTCAGGTTTCGGCATCTATCTGCCCTGGATCTTCCGTTTTTTCACCCCGCTATTCGGCGGCGGAGCGATGACGCGTTTCCTGCATCCCTGGTTCGGCATCGGCTTCGTCTTCTTCTTTGCGCTGCAGGCGATCAACTGGCTGGGGGTGATGAAATGGACGCCTGCCGATTCGCGCTGGATGAAGCACATCAGGGGATACGTTATTCGCAGCGATTCGACCGAATCGCCGGAGACCGGCTTCTTTAACGGCGGCCAGAAGCTGATGTTCTGGGAAATCGTTTGCGGCTCAATCTTGTACGTCATTACCGGCGTGATGATGTGGTTTCCGGAGACGTTCGGGCGCATCCTGGTGTCGCTCGCATATGTCATTCATGACATCTCGGCGCTGATCATGCTGTTCGGCATCTTCTTCCACATTTACCTCAGCACCTTCGGCGAGCCGGGAACGATACAGGCGATGACGCGGGGGACGGTCAGCGAAGCCTGGGCCTGGACGCATCATCCGGCGTGGTACAAAGCTGTTACGGGACGCGATCCCCGGCAGGCGATGGAACAAGCCGAGCGCGAAATGGCAGCCGGAGAACGGCAGGGAAATCCGCCCGCGGTGCTTTAGGAGCGGAGTTAGATTCCCGCCCCGCCGATTACGCTCCGACTTCGTCCCATCAGAAAATTTCTGGCTCGTTTGCCCGGTCGCCCCATCCTGGGTGAAGGCACCAGGCTTTCTTGCTCGCGAGGGTCGCAAGCCTTATCATCAAATCCAAATTTGGCGCTGCTCGGTTAATCATCCGAAATCAGCGCCGAAGTGCTAACGCGGGATGATGTAATGGCCCCATCCAACAGCGCACTGTCGGTTGGCGATGTTGTAGGAACCAACTACGAGATCCTCGGTCGGATCGGCGCCGGCGGCATGGGTGTGGTTTACAAGGCCCGCGATCGCAAGCTGGAACGCACCGTCGCCCTGAAGTTCCTTCCTCCCGGCCTCAATGCCAGCGAACTGGATAAAGAACGGTTCCTGAAAGAAGCCCGAATTGCCTCATCGCTGGACCATCCTAATGTCGGGGTCATTCACGGAATCGAAGAGACTTCCGACGGCCGCACATTTATTGTCATGGCCTTCTACGAAGGCCAATCGCTGGCTGATCGGATAAGCACGGGGTCCCGTCCGTTATCAGCGCCGGAAGTTGTCGAGATTGCGATCCAGATTGCGCAAGGTTTGGAGGAAGCGCATTCCCGCAACATTGTCCATCGCGATATAAAGCCTTCCAACGTGATGCTTACCGCTCACGGCGACGCGAAGATCGTTGACTTCGGGCTGGCCCACGTCAACGAGGCGACACAAACGCTGACGCATGGCGCGGTAGGGACTTTGAGCTACATATCGCCCGAGCAGGCCACAGGTTCGACGGCTGACCAGCGCAGCGATATCTGGGCGCTGGGCGTCACCCTGATGGAAGCGCTAATCGGTGGCAATCCATTTCAGCGGGAGAACATGGCTGCGACCTTCATGGCCATCGTCAATGATGCTCCTCCGCCGCTCGACGGCGTTCCGCTGGAAGTCCAGAACATCGTGTATCGATGCCTATCGAAAGATCCAATTAAACGGTATCAATCCTGCCGCGAGCTGTTACGAGATTTAGAGGAAGCGAAGGCTGCGCTGGCCCGCGCCGGCATGACGCCGCCGTCCAGCGGCCGGCGAAGAAGTGACCAACTCAAGGCGCTCCGCGAATCGCGCCAAGAGGCGTCGCGCTCCGTCTGGACACTGCCCACAAAGCCCACGCACGTTTGGGGTCGCTCGATTGCGATCGCCGCCGCTATCCTGCTGCTGCTTGCCGTTGTTCTCTGGCTGCCGCCGGTTCGGGAGCGTCTGCAAGTCGCTTTCTTTACCAGCGGTCAGAAGCACATCGCCGTCCTTCCCTTCGATAACATCGGCAACAATCCGGAGAATGAAGCCGTGGTGGAAGGAATTGTTGACTCGCTTTCCGGGAAGTTATCGAATCTGGAGCTGGGCAAGCAGTCATTGTGGGTGATTCCGAGCAGTGAGGTGCGGCGGCTGAAGGTGACGGACCCCGGTGCGGCGCTGCGCGAACTGGGCGCCACATTGGTTGTTAAGGGGACGATAACGCGACAAGGCTCGGATGTTCGCCTCAATATGGACCTGATCGAAACTAAGAATCTGCGGCAAATTGGTTCGGTGGATGTGGAAGACCAGGCCGGAGATCTGGCGACGCTGCAAGACGAGGCCGTTGCCAAGCTTGCCCGGCTGATGAACATAACGATGACTGCCGACATGATTCGCGGCACCGGAGGGTCGGTCAATCCTGCGGCATACGAGGATTACTTAAAGGCCCTCGGCTACATGCAACGTTACGACAAGCCCGGCAATCTGGACCTCGCTATCCAGTCTTTGCAGAGCTCCGTTCAGACCGATCCGCGCTTCGCCCTGGGATATGCGCAACTGGGAGAAGCGTACCGGCTGAAAAATCGCCTTGACCAAAATCCCAACTGGCTGGCCGAAGCTGAGGCGAACTGCAAGAAGGCTGCCGAGATCGACAATCGCATCCCCGCGGTGCACGTCACTCTGGGTCGCATCCACGATTTGTTGGGCCATCATGATCTTGCCCTGCAGGAGTTTCAACAGGCCCTGGATATCAACCCTCATGACGCCGCGGCGCTCAGTGGCCTTGCCAATACGTATGAGCACTCGGGACGTATTGCCGACGCGGAAGCTGCTCTGCAGAAGGCTGCTGCCTTGCGTCCCGATTCCTGGGACGCCTACGACGAGTTAGGTAATTTTTATGATCGCCAGGGAAAGTTTCAGCAGGCCATCCAGCAATATCAGCATGCTCTGCAGCTTACCCCCGACAATGCCCAGGTGTACTGGAATCTGGGGGCTACGTATCTCGACTCGGGTGATCCAAAGCTGCAGGCGGATGCCGAACACGCCCTTAAGAAATCGATTGAACTTAGCCCGAATTATCCCGCTTATGCTAATCTTGGCAATCTTTATCTTATCGAACAGCGTTATGCCGAATCAGCATCGCTAACGGAGAACGCTCTCAAGCTTAACGACCATGACTACATGGTCTGGAGTAATCTCGTGCTTGCCTACGAGTGGCTGAACAACAAAGACAAAGCGGACGCCGCTCGCCAGCGAATGTTGAGCCTTCTTGAACAAGAGGTCCAGATGAAGCCCCAGGATGCTGCTGCGCAAGCCACGCTGGCGGTGCTGAAGGCGCACTACGGTCTAACTTCGGAAGCCGAATCGCGGATCCAGACTGCGCTGGCTCTGGCTCCAGACGACCCCGAAGTTCTGAGTCAAGTAGCAGAGGCCTATGAGCTTCTGGGCAAACGCGATCAGGCGATAGCAGAGATGCAGAAGGCAATACAAAAGGGCTTCGCCCTCGATCAGGCGAGGGCCGACCCAGAGCTTAAGGGACTTATATCCGATCCCAAGTTCCACCGGCAGTAGTAGGTAAATCGCGCCAATGATGCGCAAGAAACCAGGAGACTTATACATGCCAACCAACACCGTTATTGACATTCCGCCTGCGGTGGACGAGACAGTAACCCCAGGTACAATCACTTTTGATGTCTCATCCAATTGCACCGTTTGCTTTGGAACCGCGAACCCGGCTGGCAGTTTTCCCGACCTGGAGGACGAAACCTTCGAATGGTCAGCCGGGTCGTCGTATGGCCCATACTCTGCCAATACCGCGAATGCTTCGATCCCGTATAACACCTCCGCCCCAGGAACTCCCTGCTCTACGGTCGGGCCATGGGATACTGCTAGGACCATTCACACAGGCTCGGGCTTAGACACAACAACCAGCACTATGGCCAAGACCGGGGCAAAGCCAAAATCAAAGCCGAAGCCGAAACCGGAGGCCAAGGCGACGGTCGTGGCGAAAGCCAAGCCCGCGCCCAAAACCAAGGCAAAATCGAAGGCGAAAGCAAAGCCTAAAAAGGCCATGGCCAAGCCGAAGACCAAAGCCAAACCCAAGGCAAAAGCTAAGCCCAAGGCGAAAAAGGGCGGCAAGAAGCGGTAAGGCGTCTGAGGGAGCGTCAAGGCGTTGATCGCAACACAACGTCACTGGCGTGTTGATTCAGGGCAGGTGGGAAGTGCCAGCACTCCCCGCCTGCCTATTCGATTTCTTGAAGGTTGAGTTAGCAAAAACCGATTCCTCTTCCGCACTGTGAGTGCCCTGCTGGAGCGGGGTTGCACCGTTGTTCGGTTTTGTCTCACACCTCCGTGTGATTGCGGTCACAGCGAAGATAGGCGCTCTTTTGGCATAAGAGTTCCATGACACATGTGGGCTCCCAGTGCAATATTCTCAAGGCCTCTCCCGAGTTGAAGAGTGAGTTGCAAGGGCTGGGGCGCAAAGAGCGTTTTTCCCCCAACCAGGCCTTGTTCCGAGAAGACGACAGGAACACCGGAGTGTTTCTGCTGCTGAGCGGTAAAGTTTGCATGAGTGTGAAGGGCTTGTCCAAACTCGACCGGCTATTTTCCGCCGGCTCGGTGCTGGGTTTGCCTTCAACCTTTACCGGCCATACCTACAGCCTGACTGCCATAGCTGTGACCGAATCGGACGTCGTACACGTGGCCCAGGAAGATTTTGTGCGGTTGATGCGCGAGCGGCCAGAGCTGTGCCGCGAGGCCACGGAGATGTTGGGCCGCGAGGTGACCTTCATCCAGTCAGCGCTCGCCGAACGACGGAAACAGGCAGCCTCCAGAAAACTTTCGCTTGACGAAGTGCTTACTTCTTCGTAGGGCGCGTGGCAGGAACCTCGCTCTCACTCCAGGGCTGGAAGTGCGCACATAACGAGGAGTGATTGCTACTGCCATTTCTCTTCCACCATTGCGAAACGCCTGATCCGGCGGATTGAGGCTGGATCATCGTGACCTCAACACAATCCCAAGGCGTTTGAACCTCCCGCGCTTGAGTTGTTGCCGTTTGATACATAGGATTCGGACTATGAATCCCGGCAACTGGTTCAAGGCTGCCATCCTGATCGGCTTGACGGCAGCGGGACAAGCAGTCGCTCAGAACAAAACCGCGAAGGACTCGCCTGCGATTTTGATCGGCGGAAAGCCCGCGGTCACGCTGCAGCGGCCGCCAGTCGCCGATCGCAGCAGGCCGCAGTTCCTCGCAGCTACCGTGCTTCCCGGCCGCGGAATGGCCGTCCTCCAGATCAAGGCCTATCTTCCCGGCAAGGGAGAGATCGACCTGCTGAACTCTCCTCCGCTTGCGGATACCGAACAGTTGCTCGACAAAGGCGACGACGAATTCGGCAACGAGATCTTCAAGATTGGCGGCGCGATCCTGCTCCCCTTCGCCAATCGCATTCGCGGCAATCTATCGCCAGACGGCAAGACCATCTCAGCGACCGTCGCCGGCAAGACCGTCACGCTGCCGGCAAACTGGAGCGGCAACAATCCCGGAGCGGAGAAGCATTCGATTCACGGCCTGATGCGGCGATCGCGCTTTCAAGACGTGATCATCCGCAATGGAGTGCAGGACTCGGCCGTCAATGCCATACTTCATGCCGGGAACTTCGACGGCCACTGGATTTCTGACACCGATGTCGAGGTGCAAACAACCCTGAGCCACGATGCCGTCGAGATGACCGTCACGGCGAAGAACGTCGGCCCCAGACTGCTTCCGATGGGCATTGGCTGGCATCCATATTTCCTGCTGCCCGGCGGCGATCGCCGGCAGGTCAGACTGCATTTGCCCAGCGAGACTCGCGCGGTCATGAACAACTATGACGATACGTTTCCCACCGGGCAGCGCGTCGCGGTAACGGGAACCGCGTACGACTTCTCCGCGCCCGGCGGAAGCCCGTTGGGCACGCAATACCTGGACGACAACTTCTCCGCTCTGGAATACAACAGCCAGGGCCAGACGGTTTCCGAGATCATTGACCCGGCGGCGAAATATGGATTACGGCTGATTACGCTTTCGCCGCAGATCAAGTCTATCCAGGTATACGCTCCGCCAACCAAGAATTTTGTTGCTATTGAGCCGCAGTTCAATTTACCTGATCCTTACAGCAAGGGTTGGGGAAACGCGAACACCGGCATGGTGCTGCTCCAGCCCGGACAATCGGTTTCGTGGTATGTCCGTCTGGAGCTGTTCACGCCGAACCTCCATTGAACGCCGAGTTTGCGCCTGATGGAGCCGAGATGCCGAGGTCCCAGGCGAGTCGTTGGGTTGGACTTGGCTGGAGTGGAAAGAAGAAGGTGAGGCATGCATCGTCTTGCGATCAAAACGCACAAGAAGCGCGAGGTCATCGACATCACGCAGCGGCTGGAAGCCATCCTGTGGAAGCACTATGCGGACAAGACCGGCATCTGCCACCTGAACCTTCTGCACACCACCGCGGCGCTCACCACCGCCGACCTCGATCCCGGCACCGATCTCGATATGCTCGACGCCTTCGAGATCATGGTGCCCAAGCTCGACTATCGCCACGAGCACAATCCTGAGCATGTTCCCGATCACATCCTCTCGGCGATGATTGGCACATCCGTGAACCTGGCCGTGGAAGCTGGGCTGCTTCTGCTGGGGACGTGGCAGCGCGTGGTCCTGATCGAACTGGACGGTCCCCGCGAGCGCGAACTGGTAATGTCCCTGGCCGAGACGGTGTAGGTCGGTTTCAACCTTGACGCCCCCGCTTTGAACGCTTTGTGTCAGGGCTCGGAGATAGACCAAGACTGTCGCCGCACTCTGTATTGCTGGCTGCCCCGAGGACACCTGGGTCCGCGCCTTCCAACGATTATGCGCCGAGAGTCCGCAACCGTAGGCGGGTGATGTTCGTCACGGGGCCAGCTTGATTCTCAGGATTACGATTCAAGTCACGAGTCCCGCGGGACGAAACTGATTAGCCCACAGCGGAAGCTGTGGGTAAACGGCAATTTTGTTTTTGAAACCCCTTCAGGGGTGACACAAATGGCCCATAGCTACGTCAGCTCCGTCTTCCACATTGTCTTCAGCACAAAACATCGCATGCAGCTCATTCGTGCCGACCGTCAATCCCGGCTGTGGAACTACCTTGCGGGCATTGCGCGCAATCACGGCATGCAGGTGCTTGCCGTGGGTGGCACGGAAAACCACGTCCATATACTCATGGTTCTTCCGTCGGATATGGCGTTGTCGGATGCAGTGCGAACCCTGAAGACGAACTCCAGCCGGTGGGTGCGAGAAACAGACCACCTCTTCGCCTGGCAGGAAGGTTATGGAGCGTTCAGCGTCAGCCCCTCCCTGCTCACACGCGTCAAGCAATACATCGCCAATCAACCAACCCATCACCGGACGCATTCTTTTGAGCAGGAGTTGCTGGCGATGTTGCAGGCCGCAAATATCGACTTCGAGCCGAATCGCGTGTTTGCATAACTTGTGTCGCCCCTGAAGGGGCTCGGGGGTAATCGGAATCGGTTACCCACAGCTTCCGCTGTGGGCTAATTAGGTTCGCCCTTCGGGCTGGCCGAAATAGGCACCGAGGTATCGGCCATAGCTTTCGGCTTCATCCGACATCTTGGACAGGCGAATACCGGCTGGTTTGGTTGCGGGGTTACGATCCGCAGCAAGAGCCGCGGATTTCATAAGATCAGGCCGCCTCGTTCAATCTTCCGATGACTTCCGCCAGATTCTCAGGTGTTTTCATTTGTCCTCACTGAATGCTTGAAAGGTTGCGCACTCGCTCGCTGGCGAGCCAACCCGAAACTGACTACCCTACAACCAGGACGACAACTAGGCCGAAAATCTAAAATATCTGCGGTTTGATGATGAGTTGTAAGGATCAAATCCCAACCAGCCTTCGCGCGCAGCGCGTTCGACTTCATCCAAGAAGTCGGCAAACCTTCTATCGAGTCGGTCATCGGGCGGATCAGCGGTTGCTTCGAGCCCGAAAAACTCATGAAGGCAATGATCATCCAGTGAAGGGCCCGCCCCGACATAGAGGAACAATTCCGGAAGACGTATCTGATGTGCGGAGAAGGCGCCATCCACCATCAATACTCGACGAAGGCGATTCCCCAGCTCTGGAAGATGAGCATCGACCTGATCGGGCCCAGCAAAAACAACCGACCCCCTTTGCAGGTAGCTCGACGCGTCACGGTATAGGTAGTCAAAGCGAACGTTCATCTAGTTTTCCTTTGCGTCCCAGAATACATGCAGGTTGTGATAGCCGAGAAAAGCTGCGTCCGGCAAGAACCGGCTCGGAAGCACAATTCTCTCCCCTTCATACTTCAAGAACAGCGATTGCCTTATGTTATCGCCCGAATGAGTGGGTTTCTTCAGTGCGCTTGCAACTCTGACACGATAGTCAGGAGTAACAGTGATGAGTCCACAATCGAACGCTTTGTCGTGGATAGCATTGAGGCAGAGCCCGTTGCGCGGATTGGTGCGGTTCCTGATATCAACTGACCACGGAACAATGTGGCTTGCGGTCAACAATTCGGCCATTGACAACCCTGTCACGCAACACTTGAAGTCATACGACGCGAGAACTGCCGAACGAAAGAACGCCTGGTTCACACGGGCTTTTACTAACGCTTCACGAGTTTTTCCCTCTGGAAAAACTTCTGAAGGAGCCAAGACCTCTGGCGTCACGCCTGTTAGGTGGGCCATCAGTCGTTGACTTTCAAACGCAAGGGCATCCCAATTCTGATGGAACTCGTCCCAGATTTCTTCCTCAGCCTTTGAACCATGGCTGGCCCCGCGAATTTGTCGCTTTTGTAGGGCAGGATCCAATCGCGCAAAATTGGCGAGCTTCCATGATACGGACGACGGTGTTCTTCCTAGTACTTTCGCTAGGTCAATGATTTCTGGATTTCGAATGTGAATTCGGCCGAACGGAATTCGACAGTACAGATTGAAGGCAACGATGAGTTCGTCCCGTGTCCAATCCCGTCGAGGCATGGTCAGTTATCTTGCAGCGACAATATCACGATGTTCGGCAGAGCTCCTTGTCGTCCTTGAATCCGTGCTCGCGCCCCAAACTATTTTTCTTAGAAACGCCGGATATCGAGAAGGTGGCAGGGAAAGCCCCCAACCAGGATGATCGGGAATATCAGAAGCCTTGATCTCCCGGATGTTCCCCGCGGGGATGTCCCCGAAGTTGGCTGCGTATGTCTGCTGGGCGTACTTGTCCCAATCAGAGGAGAAGACACATTCAGCGCCCGCCGATTCGAAAGCCAGGCGCATTCCGCCGATCCCGCAGAACAAATCGATAAACTTCGGGTGGTCAACCTTGTCGCGTTGCACTTGTGAGCCGAAGATACCATATATTCCGGCGATGGTGACGGGAACTTTCGACGCGTCGCATTGTGCCCCACACAAGCGGATCTTGTGTGGGTGTCTTGGCCGGAGCCAGCAACGACATCCACTCATGAGTACGATCGTCTTGAAGCTCTGTCGGAGTCTCCGATCGGTTAAGGAGGGTCTGACTAAGTCAGCTGGCACTCCCTCGGCAGCTAAGAGCCATCGTTGTATCGGGCATTTACGGACTGCCTAAGGAGGCCGTTTTTATCCGGGCCGCGCTCCGAACGAGCGTTCGTTAGTTAGCATCAAAGTGCAGCAGTCTATTTGTTTTCAATCGCTTAGCAGGTTACTTTGTGATATTTTGCAATTGTTCCACGTGGAACAATTTGTAAAGTTACCCGACGATCAGAGAAGGGAAAAAGCCGACTGCGAGGGGCAGTTGACCTCGGGCCGGACGCGGCGAAGTCCGTCAGCGGCTAAAGCCGCAATAGTTTTGCGGGATTTACGGACGGCCTCAAGGCCGTCCCCTTCAAACCCGGATTCAATCAGAGTCTCCTACAAGGTTCTCTCCGCCGCTCAAAACTCTAATCGCGCCTGAAACGCGATCATGCGGGGACTGCTGTCGCCGCCTAATCCGACTCCCAGCAATCCGGTAGGAGGAGAAGTGGTGTAGGTCAAGGCTCCGAAGCCCGTTTGTGTAGAAGGCTTCCCGGGAATGCCGGCCAGCACCATACTCGGCAGCGCGAAGTTGGGATGGTTGAAGACGTTGAAGAATTGTGCGTCGAATCGCAGCTTCACCCGCTCGCCCAGCGGAAACCACTTGGTGATGTAGAGGTCGCTCCAGAAGAAGTCAGGGCCGCGTAAGGCGTTGCGTCCGAGATTTCCGAATTGGCAGTTCTGCGGAGTGTTTCCGCCGTAGCAGGCTCCAGTCGCCGGATCGACCGCGGACACAAATGCATTTGGATTCAGCCACTGAATCGTTCCCGGTTGAGTCACGCCTTGAATATTGCAAGTGCGACAGTAGGGATCTGCTCCCGGCACAAGGCTTGCATATTCCGGCCCGCTGCCCTGCACGATGCCGTCCCCATTCGCCGAGTAGGGCGTGCTCAGCACCGAGAACGGGAGTCCACTGTGCCAGAATACGGTGCCCGAAACTTGCCAACCATTCAGCGCATAGCCGAGGGACTCGTTTTTCACTTTGATCGGCAGTTGATACACGTATTGCCCGGTCAGGTTGTGGCGGACATCGTAGTCGCAGGAAGCGTAGTTGCGACTGAGCTCTCCCGGCAGAGGCGAGAGAATTCCGGCCGAAGAGAACTGGAGAAAGCCTCCGTTGGAAACCTCGTCCAGGCAATGGCTCCAGGTGTAATTGACCTGCCCTTGAAAGCCGTGCCCCAGGCGCTTCTTGGCCGTCAGTTGAAGGCCGTTGTAGTTGCTGTTAGCGCCGGTCGAAAGCTGGGTTACTGCACCGAAGCGCGGATCGATTGGCTGCATGTAAGGGAAGGGAGCAAAGCATCCCTGGCACACCGTCTGGTATCCGTTGACCTGGGTGAGAAAAGGTTGATCCACGGCACGAGTCCCTACGTACTGTGCCTGAACGCTGCCCGTGTTTCCAAATTGATGCTCGACTCCTAAGCTCCACTGCATGAAATAGGGCGCGTGGAGCTTGCCATCGGGGACCGCCGTGATGGCGACCGGGGGAAGACAGTTCGCCTGGTTTGCCAGCGGAGATGCACAGGAAAGCTCGCCTTGCGGGAAGCCCGCGGAGAACGCCTGATTCGCCGCAATGGTCGCATCGACGGCACTGTTGGGCACTCCCGGCGCGATTGCCGTGCCACCCACGGTTCCCAGCAGACCACCCTGAAATGTTTGCACGTAAGGCGGATTTACTCCCACCAGGTCGGCAACGCTTCCCGGCAAGATGTCGCTGAACAGGCCGAATCCGGTCCGAAGAACGGTATTAGGTTCGACCTGCCACGCGATGCCGGTTCTGGGTTGCAGAATCGCCAATGGGGTGGATGCGAAGACATTCCCGAGACCAGTTTGAATCACGTCGCTGAGCGGCTGATTCACATTGTGCGAGATGGAATAGAACGAGCCGTCGAGACGGGCAATCTGGTCGTGCGGATTCAACGGGTTGGAATTGTAGGTGTCGCGCAGCCCGAACGTCCAGGTCACCGTTTTCGTGACCCTCCACGTATCCTGGGCATAGAAATCCAGATTGAGAAAGTTGAAAGGCTCGTTAGGCGATGTAGGAAATGTTTTGCTGGCCGCCGACGCCACTCCATAGATGAATTGCGGCAGGGTCGTGTACGTCACCGTTGGGACAGTACCTTCGCCAAAGTCGAAATCATTCAGGCGAAAGATTCGGGTGTTGGTGCCAAACCTCAGCTCATGAGCGCCATGGCTCCACGCCAGATTGTCGTTGATGAAGAAACGGGTAGCACGCCGACCCTGCACCCAGGTATTGTCGAGTCCTCCGATGGTGGTGAACGGTGCGTTCGCGCCCATGCCTTCCAGCACGATCGGGAATGCAGCCAGCGTCTGCGGAAAGTCGCTGGGCCCGAACAGGCTCTCATACCAGGAGAACGCGGGATTGAAGTAGTTGACCAGATTCTGCGAGAAGACGTGCGTGTATCCCGCGGCGAACGAATACAGCGGCTGCGGCGAAAAAGCATTGAATAGCGGGTTGATTGGGTCGGTGTAAGCAGCTTGCAGGCCGGTGTCCGCCTGAAAACGAAACCATGTGGTGTCGTTGGGACCGATGTTGTAGTCGATACGAGCTGTCTGCACCTGCTCGTGATCGTCACTGGAGTGCGAAACGCCTTGGCGATTGGCGCAGCCGTTCCCATTTGGAGGACTGCCCGAGGCTGGAGAGCCGTTCGAGTTGAAAGGACAGCCCAGCACCGCTAGTGGCGTTCCGTTGGTGTTACCGTACAGCGAGAACATCTTCTGGTAGAACGGCACCTCTTGCGGAGCAGGTGCATAGTGCGATCCGGTGACCGAGTCGGTTCCGCCGAGCGGCAGTTGCTGCAAAACGTATTGCTGGAATGCCGGCGTGGGAACAGTCACTGTCGTATAGATAGGCAATGCGATCCGCACCCATTCGCTATCGAAAAAGAAGAACAGCTTGTTGTGAATGATCGGTCCGCCCAGACTGCCTCCAAAGTGGTTTACGGTGGAACCTGGCTTGTGATTTCCGGGCGTGGCATTGGTGAAATAGTCGGCAGCATTCAGGGCTGCGCCGTTCCACAGCTCGTATAAATTGCCGTGAAACTGGTTCGTGCCGGACTTGGTAATGTAGTTCGTCTGGGATGCGCCGTAGCGGCCCTGGTCGACCGAATACGAGAGCGTATTCACGGTTACTTCCGAGATCGAATTCAATCCCAGCACCAGATTGGTCGACAAGCCACTGTTGAGATTCGTAAGCGGATCGTTCGTCTCCAGCCCATCCACGATGTATCCATTGGAGAGCGCGGGCAGACCATTGAATTCGACATTCCCGTATCCGTTGGTGCTGCCAACAAAGTCGTTGCCGCTGCCCGCCGTATTGATCAGGGCTCCCGGCGCGAACTGCAACGGGTAGGTCATATCTCCACCGGGATTGGGCAGGTTTTCCAACGCCGGCGCGGCCAGCGTGGTGGATGTGTTTGGGTTGCTGGTATTGATGATCGGCGCTTCCGCACTGACGTTTACGGTTTGCTTCGATTGCGCCACTCTGAGCGTGAGGTTGACGATCTGCTTCTGCCCCAGCCCCGAGGAGACGTTGTCGGTTTGCTGGGGTTCGAAGCCCTGCGCTTCCACCTTGACCGAGTAGGTACCCGGCTTGAGCTGCGGGAAGTTGAAATGTCCGGTGTCGTCGGTCTTCGCACTGCGTTGCAGCCCAGTCTCCCGGTTGATAACGGTCACCGTAGCGCCTGGAACCGCGGCATTCGTCGAGTCCGTAACCTGTCCGAGAATAGCGCTGGTCGTTTCCCCCTGCGCGAGCAGTTTCGCCGGAAGCAGTAAAACGGCGACGGCTGCCAACAGACCGAGTCCAACATGGCGACGCAGAAGCCGCCCAGCACTTCGATTCACGGCGTATTCCCCATCTTTCAGGGCAAGCTACGGCAGAACTCACCCGGCCAAAGATGGTAACCAGCATACACTATTTCATATTAACTATAGTAAATATCATTACGAATATTGCAGTTTAGTCGGGTGCCCCACACAAGCCGATTTTGCTTCTGTGGGTGTTTTGGTCGGAGCCACCAACGACCTCCACATGACTACGATCGTTGTGAGATTCCTGCGATCTATTCCGCGATTTTCGCTGCCAACGTTTCCACGACGGCGATGTTTTGCAGCAGCTCTGGAGGCAGGTTGTGCCGTTGCTGCAAGTACGCGGGGCTGTTGTAACTGATCCAGACTTTGTCCTCGGCATCTTGCCACACCAAAATCTTAAGAGGCAGGTCGATGGCAATGCTGGGAGCGGCCAGCATCAGCGGCGTTCCAGCTTTGGGGCTGCCGAAGATCAGCAGCTTGGTGGGACGCATGTTCAGTCCAACTTTTTCGGCTTCGCCACTATGGTCCACCGTCGCGAACAGCGCGACTCCTTTGGCTTGCAGAATCTGCTTCAGCGCTTCCACGGTCTGCTCCACCGAGCGATGGCCGGGCACGTTCACGATGCCATTGCCAATCTGCGACGTCATAGATTTCTCCTCACCATTTCCAGAATCCGAACGAGTAGAGCTTCGGACTGAAACCAGATAAATCGTCATTGCCAGTCCGACCAATGCCAGAAAGAAAGCAATCGCGACGGGCTGAATAGAACCACGAGAGTGGGCGGTTTCGCCGCGATCGAGTTCCCGGACCAATCGGACGTGATGCCATCCGGCAAAAACATTCACGATTACTCCAACTGCGATGAGCGCCGTCCCAAACCACAGCGACGGTCCTGAGGGCTGGGTAAAGCGCATATGTTGGATGGATTGGAACTCTTGCAGGAAAAGTCCGAAGCGGGCCACAACGAATCCGAAACCCATCAAGGCCAAGCCAGTGCGGATCCAGGCCAGGAGGGTCCGCTCAGCGGCCAGGTAATCTGCCAGCGCGGCTCTCGGCCTCGTTTCGTTATGCATTACCCCTCGCGTGGCGTCTGCCTGGAGTCCGCATAGGGCCAGCCCGGGCTGCCAGCTGTATTTCGACATCTCCCCTTGCGGAATCCGGCAATCAGTGCCCATGCAGGCTGATACCTGGCGGGTTATGCTGCCGGGTTGATCAGCCGAATCAACCAGAATGTTAGCATCGCGACCAGGGCCGAGGCGGGAATGGTCAATATCCACGCCCACACGATCCTGGTGGCGACGCCCCAGCGTACGGCGGACAGCCGGTTCGTAGTTCCCACGCCGACGATCGCGCCGGTGATGGTGTGGGTGGTGCTCACCGGAATACCGGCCAACGCCGTGCCGAACAGCGTGATGGCGCCGGCGGCCTCGGCACAGAATCCGCCCACCGGCTTTAGCTTGGTGATCTTCGAGCCCATGGTGTGGACGATTCGCCAGCCCCCGAAATACGTGCCCAGCGCGATGGCGGTTTGCGCCGCCAGGATGATCGGCCAATGCCAGCGTCCCCAGTTGGCGGCGAAGTCATGCTGCGTCATCACCCCGGCGGTGTAGAGTGCGCCCGCGACAATTCCCATGGTCTTCTGCGCGTCGTTGCCGCCGTGTCCCAGGCTGTAAGCCGCAGCCGAGAGCAACTGCAATTTACGGAAGAGGCTGTCTACCTGCCGGGGCGATTTCCGTTGGAAGATCCACGAGATCGCCACCATGAAACCGAAGCCCAGCACAAAGCCCAGCACGGGAGCGACCACAATGAAGATCAGCGTCTTGTACCAGCCGCCGGGCACGATGACGTGCGGCGCCGCTCTCCAGCCGCGCAGGATCATCGCCCGCGCCATCGCTGCCCCCGCGTAGCCGCCGATCAGCGCGTGCGACGACGAGGTCGGCAACCCCAGCAGCCACGTCACCACATCCCACACGATTGCGCCCACCAGTCCTGCCAGCACTACGTACTGGGTGACAATGTCCTCGCGAATCATTCCGGCGCCAATCGTTTTGGCAACCGCTATGCCTAGAAGGAATGCTGCCAGGAAGTTGAACGCGGCGGCCCACAGCACGGCCAGCTTGGGCGATAGCACCCGCGTGGAGACGACCGTCGCAATGCTGTTGGCAGCATCGTGAAAGCCGTTGAGGAAATCGAAGACCAGCGCCGTGGCAACGGTGATGAGAAGCAGGATCAGTCCGGGGCTCACGGGCGCATGTCCTTTGCCGGCTTTTGCTTCGCGACTGCGGCTTGGCGCATCACGCGTTCTTCAGGACGACGGTCTCAAGCACGTCGGCTACATCCTCGGCCTTGTCGCTGGCTTCTTCCAGAATTTCCAGCAACTCTTTCAGCTTGATCAACGTGATGGGATCATAGCCGCCGTCGAAGAGGCGGCCAATCGCCTCCCGGCTGACCTGGTCAGCCTCATTCTCCAGCCGGTTCACTTCGACGCAGTGTTCCAGCAGTTGCCCGTCCTTGTTGAGCAGTGCCACCGCCTTCTTCAGCTCTTCTGTTTGCTTCAGAATGATGCCGGCCAGCACCTTGGCAGACGGCGAAGGCTGCGTGATCTTGTAGTTGAGCAAGCGATCGGAGGCGCTGTAGACGAAGTCCAGAACGTCATCCAGCGAGGAGGCCAGCAGGTGAATATCTTCGCGATCGAAGGGCGTGATGAAGGTCTGGTTCAGCTTCACCAGAAGGCGGTGGGTCATATCGTCGCCGCGGTGCTCAATCTCCTTGATCTTCTCCAGCGCCGCAGGCATTTGCTCATAGTCATAATTCTGCAACAGATCGGAGAGCGCTTGCGCGCCCGCGACCACATTGGTTGCGATCTCGGTAAACATGTCGAAGAATTTGGTCTCGCGCGGTATCAATCGCACAAGGAAACTCCACAGGCTGACGCGGATGTGGAAAGGTCCATGAGAAGTGAAGGATTGCGAATTGTTACAACTTTGTTAAAACGAAACTATCGCACGCGGCTGACGGCAAGGTCAAACCCCGCGCTCGGGCGATGACGACGGTCACGATGCTGTGTCCGCCCTGTCGCCAAGAAGCGGCGAGAATGGCGGTTCCCCCAAATGAGGAGGGTTTCGTCTGTGTAGTTGAAAGGACGGGCACCTGCCGCCGTAGACCCAACACGCTCAAAATGTCCACGTGTTCTTGCAGTTGGCGCACTCGGCTTGAGTCAGATGCTCCTTTCGCGAAAGTCCTGTCGCCAGCAGTGAAACGCCTCCCGTAAGCAGCGCAGCAGTTGCCTTTCCTCCGCTGACACCCTTCTTTTGCGTAACCGCCTTGGTGTAAACACTTCCGCGGGTCTGGCAATGCGGGCAAATCATCGATTGATTCAGTCGTCCATCTGGTGTTCCGCTATAGCCCTTCATTACCGTACCAATGAAGACTATGACTAGAATGAGGACAATAAGAGTTCCCATGTGGTCCTCGCTCAGGACAAGCTAACAACCGGGTCATTGCCGCCCTAGTCCTCCGGAGGGGCGCTTTGCTTACACCATTACCTCCGCGCCGCGATGCTCCAGTTCGTACGCCACGGCGATCGACAATCGCCGGATGCCCTCGCAGATCTGCTCTGGCGCGGCATTGGAGAAGTTCAAACGCATGTGCGAACCGTTGTCGCCGTTGGGAAAGAATGGCTCGCCCGGAACGAAGGCGACGTTCTGGCGCAGCGCCAGCTCCAGCAACCGCGACGAATCCACACCCGGCGGCATGGTCACCCACAGGAAAAGTCCGCCGTGCGGGCGGGTCCATGAAACCTCCGGCGGGAAGAAGTCGTCCAAAGCCGACAGCATGGCATCGCGGCGCACCTTATAGGTGGCACGAATCAGCTTCACATGTTCGTCGATGAAGCCGTCCCGCGCCGCTTCGTAGGTGACCATCTGGGTGAAGGTGCTGGTGTGCAGGTCGGTGCTCTGCTTGATCTGCACCAGCTTGGAGATGACGTCAGGCGGCGCCACAATCCAGGCCACCCTCAATCCCGGCGCAAGCACTTTGGAGAACGTGCTCAGATAAATCACGTTGCCGAGCTTGTAGCCGTTGTCGCGCGCCAGGTTGGTGCGATCCAGCACCACCAGCGGCGAAATGTGCTCGCCTTCATAACGAAGCTGTCCGTAGGGATCGTCTTCGATGATGGGGATGCCGTAACGGTCGGAGAGCAGGACCAGTTCGTCGCGCCGCTTGCGCGAGAGCGTGACTCCGCCCGGGTTCTGGAAGTTCGGCAGGATATACATGAACTTCGGCCCGGAGCGCAGCGCCTGTTCCATGTTGCAGGTTTGCAGGCCGTCGTCGTCGACCGGCACGGTGACGTATTCGGCGCCCATCAGATCGAAGGCCTGCAACGCACCGAGATATGTCGGCGACTCCACCAGGATGCGGTCGCCGCGATTGATGAGCAGCTTGGCGATCAGGTCCAGCGCCTGTTGCGAGCCGGAAGTAATCAGCACATTGTCGACGGTGGCAACAATCCCATAGCGCGCCATTTGGGCGACGATGAGTTCGCGCAAAGGCCGATAGCCTTCAGTGGGTCCATACTGCAATGCCGTGGTCGACTGCGTCGCCAGAACTCGTTGGCACGCCTCTTGGAAGCGTGCCACCGGAAAGACTTCAGGGGCGGGCAAGCCGCCGGCAAAGGAGATGACCTCAGGACGTTGGGTAAGCTTGAGAAGCTCGCGGATGATGGAACTTTTGACTGACTTGGTGCGCTGCGCGTAACGATGTGCCCAGGGCGCGGCCATACGACACCTCCGTTATTACATTCAAGCCTAGAGCGGCCGAAGTATCGCTGTCTGTGACGGCTGACACGCTGTGAAGCCAGCCGAACCGCGGTGCATTTGGCTGGCCTCGCAGAACACCCTGGTTCGGGGGCGGTCATTACGGTCTCTCACCCGAACAGTGCCAGCTGCTCGCCCTCCAGATGCGAGTGAGCAATCTCGATGCGGCTGCTGAACGGCTTGATTATCCCGTGCTTCTTGCGCAGTTGCGCCATCAGCTCCGAGATGCGCTTGCTGTAGGCCTGGCTCACGAAGGCGCGCTCGGCAAATCGCTTGCGATAGTCCGCGACGAGCTGCGGAAACTCCTGCTCCAGGAACGGCAGGAACACGCTGGCCGAGCAGGGCTTCAGGAACAACGGATTGGCGTAGACGTACTTGCCTCCAGCTTCTTTGGTAGCGCGCACCACCGCATCCAGCGACGCGGGCGAATCGGTTATCCCCGGCAGCACCGGCGCGCAAATCACCCCTGCATTGATTCCGGCGGCGCTCAACTCGCGTACCGCCTGCAGCCGCAGGTCCGGACGCGGCGCGCGCGGCTCCAAAATCCGCGCCAGCTTCGTGTTCAGCGTAGTGACCGTCAGATTCACGAATAGCGAGTTGTGTTCGGCGACTCGCCTCAGCAGCTCCACATCGCGCCCAACCAGGTCCGACTTAGTGACGATGCCAATCTCCAGCCCATGATGTTGCGCCAGCTCTTCCAGGATGCCGCGGGTCACTTCGAAGCGCTTCTCCGCCGGCTGATAAGGATCGGTCGCGGTGCCGATAGAGATCGACTCGCCGCGTTTGACCTTCTTCAACTCCTGGCGCAGCAGCCACGCTGCCTGCTGCTTCACATAAATCTTGCGCTCGAAGTCCACGCCGTCGCGCATTTCCATGAACTCGTGGGTGTAGCGCGCATAACAATACTTGCAGGCAAACTCGCAGCCGCGATAGGGATTGATCGTCCAGGTGAACGGCATGCGCGCGGAGGTGCAGCGGTTCAGCAGAGCGCGTGAAGGCAGGGTAAAGTACTCGACCAGGTGACCTTGCCGGATCGACTCGCCTTGCGCCGCGAGTTTGGCAATGCCAACCAACGGCTGCGGTGAGTCTTCCTGCTCGAGGTGTAGCAGTGCGGGATGCATAAGCCGAACCAGCGGATATTCGCTTTTTGTTCGCCTACGATCCTACCTCTAAAGCTTCTGCGGGTCAAGCCGGCTTCCAATGAGCGGGTGCCCCCGTTCTAGCCTTCTTTTGGCTAGGGCGGGTGCCGACAACCGACAACTGACCACTGACTATTTCAAGTTCTTCTGCAGAAACTCAGCCGTTAGTTTCTGCGCGCTGGCCGCGTCTTCGGCCCGGTATCCCTGCTCATTATTGGGATTTTCGAAGCCATGTCCGGCGTCGGAGAAAATGTGGATCTCGACTTTCTTGTCGAGGGCCTTCATGTCCGTCTCAAACTTGTGCACATCGGGGACGGAAATGCCTTTGTCCTGGCCGCCAAAAATGC
This sequence comes from uncultured Acidobacteriaceae bacterium, assembly GCA_963789245.1. Lineage (GTDB taxonomy): Bacteria > Acidobacteriota > Terriglobia > Terriglobales > Acidobacteriaceae > Bog-257. Next base: position 633,833 of record CAWBKE010000012.1, on the reverse strand, counting down.
CGAGAATCTGGCCATGGATCTTCTTCAGCGTGGCTTTGTCGCTGGCCAGGTGTCCATAGTTGATGACGGCAACCTTCAACTTGGGATCGGCGATCGCCAGGTCGAGCGCGTAGCCGCCGCCCATGCACCAGCCGATCGCGCCGACGCGTTTGGAGTTGACGGCCTTCAGCGACCGCAGGTAAGTCGTCGCCGCCAGCAGGTCGCGATTGGCGCGGTCCTCGGGAACGCCGCGCATGATCTGGTGGGCTTCATCAGGAGTGGTTGCCACCTGGCCGCGATAGAGGTCGATGGCCAGCGCAACGTATCCCTGATCGGCGAAGTTCGACGCCTGCTCCTTGACCCAGTCGTTCAGGCCCCACCATTCGTGGATGACCACCAGCGCAGGGAACGGCCCTTCACCCTTCGGCATGTAGAGAGTGGCTTGTACCGTCTCATCGCCGCTTCGGTACGACACTGCTTGCGGCTCGGCCGCCTGCGCCGTCATCGCAAGCAAACTGATCAATGCGGTCAACAAAAGAGCTCGCACGGAATCCTCCCGGCAAACAGGTTAGCAGCTAACTTCGTCTTCCGCACACCCGCCCGTGACCGCGGTCACTGACAGTTCCCAGATTCGGGATGATAATTTTTCGCGTTAGCGTTCGAGCCTACCCCTATAACTTTCCAACGCCGAGCTTAGTCGAGATCTTCAGGCGAGCTGTATTTCAACATTATGAGGACTCAATGACCACTCCCCGTCAGGCGTCACCTGCCGCCGGGAGTTGATTGAGATCGTGCGATGACCATGCGAAGTCTTCGTCGTGCTCTTTTACTAATTCTTATGCTCAGTTTCGTAATGCTATCGCTGCCCATTTACGCGCAGCGAGTGGTTGCGACCGTGCCGGTTGGAACCCGGGTCGAGGTTTTGTAGTTACGAAATTCATAATCACGGGCCTGTGCTCATGCCCTTAAGAGAGGTTGTCAAATGAAAACATTTCATTTAGCGAGGGTGACCGGGATACTCGTTTTGTTTTGCGCCGCAATGGCGATCGGCTCGTCTGCACAAAATCTCACCACTCTGGTAAGTTTTGACGGTACCAACGGTAGCGCTCCCGCCGCGCCCCTCATCCAAGCCAGCAACGGGAACCTCTTACGGGACAACCGAGTATGGCGGGCCCATTAGCGGCTGCGAGGGCGGCTTCAATCCCTGTGGCACCGTTTTCAAAGTTACCCTCAGCGGCACGCTGACCACGCTACACACCTTCGTCTACAGCGACGGAGCGTTTCCCTTATCCCCCGTAGTGCAAGGCACCGACGGAAACTTCTACGGGACAAACCAGGGTGAGGCGGACAGCGGCGGCGCTGGCGCGATCTTCAAAATGACCCCCAGCGGCACGCTGACGGTGCTGCACTCCACCAACTCGCCGGCCGGGCTGGTGCAAGGCCGCGACGGGAATTTCTATGGGACAACCCCGCGCAGCTACACCGATGGCACGGTCTTCAAAATCACCCCCAGCGGCACGTTCACTACGCTGCACACCTTCGACGGCACGGACGGTAATAACCCTCAGGCCGGCTTGATACTTGCCACCGACGGGAACTTCTACGGAACAACGTACAGTGGAGGAACTAGCAGCTACTGTAGCTATGGCTGTGGCACGGTCTTCAAGATGACCTCCGGCGGCTCGCTGACCACGCTGCATAGCTTCAGCGCACTGACGGCTATAACGTTGCGGCAGGGCTGGTGGAAGGCACCGACGGGAATCTCTACGGGACGACCGTCAATGGTGGTGCTCAGAACACTGGCGAAGTCTACAAAATCACTCGCAGCGGCACGTTGACCGTGCTTTACAGCTTTTGCTCTCAGACGAACTGCACTGACGGCGGCTACCCTAAAGCAGCGCTGGTACAAGCCACCGATGGGAATTTCTACGGGACCACCAGCGGCGGCGGGGCCAACAGCCAAGGCACGGTTTTCGCTATCACCCCCAGCGGCTCGCTGACCACGCTTTACAGCTTTTGTGCTCGATCTGGCTGCACTGATGGCGCTAATCCCATTGCAGGGGTGATCCAAGCCAGCGACGGCAACTTTTACGGAACAACCTACGCCGGCGGCGCCGACAATTCCGGCACGGTCTTCAAGCTCAGCGTGAGCTACAACACGCTTACGGTTACGACCAGCGGTAATGGAGTTGTCACCAGCACCGACGGTCACATCAACTGCCCCGGCACGTGCAGCCAGGAGTATCTTGACAACACTAGGGTCACGCTGAATGCCACGCCCGCAACGGGCTGGGCGTTCACCGGATGGGGCGGCGGCTGCAGCGGTACCGGCTCTTGCCAGGTGACCATGACGGAGAACACCAACGTCTCGGCCGCCTTCTACCAGCTTCCCGTCACCCTCACGGTTTCGGTCGCCGGCAACGGCTCGGTCACCAGCACCGACGGCAACATCGACTGCCCCGGCACCTGCACCTATATCTACCAGCCGAATACGCAGGTGACGTTAAATGCCGCCGCCGCGTCAGGCTGGATCTTCAGCGGCTGGACCGGCGCCTGCATGGGCGTTGGCTCCTGCGTGTTGACCATGACGCAGAATCTGTCACTCACGGCTGTCTTCGTTGAACCGGGCCACGGAGTTCAGTTCACTCCGGTTACGCCCTGTCGCCTGGTCGACACTCGCTCAAGCGGTGGCCCCATTCAGGGTGGCTCGTCTCGCGACTTCGTCGTTACCCAACTCGGCGGCTGCAATATATCTTCCAGCGCTGCCGCCTACTCCCTGAATGTCACGGTGGTGCCTCATGCAGCCTTGGGGTATCTGACGATCTGGCCGACCGGTGAAGCTCAACCGGTGGTCTCCACCATCAACTCGCCCGACGGCCGGACCAAGGCGAACGCAGCCATTGTGCCTGCGGGAACCGGCGGCGCGGTCAGCGTCTACGCCAGCAATACCACCGACGTCATCTTGGACATCGATGGCTACTTCACTACGCCCGGTTCCGGAACATATCAGTTCTATCCCCTGACGCCCTGCCGTCTGGTTGACACTCGCGGCGCTCACGGCGACCTGGGAGGCCCACGCCTGGCGGCGCAAGGGCAGCGCACTTTTCCGCTGCTGGAGAGCAGTTGCATTCCGTCGGGCCTCACTCCCCTGGCCTATTCGCTCAACTTCACGGTCGTGCCCAATCCTGCAGGACAACAGCTGGGCTTTCTATCAGTCTGGCCCGCGGGGGATGAGCAACCGGTCGTCTCGACTCTCAACAATCCCACGGCCACGGACGTTGCGAACGCCGCCATCGTGCCGGCGGGAACCGATGGCGCCATCGATGTCTACGCCTACAACACCACCGATCTGTTAGTGGACATCAACGGCTACTTTGCCGCGACCGGAGCGAATGGGTTGTCGCTGTATCCGGCAGCGCCCTGCCGCGTGCTGGACACACGTCAGGGCGGCGGCTCCTTTAGGAACGAGAAAACGGTAAATGTTGAAGGCAGTGCGTGCGCTCCGCCCAGCAACGCGGCAGCGTACGTCTTCAACGCGACCGTGGTGCCGCCAGGCTCGATGCCATTCCTCAGCTTGTGGCCAGATAGCGAGCTACAGCCCGTGGTCTCGACGCTGAACGCCGTGGATGGCTTCATCACGTCGAACATGGCCATCGTGCCGAACATTAACGGCTCCATCGATGCGTATGCGGACGCTCTGACGCAACTGATCCTCGACATCTCCGGCTACTTCGCTCCGTAGGGCGAATTACCCAGAATGCTTTTCCGCAAGACCACAAAAAGTCGTTGCGCGAGGCGAAATTGGTGCTAATATTCGCTTCAATCCAGCGCGTTTCCATCGAGCGCAAACAAGCAATGAAGTTCCAGCACCGCCGATCCACCAACTAAGGAAGACATGAATCTGCTATAGGGCCCCATAGCCGTCACAGCGAAGACTTCGTCGGGAGGAAACATGAACGCAAACGGTCTGCCGTTGCGGAAGTTTAGCTTTTCTAAGATGGTCTGCGTCGTCTCTCTGCTTTGTGCCGCGACGACGATTGCCTCGCCGGCAACCAGCTTCACCAGTATTTACAGCTTTTGCTCCCAAGCCAATTGCCCTGACGGCAATGTCCCTAACGGATGGCTGGTGCAAGGCTATGATGGGAACTTCTACGGGACCACCGTGGCTGGCGGAGCCAACGGCTACGGAACGGTTTTCAAGGTTGGCAGCGGGGGCGCGCTGACCACGCTGCACAGCTTCAACGACACTGACGGCAACGCTCCCTCGGCACTGATTCTAGCTACCGACGGGAACTTCTACGGCACAACCTCCCAAGGCGGTGGCGAGAGTTGTCCCCGTGGTTCCAATCTCTGTGGCACGATCTTCAAGATCACGCCCAGCGGCACGCTGAGCACGCTTTACACTTTTTGTTCCCAGACGAACTGTACCGACGGCTTCTTCCCTGTTGCCGCCCTGGTGCAGGGCCGCGATGGCAACCTCTACGGGACCACGTCACAGGGCGGAACGGCAGGTCAATGTGAAAATTTTGGCTGTGGCACGATCTTCAAAATCACGCTGAGCGGCACTCTGACCACGCTGTACACCTTTTGTCCGCACGGAAGCTGTCCTGACGGCGGTCCTGACGGCTCCAATCCGGGTGCTGCCCTGGTGCAGGGAGCGGACGGCAGCTTCTACGGGACAACTGCACAAGGTGGCTACTTGGGCGGTGAATGCACGTTTGGCTGTGGCACGGCCTTCAAAGTGTCTCCCAGTGGCACTCTCAGCACGCTGTACACCTTCATGGACGGTACGGACGGGCTTACTCCCGGCCAGATCATGCAAGCCTTCGACGGAAACTTCTACGGCACAACCATAAGCACGCTCTTCAAAATGCCCGCCGGCGGAGGGCTGACCACCATCCACACCTTCACCATCTCGGACGGTTACATGCCCGTAGGCCTGTTGCTGGCTGACGACGGCAATTTCTACGGGACGGCCGAACAAGGGGGCGGCAACAGTGACTGCGTCTTCGGCTGTGGCACAGTCTTCAAAACCAACTCAACCGGCGTCATTACCACCCTGCACGCCTTCGTCAGCACCGATGGCGCTACCCCTACGGGCGGACTGGTACAAGGCACCGACGGAAACTTCTACGGAACAACCAGCAAAGGCGGGACCAGCACCAACTGCCAGGGCGGTTGCGGCACGGTCTTCAAACTGGGCGTGGGTCTTCCACCGTTTCTGGAAACGCTGCCTGGTTTCGGCGTTGTTGGAGCCCCCGTCACCATCCTCGGGACGAACCTGACCGGCACGACCAGCGTCTCGTTCAACGGCACCTCGGCGACCTTCAATGTTGTCTCGTCCTCCGAAATCACCACTACCGTACCCGCCGGCGCAACCACTGGTGCGGTCCAGGCGGCCGTATCCGGTGGCACGTTGATCACCTACGGGGACTTCCGGGTCATCGGGCCCCTTCAACTTGTTCCTGTGCCACCTTGCCGTTTGGTGGACACGCGCCAAACTCACAACCCCATCCTCGCCGGTACATCACGGAGCTTCCCCGTGTCGCAGCTAGGCGGCTGCAACATTCCAACCAGCGCCGCTGCCTATTCCTTGAATGTCACGGTTTCGCCGCACGGACCACTGTCGTACTTGACCGTCTGGCCTAGCGGAGAAATTCAGCCTTATGCCTCCACCATGAACTCGACCGATGGCCGCATCAAAGCTAACGCAGCGATTGTGGCTTCCGGCGATGATGCCGTGAGCGTCTATGCCAGCAATACTACCGACGTTATCCTCGACATCGATGGCTACTTCACTACGCCTGGCTCCGGAACCTATCAGTTCTATCCTCTGACGCCCTGCCGCATCGTGGACACACGCGACGGTCACGATCAAGGGATGCTGCAGCCGGGAGTGGAACGTGATTATGCGATTCCTCCCAATTGCAACGTTCCCCCCAGTGCGACGGCCTACTCGTTCAACGTCACCGTCCTTCCCTCCGCCGGCGGGCTGGATTTTCTGACCGTGTGGCCCCAAGGCGAGACGCAACCTGTTGTCTCCACGCTGAACGACAACACCGGAACGGTTGTAGCCAATGCGGCGATCGTACCGGCGGGCAACAATAACACCACTGCCTTCTATGCTCACAGCAACAGCACCAACCTTTTGGTTGATGTTGACGGCTACTTCGCTGCACCCGGAACTGGCGGGTTCTCCATGTATCCGCAATCGCCTTGCCGCGTGCTGGATACGCGCGGTAGCGGCGGTTCATTCATGGGCGAGAAAACCGTAAATGTTGTGGGCAGCACCTGCGCGCCGCCCAGCAACGCAGCGGCCTACATCTTCAATGCGACGGTGGTTCCGCCGGGCTCCATGCCATTCCTCACGTTGTGGCCGGATGGCGAGCTACAGCCCGTGGTCTCGACCCTGAACGCCTACGATGGCTACACCACCTCCAATATGGCGATTGTGCCGAACATAAACGGCTCGATCGACGCCTGGGCGCAGGCGCTGACGCAACTGATCCTCGACATCTCCGGCTACTTCGCGCCGTAGCGGGCGGCGCTTGAAGCGTGGGGCTAGCGGTTTCACATCCGGTGTATGGGGTGGAGCACCGCTTCAGCGGTGCATTTCTTGACTGGAAAACACACCGGCTGTAGCCGCTGAGGGGACGGAAAACCTGACCTCAGGCCGCTAAGAAGCGATCCAAACTTTTCTCGGCAATGCGCGCTTCGCGATCGGGGCGCGCTTCACTAGGCGGCCTACTCCGATTCCAGCACCAGATAACTCAGCACGCCGGAGCGTTCGATCTGCAACACGATTGTATCTCCCGGCTTCATCTTGTGCAGGTCCTGTTTCAATTGTGGCAGGTCGTGTACCGGCGTTCCGTTGACCGCGTGAATGATGTCTCCTGGCTCCGGCCCATCGCCCAGCAACGTGCTGCTGGGTGTACGCGCGGCCACCAGCACTCCGGTGGAAATTCTCAGATCGCCCAGCGCGTCGCGCAACTCGTCGTTGACCGTCACCCCAACAATGCCCAGGCGGTTTACCAGATTGCTCGGCCCCGTAACCATATCGGCAAAGCGCTCGGGATCGTCCGGCCGCTCTATCACCTTCACCGCGACGCTCTGCACCTGTCCGTTGCGCAGCACTCCAATCTCCGCCTTTTGGCCGATCTTGTATTCGTACAGATCAAGTGCGAACTGCCGCACATCGCTGACCGGCTTATCGCCCACGCTCACCACCACATCGCCCACATTCAATCCAGCCTTTTCGGCCGGAGATCCGGGTACTATGTCCTGCAGCAGCACGCCCTGATTGGTGGGCAGATGCAGGCCCTCCACCAGCTCCGGCGTAATGGTGCGCAGATACACGCCGATTTGCCCGCGATGCACATGTCCCTCGGTGCGGATCTGGTCATACACGTTACGCACCACATCGCTGGGAATCGCGAATCCCAGTCCTTCATTGCCTCCCGACTCCGACAGAATGAAGGTATTGATCCCCACCACACGGCCGTCCACATCCACCAGCGGACCGCCGCTGTTGCCGGGGTTGATGGGCGCGTCCGTCTGAATGTAGACATCGGGCTTGTCGGTATCGATCTGCCGCGCCGTCGCGCTCACCACGCCCATGCTGACGGAGTTTTCCAGTCCCAGCGGGCTGCCGAAGGCAAACACCACTTGCCCCTGCTTCAGACTGTTGGAGTCCGCCAGTTGCAGCGTCGGCAATCCCTTCACGTCAATCTTGAGTACCGCCAGATCGCTCACCCGGTCGATGCCAACCAGTTTGGCCTCGATGGGCCCGTGCGGTGAGGCTTCCACTTGCGCCGCAGTTTGCTTGTCCAGACCTTGCAGGCGCACGCGGATTCTCTGCGCGCCCTCCACCACGTGGGCGTTGGTCACGATGTATCCATCCGGCGACAGCACCACGCCGGCCCCGATCCCGCGCTGCGCCTCCAGATAGGCTGTGTCAGTCTTTTCTTCGTTCGTGGTCAAGCCGTATCCCGTCGTCAGGACTTGAACCACCGACTTGGTAACGGTGCTGGATAGCTGTTCCACCGACTCGCTGAAAACGTGCAGCGGATCGTTCCTGAGCAGCTTGGCCGACTCCGCGGGGCGTTCCGGCTGCTCGGTTTGTGCCACGCAGAGCACGGGCATCATCGCCACGGAGAGAACTACACACCCAAGCCAGGGTCGGCGTATCGACATTCCTATCCTTCTCCCACATCTGACTGGTGCAAGGAAGGCTGAATCTCGCACACTCCATCAGATGAGACTTCCCGCCGCGAGGAGTCGCGGTTCCATTGATTTCTTTTAGGGAAACTCTGATTAAGTCTGCTATTGAAGGGGACGGCCTTTTAAGGGCAGCAAAATCATTGCGGCTTCAGCCGCGGAGGGACCTCGTTGTTACTCGATCAGAGCTTCCTTAGTTGTTTCCGGCTCTGTCAGCTTACGCCAGCCTGTTGGAATCGCCGACGCTTCGTCCTGCCGCAATGGTTATGGATCACAGCAGGAGTTTATGCAGCGTCGATATACTGAGAGCATCCATTACTATGTAAGGAGTCGCCTAATGGCTACAGTTGCAGAACCGACCGCTCTTATGGAAGATATTGTCGTTCGCCCCCCGAAGCGCCTGTTGTATGGTCCCGGCCCGGGTCAGGTTCACCCTCGCGTCTATCAGGCGATGGCCCAGCCTATCGTTGGCCACCTTGACGCTTACTTCTTTGAAATTTCCACCGACATTCAACGCCTGCTTCGCACCGTCTTTGGCACCAAGAACGAGATGACCTTCCTCATCTCCGCCACTGGCAGCGGCGGCATGGAAACGGCAATCAGCAACTTCGTGCAGCAGGGAACCAAGGTCGCTGTCTTCGCCAACGGCTTCTTCTGCGACCGTCAGACCGAGATGGCCCGCCGCCAGGGCGGCGACGTGGTTCGGTTCGAAAAGCCATGGGGCGAAGTCTTCAGCGACCAGGAAGCTGCGGAGTTTATTCACCGCGAGAAGCCCCAAGTAGTGATGTATGTTCAGGCCGAGACCTCCTCCGGCGCCTACCAGCGCGGCGAGGCCATCTGCAAGGCTGCGCATGAAGTGGGCGCGCTGGTCATCGCCGATTGCGTGACCTCGCTGGGCGCAATGCCGGTCGAGGTCGACAAAACCGGTATCGACATTGCATATAGCTGCTCGCAAAAAGGTCTGAGCTGTCCTCCGGGGCTGTCTCCCATCACCGTGTCGCCGCGCGCGATGGAGTGGCTCAAAGCTCGGACCACGCCCAATCGCTCCTGGTATTTCGATATCAAGCTGATTGCCGACTACCTGGTCCAGTCGCACCGCTATCACCACACCGCCTCGGCCACCATGTTCTACGGCCTGCGCGAAGGACTGGCTTTGATCGAAGAAGAAGGCCTCGAGAACCGCTGGGAGCGCCATCACCAAGCTCATCTGGAGTTCGTGAAGAAGATCGAGGCGCTTGGACTGGAGATGCTGGTCGCGCCCGAACACCGCATCTGGAACCTGAACACTCCCAAGGTGCCGCAAGGTGTTGACGACGCGAAGGTCCGCACCACCCTACTGAAGGAAAACGGCATCGAGATCGCGGGAGGCTTCGGACCGCTCGCCGGTAAGGTCTTCCGCGTGGGATTGATGGGTCCGCTGGCCACGACCGATAGCGTGAATCACTTCATTCACTGCTTCGGGAAGGCGCTGCGCGGGGCCGGATACAAGGGCTAAAGAAACCGATCAACTGCTTACTACTCCCACCCTCTCGTCCAAAACACGGACGAGAGGGCTGGGGCACCCGCATTCCTGCGATAAAAGTCGGAGCCAGAAGTCCGGTAGGGCATCCAATCGTTTGTCAGGCCCGGAAGGAATTGGGCGGAGGAGCGAATGTCCAACCTGAACCAACGTCTGCAGGAATTCAAGAGCACATTCGAATCCGGGGCTGCGCCGTACCACGTCACTCCTGAGATCGTGGCGACCATGCATCGCGCCACCGAAGAGCTGAAAGCCTCGGGAATCGAGGACCGCGCGCTAAACGTAGGAGCTCGCGCCCCGGAGTTCAGCCTGTTCAATCAGGACCACGTCAACGTGTCTTCGGCGGAGCTGCTGCGGCAAGGTCCGCTGGTGGTCAGCTTCTTTCGCGGCCACTGGTGACCCTATTGCAACATGGAGCTGGAGGCTCTACAGGAAGTCGATGGCGAAGTAAGGAAGCTGGGAGCGAGCATTCTGGTCATTACTCCCGAACTCGAACGGTATACTCGGGCGCTCCACAAGAAGCTTGATTTGGGCTTCGACATTCTCAGCGATCTCCATCTCCAGGTCGCCGAAAAATTTGGCCTGGTATTCACGCTTCCGGATTATCTCCGCAAACTGTATGAATCGTTCGGGAGCACTTTGGACCGGTTTAACGGCGAAGCTGAATACCGGTTGCCGGTCCCAGCGCGCTATATAATTGACTCCAGCGGAACGATTCGCGCTGCCGATGTGAACGCCGACTACACCGTGCGGCAAGAGCCGTCGGAAACCGTGCAACAGTTGGCGGCACTTGCAACTGGCAAGAGCGGGTAATCATGGAAGTTGCTACCGCACTGCGGATGACGGCGGCCATGGACGCTGCCCCCGCCGCTTGTGCAGGTACCACTGCGCCGTTTACTTGGTCCAGTTCTCTAGCGAAAGCCCCGGAATTCGTTTGAACTCGCGCTCGTTGTTGGTGACGAGGGTGAGATTCTGGGCCACGGAGTGGGCTGCTATCCAGAGGTCATTGTTGCCAATCAGGCGTCCTTGCTGCTCCAGCCTTGCCCGGATTTCACCGTAAGCCTGGCCTGCGCTGGAATCAAGATCGACCACTGGGATGTCTTGAGTCAACTCTTCCAACTGAGCAAGCGCTTTGCTGCTTTGATTGCTCTTGCTGGCCCCGTACCAGAGCTCACCGTAAGTAATTGCCGACATCACCAGTTGTCCAGGTCGCAGGCGCTCAAAACGGGCTCGCACCTCGGGCGGCCTCTGTTTGGCGATATATATGCAAATGTTGGTGTCCAGCATATAGCGCGGCTTCATAGCGCATCCCGCTGCTGAGGCGGCTGCTCCTGCCGGCCCTCGGACATGAAATCCTCCGGCATGGCCGCCAGTGCAACAAAGGCGCGACCCAGATTGCGCTTCGGTGCGCGCAATACTACCTCGTCTCCCCGCCGGAATATTTCAACTGCGTTGACGTCAAAACGAAATTGCTTTGGCAGGCGTACGGCCTGGCTATTGCCGGACTTGAAAATACGGGCTGTGCTCACACCCACCTCCTTCCTAAGTATATACCGTGCGTATACACATCCAAAGAATGGCCGATGGTGGGTCGTTTGAAATCGCGAAGAGCGAGCCGCGGCTTTCCTACGCCGTCCCCAGCCTCTTCAGCACCGTCTCGCGAAATCCCCGGCTCAGTGTCAGCTTGGTCCCGTCGCGCAGCAGGATCGCATAATCCCCATACAACGACGGCCGCAGCGTCTTGATGCGGTCTACGTTCACCAGCGTCGAGCGATGCACGCGCAGAAACTGCCGATGTCCCAGCCGCGTCTCCAGCGAGGTGATCGTCTCGCGCAGGATATGCGTGTTGCCGACCCACATGCAGGCAGACATAATTGCCCGCCGACTCGGCCCAGTCGATCTCGCCGGGCTTGAGGCAGACAATCTCGCCGTCGGCCTTGATCACGATCCGCTGCGGCGCGTTCTGCCGCGAATCCAACTCGCCCAGCAGATTGAGGACGCGCCGCTGGAACATCCCTTCCGAGGGCTGCTGCAATTGCTTGCGCGCGTGGTCCAGCGCCTCCGAAAGCCGTTGCTTCACCACCGGCTTCAGCAGGTAGTCGAGCGCGTGCACCTCGAAGGCCTTCATGGCATAGCGGTCGTATGCCGTCACGAAAATCGTAAGCGGCATCTGCTCGGCCCGCAGCGCGGAGACCACGCCGAAGCCGTCGATCTCCGGCATCTGAATGTCGAGGAAGACCAGGTCCGGCTTCTCGCGCTTGATGGTCGAGATGGCCGACTTGCCATCGCCGCACTCGGCTACGATCTCCAGATCGGGTTCTTCCTGCAACAGGCTGCGCAGGCGTTCGCGCGCCAAGGCTTCATCGTCGCTAAGCAACACTCGAATGGGCATCGCTGATTCTGACCTCCTCGGAATAAGTGCGGAACGGTATATGAATTTTGACGATGCAGCCGCCGCCGGGCGCATCTTCCAGCATCAGGCGGTGATCGTGGTTGTAAAGCTGTTGCAGACGGGCGCGGGTGTTGCGCAGGCCAACCCCTTCGCGCGGGATCTCGCCGCCGAAGCGCGTGAGTCCCAGCCCGTTGTCGCTGATCTCCATCCACAGCTCGTCAAAGACGAGACGAGTGGAGATGCGAATATGTCCAGGCGTGCGGCGCGGCCCAATCCCGTGACGAATCGCGTTCTCCACCAGCGGCTGCAGGATCATGTTCGGCACCAGCGCCGACAACGTGCTGCCGGCAATGTCCATCTCCACCTGCAGCCGGTCCTGGAAGCGAGTCTGCTGAATGTCGATGTACTTTTGCAGCACGGTCAGCTCGCGGCTGAGTGGCACCTCGTGCACGCCCATCGCATCCAGCGAGAAGCGCAGCAGGTCGGCCAGCTGGAGCGTCATGTTCTCGGCGGCCGGCCCGTCATTGCGCGCCAGCGCGGCGATGGAGTTCAGCGTGTTGAACAGGAAGTGCGGCTCCAGTTGGATCTTCAGCACTTCAAGCTGAGCATGCGCCAGTTGCGCTTCCAGTTGTGACGATTGCAACTCCCGCTCGCGATACTTGGCGTAATAGCCAATGGCCTGCGTGATCAGCAGGATGTACCAGTAGCGTTGGAAGTCCATAAACGCGCGCGACAGCATGTGCGCGGAAAATGGCAGATGCGCTTCGGGAGTCCAGGTGATGAACGGCTCCAGCCAGACGATGACCGACGCTGCTACGATCGTGAGCGCGATGCTGGCTGCGATGTGCAGGGGCAGCACCATCTTCCAGTTGCTGCGGTCGAAGGTGAATCGCCGCGACAGCGCGTAGACCGGCGGCGTCAGCAATGACCACACAAATGAGATGGTCACGTTCCAGGCCAGCAACTGCGTCCAGCTTTCCGGACTGCCGACCGACGCCGTATAAACGTGCGCGCCGGCGGCGCTCAGGAAAGCCAGCAGCGTCCATAGGACAAAGCCGATGGCCCAAATGCGGCCCCACGCTTCGATCCCATTGAGCGTCAGCCCACGCCGTGTGACGTGACTGCGTCGCTGGCCAAGCTCGGCGGGAAGCTTGGCGTGCACTGGGAGAACCAACTCTTTTGCCATGGTGAGCTACCTGTTCTGCGTTGAACCCGAACCACCCCAACAAGTCCAGAACCGGGACTTCCTGGGGGGCCCCGGCAAGAAAAACGTAGACAAGCTGCACCTACGGAGTGATAGACGAAGATGCCTCAAAGATGTTTCCGGAAAATTACAGGCGTCGCGCGGGAAGCACCAAGGAGCTATGATGGCTCTGGTTCTCTGGTCGCAGCCGTGTCCAATTGCGGACATTTTGGAGATGATTCACCACGGAGGCACGGAGAACACGGAGAAGATTTTTTCATGAGAGCCTTTGCAATGGATTGATTCGGATATCGCAAGCCTGGGACCGGCCAGGGAAGTTCATAGAGACTCTGTCGCAACCTCGACCGAAATGTTTCGATGGGACGAAGCCGGCGTGTAACTAACTAAACTAGCCGCAAGGCGGCGGAATGGGGTTAGACGGGGGGCGTCAGCCCCCGGTCAAGTGGAGGTAAGAACGAGCCGCAGAGCGGCGACACCGCTTGCGACCCAGTCTGCATAATTCAAGCGAAGGGGATTGTTCAAACTGAGGCACTAGACCGCAAACCGACAAGCTGCCATGATAAAGGTGCGGATTAGCCACAGCATGTGCCGAGACTGCTGGAACAAGGCGCATCCCGGCGTAAGTTCTGTCGGGCACGAATCCGCACCACGCTTTCGGGTCTGGGAGGTATGTTGCTTCTGTCTCAAAAAGCACAAATCTGGAATTTCTGTGCCAAAGGACAAGAACGACCGCACCGTCAAATGCACCCATACAATCTGCGACAGCCCTTACCCGTCAATCTCAAACTGAGGCACTACCGGATTGTTCGATTATTCTGAATTCTTCTCTGTGCCTCTGTGTCTCTGTGGTGAAATGGTTTTTCCATGCACGAACTCGGCATCGCCAGCTCAATCCTCGAATCCGTTCAGAAAGAAGCCGAGCGCCATGCCGGCGCTCACATCTCCAAGGTTGGGGTTAAGATTGGAGAGCTCGCCGGCGTCGATGGCGACGCGCTGCAATTCGGCTTCGAAGTGCTGGTGAAGGACACTGAGCTGGAGCCGCTGGCGCTGGAGCTGGAACTGATTCCGCGGGTGCAGCGCTGCTCGAAGTGCGCCTACGAATTTCGCATGACCGACTTCGACCCGCGCTGTCCGTTGTGCGGCGACACGGCAACCGAGTGCATCAGCGGAGAAGAACTCGACATCGCCTATATGGAGCTCGACGAGGCAGGCGACGATAAAGACGTTGGTACGACAAATTGAGTGGCTAATTGCTAATTGCTAAGGGCTTCCTATATGAACCGCATCGCCGTCGAAAAGAAAGTCCTGAATGAGAACCAGATCCTGGCCGAGCAACTGCGCGACCGTTATCGCCAGAACGGAGTGCTGTGCGTGAACCTGATCAGCTCGCCGGGATCAGGCAAGACCGCGCTGCTGGAGCGAACTTTGGAGCGCATGGACAAGAGCGAACGCGTCGCTGTGCTCACCGGCGATCTGCAAACTGAAAACGATGCGCGGCGGCTGGCCAAGTTCGGCTTTCCGGTGAGGCAGATCACCACCGGCGGGACCTGCCATCTCGATGCCAAGATGATTGGAAAGCATCTGGAAGAATGGAAGCTGGAAAATCTCGGACTTGAAGATCTCGATCTCCTGATCGTGGAGAACGTCGGCAACCTGGTTTGCCCGTCAAGCTACGATCTTGGCGAAGATGCGAAGATCGTTCTATTGAGCACGACCGAGGGCGAAGACAAACCGCTGAAGTATCCTTCCATTTTCTTCAAGTCGGAACTCATGCTCCTGACCAAGATCGACCTGCTGCCGTATGTCCCGTTCAGCGCCGATCTCGCCCGCGAGAACGCTCGCCGCGTCCACCCCGGAATGGAGATCATCGACGTCTCCAGCACCACCGGCGAAGGCCTGGATCGCTGGATGGAGTGGCTGAAGGCGCGCCAAGAAAAGGCGAAACTTCAGGGCGTGGCCGGATCCTGATGGACCACCGCAACGGCGAACGCCGCGCGGGCGACTTCCTGGACCCCGCCGCTGCTTACTTGGGATGCGGAATGATGGAGAGAATGACATATTCGTCGCGCTCGATTTTGAAGTAGAACCGCCATCCTTTTGTTACCCTGCCCTGCCATACATCCATGCTCTCGCTATACTTCTTGGCCTGCAGCGATGGGTGCCGGAGATTAACAAGCAGAAAGCCCAGTTGCTTTGCAAACGCCTTGCGGACAGCGACCGACAGGTCTGAATAGTCCCTATCGGCTCTTTCCGTAAAACGGAGTTTCATGAGCGGCGATTCTTCGAATGACGCTTGGCGCGCGTCTCCAGCGCTCTAATCGCATCCCCGGCACTGGCATAAGGGCCGTGGGTCCTGCCGTGTTTAGCGTCCTCCAGCCCTTCCGCCAGGCGACGGTCGACAAGGCTCTTGGGGGTGAAGGTGATTTTGCCGTTCTCCACGCTTGCCTCAAGAAGATCGCCGATCTCCAGCGGGAGTTGCTTGCGTATGTGCTGCGGAATCACGATCTGGAACTTATTCTTTACGGCGACGATATCCATAGCGCTTGCCCTTGAGTTCAACTGTTGAACAGTACAACTTCGAGGAAGGTGCTGTCAATCGACAAACTCTGCAAAGTAAGGTTTCCGCTCCCCTACCCGCCACCTGCAACCTGCTTCCTGCAACCGCTTCCTTGAGTCCCGCCCCCACATGCCCTAACATGGCCGCAGAAATGTTCTGCCAAGGTTGTGCACGCCCGGGAGGGCACACGTTGCGCTCAGCCAAATTATTCGTCGTAGTCTTGGTTTCCCTGCTGGCTACAACAGTTCTCATGGCGCAGCCCTTACCGCAGGCAAGCCAGGAAAATCCGGGCTATCCGGTAAGTGTGGAGGGGCACGAGGTCCTGCGAATCTACGAGGGCATCGGCAGCTTCACCGCGCAGGACCGCGCCCGAGCCGCCTCGGAGCGCTTCGACAAGCTCATCTACGCTCCCGCCGCCGACCTCGCAAACATCAAGAGCAGCGATTCGCCTTACGGGACCTCGGTCGTGCTGGGCGACAGCGTGTTGCTGGTAGTTACTGACGATGACGCCAGGCATTACCACATCTCCCGGCAGGCGCTGGCGACGTTTCTCTCCGGCCGGATTCGCAATGCTATTGAGCAAGCTCGATTGCAACACAGCAGCCAATTTCTCATTCGCGCGGCGATCTACGCGGTCGTCACCTTGGCGCTTTATCTGCTGATTGTGTGGCTGGTGATCCGGGTCACCCGTTGGCTGCTGGCCGTGTTGCGATCGATGGCGACTCGATTTAAGGGCATTCGCATCCAGCAGTCGCAGATCATGGCAGGCGAGCGACTGGCTGCTGCATTGATCGCCGGCGTTCAGCTGGTGCGGTTCCTCCTGCTATTCCTGTTCACCTGGATCCTTCTGGCCACCGAGTTTAATTATTTTCCCTGGACCCGCGAGCACGGCGCGCGGCTGCTGAGCTACATTGGCACGCCGGTCAAGTTCATAGGCCAGGCGTTCTTGAACTATCTGCCAAATCTGTTTTACATCGTCGTGATCGTAGCGGTGATGTACTACGTGATCAAGTTCGTCCGCGTATTGGCGCGCGAAGTGGAACGCGGCAACATCCGCGTCTCCGGCTTCTATCCCGAATGGGCGCAACCCACCTACAAGATTGTCCGCTTCCTGCTCTTCGCCTTTACTGCGGTCATCATCTATCCCTACTTACCGGGCGAGAATTCGCCGGCCTTCAAAGGCATCGGCATTTTCATCGGCGTGCTGTTCTCTTTGGGATCGACGTCAGCGGTAGCCAACGTCGTCGCCGGAGTGATCCTGATCTACGCGCGCGGCTTCCGCGTCGGCGACTGGGTGAAGATCGGCGACAACATGGGAGAAGTCACCGTTCAGACCATGCTGGCCACGCATTTGAAGACCATCAGGAACGAGGAGATCATCATTCCGAATTCCGTTGTCCTGGCCAGCTTTGTCACCAACTACAGTTTGCTGGCGCAGAACGACGGCCTCATCCTGCACACCTCCGTGACCATCGGATACGACGCTCCCTGGCGCAAGATTCACGAATTGCTGATCGATGCAGCGTTGAAGACCAAGTACATCTTGCCGCAACCAGCGCCCTTCGTTCTGCAGAACGCCCTGGAGAACTCTTACGTGCAGTACGAAATCAACGCCTATACCGATCATCCCCTGTTGATGGTTTATATCTATTCTGATCTGCACGCCAACATTCAGGACTGCTTCTTCGCCGCCGGGGTGGAGATCATGTCGCCGGTGTTTCAGTCTCTGCGCGACGGGAACCGCACCGCCATCCCGGCAGAATTTCTGCCGAAGGATTACCAGCCTCAGGGATTTCGCATTGCGAAGGATGACACCGGCTCCGCCGCGTCAGGCGGGAAGAGTTAGGGCATTCACGCGAGTGGGTGGAGCACGACTTTCACAGGCCGCCGAAAAAGCCGGTTATGGAAATCTTCGTGTCAGGGCACGACCTTGGTCGTGCCGAAAAGCCCTTTGTTTTTGTCTTTCCGAGTGGGCTTCAGCCCGCTCGGAATCTGTTTTTCGGACTTTTTCAGCGGCCTGTTTCAGGCGTGCATTAGCCAGCTTAGTCGCCAGCTCTGCGCTTTAGCGCTCGAAGTAAGGTTTTCGTTACGTCAGTGGCTAAAGCCGGTCTCACTTGCAGGTCAGCTGCACCGCTGAAGCGGTGCTCCACCCTGGAGCACACGACATCTACAACTCGCGCCTTACATAATCGCCGTCGGTGGCGCGGGTTCGTCGGGCCGGCCAGCATTGGCCAGCGGCACGCGGATCATCACGATCGCCAGAATCACCAGCACGATAAATCCACCAACCACGTTGGGATGCTGGAAGATCACCGGCAACGGCCACTGCTTGTAGCGGAAGATCGCGATTACGATTCCCATCAGCGCCTCGCCCGCAATGAATCCCGAGGCGGTCAGCACGCCGGCATTCTCCACGCGGGCCTTCTGCGCGTCGTTGAAGTTCTTGCTGTCGCGAATTTTGTCGGTGATCCACCGAATCACTCCGCCCAGGAAGATGGCGAACGTCGTCTCCAGCGGCAGATACATGCCGACAGCGAACAGCATCGGACTCTTGACTTCAATCATGATTAGGGCAATGCCCATCAAGACGCCGACAACGATCAGCGGCCATGCCATCTCTCCGCCAACGATACCGCGGGCCAGCATGGCCATCAGGCCGGCTTGAGGAGCAGACAGCTGGGGGTCTCCAAAACCTATGCCGCCGCTGTTAATGTTGGCCTGATTCAGCAGCAGCAGTACCGGAAGCAGCGCGAAGCTGGCGACAGTGACGCCCATGAAATCGCCAATCTGCATTTTGCTGGGAGTGCCACCGAGGATGTGTCCCACCTTCAAGTCCTGAAGCATCTCACCGGCGACAGCGGAGGAGATACAGACCACCGCCGCTACGCCAAGCACGGCGGCGACGCCGTGAATTCCCGAGACGCCCATCAGCACCATCAGCAAAGCCGCAATCACCAGCGCCGCCAGAGTCAGGCCAGAGATGGGGTTGTTCGACGAGCCTATCAATCCCACCAGGTTGCCTGACACCGCCGCGAAGAAGAAGCCGACGATGATCATCACAATGGCCGCGACAATGCCGGGTCCCCACGAAGCCGCGTAGCTCTTGTACAAGAAGACCATGCTGATCAAAACAACCAGCAATCCGCTGAATACAAACTTGGCATTCAGGTCGCGTTGCGTGCGGGCTGTGCCCGCATGAACTGCAGCGGACTTCTTCAAGTCGGAGACGGCGCGCGCCATGCCGGAGCCAAGACTCTTGCGCATGCGGAACAGCGTGTAGCAGGCGCCTACCAACATGCCTCCCACGGCGATTGGCCGCACGATGAAGCTCCACACGGCTCCCGCTTGTCCCGTCCAGAATGCGGTGTTCGGCAGCGTCGTGCCCGCAGGTGCGAACTGAGCGACCAGGGTGGGCCCGCCGAGAAACAGAATCAGCGGAACCAGAAATCCCCATGCGATCACGCCGCCGGCGAAGTTCAGCGACGCCAACCGCGGCCCGATAATATAGCCCACACCGAGGTAGGCTGGGCTGATGGCTGGCGCGGACATGGTGGTTACCGCTCCCGCCGGCAGCTTCGGCGCTGTGGCGCTGCGGCCCATGCGGACAAAGCTGGTGCCGAGCGACCCGACGTTGACGATGAAGTCGCGGCTCGCACTGAACAGGCTGAACTGGCCGAGCAAATAAACGATTCCGCCGAAGCCCATGTTGCCGAACAGGATCTTGGCGGCGCGGCTGCCTTGTTGACCCGCGATATGAATCTGGGATGCGGCCACCGATTCAGGGAAAGGAAGCTCAGGATCTTCCACCATCACGCGCCGCAGCAGAGTGACAAAAAGAATGCCGAGCACGCCTCCCACCAGCATCAGAATCGACGACTTCCAGTAAGCATGCTCGAAGTCGAAGACCGGCCACGCTCCCGAGATCACGAATGCCGGAATCGTGAAGACGGCGCCGGCCGCGACCGATTCGCCAATGGAGCCCACGGTCCGGGCGATGTTCTCTTCCAGCAGCGAGCCCTTCATGATGCGCAGCACGGCCATGCCGATGACCGCTGCGGGATACGTGGCCGCGATCGTCATTCCCGCGCGCAGGCCGAGATAGGCGTTGGCAGCGCCCAGAATAACCGTCAGGATCAGGCCCAAAAACACTGCGCGGAAGGTGAACTCCGGCATGGTGGTGTCGTCGGGAACGTAGGACCGAAACTTCCTTGGGGCAGCAGTTGTGGTGGTGCTCATCAGGGCAGACCTCGTTCAGCGCACAAATTATAGCGACCGCGCAAGTTAGCACGCCAGCGGCACTGGTTACAAGTGCGGGGTTCGTGCGGAAGGTCTGGCCCTGTTCCGGCGGGGAGTTGATGAGGGATATGCTCGGGTAGTGCGGACCTTCAGGTCCGCGTTTTCGCGGCACATTACCAGCTTCCGCCGGTGGGATCGTTTCGATCTCACCGGCGGACGAATCTTTGTTACCATGCTGGACGCGGGCCTAAAGAGACTGTGTCACGACCTGGTGTCGCCGCTCCGCGGCTCACTTGTTGTCCCACTTGGAGCGCAGGCTTACGCCCACGCCTAACACAAATGCCGCCGCTTCGCGGCTGAATGAGCCGGATTTCTTAGTGTTTGTTCCACCGCGGAATATGATTTCCGGTCGTGACACAGTCTCTAAAGGCCTGCTCTACCCGATCGCCGAGATACAGGACTACGACTATGGACTACCTTCTTAAGACCGAGCCTTCCGCATACTCATTCGCCAACCTGCAGCGCGACAAAGAAACAGTGTGGGATGGCGTTTCGAATCCTGTTGCCGTGAGGCATCTGCGGGAGATGAAGGCGGGCGACCGCCTCATCATCTATGAGACCGGCGATCACAAAACCGCCGTCGGTACTGCTTCGGTGATTTCCGTCGATGCTGCCGATGTGCGTAATCCAGCGGTGAAGATCAAGGCGGGAAAAGCGATTGCCAAGCCGGTCTCGCTGGCCGAGATCAAGGCCAAGCCGATATTTGCCGACTCGCCGCTGGTGCGACAGGGCAGGCTGTCAGTGGTGCCGCTGACCACAGCGCAACACAAGTTCATCACGGGCGAATAGCCGCATATCGAGAACGTGTCAGCGCCGCGTCAAACAATGATCGCCGATGCTTCGGTGAAATCTTGATGAATCCGCGGGACGGTATCTCATCCAGCATTGCACCTGGCATGGCGAAGCACATATACTAGTCAGTCACGGTGCTTCGGGACCGGACGAGCGTCAACCATCGCTTCTTTCCGGACCCGGCGGCACCGGCGACAGGGCTTCCATCGGCGCCAACTGCGTGCTGCGTGGAACTGTTGGAGGGTCGTCTTCAGCAGTTGTGAGACGCTAACTCGAACCCGGCGAGACTTGCGCGTCCGGCCACGCGCGGTAGTTCTTGCGCCCTTCCAGGTTCTGCTGCAAAGCATCTTCTCCGTCCTTTTTCCTTCTGATTGCAGATTGTGCGGCACCTCTCTGGATAACATCTCCAGAATTCCCGTATGCCAGGAGTGCCTCGCCGAAATCGTTCCGACGCGAGTGCCGCAATGCATAATCTGCAGCGACCGCCTGGCCAGCGCTCAGTTGCTCAGGGGCGACGGCCTCTGCGCCAATTGCCGCGATTGTCCGCCGGAGTTCGATCGCGCCGCATCCTTCGGCGAATATCGGGACGGCGTGCGCGGACTCATCCATCTGCTGAAATACGAAAGCGTCACGCCGGTTGCCCGTCCGCTGGGCGGAATGCTGGCCAAGGCCATCACTGACTTGCTTGCTGGTTACGCCGATGCGACGCCGCTGCTGGTTCCGGTTCCTCTG
This sequence comes from uncultured Acidobacteriaceae bacterium, assembly GCA_963789245.1. Classification (GTDB taxonomy): domain Bacteria; phylum Acidobacteriota; class Terriglobia; order Terriglobales; family Acidobacteriaceae; genus Bog-257. The sequence goes on along the minus strand of CAWBKE010000012.1, from coordinate 612,145 downwards.
CATAAGAGCCGGCGTCGTTCGCGCGGCTTCAATCAGTCCGAGCTGATCGCACAGGCTGCTGCCAAATGCCTTCAGCAGAAGCTGGAAGTAGCTTGCGACGCTCTGGTTCGCCAGCGCGATACGGTTTCGCAAGTGGGACTGACGCGGGAAGAACGCATCGCCAATGTGCACGGCGCTTTTCGCGTCGCCGACGCTGCTGGAGTAAAGGGCCGCGACGTGATGTTGGTGGACGACGTGATGACCACGGGTACCACATTGTCAGAGTGTGCCCGCGTCCTGAAGCAGGCGGGTGCGGAACGGGTTTGGGCCGCAACCGTGGCCCGCGCCTTCGACGGCGCGGATTCGCGGCTGGCCGGCGATTCAACGTCAGCAGATGAGGAGGTAACCGAAGCGGCAGTTACGACTTCGGTATAGAACAGGTCATGTCAATGCAGGCCCAAGGCGCAGCGCCGCGATACGGAAAGTCACTTGCCGGTTGCATGCATCATGCCCGGATGGCAGGCGATGAACCGCCGCAATGGACGCCGATGCACGCTCCGGTGCTGGTGCTGAACGCGTCCTATGAGCCGATTAATGTGTGTGCCGCGCGCCGCGCCATCATTCTGGTGCTGAAAGGCGTGGCCATGATGGAAGAGGCCAACGGACATGTCCTGCACGCCGCGCGCGTCGCCATGCGTGTGCCGTCGGTGATCCGCCTGCTGGAGTACCGCCGCATTCCCCATCAGACGCGCGCGCTGTCGCGCAAGAACATCCTGCTGCGCGACCGCAACACCTGCCAATACTGCGGCAAGATCCTGGCCGCCGGCGAGTTGACCCTGGACCACGTTATCCCACGTTCGCGCGGCGGCGCTTCCACCTGGGAAAACCTGGTGGCCTGCTGCCACTCCTGCAATCGCAGGAAGGGAAATCTGCTGCCTCACGAATCCAGCATGAAGCTCATGCGCGAGCCGCGCGCCTTCAACCTGCACACCAGCCGGCACATTATGCGAATGATGGGACGGTCGGATTCGAAGTGGCAGAAGTATTTGTTCTACTGAGCGTGATGACCACGAGCAGCGCTGGGCTTGTATCAGGGCACGGCTTCAGCAGTGCCGGAAAACCTGGCCAATAATGATGGGCTTCAGCCCCTGCGAAACCGCCACTCCGCAGGGGCTGAAGCCCCGTTGATTTTCCGATGCTTGCGGCACGGCTGAAGCCGTGCCCTTTCAAAACCGAGAATTGATCGCATCAGGACCCGGAGATGATCCGAGCTTCCCTGAGAGCTGACTGCTGTTTTCCTTACTGTTTTGGGGTCGTGGCTGAGCCGCTCGGCTGCGTTCCAGACTGCGACTGGTCGCCCTTCGGGATCTCCTGGCCTTCGTAAGTGATCTTCGACTTCGCGCCGTAGCGTTTGTAGTTTTTGTACTTCACGATGTACCGCATCTTGACGTCGTCGCCACCGGAGAAATGCAGGGTGTCCTCGGCGTACGTGTAGGTGGGGAACCAGTACTTGCCGTCGATTTGCTCCCGCCAGGTGGTGTACTTGGGCGAGAGATTTTCCTTCTCGGGATGTTTGGGATTGTGGACCTGGGGGACCGTCTCGCCATAGGTTTTCACGATCTGGAAATCGTGATCGTCCACCCAGATGCGGCCCTGGAAATAGCGTTCGCCCTTCTCGATCGTCTTGGGAGCGATGTCAAAGACATAGGTTCCCAGCTCATCTTCCTTTTGTTTGCCGACGTAGAGGACTTGATACTTGCCGATGTCGTCGCTGGTGAGCACGAAGGGCAGGCGATTGCGAATATCGTCGTAGTCAGCCTGCGTCATCACCACGCGCTGCAGACTGGACTGCGGGGCAAATACCACTTCCTCGATTCGCCGGCCGTTGTCGTCGAAGAGCACATCGCTGACCTGGTGATACTCACCATCGACGGTCTCGCCATCCAAGGTCTGAATCTTGACGTCCTGGGTGTAGGTGTAGTTGTCGCGGGCGATCTTGAACTGCTTTTCCTTGGCGGCGAACTGCTGGACGATGGCGTCAACCGTGATGCCTGTCGGTTGCGAGGGATCGAGTTTGCCTTCGCCGCGGTCGTCCGCTGCCGCGGCTATGGGAAGACACAACGCCAGCAGCGACACAACCGTCAGGAATAAACGCGGAGCGGTTCGACAACACTTCATTTAGATCACCCTTGGATTATTGTAATTGCATTCGGTGCCAGCCGCGCGACGTTTCCCCGCGCCCCCGATTAGGGCATCGCGGGTGGAGCACGCCTTCAGGCGTGCATACAGAGCCGTTCATTTTGAAATCGGCTTCAGCCGCTGAGGTAAATTTCGGGAGGAGTTACCTCAGTGGCTAAAGCCCGGCCTGAGTCAATCGTCGTTGATGCACGCCTTAACAGGCTGCGGAAAAAGTCATTCTAGAGTGCTTTGTAACAGGGCACGACTTCAGTCGTGCCGATAAGCGGTTTATTTTTTGTCATCCCGAGCGGCCTTCAGGCCGCGAGGGATCTGCTGTTCCGACTTTTTCCGCAGCCTGTTAAGGCGTGCTCCACCCTCCACTGATACCGCAATCCTCAATTTATTTGACGAATTACCGAACCACCCATTTAACATAGTTGTAAAGTGAGCATATCGAATCCCCAGCAACGCATTAGCGTCATCAATGCGCTTCGCGCCTTTGCCGCGCTAGCGGTCGCCTGGGGCCACTTCGTCGCCGGCCAGGGAAAATACCTCGGGATGAGCGGCAAGTACGGATATCTTGGGGTCGACATTTTCTTTGTTATCTCAGGATTTGTGATTCCCTGGAGCCTGTATCGCTCGCGCTACGTGTTGCGCGACTATCCGCGCTTCGTGCTGAAGCGCAACGTGCGCCTGTATCCACCGTATCTGGCGTCGATCGCGATCACCATCCTGGCTACGAACTTCGTGCTGGTGCCGCTATTTCATATACAGCGGATGACGATCACGGGACGCGATCTGCTATGGCACTTCGGCTATCTGAACGACCTGGTGCACGTGCCCTGGGTCAACGTGGTTTATTGGACGCTGGCCATCGAGTTTCAGTGGTACTTGCTGATTGGGCTGGCTCTGCCGCTGCTGGCTAGCCGACGCAGTCTGGCGCGCTTTGCGGCCATCACGGCGATGACGCTGGCGTACTTCGCGTTTCCCTGGGACAGACTGGTCTTCCACTACCTGCCGGTTTTTCTTATCGGCGTATTCGTTTTTCAGTATCGCGCGCAGATCATCGACTTCCGCCACATGCTCGGATTGATCGCGGTAATGGTCTTGGCGATGCTCAGGATGTCGGGTGTGCTGGTTCCGCTGGTTGCGGTACCGACGGGATTGCTGATTGCAGTTTCCACATTCCACAGCCACGCGATGGACCGCGTGGGTGATGTCAGTTACTCGCTGTATCTGCTGCACCTGCCCATCGGCGTCAGCGTAATCGGCGTCCTTTCCCACTGGCTGCCGTATTCCAGTTGGTACATAGGACTGCTGGATGCGATTGGCGTGGCAGCTTCCATGTGGGCGGCGTGGATCATGTATCAAATCATAGAAAAGCCGTCGCAGGAGATGTCGTCCGCCATCCGCTTTGCTCACCGCTCGCGGCCTGTACCGCAGCCGGCAGTCGTCACCGCGGCGGAATGAGCCCTCCTTGGTCGTGATCTCGATCTAGCTGGGCTTGTCTCATCGCACACAGCAGGGTGACGCAGGTTACTGCCGCCTTGTCCGCACAGGTGTCTCCTATACGTGGCGACGTGCGTTCCCAGTTGCACGCCGACCGCAAGGAGAACAGCATGGCTGACAAGAAAGCAGATCTCGCTGGCCCCGGAATCGGCGATTACACAGAGCTGGAACATGTCCTTCCGGCGGACTACAGCTCGCTGCTGTCACCCAAAGAAACCCAGAAGGCGATCTTTGAGGTGAAAAACTACATTGAAGAGAACCTCTGCAAAGAATTGAACCTGATGATGGTCACCGTTCCCCTCATCGTGGACGAAGAATCCGGCGTGAACGACTACCTCGACCGCGACGGCTCGCGCACGCCCATCCAGTTCCACATCTCGAACGATCGCAATTTGCATCCCATCAACGCGCAAGTGGTGCAAGCGGCGACCAAGTGGAAGAGAATGGCGCTGAAGCAGTTCAACATGCAGCCCGGCGAAGGTCTCTGCACCGACATGCGCGCGGTGCGCAAAGACTACTTCCTCGATCATGACCACAGTGCCTACGTCGATCAGTGGGACTGGGAGCGCGTGATCACCGCCGAGCAACGCAGCCTGACCTTCCTGAAGGGAGTAGTGAGCAAGATCTGGAAGGTGATGGTGGGCGCCGAGCGCTACGCGCAGATGCTGTTCCCGCAGCTCAAAGATGCGCGCTATCCCGACTTGCCGGAGAACCTGAAGTTCCTTCATGCCGAAGAGATTCTCGACATGTATCCCGACCTGCCGCGCAAGCAGCGCGAGACGGCGATCCTGCAGAAATATCCGGCGGTGTTCATCATCGGCATCGGCTGGACGCTGAAGGACGGCTATCCGCACGAGATGCGCGCCGCCGACTACGATGACTGGGTCACCGAGACGCGCTCCGACGATGGCCACATACGGCATGGGTTGAACGGCGATATTCTGGTGTGGAACCCGATTACCAAGCGGCGGCATGAGCTGTCGTCCATGGGCATTCGGGTGAATCCGGAGTCGCTGAAAAAGCAGTTGGAGCTGACGCACCAGACCGACTTCCTGAACTTCCCGTATCACAAGGCGATCGTCAATCACGAGATCCCGCTGAGCGTCGGTGGAGGCATCGGGCAGTCGCGGACCTTGATGCTGCTGCTGCGCAAAGCACACCTGGGCGAAGTGAGCGTCACCGTGTGGCCGAAGGTGCTGAAGGAGATGTGCGAGAAGAAGAACATTCACGTGCTGAATTAAAGCAGTTGTCAGTTGCCGGTTGTCAGTTGTCAGTGGGGCGCGGAGCAATCCGCGCCCGATTGTTCCGAGTCAGCTTCGCTGCGACGGCGGCGCGACATTAGTCGAGCAGTCGAGAAGGTTCGGGGCCGCTTATGCCAGCACCGAACGGGCGAGACTTGTGTGGTTACAGGCGTAAGCGTCATCGGTGTGTGCTCACGCTGCGTCGGGAAAAAGCCCGAAGGGCGACACTGTGTTCGGCGGTAGGCGCAAGGGGCAGTCACTCATTATGTGTCGGGAGAAAGCCCGAAGGGCGTCATTTGTGTTCGGCTGTGTTCGGCTGTGGGCGTGAGGGGTAGTCGCTCATGATATGTCGGGAAATAGCCCGAAGGGCGACATTTGTATTAACCGTGGGCGTTAGCGGTAGATCGCTCATGCTGCGTCGGGAGATAGCCCGGAGGGCGACATTTGTGTTAGCCGTGGGCGTCAGCCCGCGGTCGACTGCTCATCAATGTTGTTAGAGCCGCGGAGCGGCGGCACTCTTATGTCCCGATTATACGTGCTGAATTATGTGCATTGCGTATTCTCGACGAAGGGCCGCGCTCAACTCATTCGCGACCCAGAACCACTCTGGGCGTATATGCGCGGCATCGCGCGAAACCGGGGATTCGATATTGTCGCGATCGGCGGGACGAACAATCATGTTCATCTGCTTCTGTCTCTTCCCGCTGGCATGCATCTGGTCGAGCTAGTGCGCGATCTGAAGGCGAATTCATCCCGATTTATGAAGGCTACTGTGCCGTGTTTCTCCTGGCAGGACGGGTACGCCGCGATCAGCGTGAGTCCGTCGCAGGTTGAAGCGGTGAAGCGGTATATCGCGGGTCAGCAGGAACACCATCGCCGACGGACATTTGATGATGAGTTTCTCGCGTTGCTCGATAAGGCTGGCGTGCGGTACGACAGAGAACATGTGTTGGCGGAGTAAGAGTGTCGCCGCTCCGCGGCTCCCGATCCATCTGACGCATCTTTACCGCGGGCTTACGCCCACGGCTAACACAAATGTCGCCCTTTCCGGGCTCTCCGATCATCTTTGCACTCCGGGCGGATGTTATGGGGTTCGGATGCCGCCCAGCTAGACCGAACCTTCCGCTACCAGCGCCACCCGAAATTTAATCCTCCTTTTGGCACTCTGGACAATCCTCGACGTGAGCAGCGATCTCACCTTGAGAGTCGGTCGCCTGTTGTCGGTAAGCATTAATGTTGTCCTGGATTGTCGTACGGTAGCCGTCGCCCTCGGGCGTCGCACTCAGGATTTCCACCAGTTCGGAAATTTCCTTCATGCACCCAACCAGAGGCTCCTCTAGTTCCCAATATTCCGGACATTGCGCTCTAGACATCTGGGTGACCTGCTTCCTGCGCGCCGGTGCGCCGCATCTGCCGGACTACCCAGAGCCCGCCGAGATCGGTGGCTATCGCGCCGTCGGGTATGAGGCGTTGGCCGGGTTCTTCACACTGGCAATTGTCGAATTGCAGTCGGCGGGGAGCGAGTTCAGTTAGGGTGAGCGGCTTATTGCAGCACGGACAGAGCACTTCGTCGGTTTGCGTCAGAACGTTCATGGGATCTCCTTTCAGCGCTACCGTATCAAAATCCGCCGGGGCGAGCTAGCATATGCACAGAAAAATTGATCGACTTCCGTTTCCCCGAGGTGGCCTGGTCCGTTTCTGTGATCGCCCTCGCATCCTGCGACTCTGCTCTCCATCCGACATCCAATGTGGTAGCCTTTTAATGGGATAGAGTGCTCTGGCTGCGGCAGACTCCGCTCGCCAGGCTACGTCTAGAAGAGCCACCAATCAAGGAACACAGCATTGTTTAATAAACTTGCCGCCAAGCTATTCGGCACCAGCAACGAACGGGAAATCAAGCGCATTACGCCGCGGGTAGAGGAGATCAACGCGCTCGAGCCGGCGATGAAGCAGCTTAGCGACGAGCAGCTCCGCGCCAAGACCGAGGAATTCCGCCAGCGCATTCGCGAGCGCGTTGGACGCCATCGAAGACGCTCGACGAGAAAGATCAGGAGCTGAAGGCCGTCCTCGACGAGATTCTGCCCGAGGCGTTTGCCGTGGTGCGCGAGGCAGGCTGGCGCGTGCTCCAGATGCGGCACTTCGATGTGCAGATGATCGGCGGCATGGTGCTGCACCAGGGCAAGATCGCCGAGATGAAGACCGGTGAAGGCAAAACCCTGGTCGCCACCTTGCCGGTGTATCTCAACGCGCTCTCCGGGCGCGGCGTGCATGTGGTCACCGTCAACGACTACCTGGCCAAGCGCGACTCGGAGTGGATGGGCAAGCTCTATACCTTCCTTGGCCTGAGCGTTGGCGTCATCGTTCACGATCTGGACGACGTGCAGCGGCGCGAGGCGTACGCCGCCGACGTCACCTACGGCACCAACAACGAGTTCGGCTTCGACTACCTGCGCGACAACATGAAGTTCGACCTGAACGATTGCGTGCAGCGCGGTCACAACTTCGGCATCGTCGACGAAGTGGATTCCATCCTGATCGACGAAGCGCGAACTCCGCTGATCATCAGCGGCCAGAGCGAGGAGTCGACCGACAAGTACTACAAGGTGAACCGCATCATCCCGCAGCTGGAGATGGGCGAGGAGATCGATCGCGGACTGGGCGAAGACAAAGTGCTGACCGGCGACTTCGTGATCGACGAGAAGCACCGCACCATCACGGTCACCGATATGGGCTGGGAAAAGGTCGAGCGGCTGCTGGGCATCGGCAACATCGCCGATCCGGAGAACTGGGACCTGAAGCACCACGTCGAGACGGCGGTCAAGGCGCACGCGCTCTACCGGCGCGATGTGGAGTACGTGGTGAAGGACGGCGAAGTCCTCATCGTCGACGAGTTCACCGGACGACTGATGCCGGGTCGGCGCTGGTCCGACGGGCTGCACCAGGCGGTGGAAGCCAAGGAGAACGTGAAGATCGAGCGCGAAAATCAGACGCTCGCCACCGTCACCTTCCAGAATTACTTCCGCATGTACAAAAAGCTGGCCGGCATGACCGGTACGGCCGAGACCGAAGCGGCCGAGTTCGACAATATCTACAAGCTGGAAGTCGTGGTCATCCCGACCAACAAGGTGCTGCTGCGCATCGAGAACTCCGACGTGGTGTATCGCACGGAGAAGGAAAAATACTTCGCCGCGGCCGACGAGATCATTCGGCTGGCCGAGACTGGGCAGCCGGTGCTGGTGGGCACCACGTCAGTCGAAAAGTCGGAGCGGCTTTCCGAGCTGCTGAAGAAAAAGGGCATCAAGCACGTTGTGCTGAACGCCAAGTACCACGAGAAGGAAGCCGAGATTGTGGCGCAGGCCGGGCGCAAGGGCGCGATCACCATTGCCACCAACATGGCCGGCCGCGGTACCGACATTCTGCTGGGCGGCAATCCCGAGTTCATGGCCAAGCAGGAGTGCCTGAAGAAGGGCATTGGCGCAGCCGCTGAAGGCCGTAGCCGGCGAAGTGTCGGCCAAGCCCGACGATCCGAACATCTCCTACTTCTACTACGGCGGCGTCGAGTACAAGGTCGACACGGCGAAGTGGAACGAAACCTTCCATCGCTACAAGCAGCTTACCGACGCCGAGCACGATGAGGTCATCAAGCTCGGCGGGCTGTTTATCTTCGGCACCGAACGCCACGAGGCGCGCCGCATCGATAACCAGCTTCGCGGACGCGCCGGCCGTCAGGGCGATCCCGGCGCATCGCGCTTCTATCTGTCGCTGGAAGACGACCTGATGCGCATCTTCGCCAAGGAGTGGGTCTCGAACCTGCTGCAGCGGCTGGGCATGGAAGAAGGCGTGCCGATCGAGTCGCGGATGATTACCCAGCGGATTGAAGGCAGCGCAGAAAGCGGTCGAAGGCGCAGAACTTCGAGGCCCGCAAACACCTGCTGGAATACGACGACGTGATGAACAAGCAGCGCCAGGCGGTGTACGGGCTGCGCCGCCAGTTGCTGGAAGGCCTCGACCAGAAGGAACTGATCCTCGAGGATTACGTTCGCGACATTCTCGGCGGCCTGCTCGACAAGTACGCCGGCAAAGACACGCGGCCTGAGGACTGGGACATCAAGAGCCTGAAGAACCAGGTCTTCACCCGCTTCGGCGTGGACATCACGGCCGAAGGCGTTGACCCCGAAAACCTGAACCGGCAGGAATTGGGCGACGCGATTTTCGACAAGCTGAAAGAGCGCTACGAAGCCAAGGAGCAGCTGATCGGGCCGGAGGCGATGCGCCATCACGAGCGCATCATCATGCTGAGCGTCCTCGACCAGCAGTGGAAAGACCACCTGCTCTCGATGGACCACCTGCGCGAAGGCATCGGACTGCGCGGCTACGGCCAGCACGATCCGCTGGTGGAGTACAAGCGCGAATCGTTCGACATGTTCGAAGCCATGATGGAGCGCTTCGAGGAAGAGACCGTCCGGTATCTGTACCTGATGCAGATCATCGAAGCGCCGCAACGCCGCGAGCCGCAGACCGTCAGCGCCGGAGGCGATTTCAACGGCGAGCAAGTGGGTTCGTTCAGCACGGGGCCAGTCCGCGGACGCGCAACAACCTCCATGGACGACATGGAAGAAGCTTTCCAGCGCCGCAAGCGTCGCGAGCTGGAACAGGCGCGCATGGCGGGCGGCGGCGAGATGGGCACGGTGCAGCAGGTTGTCCGCGGAGACAAGGTTGGGCGCAACGATCCGTGTCCCTGCGGCAGCGGCAAGAAGTATAAGAAGTGCTGCGGGGCGTAGAAAGGCCGCGATTCGCCTTTCGCCTTGAAGGGAGCAGCTTTAGATTGGAGACACGATGAGTCACGAAGCCTGCGTGATCGTCAAAGATCCTGAAATACTTGGTGGTATGCCCGTCTTTCGCGGAACCCGCGTGCCGTTCAAGAACCTGCTCGACTATCTCGAAGGCGGTCACACGCTGGACAAGTTTCTGGAAGAATTCCCATCTGTCACTCGAGAGGCGGCTATTGCCGCCTTGGAACACGCCAAAGAGCTGGTCATCGACCAGGCGCGATGAGGCTCCTTATCGATGAGTGCTCGCCACGCGACTTGAAGCGACTGTTCACGGGACACCAATGCTGGACCGTGCAGGAGATGGGCTAGTCAGGAAAGAAGAATGGCGAGCTGGTGTCGTTGGCGGAGGCGGGCTTCGATATGCTTGTGACGATTGACCAGGGATTGGAATACCAACAGAATCTGTCAAATCGCCACATCGCCGTGTTGGTGTTTGATGCGCGATCGAATCAGATCGAAGACCTTGGGCCCGCAGTACCAGCTGCACTGTCCGCCTTAGAGATTATCTGGCCCGGGCAGGTAGTTCGGGCTGGGAAGTAAGTAACCGACCGCTCTAGAGAGACTCGCCGAAATCGAGTTATCCCGCAGCGTGAAGCTGTGCCCTAGCACGACCCAAAGTGATTTGTGAAAATCAGTTGATGGGTTCCAGCGTTTTCACATACCCGTGGAGCGGCATTCCATAGAAATCTGCCGTTTTGCCCGAGCGGCGATATCCATTCTTTTCATAGAAGCTCATCGCGCGCTGTAGCGGTTCGGTGGTGTCGAGCGTGATGCGGGAGCAACCTTGCTGGGCGAGATCGGCCTCGGCTGCACGCAATAATTCTCTGGCAATGCCGCGACCCAGGCACTCCGGCAAAACGGCCATGCCGCGCACATGACCCTCGCCGGCGCTCGCCATGGCTGAGGCAATGGTGCCAGCGATCTGACCGCCCGCAGCCGCAACAAAGACTCGCATTGAGAGCAGTCGCTGCTGAATCGTTTCCGGGGTGAGGACTGTATCCAGATAGGCGCCGCTGGTGTAGCTGGAACGGTATGGTTCGAAGGCGGCGGCGAGACAGCGGAGAATTCCGTCGGCGTCAGCCGCAGTCGCGTGACGAATCACGATGTTGGTTTCCGGCGCCGGCATGTCACCGATCTCGCGTAGCGTTTCAACTATATCGCGGAGCGGCGCCGGCCAGCAGAGAAGTGACCTCGCGCTATAAGTGTGCAACGCAAGAGAAAAAGCCCGGCCTGGGCTGGGCTTTCGCTAGAGTATTTCGTTAGTCTGTAACTCTTTGCTGTGCTAAGGTCACATTGCCGGCTTGCGGTCCCTTCTGACCGTCGACGATCTCGAATTCCACCTGATCGCCTTCCTGCAGGCTCTTGTAGCCTTCTGAGTTGATCGCGCTGTAGTGGACGAACACATCCGCGCTGCCGTCGTCACGGCCGATGAAGCCAAAGCCTTTCGCGTTATTGAACCACTTTACGGTTCCTTTAAGTCTCACTTTCTATCTTCCTCCGGGCAATGCCCAACAGCACCACGAGGGCGCTGATCTTGAATTGCGTCCATCAGGATGAGCCCAGAAGCCAAAGTCTGGATTGGGGATCTTCCACGTGAGCCATTGGCACGGTGTTCGGAGCCTGCTTGAACTGCCTGCCTTAAGTATGCTTCCGGTTGGTGGGGTTGTAAAGAGAGTATATAGCCAGGGGCCGCATTTTTGGCGGGTTTTTCGACATTTTGACAGAGTCCGGCAACGCAAAATTCCCGGCTCCAGCGCCACTTTAGTCGGCTACAGCTGGTTTCGCCGCAGACACTCGGCCAGCCACAACACGCCGGAGATGGTCTTGCCGTCGCGAATTTTTCCCGAGAGCACCATCGCGATCGTCTGCGCTAGAGGCACGAGTTGGTAGGCAATGCTCTCATCGGCTTCGGGATGGGCTTTGCCGGCAGTCAAGCCGCGGGCGAGATAGATGGTCATGATCTCGTCCAGAAATCCCGGGCTGGGGTAGAAGCGCAGCGCGCGCTTCCATTGGCGGGCGCGATAGCCAGTTTCCTCCATCAGTTCGCGCTTGCCGGCGGCGAGCGGCTTCTCGCCCGGATCGAGGCTGCCGGCAGGCAGCTCCACCAGATAATCGCGGGTCGCGTAGCGATACTGGCGCTCCAGCAGGACGAGCGGCTCGCCGCCGGTTTCGTCGATGGCAAGTATCACAACCGAACCCGAATGATGAACGACGTCGCGGCGGGCGACAATGCCGTTGGGCTCCTTCACCTTGTCGGAGGTCACGCTGAAGACCTTGCCGTCGAAGACGGGTTTGGACGAAAGCAGCTGGAGGCGGTTCTTCTGAGATTTATGGGAGGACTCGGAATTTACGTCTTTGCGGATTGGCATGATCACCAATATAAGACAGATGGCAGATTGACATGGATCGGCTAGAAATAATTGCGCAGGTGGCCGAAGCTGGCGACCTCGAGCAGGTTGCCATTGCCAATGCCGGAGCGGAGATCGCCGCGCTCCAGCATCCAGGTGTTGCGATGGGGCACGAAGACAGCGTGCAGGCCGGCCTCGAGCGCAGGGTTGATGTCGGAGCTGGGACTGTTGCCGATCATCCAAGTCTGCTCGCGCACGAAAGCGTATTTGTCGACCAGGGAGTTATAGGCGTGAGCGTTCTTTTCGGCGACAACCTCGACCGCGGTGAAATGTTCCTGCAGGCCGGAGCGCTCCAATTTGCCGGTCTGCTCGGTGATGTTGCCCTTAGTCACGAGGAACAGATGATGGCGCTGCGCAAGATCGGCGAGAGTTTCCGCGACGTCGGGCAACAGTTCCATGGGATGCTCGGCGATGGTGTAGGCGATGCCGTGAATGGTCTCGTGTAGCGCGGGGGTGAGCGGCTCGACCGATAGCTGCTCGAAACACTTGACCAGCGCGATGGCGAAGCTATTCATGCCATAGCCGTGCTGGCGAATGTTTTCGCGCTCGACATCATAGAGCACCTCGCGCACCTGGTCAGGCGTGTACTCATGATGGTTGAGGAACGAGATGAAATTGGCAATGGCGCGCTCGAAGTAGATGTTGTTTTCCCAGAGGGTGTCGTCGGCGTCGATGAGCAGGTTCTGACCGGGCGGATGGCGATGAGGAGGTGAAGACACGGATTCATGATAACGTCTCCGAACGTCAAACCGCTCAGTGAATCTCGCTGGAAGCTCATACGGTGTCGCACAAAAATCCCCACCCCAGCAACAGCAGCTTGGGTGGAGCACCCGCCGTCAACTCAGGTCATCGGATAGTGTTCGCGTTCATAGGTTTCAATCAACGTGACCATAGCTTCTAATTCGTCCCCTTGCGGACTACCGACAGCGGAATTCCAAAGCGCTTCAACACGCTGAAGCGCCTGGTCGTAATCCTCCTCCGATCGAATCGGCCTAACTTCCATTGCGCTATTGTCCTCCCGGACCTTGCTCGCCCATCATTCCTGCCGGTGGCGGAGGGATGGCGATGTCGACGTTTTGCACCGGGCCGAGCGAGCTGAGAGGCTTGTCGAAGTCGGCGTCGTTGCCGACCACCAGCACCGCCAGATGGTTCTTGTGCACGTACTTCCTGGCGACGCGCGAGACGTCGTCGGCCGTGACCTTCTCAACCTCAGTGCGATAGCGCTCCAGAAAGTTGAGCGGGTAGTGATAGGCCTCGTAAGCCATCTTTTCGCGCAGCACTTTCTCCGGCGAGTCGAACTGAAAGACGAAGGAGTTGAGGATGTCGGCCTTGGCGCGCTTGAGCTCCGCGGGCGTGGCCGCGTTTTTCACCAGACCGTCGATCTCGTCGTCCATGCCCACAATGCCTTCAACGGTGGTGGCGCTCTTGGTTTGCATCTCGATGTTGGTGATGCCGGGATGGTTCCAGCCAAAGCCAACGCCGCCGCCGACCACATAAGCCAAGCCACGAGCGGAGCGGAGATCGTTGACCAGCCGCGACGAGAAGCCGCCGCCGAAGATCTCGTTCATCACGGTGACCGCGTAGTAGTCAGGATTGCTGCGCTCGATGCCGAGATCAAGCATGCTGATGGTGGTCTGGTTGACGTCGGTCTTGCGGACGAAGTAGTAGCCCGGCTTGGGCTCACTGAACTTGATCTCAGGCTGCTTGGCCTGCGGGCCTTTCGGCCATGAATCGAAAGCTGCGCGCAGCTTGGCTTCCATGGCCGCGGGATCGAAGTCGCCGCTGATGCCGAAGATGATGTTGTTGGGATGGACATACTGCTGATGCCAGTTCAGCAAGTCCTGGCGAGTGACGGCAGCGACGGTTTCGTACTCGGGCACGCTCGCGTAGGGATTGTCCTTGCCGAAGGCGATGATGAGCATCTCGCGATGGACGATGGAGTCGACGTCATCATTGCGGCGCGAGATGCTGGTGTACATCTGCCGCTTGGCAAGCTGAATTTTGTCCGGGCGAAACTCAGGGTTGCGCAGCAGGTCGAGGTACATGTCAAAGACAGCGTCGAAGTCGCCCTTCAGGCAGTTGAGCGAAATGCTGGTCGAGTCAGACTGATTGTCGGTCTCGATCTTGGCGGCGCGAGCTTCGAGGAAGTCGTCCATCTGGTCGCCGGTTTTGGTTTTCGTGCCGCCAGTGCGCCAGACCTCGCCGTAAATATCGGTGAGGCCGATCTTGGTTGTCGGCTCGGAGATGGAGCCGCCGCGAATGCGGGCGGTCGCGCTGATCAAAGGCAGCTCGTGATCGGGCTGGAGGAAGATGACCATGCCGTTCGCGAGTTGAATGCGCGTGGGCTCGGGCGGTGTGAACGCGGGAAGCGGCGGCGCCTGGATTTTGTTCCAGGGAGTGAGTTGCTGCGCGGGAGCGACGGTGGTGAGTAAGAACAAACACAGAAGCGCTGCGAGCGAAAAGCAGATCCCTCGGCGACTAAAGTCGCCTCGGGATGACAATTCATTTTTTATGCCATAGACGCTCCGCTGAAGCGCCGCTCTACCTGAATGCCAACCGATGTGCGCGCTCATTGCTGTTCCGCTCCTTTGCCGGCAGTTGATCCTGGACCGTGCTGACTGGACGCGGTCTGCGTCTGGATGATTCCGATCGTGCGGTTGTTGTCCTGGAAGACCTGGTTGGCTACGCGGCGAATGTCGGCTTTGGTCACCTTGTCGACGCGGTCGAGGTAGCGAAACAGTTCTCGCCAATCGCCGTAGCGCGTCTGGTAGATGGCAAGCTGTTCCGCCAGGCCCTCATTGCTGTCCAAGCCGCGGATCAGATCGGCCTTGGTGCGCGTCTTGAACATCTGCAGCTCGTCGTCGGTCACGTCTTGCGTCTTCAGCTTCTGGATCTGGTCGGCGAAGGCCTTCTGCAATTCGGCGTTGGTGTGGCCGGGAGTCGGCACAGCATAAAAGGCAAACAAGTGAGCGTATTTGTTGCCGGGAAATCCGGTGAAGCCGGCGGCGAAGGCAGCAATCTGCTGGTCGCGCACCAGCGAGCGGTAGAGGCGCGAAGTTCGCCCGTTGGACATGATGTCGGAAATGGCGTCGTAGACCACGTCATCAGGCGCCAAGTAGCTCGGCCGGTGATAGCCCTCGAGATAAAAGGGCTGCGATGGGTCCTGCAGCGTGACCTCGCGAACCGAGTTCTGCGCTGGCTCAATGGTGTGAGTTTCCGTCGGCTTCGGGGCAGCGGGAATCTGGCCGAAGTAGCGCTCGATGATGGGAAATACCTGGTCGGGATCAAGATCGCCGACCAATCCGATCACCATGTTGCTGGGCACGTAATAGTGATGGAAAAATGCAGCCGCGTCGGTGGCAGAAAAGCTCTCGAGGTCCGACGCGTAGCCGATCGTGGGGCGATGGTACGGATTGGCCATGAACGCGGTGCCGAGGAACTGCTCCACCAGACGGCCCGTCGGCTGGCTGTCGGTCCGCATGCGGCGTTCCTCCATCACCACGCTGCGCTCTTTGTAGAACTCGCGGAAGACGGGATGCTTCATGCGATCGGATTCCAGCGCCGCCCACAGCTCGATCTGGTTCGACGGCAACGAGTACATATAAGCCGTCTCGTCGTAGTTGGTGAAGGCGTTGACGCCGACGCCGCCGTGCGCTTCGATGACCTCAGTAAACTGGTTACTGATGACGTACTGAGCGGCGGCCTTGATGGCGTCCTGCCAGGCTTGCTTCAACTGCGCCAGCTTCTGCGGGTCCTGACCAACGCGCTTGATGCGCTCCGCGTTGTAGGCGGCGTAAGCCTGCTCCACTTTCTCCAGCGCGGGCTTTTCGGCGGCGTAATCCTTGGTGCCGATGTCAGGCGTGCCCTTGAAGGCCATGTGCTCCATCATGTGAGCCAGGCCGGTTTCATTCAGCGGATCTTGCGCCGAGCCGGCGTCGACCATGGTGAAGAACGAGAAGACCGGCGCTTCCGGCCGTCGCCATAGAACGACGGTCAGGCCATTGGGCAGCGTCTTGACGGTAACGCGCTTCTCGTAAGAGGCGACGTCAAGCGAGCTTGACTGAGACTGCGCTCCGGACGTCGAAACCGGCAGCGGATTCCGCGCCGCCAGCGGCAATGCGGCCGACAGCAGGAGCAATCCTGCCAGCCTGGTAAACCAGCGCTTCATTATGCCTCCAAACAACTTGTTACAGAGTAAAACGTTACTGAGTGTGGGACGGGTAAGTCAAACGAAGGGCGGGGAGTTTCGAGGTTTGCGTTGGGTGGACACAGCCTCAATAGGCGGCATGATTTCCTGCAAGGGGCGGCGAATTGGTTTCGGGCCGAGTGGGGACAAAGCAGAGCACATGGATTTGTCCCACAGACTGCGAAGTCTTGCCCTGACACGAGGAGAGCGCCTTGGGCGCGAAATAAGAAAGCCCACCGCTTCAGCGGTGGGTGGCGTCAAATAAACACCCGAGTGCCACGGGCACGGCATAACCCGTCATCCGAACATGAACTTTGGGTCGCAGGTTATGCCGTAGCGGCGCAGTAAGACGGCGAATTCATCTTCGAAGCTGAGTCCCTCGTGATGTCGAGGCTGAGCGGCGATGTAATCCATCACCGCTTGTTTGTTCGACGCGCTGACGCTGAACGCTCCGTAGCCCTCCTGCCATGCGAACGCCGAACCGTGCTGGTTCATCCATCGCGAGCTGTTGCCCTTCAGGTCCTGAATTGCTTTCGCGAGCGGGATCGCTGCGGGCAGGGCCATCAGCAGGTGGACATGGTTATCGGTTCCACCAGCGATAATCAAAGGAATGTTTTTTTCTCGCGCTACGCCCGCTAGGTAGCGGCAAAGGTGTACGGGGTCCGGTATGGAATTCACACGATCCTTTGTGCTGAAGACGCAGTGGAGGGGTTGGATGTTAGGGCATGGGGCATGCGTTTAGCGTAGTTGCCGAGCGGTAGTGGGGATGTGATGTTGGGCACCCGTGCATGTGCCGTGCCCGGGGCACTCGGGGGTTGGGGGCTCGCTCTCCCACCGCTGAAGCGGTGGGCTTTCTTATGCCGCGCCCTGGGCGCGGGAGTGTTGCCCAATCCCGCGCGGCGCCGGCCCCAAGTCATGCCAGCAGCGTAGACGTAATTGTTGCCACGTATTGTGATTGCGAGGAGACCAGCCAAGTGGTTGGTGAGCGATTTCCCGGGTCTCGAAAAACGCGACACCCGGCGCACCCGGCAAGTATTACGGAGTAAAACGTTACTGAGTGTGAGACGAGTAAGTCAAACGAACGTGTGGGTCAGTGAGGGCCGAGCTTTAGCTGGTCCACTGCGGTGACACGAGGCTTCGGAGCCTGCTGGCTAGGGATCCAGTAACGGCAACTCCGGATAGTCGATAGCCTCAGTTCTCCGCAGAATTTTGAGACCCGGATCGGGGACATATACCGGCTTTGTCATTGGCCGTCGCGATAGCCGACCGTCGAGCGCAGCGGTCACGCGATCACGAGCAACTTCAACGTAGGGCCCAAAAGTATCTGATCCAGCCGCGCGACGAGAGTGGATGACCGCCGCGCACACCGCGGTTCCGACTCCCATGTAGGGATCCACCACTAGATCATTCTTTTCTGTTAGAGCCAAAACCAGCCGCTCAACCAATTCAATCGGAAACTGGCAAGGATGATTCGTCTTCTCCACATGGTTATGCTTCACATTGGGGATGATCCAGACGTCTCCTGGGTTCTTGCCAGCCGGATTGCACGTATATTGCCCCTTACGAGGCCCCTTAAATGCTCGTTTGCCTGGGTATTTTTGCGGGACTTATGTCATCTCGAATTGAACTAACGGGCCAGGTCTGATCTCCGAACGCACTCGGCTGCCTCGGCAGAAGGATATCGGTCCCCGAGTTTGATCGCATCCAGGTCGATGACTTCAACGACGTATCCTTCAGGGACGGAATCTTCCACGACTTCCGCAATGCCTCGGTCCACTACAACGAAAATTTTCTTCTCTCTCTTCATCTTGACGCTCCAGGATCACGATCGCGCGACTTGGCGATGCCAGTCGTAAACATTGCTGTATTCCAAGAAACTTACCAGTTCGGAGAGCCCGCTTCGCTGGAAGGTGGGTCGGAAGGCCTGGCGTGAAAAGCAGGCCCTGCGGCTTTCGTTTGACACCACGCTAAACCGATTCAGCTTGGGATCTGTCAGCAGCAGGTCGTTAAAACGCAGCAGGCCGGAGTATATCGACGTGGAGTGTTCCACTTCAAACAGCGCTTCGATGGAGTCCACACCCGCTGCCATCCAAACCACATCGATCTCGCAAACGATGCTCGCTACCTTTGGCGACACCGCCGGCGGGGCTAGCCGGGTCCGAAAGCGCTGGGTTAACGACCAATCTAGCTTCGCGGAGTCATACGGAGGAACCCAGATGTCGTACCCTTTGAAATGGCCGATTCCGGCGAGCAATGTCTGAACTTGCGAGTGCGTCAAGTCAGGCGCGGGTCTCGTCCGAGCGCGAATGCTCGCTTCCAGAGTCTCGAACCCCCTGTAAGGCTCCACGCTAAAACGCCCTTGTCGAGCTATGTAGAGTTCGGCGCCGCCGTTTCCATTCAACAATTGGACCTTGTATTGGCCGTCCGCAGCGGTTTCAGCGTCACGGAAAACTTCCTCGAAATCGGAGTACGGAATAAACAGCGGACGAGAACCGTCGTCGACAATGAAGCAGAGGAACGAGGCGTGTCCCTCAAGCTGCCTCAAATCGAGAGCGCGCAACCCGAAGAAGGTGCGACCCGCCCGGTGTACCTTCGAATAGCGAACATAAATCCTAATCGCGCCGGCGATTTCAAATAGGGACGCGCTGCCCGGCAATTTTCGCACCTCGCCGTAGCTTGTGCGAAGCTGGTCCAAGAAATCCGACTTATGGACATTGGGCATTACGCTGCGGAAGAGTACTGGAGTTTACCGATCCTCGTTTTTTCTCTGCTGGCTCTTGTTTTGCATTCCTCTGCGTTAACGGCGGAGACCACTCGCTGTATTTGTTTCCAAGTCTCTGCCTGATGAACCATTTTCCATTCAAGCCCGTTCAAGTGGGAGTGCTTCTGTTCGATTTTCATCTCGCGTTGACTATCGCGGGAATCATACCTACTGCCGTCCCATTTTGGTAGTACCGCATTTGGGGAGGGCGGTCGCCGGCGTAGCGGCACAGCACTTCGAGATTTATCGCCGTAGAACAGCTCATTGTCGGCCATTGAGCGGATTTTAGCAGGCGGTAACGCTGGCCGGCCGGTGGTTTTGCAGGCGGGCGTTGCCTGATCGGTGTCGTCAGCGCGACAGGGGTCCCCTCGGCTTCGCTCGGGGCAGGTCCTTCGACTCCGGCGCGCAACGGAAGCGCGCCTCCGCTCAGGATGACACCTCCGGACAGGTAACTCTCATAACCGGAACGACGCCGCCAGAGGTACATGTACTTTCGTAATCTTGACAAGCCGCGGTCATGGTTTACGCTGATATGTTGGGCTTAGTGTCCGACGGTCTGGCGTAAGGGCTTAGCGCGGTTGCCGGATCGAAGAGTTCTTTGAAAACTGGCGAAGGTATTTTGGGCGGATGGGTTCGCCTTGTTCGTCAGCTATCAGCTAAGGAAAGTCTGATTAAGTCACAGCGAACTCCCTCAGGGCCAAAGCCGCATTGATTTTGCAGTTCTTACGGGCGGCCTGAAGAGACTGTGTCACGACCTGGTGTCGCCGCTCCGCGGCTCACTTGTTGTCCCACTTGGAGCGCGGGCTTACGCCCACGCCTAACACAAATGCCGCCGCTTCGCGGCTGAATGAGCCGGATTTCTTAGTGTTTGTTCCACCGCGAAATATGATTTCCGGTCGCGACACAGTCTCTGAAGGCCGTCCCCTTCAAGGCCGGAACTTAATCAGAGTTTACCTAAGTCTTTGCGGCTCAATATTTTGCCTATAACTCATTGGGAGTCAATATTTTACAGACGGTCTCTTGTGTTTTCAATATTTTACGAGCGGGCGGGGGGAGGGGGTATACCCACCCGAGATCAGGCGGACCACGCTCGCACCCATTCGCCAAACGCAGGCGAAAAGACCGGGCAAGCCAGCGTCGATGCTTCGGAGTCGGTCGAGCGGAACGGTCCTCGGGACGTCTGGCAGACTGCTGAAAAAGTCGAAACAGGGCCTGGTGTCGTCGGCTGAAGCTGGCTCAGGATGAGGGACAAAGGGCTAAGACGCTGGCCTGGAGAGAGTGCGTCGCAATCCCGTGTCGCCGCTCTGCGGCTCGGGCTCATTCCACTTTGAGCGTGGGCTGACGCCCACGCCTAACGTCATGCCGCCGCTTCGCGGCTAGATTGTTCGATTCTCGAGCGGCGGTCATTGACTTCTTGAAAGTAATAAAGCAAGGTCAAAGCCCCGGCCCGTCGCACGGCTTCACAGCCGAGGCCAGGGATGATACCATTCTAGAAGTACCTGCTGAGCCTGAGGCCCGCCAGAAGAGAGAGTTAAGAACTACATGGTTGCCCTGATTACCGCCATTCACATTATTGTCTGTGCCTTTATCATTATCGTGGTGCTGCTGCAGAGCGGGCAGAGCGGCGATATCGCGGCCGCTTTCGGCGGCATGGGCAGCCAGACAGCATTCGGAAGCCGCACTACCGCAACGGTGCTGACCAAAGCGACGACATGGGCCGCGATCATTTTCATGGTCACCTCCATCACGCTTTCGGTGCTTACGGCGCGCCACTCGCATCGCACCGGCTCAGTGCTGGAAGGCACACGCTCGGCTCCTGCCAAATCGGCGCCAGCGAAGAAATAGGCGCCGCTTTTACGCCGCATCCGGAAAATGCAAACTACCGATGAGCATCCTAGCTGACCAGGTAGTCCATCGCTTTTTCACGAGTATCGAAAACCGGAATATCGCGCGCGGAAAAGCTGCGGATGGAATCGTAGAGAGCTTTGGGCAGGTTCTCGGTAAGCACCCATGCCGCGCGTTTGATGTGCGGCCGGTCGAGCGCGGTAGCAATCTTAATACGCTCGACAATCTCGCGGTTGAACTTGACGCCGCTGAAATCGGCGACCACCAGCACAGAGCCCTTCGGCTCGCGGGTTATCAGCTCCGGCACGCGGCTCGATAGATCCGCAACCTGGTCCGGTGTGCTTTCCGTGAAATCCAACAACAGAATTCGCTGGTCCTGGTGCGTCACGAACCGAATAGGGTCCATAGCTTCTCCTGTCCAGCGCTGTGGCGATCTGGCGGCCTTGCGGGCCTCGTCGTCGCCCCGGCAAGTTGAGGCAGTTTACTGCAGATTTCCGAACGAACTCAAGCGATATTCTGCCGGTATTCTGCCGGGGGCATGAATTCCACGTGACACGCAATCCCCTGCGAGCGAAGCCAGCAGCCTCGACACACTAAGACTGTTAATGAGAATGGAAGGATAGCTGCCGTCGGGCTTTTGCTGGCGATAGCTCGCAATAATTCCGCGGTAGTAGTCCACCGTGGACTCGGGCCCGATGCCACCAAGGATGCCAACTGTCCTCATCGTTGCATCGAGTCTAACCCAAATCTATCGCGTGGCCTTCTCCAGCAGATACATGTAGGAGCGATAGACTTGTCCGGTAGCGCGGGTCATGCCGATCTCGCAGGTGCGGCTGCTGGAGTAGCACTCGTCCGGACGCTGCTCCTTGATCTCGGCGGCCTCGCGTTTGGTGGCCGATTCCGTCAGTTGAGGAAAGAGGAATCCACGATCGCCGGCGAAAGCGCAACAACCCGCGTCGAGCGGGATCGTCACCTGCCCGCTGCAGGCGCGCGCAATCCCTTCCAGCTTCGCGCCGATTCCCATCTTCGTTACCGAACACACGGGATGCAGCGCGACCGAGCGCGACTTCGACTTGATCTGCAACTTAGGCAAGACCTCGTCGTGCACGAATTCGATGGCGTCGAGAAACACCATCTTGTCGAAACGAGCCTGGTTCTCCGGGGTGAGGTAAGGCCGTGCGTTCTTGAAGCCATAGGTGCAAGGGCTGGTGTCGATCACGATGGGCAGTCTTCCCTGCTCCGACCATTTCCAGAACTTGTCAACTGCGGCGTTAACGGCAATGGCGTGAGCGCGGGTGAATCCCTTGGAGGAGAATGGCGTG
The DNA here is from genome assembly GCA_963789245.1 of uncultured Acidobacteriaceae bacterium. GTDB lineage: Bacteria > Acidobacteriota > Terriglobia > Terriglobales > Acidobacteriaceae > Bog-257. The sequence goes on along the minus strand of CAWBKE010000012.1, from coordinate 589,884 downwards.
CCGCAGCACGTGCCAGCGACATCGCGCGGAATGTAAACCGGAAGGTTGGCGCGGCCGGCAACATCAACCATGACCTCCATCAGCGAACGGTCAGCGGGCTCGCCGGGCAAACGTCCCATCACTCGCGATATGCAGGAGGGAAAGTAAACCGCAACTGCGCGCGCGCGTTGCGTTCTTGGCACGGCGCCAGCCGCGTAAGGAGTATCCGGCATCCATTCGCTCAGGTTGTCGCCCAGCGACGCGCTTCATCGCACTGGTAACTGAGCGCATTCCGCCCGGGCCGATAACGTTCTGAGCCACATGTCCAAGTCGCAAGGCCGTCCGCAAGAGCCGCTCGGTCAACCCGAAGTTGTTCGCGATGCGCGCTGCCCAGGCTTGCGCTCTGGGGGAGACGCGAGCACTGCGGAAGCGCTTGACCAGTTGCCCGGTATCGATGCCCACGGGACAAGCCGTGGCGCAGAGGCCGTCGGTAGCGCAAGTGTCGAGCGCCATGTAGGGAAACTCACGCTGCAGGCTGGCGTACAGCGCGGAGTGATTATTACCGTCCTGCAATCGCGCCATCTCGCGCCGGACCACGATGCGCTGGCGCGGCAGTCAGCGTCAGTTCGCGGCTGGGGCATTTTGGCTCGCAGAAACCGCACTCGATGCACTTGTCGATCTCGGGCTCGACAGACGGCAGCTGCTTCAGGTTGGCAAGATGCGATTGGCGATCGGGATTGATGATGACGCCCGGGTTCAGGAGATTGTCAGGGTCGACCAGCTCCTTCAGCCGCCGCATGATCTCGTAACCGGCCGGTCCCCACTCGGTCTCGACGAACGGGGCCATGTTGCGTCCAGTGCCGTGTTCCGCCTTGAGCGCCCCGTCGTAGCGGTCAACCACCAGCTTCACCACATCATCGATGAAGTAGGAGTACTGGTCGATGGCCGTCTGGCTGTTGAAGGCCTGGGTGATGACGAAGTGCAGGTTGCCGTCCTTGGCATGGCCGAAGATGATGGCGTTGTCGTAGTCATGCTTGCGAAAGAGTCCTGTCAGATCGTGCGCTGCATCCGCCAGAGCTTCAACCGGGAAGGCGACGTCTTCAATGATTACGGTCGTCCCGCTCTTGCGCACCGAACCGACCGACGGGAACATGCCAGCCCGAATCTGCCACAACAGGGCTTGTTCGCCTGCAACGTGGGTAAAGCGCGCCGGCTCGAACAAATTGAGTCCGCCGACAGCTTCGGCGGCCAGCTTCTCCAGCTCCGCGCGTTCGGCTTCGTCGGCCGATTGAAACTCCGCCAGCAATCCGGCTGCCCCTTCCGGCAGAGAACGAAGCGAGGCGGAAACGCCGGCCTTATTCTCCACCGAACGCAACGAAGCGCGATCCATAATCTCCAGTGCCTTGGCTCCCGCCTGCCGCAGAGGAACGATCGACGCCGCTGCCGCATACAGATCGGGGAACAGCAGCAGGCCGGTGTACTTCACGGGAAGATCGGGCACAGTATTCATTACCGCTTCGGCGATGAAGGCCAGCGTGCCTTCGGAGCCGATCAGCACGTGCTGGAAGATGTCGACGGCGCGGTCGAAGTCGAGGAAGGCGTTCAGCGAATAACCAGTGGTGTTCTTCGTCCGATATTTGTTGCGGACGCGCTCGCGCAAGGCCGAATTCAGCTCCAGCTTCGCCTTCAGATCCAATATTCCACGCGCCAGCTTTGGTTCACGGGCATGAAATTCATCATCCGCACCGGGTTGCGACGTGTCGATAACGGTCCCCGACGGCAACATGAAGGTCATGGCATGGAGCGTGTGATAGGCGTTCTGCTCGACGCCGCAACACATCCCGCTGGAATTGTTAGCCAGGATGCCGCCCATGGTGCAGGTGGCGATGGACGCCGGATCAGGCCCAATCTTCGCGCCATAGAGCGCCAGCGCCTGATTGGCGCGCGATCCAATGACCCCTGTCTGTAAGCGGATCTTGCTGCCACCTTCTTCCACTCGTAGCTCACGCCAGTGGCGCGCCACTTCTACCAACAGTCCGTCAGAGATCGCCTGGCCCGACAAGCTGGTTCCGGCAGCGCGGAAGGTGAGTGGAATGCGCGTCTGTTGACTCAGCGCGAACAGCGCACGAATCTCCTCAATATCTTTCGCCAGCACCACCGCTTTCGGTATCAAGCGATAGAAGCTGGCATCGGAGGCGTAAGCGATCACATCAATCGGCCGCACCAGGACGCGGTCCCGAGCGACGAATCCTTGCAAAGCCAACTGGATGTCTTCCGACGAGATCTCCACAGGAGCAATAAGCGTTGCAGCCATTTATCTTTCCTTCGCCTGGCGGTCCAGACTGTTCTCTAGAAGCGCAGTTTTTCGACGCGGCGCAAAAATACCAAGCCGAAAGAGCACTTGACTTGAATCTAGATCAGCTGCGGGTTTCAGACGCGGAAGTAAGTCACAAGCGATTGTGACGGCAGGCACAGTTGGAGGGAGGTTATTGGCTGGCGCGGGACTCGGAAGCAGGCGATTCGGCCTTAAGCAGCCAGCCGCTTCCGCTCGCTATGTGGACATCCCGGCTGGATTCAAACTCGATCTGGCCGATGGGTTCGGTCTTTCCGGCGTGGGTGATTTTCAAGTCGCTGAATCCGTATGTGCCGCATGCCCAGGGCGAAAATATCCACATGGCCTGTTCCCTATCGCTGCCCCTACATCCGCCTTGGGACGCGGCCATTAGTTTGGCGGTCACCGCCCCGTAATCGGTCGCATGCCCCACCACCTGGTCGGCGGAGACGACTTGCCCATCGCCGCGATATACTCCGGCGCCTCCTACCTGTACCGTGTTCCAATCGCTAGGGGAGGTTCCATAGTCGTCCCAGGCGTTGGTTGGCATCTTCGCTTCGAAAACCTCGTTCATTGACGCCAGCGCTCGTAGGTGCGCCGCGATGGGGATTTGCCGGCCTTTGGCGACAACTCGGTCGAACCTGATGGCCAGATGCGACGGCGACCCGGCAGTGGCACGGCCGGCGGCTACGACATGGCCAATGATCCGAGATCCCTCTGGAATAGTTGCCCCGTCGGGTAGAGGCACGACCTGCATGATCCTTCCGGTGATCGTCCGGCCGGGCTGGTCGTGGCGGGCGTCGAGAGTTGACCCTAACATCACGGGAAGGACGGTTCCGTCCGGAATCTCCTGAGCGCTTGCCACAGATGCAGACCATAGAGTCAAAAGCACGAGGCAATTCAGCAATTTCCCTTGCATGACCATCCCCTCCCATTTAGATGCGATTAGGGAGTTCCGATTTGGGTTGCAATTTTCACTTGCTGGTAACGACGCCTGACGGATTCTTGTCGGTCACTCGCGTCCGGGCGTATAATTTCGCGTTCTTTCCGCTCCGAATCGATCCGTAATCCACATGTGAGGTGAACCGATGTTGAAATACGGTTTCTTCGCAGTCGGCTTGTGCATTCTTCTGACTTCCGCATTATCCCAACCGGTTTCCGCGCAGGCTACCGATCAAAAAGAACTACTCGAGCAAAAGTTGAACTCGCAATTCAAACTGACCAGCATTAATGCCGAGGGTGACATTGCCAGTGCGGGTTCCGTCCTGGTGCTGCATAAGGACGATCTGGAAATGTGCAGCACCGCCGCCAACGTGCCGCCCACCAACACCTACAAGGGCGGAAAGATTTCTTTTGGATTTGGAGCGAGCTTTGCCTGGGTCGCTGCGGCGGGCGATATCAGCCAGATACCGCAACGCAAGTTCGTCGCAGGCGAGAAGTTCTGGGTCAAGAGCATCGATGTTCAGGAAGACGGAGTCATCTTCCAGTTTTACAGTGATCCCATCAACGATGTTCGATACTACGGGAAGCTGAAGTTTCCCTACCCGAAGCACACCATGCCTCCCGCCGACGAGATGATGAAGACCATCGCCGAAGCCATCACGGTGCAGCCTGACGAAAATGCAGCAGCGCAGCCGGCGCCCGCCACGCCGCCACCGGCGCAACCAAACATGGCGCCCATCCCACCACCTCCGCCGCCTCCCGATGCGCCACCGGCGCAACCCAAGACGATCTCTTTGGGTATGACCAAGGATGCCGTCGTGGTCATCCTCGGACAGCCGCAGAAGATCGTCCATTTGGCGACAAAGGAGATTGATTACTACCCCGACATGAAGGTGATTTTCGTTCACAACAAAGTCACAGACGTGCAGTAGGCCGCTGGCGCAAAATGTGAGCGAAGGGGCCCATAATGCGAAAGTTCGCTTGCCTGGTTGCAGTCTCATTTCTGGCCGGTGCCGCCTCCTGGCTGCCGGCCGACAACGCTAATCCCAAAGCCGAGATGCAGCAAAAATTGCGCGAGCAGTTTGTGCTGGTCAAGCTGACCGCCGACAAGAAAGACGTCGTCGCGCCCGGCTCCGTGCTGGTGTTTCACAAAGACGGCATGACGATGTGCAGCGTGAATGTCATGCTTCCGCCGACCAGGTTCTACCATGATGGCGAAATCCACGAGCCTCGCGCCGGCGACATGGCCTGGAACTTCAATCTGGCGCGGGTACAGCCGGGAATGAACTCCGCCAATGCGCCCAAACGCAACTTCACGGCCAGTGAAAAAGTGTGGGTGAGCGATATCACGGTGCGGAATGAGGGCGTGATCTTCCGCTTCTACAGCGATCCGTACGACGGCGTTCGCTACTACGGCGACCTGGTCTTTCCCTTCAACAAGAAGTCGATGCCTACACCCGAGGAGATGCTGAAAACCGTCGCGGAAGTGGTGACGGTCGATTCGGCGAACAACTCCTCCGGCGGGGCGCCAATCCCGAACGCTGAGCCGCCGGCTGAACCGCCGGCACAGGAAACGCGGGGGCAACCTCTGCCGGCGATCGCACCACCTCCGCCTCCTCCCGATGCGCCGCCAGCGCAACCCAAGACTATTTCGAAGGGGCAAACCAGGGACATGGTGGTGGCGATCATGGGGCAGCCGCGGAAGATCGTCAATTTGGGGACGAAGGAGATTGATTACTACCCCGACATGAAGGTGATTTTTATCAACGGCAAGGTTTCCGATGTTCAGTAGATATCATGCCGGGCAACTACGCATGATGCTGCTGTTTTCGTGGCTGGCCACGGGCTGACCAATTGCAACTTTGGTGGGAGTGCATCCGCCGCGGATAATGTGTCATTCATCACAATCATCCGTGACCCGTGTCGCCAAGGTTTCTGCAGCAGCTGTTTAGTCTAGTTCCATTACGGCCTATTCTGTTCTTCCAGGAGTTCCCTATGCCGGCGCAGCAACAACTCTCCAAGCAAACCAAAATGGCCATGATCTCCCAATTTCTGGGATTCGGGCTGGACGCCTATGACATGGCGATGGTCATTGTCATGGCTCCGATCCTGGGCAAGATTTTCATCTCGCCTAAAGGCAGTGTGCTATGGCAATACATTGCCGTAGTGCTGGGTTATTCGATCACCATGGCGGCGCGGCCCATCGGTTCGGCGTTCTTCGGGGCCTATGCCGACAAGATCGGGCGGCGCTTCCTGCTGCTGTTAACCATCGGCGGCGTGGGCGTTATATCGGTGCTTTCCGGCTTCCTTCCCACCTACGCGCAGGCCGGTATTCTCGCCTACGTTCTGTATTGTGTGCTGCGCTTGTTCATGGGCATCTTCTTTGGCGGCGAGTATGCCGTAGGGCACACCTTCGCCATCGAATATGCACCGCAAAAGAAGCGGGGCGCCGTCGGCGGATTCATTCAGTCCGGCTTCCCCCTGGGCTACGTGCTGGCGTCGCTGGTCTTTGCCTTGATTTCCTTCCTGTGCGGCAAGGCGATTCTGATTCACTATGGCTGGCGCATCGCATTCATGACCGGAGTCATCCCGGTGCTGGTGGCGCTTTTCATCCGGAACAAGCTGCAGGAGTCGCCGGAGTTCGAGAAAACCAAAGCGGAAGGCAAAATCGAGAAGTCGCCGTTCCTCAATCTGTTTAAGCCGCCGCAACTGTTTGACTTCTTGCAAGTCTTCTTCTTTATGGCAGGCCTGTTCCTGACCGACTACTCGGTTTACGGATTTCTGCCCAAGATTCTCACGCTCGACGGCCGCGGTTTTGGTACCACGCAATACGCCCTGATCTATGGTTTCGCGCTCTTCCTGTCTTTCCTGGGATACAACTTCTACGGCTGGATCTCGGACAAAACGGGACGGAAGATTCTGACGCAGTGGTACTGCGTGTTTCTGGTGGTCTTTGGCGTGCCGGTTTATTACGTGCTGTACCATGCTGCGCTCAAGCGGGATATCGCAATGGCAGTTCTCGGCTGCTGTATGGCCGGCATGCTGAAGCTGGCCTGGGGCATCGTTCCCGCCTATCTCTGTGAGCGCTTCCCCACCAAGCGGCGCGCTGCCGGCGTGGGTTTCGGCTACTCGGCGGGCGCAATCCTGGGAGCCTGGTTCCCGCTTTACACCCTCTGGGCCCACAAGATCCCGTTTATCCACAACATTGAAGGCAAAGACATCTGGTTGTCACCGGCTGTTATTTTGACCGTCGGCGCGATCATGACCTTCGTCAGCCTGCTGTATTCGCCGGAGACCAAGCATCTCCAACTGGACGAGGTGGGCGAGAGAGAAAGAGCATCCGACCGGGCAAAGGCAGCGGCCGCTGAGGCGCTACTCACCTGTTAGGTTTCTCCCTGAAGTACGGCTACGCAGACGCCACGGTCCTGGCCGTGGCGTTTGTTTTGCTGCACCAGATTTGCGAAGCAGGATTGCGCAATCGGGACAGCGCAATACCCCGCATTGCGTTTTTTCGGAACTTTTGGTGACTGGGACGGTAATAGTAATCGACAGGTGAAGCGATAAGCGGTATCGGTGGAACGGCCAGACTGGCCGCATGGCGCTCACAAAACTTAACCTTCGCGTAACCAGACTTTACCGTCGAATTCCGGCTGCCGGGGTTCACACAATTGACAGGCGAACTGTCGAGAAGGAGAAACGAGAAATGAAGACGAAGTTTTGGGGCGTGGCAATTGCGTTACTGGCGCTGGTGCTTTGCGGAACGGTGATGGTTTCGTTCGCCCAGCAAAGTGACCAGACCGCAGGTGCTTCCTCCTGGAGTGGCCATCGGCATGGACACATGGGCTATTTGGCGAAAGCCCTGAACCTGACGGATGCCCAGAAGGCACAGATCAAAGCGATCATGCAGGCGCAGCGTGCCAGCACGCGGCCCTTGATGCTGCAAATGGCGCAGAACCGCCAGGCGATGTTGACGGCAACCGCCAGCGGAGCTTTCGACCAGGCCAAGGTGCAGGCGCTCGCCACCCAGCAGGCGCAGATCATGTCGCAACTGGAAGTGCAGAGAGCGTCCGTTCACAGCCAGATCTATAACACCGTACTGACGGCTGAGCAGAAGGCCACGGCCGACCAGTTACGACAAAAGCAGCTGGCTCGCATCGGCGAGCGCATATCCAAGCTGTCGCAGCCGGCTTCGGAAGCGCAGGCTCAGTAGGCAACAAACCAGCGATTTAAGGCTACTTCGCAACCCCTCGAGAGCCTTGAACAATGGAGCGGCCCGTCAATGGGCCGCTTTTGTTTTGACCTGCTTCGTCCCACAGACAGCGTGGACTACAATCGGCCCCATGATCTCCGTGGTCATGGTGCGTCGTTTAACTCTGTTCTTCGCTCTGGTGGGCAGTGTTGTATCCGCCCAGGAAGTTCAACAGACCTTCAAGATCCAGCCACTGCGGCCGGCTTCGGAGCTTCGCGCCGACGCTCTGAAGGCGCAGCCGCCGGCAGAGCAGGGCGAGTTCCTGAAGCCCGATTTGGTAGAGCTGGTCAAGCTCGATCCCACCCTGAAGCTCGATATCCACTACGCTTCGTCCAACAACTTCCTTGGAACGCCGCTATACGAAGAGGCGCGTGCTTTTATGCAGCGGCCAGCCGCTGAAGCCCTGGTGCGGGCCAATCGCAAGCTGCACCAACAGGGTTATGGATTGCTGATCTTCGACGCCTACCGCCCTTGGTATGTGACCAAGATCTTTTGGGATGCGACCCCGCCGGCAGACCACATGTATGTCGCCGATCCGGCTCAGGGGTCGCGCCATAACCGGGGATGCGCCGTCGATCTCACTCTTTACAACCTGAAAACTGGTCAGGCTGTGCCCATGCCCAGCGGCTATGACGAAATGTCAGAGCGCGCGCACTTCGATTATGCGGGAGGAACAGCGGAAGAGCGTGCCAATCGCGCCCTGCTGCGCACGGCGATGGAAGCCGAAGGATTCACCGTTTATCCCGAAGAATGGTGGCATTTTGACTACAAGGATTGGCGCAAGTACCCGATCCTCAATGTGCCATTCGCCCAACTGGGGAAGGCGGCCAGCCACTAGGCGAACCCACGGGTTCGATCGCTAGATTTTTCTGGAGGATTGGGTGGAGCACACCTTCAGGGGTGCATAGAAACCACTGCTTATGAAATCGGCTTTAGCCGCCGAGGCGAGGCTGGCGCGGAATTACCTCAGTGGCTAAAGCCAGCCGTTGTTCAGCGGGTTGTCATGCACGCCTGAAGGCGTGCTCCACCCTCTGTCAAAGCGCTCTATCCTCCGCTGTCCCGCTCGTCCCCACCAACCCCAGCTCTCCCGCGACGCTTTTCATCGCCTCGATGCAGAACGTGATGTGTTCGTCCCGTTCCACGCCTAGCCCGGCTGCCCCGTTGATGATGTCCTCGCGGCTAACCGAGCGGGCGAAGGCTTTGTCCTTCATCCGCTTTCGCACCGATTTGGCATCGACCTCCGCCAGCGTCTTGCCCGGTTTGATCAGAGCGGTTGCGGTGATGAAGCCGGCCAACTCGTCACAGGCGAAGAGCGCTTTCTCCAGATTCGTCTCGCGCGTCACTCCCGTGTAGTCGGCATGTGACATGATGGCCCGGCGAACCTCATCGGGATAGCCGCGCTCCTTGAGGATTTCGCTGCCCTTGAACGGATGCTCTTCCGCGCTGGGATATTTCTCATAGTCGAAGTCGTGAATCAGCCCGACGATGCCCCACAGCTCCTCATCGCCGCCGAACTTGCGGGCATAAGCGCGCATGCAGGCTTCCACCGCCATAGCATGCTTGCGCAAACTTTCCGACTGCGTGAACTCAGTTAGTAAACTCCAAGCATCATTTCTCGTCATCGTTTTCACTCACTTGCGAAAAGTTGGGTACGGTGAATCGTTGAATCCCCCCGTTATTTCGCGGGCGCTACCGGCACTGCCATGATTGTGGCCAGCATGGTTGCGACCGCCTTCTCTTTGCCGCCGCTGATGGCAAAGGCATCCGCTGTGCAAACCGTCAGCGTCCGCCCTGCTTTCTTCACTTGCGCTCTAGCCACGAAGACTTCGCCCGCAGCGGGCGCCAGGAGGTTCACTTTTAGCTCCACCGTGAGGACTTCTTTGTCGTCTGGTGCCATGGTTAAGGCGGCATAACCGCAAGCAGAATCCAGCACCGCAGTGATCGCACCTGCGTGCAGGTAGCTGTTCTGTTGCAAAAGGCTCGGCGAAAATGGCAGGCGAATCTCCACCCCACCTTGAACCACTGATGTAAGTTCGGCCCCCAGAGTGGACATGAAGGCCTGCTTGGAAAAGCTCCGTCGAACGCGTTCCTCGTGCGTGGTCACTTGTCTCCTCTATTAGCCTGGATACTCGCGGTCACAATTTCGTAATGACAAACGCCTCTTGCGAGATGAGCCTCGCAATCTGAACCGTAACTGATGAAACCAGGGCGCCAGCACGAATTACCACGCCTCGACGCACACTCGGTAATTACTAATTTCTTGTCCCAATTTGTGCTACCGATGTTGGGATGCATCATTCTTGGTGATTACAGCCGATTGAAAACACGGCAAGTCCTTTAGATAAAATCGCGTTCCGAATACAGTTAGTAAACACCGGGCCTCGGTGCGGTCCATTTTGCGTTTCTCCTGAATTTTCGCGGTATTTCCTTCCCCTCAGAGTGTCAATGCTGCTGCGACTTTTTCGCTATTGTCGATGGTGATTCGTAATTTACTTGACTCTACCAGAGTAAATGCTGCACAGTACGCCTAAGCAGTTGGTGCCCGCTCTGGCACTCCCACAACCTGAATGGCTACGACTCTCGCGCCCGTGGATTCCCGGGAAGTGGTGAGATGCGACGATTGCCATCTCGTCCAGTTCAGAACCAACAACAACCTTTGCCGACGCTGCCGGACGTCACTCGATGAGGACGAACCGGAGCCCATCCTCACAGCTGTAATGCCGCCGCCGGAGCCGGAAGAGTCCGGCGAGCCGGCGGTGCATGTGGCCAAGGCGATCCGCGACCTGCGCCATCGCAGCGGTCTCAGCCAGCGTCAACTGGCTTTGCGCATGGGTGTCCCGCGCACCTACGTGTCAAAAATCGAGAACGAAAAAGCCACGCCGACCTTGTCGTCGCTGGCGCGGTTGGCCGCGGCCTTGGAAGTCACAGTGCCCGACCTGCTGCGTGACTGTGGCTCTTCGCGCGAGGACGAGGTCGCTGAGCTGCTCACCGACCCGTTCGTCGCAGAACTGGTGGAGTTCACCTCCAAGCTGAACGCCATGCAACTTTCCAGCGTGCTCGCGCAGGTGCGGGACATGGTCATGCATCCGCACCGCGGAGCATAACTGCTGATCTGAATTCTTGACCCGACACCATGAAGGACGCCGGGGGCACTTGCCCTCGGCATTTTCTTACTTCACCTGAGACTTTGCGTCTCAGGGCGAATCCCTGCCCTGGCGAAAAGAAACCAGCTCCCACGCTCCGTCTGGCATCGACACTTGTTGCCGAAGGATGTAGAGATTGCCGTCGTCCGCCCGAACTTTGTACAGGACGCTTTCCGGGTCGTACCACTGGTCCGGCACCGCCTCCACCTCGTACAGCCTTCCCTCCAGCCGAAAGCGAACCGGACGCTCATCAGCCTTTCGACCGGAATAGCACTGCACATCCACTTTCATCCGCTTTCCATTATCAATCATCTCCGCCTGCCGAATTCGCGGACGTGTGGCCGCGATTACATTGCAACCCATTGTGGCGTATGCTACTTTCAACAATGGTTAGAGGTACGCTTTGCGCGCACAAGTGCCCGCTGGGCTGAACCGCAAAGAGGCCGAGATTTACACCCGCCTCGAACCAGAGCGGCTGCCCCACCACATCGCCATCATCATGGACGGGAACGGCCGCTGGGCCAAACGCCGCCACCTGCCCCGCATCGCGGGACACCGCTCCGGTGTCGCTGCCGTGCGCTCTACCGTGGAGACCGCCGCGCGCATCGGCATTCCTGCTCTCACGCTGTATTCCTTCTCGGCGGAAAACTGGAAGCGGCCCAAGGGCGAAGTCCAGTTCCTGATGAACCTGCTGCGGCGCTACCTGAAGATGGAGCTGCCCACGCTGATGGAGAACAACATCCGGCTGCAATACATCGGCCGCCAGCAGGAACTTCCGCAGGAGGTGCAGGAGCGCATGTCGTGGGCGCGCGAGATGACCGAGCGCAACACCGGGATGGTGCTGACCCTGGCGCTCAATTACGGCTCGCGCACCGAACTGGTGGACTGCTTCAACGCGCTGGTAAACGAAGCCTCGCGCAACGGCGGCGTCGAGCACCTGAAGATCGACGAGCGCTCCATCGCGCGCCACCTCTACACCAACGGCCTGCCCGACCTCGACCTCGTCATCCGCACCAGCGGCGAAATGCGCCTCAGCAACTTCCTGCTGTGGCAGGTGGCGTACGCTGAGATCTACGTCACCGAGACGCTATGGCCCGACTTCCGCGGCACGCAATTGCTGGAAGCCATTGAAGCCTTCCAGAAGCGCGAGCGCCGCTTCGGAGGCCTGGTCGGCGACAACGGAAACTATTCGTGAAGCGCGTCCTCACCGCAGTCATCCTGATTCCTCTGGTTGTGCTGACACTCTTCCGGGCGCCGCTATGGCTGTTCACGCTACTCGTGCTGGGCGTGGCCCTGCTGGCGGCACGGGAGTATCTGAATATCGTAAGGGCGACTGGGTTCCGGCCGTTTCGGCCCTTGAGTTATCTCATTCTCGTTTTATCATTTCCGATTTTGATCGCACTTGAAGTTGCAGTAAATATCGACACGCCTCAGAGCGCCGGTTCAGCGGAGTCCATTTCCGCCGTTCTCTCTTGGCTCCTCCCGCTGTTCGTATTAGTCGCTCCCCTTCTTTTCCTACTCAACGCCTTAGAACGTGACCCTCTCTCTCAGGCGCTTCCAGACGCCGCGATCTCTTACATGGTTCTGCCGTACGTGGGATTTACCTTGGTTTTAATTCCGCTGTTGGCAGGAACGTGGAGCGGGCCGCTGTACTTGCTCTACCTCTTGGTGCTCGTCTGGTGCGGCGATATCGCTGCCTATTATGTTGGCCGCGCATTCGGCAAGCATAAGCTCGCGCCACGCATCAGTCCGGGCAAGACGTGGGAAGGCGCACTCGCATCGGTTGGCGGAGCAGTGATTGTGGGATTTCTACTGTTTCACTACATCAATCAGATCGCTGACGCGTTTCGTGGCGCGCACCTGTTAAAGGCGAGCATCTATAGGTATGGTCAGCCAATTCCCCAAACTCGCCCTTTTGAACTCGCGCCTGTATGGTTCGTGATCGCGTTTGCGGTTTCGGTCAACGTTGCCGCGCAGCTAGGAGATCTGGTCGAGTCCGCTCTCAAGAGGGGCGCGGGATTGAAGGATTCCGGAACCTTGCTACCTGGCCACGGCGGCGTGCTCGACCGAATCGACGCGCTGCTGTTTGCGTTGCCGGTGGGATTGATCTTCTACATCGCGGGGATGGGCCGATATTTTTCGTATCCGCCTTATGCTCCTTAACCGCCCGCTCCTGTGGCCCGCAGCGCTCATTAACGGATACGCGTGCGAAGGACGCGAGCCCGTAGGACGGAACAACCGCAGCCTGCCACCTGTCGGGCCCCCCGGCTCCTCAGGCGAGCATCATACGCATGGGTTGCAACTTGCGCGTGAAGGGATTCAATACCAGGCCAAGCTCTTCGAGGGTGATGGCTCCGAGCAGCGCCTCGTCGCCGGGTTCGCCGAGAATGACTGGCGTATGTCCGTCGCCTTCCGGAAGCGAGAGATGGCATTCGGAAACGCCCCTTTCGATCGGCGTTCCGTCAGCGAGGCTGAAGACAACCATACGCTTCGGCTTCAATTCCAGGAGGCGCGACTCTTCAGCCGGTACGAGAGTATAGGTCGCGCCGCTGTCGACAAGGAGCCTGATCTTGGCTTGCTTCCCAGTTGGGCCGGTGAGCAGGCCTTCAAGATATGTAAGCCCCATTGCGAAACTCCTTGGCGGCGGATGTAACGCGTGACTGCCTTTGCTCCTTAAGAATACAAGAGTGCATCGGCCTTCGCGTAAGACAAGCGATCATCTATTTCAACGGCTTCGTGGGATACTCTCCATCCCGACGCTCTCGTCCTACTGCAATCCCATCCGGTTAGTGTTGCAACGAAACAGCGTCGGCTCGGGATACGATCACCCGAGTGGGCATAACTGATATCCAGTCAAATCTCGCGATACGAATCGCGATACCAACTACGGCGGGTTGCAAGACAACTTGAGGCGAAGCCGGCGCGGGATAGAAAAAGCGACCCAAGCCTTCATCGCCCCAGGGGTATACCCATACCTCGTTGGGAATGTTGGGACGGAGGACGACCTTAGCTTGTTTCTCCGATCCATCTGCGAGCCGAACAATTACGGTCACCTGTGATGGTTTCAACAGCTTCCAGTAGAGCGGATAGTGCATGGTCATGGTCAGCTTCAAGAAGTCTGCATCGTTCGGCCAGTTGATTTTCCCCAAGTCAATGGTTTGCGGATTTTCAGTTACTGCAAAATCTCCTCCGATGCCTGATAGCACGTAAGGCTGCTGTCGGATACGGCCTGCACGGCTCTCATCGCGAACCAAGGCAAGAATGCCGGGCGCAATCTGGCTCTCGGCGCGGTAATGCCGCTGCATGTAAAACCACACTTGTGGTGTGCGAGTGAAGCTACTCACATCGTCGACTTTGTAGACGCCAGGCCAATCGAGGAAATACACCCCGTACCTTGGCCGCAGAGTTTCCAGTCCCGCAATCTGGCGGCGCGTCAGGTAGTCGCCGCCAATCAGATAATTCTGGAGCACGCCCCCAGCAACAAGTCTGCGGGCGGCATCTCCCACCACGTTCTCATAAGGAAACACCATGAGCGAGTCCGTGGAGACGGTTGTCTGCCGAAGGAAGTCCGATGTCGCTTGCAGAGCCGTGGCGTCGTGGCGAACACTGAGGGTTGTCGTTGAGTCAAAGCAAACCCCATCCACATAGATTCCTGAACATGTACTGGCTTCGCGTCGAAGATGAAATGAGTAGTTCGCAATCACGCTGTGCGGCCGCAACCAGGAGACGGGCCCTGCTATCAGGCCGGTTCCACCCACTGCTATCAGCAGGCACACCGACGTCCTGGTAATAGAACTAACGCCGGTTCCAAGTAGGACAACCAGGGAAAACAAGATGATCGGGAATAACCCAATTATCATGTGCTCCCAACCGGGGCGCACCAGAGCGGACTGCAGTACCACTAACGCAAACAACGGGGAACTCAGCAGAAACACGCGGCTGCACGCCGACGTTGTCGATCGAAAATCTCTAAACAGAGCCGTGCCAAAGATCAGGACGGCAGCGGCAAGTGTCCACATGAGTATCCTGCTGCTGTTGCTCGGCATGGAAACCGGCTCGATCCAGCGATAGGTGCTTACGATTTGATAGGCGTCACGCAGGAAGCGAAAGCCGAACGGCCGGTCGCCCAAAGCTAGATTGATCCCAATACCGAATAGCGCGAACCCCGCTAACGAGAGAAAGCCAAACTTCGCCATCCGACTAAGATCGCCTGCGGACTTCCGGTTAACGACCGCGGAGACGGCGAGGATAAGAACGAACGCTATAACCGCATAGAAGCCCGTATCTGCAGAGAGCATAAATGCCAGTATCAGCAAAAACGCACAGCCTGCTGCCCTAACCAGTAGCCCCGGGTGCGGGCGAAGGATTGTGTCAATGCAGGCTATAAATACAGCGTAGAAAAACAGTACAGCGGAGGTTCTAACGTCTAGCGGAGACCAGAATCCAACAACGAGAACAAGGAATAAAGCACGCTTCCATGCCGGTTCCGAGTGAAGCAGGATCTTTGCAGTGCCAAAAGTAAGAACAATGGTAGTCCATATAAGTGTGACAGCGCTGGTTGCGTAAAAAGTCCTTAATGAAACTCCTAATAAGCGTGCTGGTATAACTGTTATGAGCTGGTAGAGAGGACCATACGTAAAAATCACATTACGGTCTAGCCACACTCCGATAAGAGCTTTGTAGATGATATCAATCCGCCAGGAATCATCCAGCACATTTAACTGCGCAGCCGGAAGCGGAGCTTTCGACAACAGACTCGCCAGCGGGGTGCTTGCGACAATTAGAGCGACCGCAGTAATTATGTCGAGACGACAAGCCGCTGCTGAAAGCCACTGCGCCTGGCGTGACTCAACATCGGCGACCCGTGTATACGACACTGTGGCATCTTCTGACATAGAAACAAGAAAACACTAGCCCTAGCAGGCCGTGGTGGAAGGAGCCGATTTTCTGCGCAGCGGACAGCGCATTCGGACACGCGATCTTGCGACGTGCTTGGTAGCCGGTGCGAAGATACGGCTGCAGCGACATTGTTGCTGACCATCCCCATACCAGAGCAGCAAAAATAGGCTCAGTACAAGCTGGCCGGAGCGGTTGCTCAGCTCTCGCGGCGTACCCGCACCGAGCAGGTGGCGCAGAATGAGACTCAGGTTGAACGCTCCGACATGAACCAACTGTCGCTTTAGAATGTTGTCCCGTCCGCGCAGATGGCAGCGCCGCATACCGCCGGTCTCGTAGCAGTGTGCGAAGCTGCGTTCCACCAACTCGCCACGTCGCCGCAGCAAGCTCTTGCCGTACTCGCTTCGTACCCGCCGCCGGTTCTCGTAGACTGCCTGCTGTTCCGCCGCCTTGCCTTGCCAGTTACGCCGC
Source organism: uncultured Acidobacteriaceae bacterium (assembly GCA_963789245.1). Taxonomy (GTDB): domain Bacteria; phylum Acidobacteriota; class Terriglobia; order Terriglobales; family Acidobacteriaceae; genus Bog-257. The sequence goes on along the minus strand of CAWBKE010000012.1, from coordinate 573,872 downwards.
CCCTTCTGCTGCTTCTCCGGAATGTAGCTGCTGACCTGGTAACTCTTCACCCGCTGGAGGACGGCGCCGCTGTGATAGCCCTTATCGGCAACTAACTCTTCGATCCCGTTGACGTTCACCTGGGGCTCATGGTCGGGCCGCACCTCCGCTTCGCGCCCGGCCAATTCCGCCAGCGTCATGCCGGCCTCGCAGAGGGTTGCGTCCAAGGTTGTCGTGTCGCCCTTATCCGCACCTGGCAAGGTGACGGCCACCACCGCGCCCGTGTCCAGATCGACCGCGTGCTCCGCTTTGTACGCCAAGTGGGTACGCCCATCCTTCATCTTCGCGATCCGCGCGTCCTCGTCCGCTGGACTCTTCCACTCCTGGTTCGACGTGCGCTTCTTGCGCTTGCGGTCCAGTCTCACCAGGTCTTCGCGGGTTGGCGTTGCGATGCCCGAGGCCTTCGCTAATCCGCCCAGAAACTCCTCGTAACTCTCCCCCGTGTCGCGCCGTACGATCGAGCGCATCGCTGCGTTGGCCTCCAGCGTCGTGGCATCGATGGCAATCCGCTGCCCCTTCAGCAGTCCACGATCCGCCAGAACCCCCAGCACCCAACCGAATACTTCGCGATGCGTGTCCACATCGATCAACCGCCGGGTGCGCGATATCGTCGAGTGATCCGGCGTGTTCTCGTCCAACCCAATGCCCACAAAACGCCGCAACCCCAGTGAGTCTGCCAGCCGCCAAGCAATGCCGCGCTCCGCCCCGATGCCTTCGAAATATCCGATCAGCAGCGAACGAAAGTAGATCCCCGGCGTCAGGGAGGGCCGTCCATACTTGGCCGCATAGAACTTCGCACACCGACCCTCCACGAACTCGTCGAAGTGCTCGGCCTCCAGCAACTCATTCAGCTTCTGGTAGAAGGGATGTCCCGGCGCTGCGGCCAACTCCGTGTGCGCGATCCATATCCCCTCTTGCTTCTCCCGCTGCTTGCGCGTGCCCATCGCCATACCGTGATTCTACGAAGAGATTGTGTGGATACTTCAGATGTTTTTTGCTTACGAATCTAGACTTGCACCACGGGCTGCTAGGGCGCCCAAACCTTCTTGCCCGGGAAGTCGACTGATTCGCCATTCGCCAGCAGAACCTTTAGAGTGATAACGTTCGTCCCAGAAGGAAGTTGACCGAAGAATGTGTCTAATTGCCAACCGGAATTGTTGAAGTCCACACGTCCGTAGGCTTGGGCGACATCCGGTCTGGGAAAAAACTGATCGACGTCGCCTGCAGGCTTGCCGTCTACCAGCACGACCACTGTTTTAACGGGCGCTCCCAAAACGCACGATACGACCCAACCTTGGACTGCCAGAGAGCGTTGGCCCGTGGCAGGATCAGCGTTGGATATCGCTGCTTGATCCAGACCGCCTAGAACCCGATCCGTGGGTTGAACATGCAGTACGGATACTACTTTGGCTGCATTGGAAGCTGGTTCGGCCTGCCATGCTGGTTTGGTCGAGAAACCCACAATCAGCAGAACAGCAAGGCCTGCCAGAGTGGCAACGGTACGCTGTGCTGCTCCGTCTGTCATGTCCGCTTGCTGAACCCTCCATCCCGCTTTATACCAGTCCCTCCTTCGTCTTGACAGGGGTCAGGATGAACTAGCTGACATAACCGGGCAGCCGTTTGGTGCGCCTAAACTTTGTACTACGTGGGATACTACTGGAGAAGCTCTATGAAACACATTGCCATCCTCGGTTCGACCGGCTCCATCGGCAGAAGCACTTTGAACATCGTCGAGAGCTTTCCCGATCGCTTCTCTGTCGTCAGCATGGCGGCGGGCCATAACGTCGAGCTCACCTTCGAACAGGCGCGCCGCTGGCGTCCGCAGCTTCTTTCGATGGCAACTGCCGACGCTGCCAATCAGATCCAAGACAAGCTGAAAAAAAACGGCCTGAGCGGCGAGATTAGCGTCACCCATGGCTCGCCCGGCACGGTGCAGGTTGCCACCCATCCCGCCGCCGACTTCGTGGTCAGCGCTATCGTCGGGGTCGCCGGATTGGAAGCCACGTACGAAGCTGTAAAGGCCGGTAAGACCGTCGGCCTCGCCAACAAGGAATGCCTGGTTGCCGCGGGCGATCTCATTACCGCCGAGGCTCGCCGCCAGGGCAAGCCGCTGCTCCCTATCGACAGCGAGCACAACGCCATCCATCAATGCATGCGCGGTGGGAGGCGCAACGAAGTACATCGCATATGGCTGACCGCTTCCGGCGGTCCATTTTTTCATACCCCAGCCGGTGAATTCTCCAACATTACGGTTGCGCAGGCGCTCAATCATCCCACCTGGAAGATGGGCAAGCGCATTACCATCGATTCGGCAACGCTGATGAACAAAGGCTTCGAGGTGATCGAAGCATGTCGCCTCTTCGATATGCCGCCCAGCCAGGTCAGCGTGCTGATTCATCCCCAGAGCACCATTCACTCGCTGGTCGAGTTCATCGATGGCAGCTTGCTTGCTCAACTTTCCGTGACCGATATGCGGCTGCCGATCCTGTACGCGCTCACCTATCCCGATCGCATCGAGTCGGATCTGCGCTTTCCGGTGCAGGAGTTGCGGCAGCTGGACTTCGCCCCGCCGGACTTTGTCAAATTTCCTTGCTTACGTTTGGCTTACGAAGCAGTCGAAGCGGGAGGGGCAAGAACCATCGCGCTGAACGCGGCGGACGAGGTCGCGGTGGCAGCATTCCTCGAAGGTACTATTGGCTTTTTAGACATTCCAGCTACAATAAAGATCGTTGTCGGCGAAACGCCAGCCCGCGTCCCGGAATCTATAAAAGAAGTTCTGGAAATGGATGAGGATGCGCGCCGCCGTGCGCACGGCCAAATCGAACAACTTGGCTCGGAAAGAGCCGCGGCTCCAGTCCAGCAGTAGAGCGGGCGAAGGCAGGCGGGGTTTTGAAAGGGCACGGCTTCAGCCGTGCCGCCAGAAGCACGACGATATTGGCCTTTAGGCCCTGAGGCAGATTTCCCTCAGCGGCTAAAGCCGTGTGTGATTTTGGGCATTGTCGGCACGCCTAAAGGCGTGCCCTTTCAAAGCAGACGCCACATAGTTGTGGCATCGTGATAGCGGACTCCCCAGGTAAGAAGAGGTTTATGTACTCGTTTTTCATTGCGGTGGTATCCATGGCCGTGGTGCTCGGGATCATGATCCTGGTGCACGAGTTCGGCCACTATGCCGCCGCCAAATGGTTTGGCGTCCGCGTAGACGTGTTCTCCATCGGCTTTGGTAAGCGCCTGTGCGGTTTCCGCCGCGGCGAAACCGACTATCGCATCAGCGCATTGCCGCTGGGCGGCTACGTCAAGATGGCCGGCGAGAATCCTTTGGAATCGCGCAGCGGCGCGCCCGATGAATTCATGTCGCACCCGCGCTGGCAGCGTTTCGTGATCGCCTTCGCCGGCCCGGCCATGAACATCGTGTTGGCCATCGCTCTGCTGACCGGCGTTTTCATGGTGCACTACGAACGGCCGGAGTTCTTCGATCAGCCGGCGGTGATTGGATGGGTGTTGGACGACACCCCGGCCGCCCGAGAGGGCATCGAGCAGGGTGACCGCATCGTGCGCATCGATGGCATACAGAATCCGACTTGGGAAGACGTAATCCTCAAAGTGATGATTAGTCCCAAGCAGTCGGTCGGTGTCGCCATCCAACGTGGAAACGACGTTCTGGAGAAGCAGGTCAAGCCTGACCTGGAAGGTTCCGGATTTGACGAGTACGGCAGCGTCGGCTGGCAGCCGGAACAATCTGTGACAGTCACGGAACTTGTCGCTAACATGCCGGCCGTAAAGGCGGGCATCCAGCGGAATGATGTGATCGTCGCCATCAACGGCACGCCCATGCGTTCCGTATTTTCCATCATCCACTATCTGCAGCAGAACGCCGCCAAGCCCGTGGATGTCACCGTCAATCGCGACGGCAAAGAACTGCATTACACCATGACTCCGGTGCAAACGGAGGAAAACGGAAAGCAAGGTTATCGTCTGGGCTTCTTGCTGGCTGAGCCGGTAAAGGTAGAGAAGTTGCCATTTGCCAAAGCCTTCAGCCTCTCGCTTCAGGAAAACAAGCGGTTCTCGCTGCTGATGATCGACCTCATCCAGAAATTGGTGGAGCATAAGGCTTCCATTAAGCAACTGGACGGCCCCATCGGAATCGCGCGAGCTTCAGGCGATGCGGCGCGCCAACCTGGCTGGTCTCCGTTGCTGAACCTGATGGCAATGATCAGCCTGAATCTCGGCGTCCTCAACCTGCTTCCCATTCCCATCATGGACGGTGGAGTCATTCTGCTTCTGATCATCGAGTCGATTATGCGGCGCGATATCAGCTTGCGCATCAAAGAGCGCATTTATCAGACTGCATTCGTCTTCATCGTGCTGGTATTTGTAGTAGTCATCTACAACGACTTGATGAAGGCATTGCCCGGACTGGCACAGCGTCTGCCGTAAGGCAGCCGGGCTTTGCAAGATAAGGGGCGCGAAAGCGCCCCCTTTCTATTTGGGCCGGCAACCCCGCTCCCGATTTGCCAGTTTGCCTGATCCGCCAAGCCGCACTAGACTGACTCAGCGCCCTTGGACGACGCGCCTATGGCTGCCACCGTTTTCCGCCGGTCGCAACTGACTACCGTGGAGATTCTCGACCTCAGGCATTTCTCGTCGGCCGATCTGCGTTCCCTGCTCGAGGAAGAGGTCGAGACGTGGCGCAATCTGCTGTCCTGGGACTATCGCACCTCGGCGGACATGATCCTGCGTTACGTCGATGCCAAGATCCTGCCTGGATACGCCGCGGTGGAGCGCGGCAGCATCGTCGGTTACTCCTTCTTCGTCTATGAAGGCAGCAAGGGCGTCGTGGGAGACCTGTTTGTCTCATCGCGCCGCAGCGACGCTCGCCTGGTTGAGGCGCAAATGGCTGAGCACGTGATCGCGACCCTGCAACAATCGCCCGGAATCCATCGCGTGGAGGCGCAGTTGCTGACTCATCCGACCGACGACCTGGCGGGGGTGTTCTCCTCGGCGGGTTTCCAGCGATATCGGCGATTGTTTCTCGAGCTGCAATTACGCCGCGGCGAGTCTCGCATGATTCCGCCGATGTGCGTGCCAAAGGAGATCCAGATTCGTCCCTGGCTGGAGCAGGATTACCAACCCGCGGCCAGCGTCATTACGGCCTCGTACCGCGCCCACATCGATTCCGAGATCAACGACCAGTACCGCACTCATGCCGGCTCCATACGTTTCCTGAATAATATTGTTCGTTTTCCGGGCTGCGGCGTCTTCGATGCGGAGTGTTCGTTCGCGGCGATCCACCGTCCAACCAAGGTGCTGGTGGGATTGATTCTGTGCTCGCGCGTGAAGGACGATGTCGGGCACGTCACCCAGGTTTGTCTGCTGGCAGAATACCGGCGACAAGGGATCGGGGAGAACCTCATCGCCTGCACGGCCAACGCTCTGGCCAACCGGCATTGCAATCGGCTGACGCTGACCGTGACCGAGATGAACGATCGCGCTGTTGGTCTCTACAAGCGGCTGGGCTTTGCCGAGCGGAGTGTGTTCGACGCCTTCGTGTGGGAAGGATAATAAGGCAGCCCATCCCAACGCCGGATCGAAGCGGGAGCCTCGTCTGTTTTGCTCGTTCAGTCCTAGGTCTACTGCCCCGGCTTGCCCATGGCTGCGGACCGGGTATAGGTGATGGTCACCATGTCCTTCAATGAGTTCGCGTCGGGGCCCGTCGCCATGGTCATGACGAAAGAATCGGGCTGCCAGTTGTTATAGGTGAACCTTGAGACCGTCTTCTGGCCGTTCATTTCACCTTCCATCATTCCCACCAGAGTCTCGCCATCCCATTTGGTTGTGCCGCTGGCGTCGCAGCCATTCGGCGTCATGCTGTCGCACCACAGGCCGCGATAAACCTGCGCTTTGGGGTCCCACCAGAACGTTCCGAATCCGCTGAAGTTGGGGCCCATCATGCCGCTGGAGTGGTAAGTCTCCAGCAACGACAGCCCGCCTGGGCCGGCCCACATCCTGGCCGTGCCCTTGCCGCTGCCACCGTTGGGAAACATGGGACTGCGCTCGGACTTCTCCGTCACCGTCCAGTTGCCCGACAACATCTTGATCAGCTTGGTCATCTCCGGAGAAGGCTGCGGCGCCGGCGGCATCTTGGCTTGCGCGACCGATCGGCTGGCTAGAGGCCTGGCAGGCTTGTCGTTATCCTGTGCCGGCACAAGTGTCGAGATCACTGCGATCAGCGTAATCAGAAAAACTCCCCCACGAACAACCTTCATCGTTCCTCCTGAAGGGCAAAAGCCTGCGGCAAGAATCTTATACGAAGAGCGGCGAATACGTCAGCGGCTGATGGCGAAAAACTCAGGGCGAGGCACACTCTTGCGGTTATTAAACGCGTCGGCGGCGGAGATTAGACTGCCTAACCTGTGATATAGTTTTTGAGGGTTAGGAGGACATGATGTCCGGCATAAAACGAATTCTCGATCATTATGATGGCGTGCTGAACGGTGAGCCCTGGCACGGTGACGCTGTCTGGCAAGTTCTCGACAGTATCTCGCCGCAAGAGGCAGCTGCGCGACCCATCCCATCCGTCCACACCATCTGGGAAATCGTGATGCATATGACATTCTGGGAGAACGTCGCGGCGCAGCGGCTCGCCGGACTGCGCGCTGGACTGGTGGAAGAGTTGAACTTCCCGCCCATGCCCGCCGCAACCGATGAAAATTGGCGCAAAACACTCGACCAATTCCGCGACTCCAATCGCATCTTTCGCCAGGCGCTGGCTAAGCTCGGTGCCAACAAGCTGGACGAGTTGACCGCTGCCGGCAAGCGCACCTTTTACGGGGAAACGCACGGCATTCTCGAACATCACGCGTATCATCTGGGGCAGATCGGGCTGCTGAAAAAAATGCAGGCTTAGCCAGCCCCGCGATAACGAAGAGCGACCTTCCCGCATCTAACTTCTTAGTGGTTCGTTGCTGGAATCTGCCCGCGCGCGCGTTTGTAATTCTGTAGCACGGATGCTAACATCCGGTCTCGCGGGTTTTTCAAGGAGGCGTTTATGTCGGATCGCGATGGCAGTGGTTTTTTGTGGTTTTTGGCGGGCTTGGGCATCGGCGCCGCGGTGGGGATTCTGTACGCTCCGAAGGCTGGCGACGAGATGCGTCAGCAGCTCCGCGATGCCGCGGAAGACGGCCGCGATTCCATGAAGGAACGAGCTCGGCAAGCGCGCGAGCAGGCGGGCACGTGGGCTGAAAAGGGACGCGATTACCTGAATCAGCAGAAGGAACAGATTCGCTCCGCCTACGAAGCCGGACGTCAGGCCTATCGTGAAGTCACTACTGAGAATGCTGAGGGTGCAACGCCTAACGTGCCTTAGGTCATGTCCCGCAATTTAGACAGACTGCCGTATCGTTTGCATAGTCCACATCGCCGGATGGAGCTGCTTGGTTGCCAGATCGGTGAATTGAGCTGTGGAGACTCCAGGTTTTGCAACCTCTTCCATTGTGCTCCACGGGGGTTGGGAGTGAGTTTGACCCCCACTAGCGGATACAGGTCCGTGGGAACCGTTTGCTATGGATGAAAGACTGACCTTATTTATCGCCGTCACCGCAGCTGCAGTTGTTCTGCAGATGCTGATTCTGTTTGGTATCTACCTTGCCGTGCGCAAGCTCAGCGCCCGTATGGAAGCGCTGGCCGACAGGGTGGAAGACACCACCAATACCGTGCAGGTACGAGTGCTGCCCGTCATCGACAACGTCAAGTCGATTCAGCAAGACGTCAAGGCCTTCATGGAGACCGCGCGGCCCAAAGTCGATCTCGTGCTGGACAATTTGAGTTATATCAGCACCACTGCGCGCGGCAGTGTGGAGCGCATCGACACTACCGTGAATGATGCCGTCGATCGCATGCGCCTACAGGTGATTCGCGGCGACGAAATGTTGACGCGCACCATGGATCGCATCGAGGAAACCTCCGAGAAGGTACAACACTCGGTGATGTCACCAGTGCGGCAGGTTTCGGGAATCGTGCAGGCCATCAGCACCGGAGTAGGCGCTTACTTCAATCAGCAGAAGCGCAACCGCAATGGCGGGCCCTCGGACGAGATGTTTATCTAGTGACTAGTGGTCAGTGGCCAGTGGTCAGCTAATCCAACCCCCGCCAACCACGACATCGCCATCGTAGAACACCACCGCTTGGCCGGGCGTGATGGCGCGCTGCGGCTCGTCGAAGGTCACCGTCACCGCGCTATCGGCGCTATTCTCGATGGTCGCGCTGGCCGGCTCATGACGGTGACGAATCTTCGCCTGTACCCGCATCGGCTCGCGCAGATCGTCAATGGCAATCCAATTCACGCGCGTGGCACGCAGTGTTCGTGAGAGCAGATCTTCTCCACCGCCGACGACGACCTGCCGCTTGTCGCCGCGAATCTCGATCACATAAAGCGGCGAACCGGTGGCGATGCCAAGCCCCTTGCGCTGGCCGACGGTGAAGTTATGGATCCCGCCGTGAGTGCCGATGACTTCGCCGGTGGTTGTGACCAACTCGCCGGCGGTATCGGGAATTTCCTCGCCCTGCTCTTCCATGTAGGCATCCAGAAACTGCTTGTAATCGCCGCCGGGAATGAAGCATATCTCCTGCGAGTCGGGCTTCTCGAACAGACGCAGCCCGGCGCGCTTGGCTTCCTCGCGGACATCGGGCTTGCGCATCTCGCCCAGTGGAAACAGCGTTCGGCTCAACTGCTCCTGCGTCAGGCCAAAGAGAAAATACGTCTGGTCCTTGCTGCGATCGGCAGGCCGCTTCAGCAACCAACGGCCGCTCTTCTCGTCGAACTCGTTGCGGGCGTAGTGCCCAGTCGCCAGCAGATCAGCGCCAATTTGCCGCGCCGTGATCAGCAGCTGATCGAACTTCAGATGGTTGTTGCACAGGCTGCACGGAATCGGAGTACGACCGGATAGATACTCGGCAACGAACGGTCGCACCACATCCTGCTCGAAGCGCTTCTCCTGGCTGACCACGTAGTAGGGAATGCCGAGGGTCTCGGCCACGCGGCGCGCGTCGTAAACATCGTCAATGGAGCAGCAGCGTCCGTGAGTTGACTCGGGCATGCCGTTGTGACCCGCAAGCCGGCGCTGGTTCCAGAGCTGCAGCGTGAGTCCCACAACGGGGTAGCCCTGCTGACACAGCATGGCCGCGACGGTGGAAGAATCCACACCGCCCGACATGGCTACCGCGATGGTCTGAGAATTCAGCATTTAGCAATTAGCAAATCCGGGATTCTAGCCGAGAGCCGACGGCTGAGGGCTGACAGCTGCCTTCTTGTACACAGGGCTGATCTCGCGCAGCCGATTGACTACCTGCGGGATCAAGTCCAGCGCGAACTCCACGTCCTCGGCCGTGTTCTGCTTGCCGAGACTGAAGCGAATGCTGCCGCGGGCGCGGTCCGCGGAGAGGCCCATCGCGGTCAGCACATGCGAAGGCTCGATCGCTCCCGACGAACACGCCGCGCCGGTTGAGACCGATAGCCCCTTAAGGTCGAGCGCGATCACCATCGCTTCGCCTTCAATGCAATCGAAGCTGATATTCGAAGTGTTGGGCGTCCTTGCCGCGCCACCGCCATTCACAGCGACCTGCTCTATGTTCGCGAGGACCGTGTTCTCCAGCCGGTCCCGCAGCGCCGTAAGTTGCGCGACACTGCCGTCGGCAAAACCCGTACGCGCAATGTCCGCTGCCTTCCCTAATCCCACGATGCCCGGCAAATTCTCGGTTCCCGGGCGGCGCGAGCGCTCATGCCGCCCGCCGTAAAACAGCGGCTGCGGCAGAGTTCCCTTGCGCACAAAAAGCGCTCCCGCACCTTGCGAACCATGGAACTTGTGCGCCGATATCGTGAGCAAATCGCAGCCAATCTCCTTGACGTCAATCGGAACTTTTCCCGCTGCCTGTACCGCGTCGGTGTGGAAGTACACGTCAGCTTCCGCGGCAATCTTGCCAACCTCGTGCACCGCCTGCAAAACGCCGGTCTCGTTATTGGCGAACATGATGGTGACCAGCCTGGTCTCCGGCCGCAGCGCTCGCTTCACGTCATCGGGATCGACCAGCCCGCGGCCATCCACGGGCAAATAGGTCACGGTGCATCCCATCTCTTCCAGGCGATGACAAGAGTTCAACACGGCATGATGCTCGATCGCCGAGGTGATGATGTGGTCACCAGCCTTCGCCAGTCCAAACAGCGCGAGGTTGTCGCCCTCGGTGCCGCCGCTGGTAAAGACGATCTCCGCCGGACGGCAGTTCAGCAATTCCGCAACTTGCTCACGAGCATGCTCCACAGCAGAACGCGCCTGCTGGCCCTGCTGGTGGATGGAGGAGGCATTCCCGAACTTCTCGAAGAAGTAGGGACGCATTGCCTCAAACACTTCCGGCAAAAGCGGAGTGGTCGCATTGTTGTCGAAATAAACCCGATGCATCGTTGCCTCTATTCTAGCTGTTTAATTGGATTCCGTGGCTGGTGGAGGCGATGCGGAAGAGAAACGTGTCGCCCCCGAGGGCTCTGCATATTTCTCCACCCTACCCGGGACCTTGTCCTGGGCTAAACTGAATCGTCTCGTAGTCGCGGGACGCAGTTGTTGGAAGCCTGGACTCGCTCGCCGGCTATTGCACTTAATCGCAAGGGAGGATTTCGAGAGAACCGCCGGTGTTCTAGAATCCTCGGTCGCGCGGCTTCTCGGGGCTGCCTTAGAGTCGCTGTGTACGTCGTGAAGCCCAAAGCGAAAAAATCGAGCGTCGATGGCGGTGCGAAAACCGTTTCCAAAGCAACGCTCAAGCTGCGCCTGCTGAAGCGGCTGAAGTGTACTTTGAAATATGAAAGGCTGGCGTGGAGCTGCGGGGCCAAGCTGGTTGCTGGCGTGGATGAGGTTGGGCGCGGGTCGCTGTTTGGACCGGTTGTCGCCGCGGCCGTGATTCTGGATCCCAGCTATCGCATTCGGGGGCTGCGCGATTCCAAACTGTTGGACCGCGAGACGCGCGAGAGACTCGCGCCACGCATTCGCCAGCACGCGCTGGCTTGGGCAATCGCCGCCGTTGACGTTGCCACCATCGACCAGATCAATATTTACTGGGCTTCGAAGCGCGCCATGCAGGAAGCGGTCGCGATGCTCAGGCTGCGGCCTGATCATCTGCTGATCGATGCGCTGCGCCTCGCTTGCGACTGCCAACAAACGCCGATCATCCATGGCGACGCGCTGTCAGCCTCGATCGCTGCCGCTTCCATCATCGCCAAGGTGGAACGCGACGCGATGATCAGCGCCTGGGACCCGGTGTTTCCGGAGTACGGTCTCGCTTCCAATAAGGGCTACAGCACGCCGAAACATCTGAAGACGCTGCGCGAGAAAGGGCCGACGCCGTTGCATCGGCTTTCGTTCGCGCCGGTGTGGACATCGTCGGCTCCGCAGGAGGTGCTGGAGTTTATGATGGAGGGGAAGGCCGAAGCAGGCGAGGTGTCACCTTAGAAATTAGCAATTAGCAGTTAGCAATTAGCCAAAGCCCGCGATTACAACGCCGTAGCAAAGGCCAAGTGCTCGACCCAAACCAATTGCTAATCGCTAATTGCTAACTGCTGCTACAGACTCTTGAGAAAGATCTTGGCTTCTTCCAGTCGGGGAAACAGCTTTTCTTCCGCCTGGAATTCCGGCCCATGCACACAGCGGCGGCTGCCGCGCAGCTTCACCGGGTGCTTGAGGTGCAGCATCTCGTGGTAGACGATGTACTCCAGGGTATAGCGAGGCACGCGCGGGTAATCGAAGACGCGGCTGACCACGATGGCATTGTGCGCCGGATCGTAGTGCGCAAGACTGTTGCGCGCATGGGAGCGGCTCCACGTCATCTGCGGACGCGCCAGCAGGCCATAAAAGAATTGCCGGTTCAGTTCCTCGAACACCTGATCGAGGTCGTATACCTGTCCGCGAGCGGAGGCGATTTGTTTTCGCCCGCGAACCTGGCGCAGCAGATGCGCCTTGGCAGCCATATCGTGACTGGAGACGTAACGGCGGTAGCGAGTGGAGTGCATCGGCTGGATCGGCTTGCGATAGATTTTGGCCAGCAGGATATGCGCGATGGCTTCGAGGACCGTGTCGGGCGAGCCTTCCAGCAGATCGGAGATTCGTACGTGGATCACGTCCTGGCGCAGGCGAATGGTGTTGTTGACATTGGCAAAGGCGTAGAACTCCACCCGAATCTCGGGCATAGGAGCTCGCGGACGAAGCTCACGATAGGTCCGCTGGAAGATGTGTTGAAGGTTCTCGCGCAAGTTGTTACTACCCTACCATGAGCCGTCTGGCCGAGCCGCGGAACGACCGTTGACCAGACAGATACTAAGCCATTCGTGCTATTGAATTCTGGCGGAGTCTTCTGCTACTGTCGCTGAAGTAGTTTTGCGTTAAACAAACTGAAAAGGCCGCCACAGGGGGAAATTGGGCGGCCTTTCTGTTTTGCTGAGGTCAGAGTCGGAGAAGCCTGCCGTCCCTACGGGACTCGGGTTCTTTTTATCCCCTAACCCAGGACTTCGTCCTGGGCTGAGCTGAATCGTCCCGCACGGCGGGACGGGAGCATCGTTGCCGAGGCAGCATTGCGCCACACTCTGTCGCCGAAACGCAAGACTTAGTACTCACATGACGCAGATCTCAATCTGGCGCTCCGAAACGCAAACCTAGTATTCCACAAGCCACACCTCAGTCCGGACGCTCTGAGTAGATCTTGGTCAGCTTCTTCTGCTTGGCCAGATCGTTCTGCTCCTGCAGTTCCTTACGAGTGTCATCGGCGGTGTCGCCGACCGCGTCGGTGGCGTTGCTCAAGACGAAGGAAAACTGCTCCAGTTCCTCGGGCGGCGATTGCTCCTTCAACCGTCGCAGCTTCAGTTGCCACTCGCTGTTGGCCTCGATCAGCAGCGTCAGTCCTTTACGCATGTCGGCCTTGTGCGACGCGTACATATCCACGTTGTCTTCGATTTCATCCAGCAGCGCAGTAAAGTCCTCCAGCAGATCGTGAATTTGCATCGGCCGGTCCTTCGCATTCTTGCCACCGGCTTGCAGCTGCTCGATGGCCGCCATACGCTCACGCGTAAACTTCACCATCAGCTCCAGCCGTTTGTCCGGCCAGTCGGCCGATTCCCGCATCTCGTCGACTTCTTTTTCGTTAAGCGGGTCGCGGCGCTGAGCCATGCTGTTTCCAGGCGAGAAGCACAGCAACAGTGCCAGAAACATCGCACCTTGGATTCGACGCCTGATCATGATTTGCCTTTCGGTTCGGCTTGCGGTCCCCACATTTTGACCATCAGATCGGAGCGGATCTGTTCAATGTCGTCCTGCGCCTGATGCACGGGCGGACGGTCCTCGAAAGCCAGCGATTCACCAATATCGTGCATTCGCTCCCCTAACTTCCGCAGCCTGATCTCGGTCTCCTTGAGTTGTTTGCCGGAGGATGCGGCCGCATCGGCCCCCTTGCGCGAGTATTCGACCACTTCTTTGATCTCAAGTTGCGCCTTGTCGACCTGACCGTCGGTGAACAGGCTGTTGGCGGTCTCCAGTTGCAGGCGGGCATATTCCAGGCACAGCTTGGCCTGCTCACCACCATGGGCCGCGTCGGCCTTGGCTTTGAGAGTGGACAGCGTTTCCACAGCCAGCAGCGAGGCGCTGCTGAGGATCATCAGGACAGCCGCTGCTAGGCAATAGGCACGCATATTACTTCTTGACCCGGTATTTGTCGGCGTTCCTGGGATCGATGGCGATCAAGCGGTGGCGCGCCTGCCACTCCTCGTCGGGAAATTTGCCGCCGTCCACCGCCAGAAACTTTTGATAATATTCCACCGCCTGCGGTATCTGTTTCAAGTTGTCGAAGGTCGCGGCCCGCAGGAAATACGTGGCTGGAGTTTCCGGCAGGAATTTCGCTCGCACATCCAAGGCCTGCAGAACTAGCGTGTAATTCTTGTTCGAGGACGCTACCACGGCCAGGTTGCTGTACGCATCGGCAAGATCAGGCTTCAATCGCACCGTTATGAGCAGCTCCTGTTGCGCCTCGGGAAACTTTTTTTCGTGCAGCAACAATGAACCGAGAGCGAAATGTGCTTCCGGATCCTGGGGCAGCTTCTGCACCGCTACGCGAAACTGCTGCTCCGCTTCGGCGTCCCTGCCGGCATTCACATAGAGTGTGCCCAGCTCCTGCGCTGCACGAGGATCGTTGGGGTTGGCCTGCAGTCCTGCCTGTAACTGCTGGGCAGCCTCGTCGTTCTTGCCCTCGGCAGTCAGGACCCGCGCCAGTTGCATACGTGCCGCACTGTTCTGAGGATCAGACGCCAGCAACTTGCGCAGGATAGCTTCGGCGTCAGAGTATTTTTTCTGCGCGACGTAAATGTCGATCAGGCCGGAGAGAGCGTCGTTGGAGGTTGGGTCGAACTCCGCTGCAGTTTGATACTCGCGGGCCGCCGCATCGAGGTCATTTTGCTTGCGCAGCAAATCTGCGACGGCGAGGTGCGGTTGCGGATCTTTGGGACTGAGCTTGGCCGCTTCAGCATAAGCCGCCAGCGCCTGCCGCGGATCGGCGGATTCCTCGACTCGTCCCAGTGCTTGCCAGGCTCGCGTCAATCCTGCCTCAGGGTGCTCGGTTGGCTTTAGTTGCGTCGCGGCTTTCAGGTACTTCGCCGCTTCGGCATTTTCGCCTTGCTTGGCCAGCAGCAGGCCCAGGTCCAGGTTCGACTCAAACACGTCGGGCTTTGCTGCAACTGACTTGCGATAGGCATCGATGGCTTCGGCGCGGCGGCCGGTCGCGTTGTACACATATCCCAAGTCGAACCACGCGCGATAGTCGTTCGGTTTGGCGGCGACCGCTTTTTGCAGCAAAGGCTCGGCAGCCGCGAAATCTTTGCGCTGCATCGCGTCTTCAGCCTGAGCGACCTCCGGAGGGGTGACGTTATCCGCAGGCTCTTCTACAAGATGATGGCGAATGGTCGGCTTGCTCTCCTGGGAGTGGGCGCAGGTCGAGAAGATGATCGCGGCCAGCAGCAATGTGACGAGCTTGTCGAGCTTCATGGAAGTCATAGCTGTGCCGCCGCTCTGCGGCTCAGTTGTTTTTTCCCATCTGACCGCGGGCTCACGCCCGCGGCTAACACAAATGTCGCCGCTGCGCGGCTGGATTTCCGCGAGTCCCTCTCTGGCGGCGAAGAGGAAGCCCGGATCTCGCGCAAGCCTGAAGACCGTACGCAGGACTCGGCCCGCTCTGCCAATCAAGCCGTGACATCCTGCGGCAAAACGTGCGCCAGCCACTGTCCCGTATAGGAGTTCGGAGCGTCGACGATCGCCGCCGGCGGTCCTACCGCGACCACTTCCCCGCCCCGCGCACCGCCCTCGGGGCCAAGGTCGATCACCCAATCCGCGGTCTTGATCACATCAAGATTATGCTCGATGACCACGATCGATCCACCTGCCTCAATTAGACGCCGGAAGGCAGCCAGCAGCTTGCTGACATCGTCAAAGTGCAGGCCGGTGGTCGGCTCGTCGAAGATGTAGAGCATGCGCGGCTGACGCTTGTCGCGCTCGCTTCTGGGCTTGCCGATGTCGCGCAGCCTGGGTTGCAAGTGCGCCCCCAGCTTCATGCGTTGCGCCTCGCCGCCGGAGAGCGTGGTGGCCGACTGACCCAGCCGTAGATAGCCGAGGCCAACTTCTTCCAGCACGCGCAGCTTCTCCACAATCTTCGGTACGCCGGAAAAGAAATGCAGCGCTTCCTTTATGGTGAGGTCCAGCACGTCGTGAATGTTTTTTCCGTGATAACGAATCTCCAGGATTTCCGGCTTGTAGCGTGTGCCCTTGCACTCTTCGCAAATCAGTTCGACATCGGCGAGAAACTGCATCTCAACCGTGACCGTGCCCTCGCCCTGGCAACCTTCGCAGCGGCCGCCGGGAATGTTGAAGGAGAAATGGCCTGCGGTGTAGCCGCGCTTCTCGCTCTCGGCGAGCGAGGCGAAGAGCTCGCGGATGCCATCGAAGGCTTTGATGTAGGTCACGGGATTGGAGCGCGGGGTCCGTCCGATGGGCGACTGATCGACCAGCACAATTTCATCGATCCACTCCGCGCCTTCCACGCGCTCGACCTCGGCTCCCGGACCGCCCGTGACCTGACCTTTCTCCGCGGCCAATGCGTTGTAGAGCACATCGTGCACCAGCGTCGATTTGCCCGAGCCCGACACTCCGGTGATGCAAACCAGCATGCCCAGCGGAATGGCAACGTTGACTCGCTTCAGATTATGGGCGCGCGCGCCGGTCAGCTTGATCTTCCGGCCCGTGCCGTTTCGCCGCACCGCGGGAGGCTGGATGCGCAACTCACCATTGAGATAACGCCCGGTGAGCGACGCCGGATTGCACCGAATCTCATCGTAGGTTCCGCTGGCGATCAGGCGCCCGCCATTCTCTCCCGCGCCCGGCCCAAGGTCGATGATGCGGTCCGCGGAGCGCATGATCTCGACATCATGCTCCACCACCAGGATCGTGTTGCCCAGGTCGCGCAGGTCGTGCAGGATCTTGATGAGCCGCGCCGTATCACGGCTGTGCAATCCGATGGAAGGCTCATCGAGGACGTAAAGCGTGCCAACCAACCGCGAGCCGAGCGAGGTTGCGAGCTGGATGCGCTGCGCTTCACCGCCTGACAGCGTTGAGGACAGCCGGTCGAGCGTGAGATATTCGAGGCCAACATCGTTCAAGTAGCGCAGCCGGTCGTTGATCTCTTCCAGCAGTTTGCCGGCGATGTCCGCTTCCTGGCGCGACAACTCCACCTGGGAAAAGAAGCGCGTCGCTTCTTCCACGGTCATCGCCGTCACCTGGCAGATGTCCTTGCCGCCGACTTTTACCTGGCGCGCTTCACGCCGCAGCCGCAGGCCGCTGCACTCCGAACACACCGAATAGCCGCGATAACGGCTGAGAAAAACGCGCACGTGCAGCTTGTACTTCTTGCGCTCCAGGTGCTCGAAGAAGCCGCGCACGCCGGGGAACCTTCCCTCGCCGCTGATGATGAAGCTTTGTTGATCGGCCGTGAGGTCTTGCCAGGGAACATCGAGCGGAACATTGGCGGCGCGGGCGTAACGCCGCATCTCGGTCGCCAGCGGCCTGTACTTTGGCTTGGTCCAAGGCTCGATAGCACCCTCGGCCAGCGTCAGCGTCTTGTTCGGAATCACGAGGCCGAGATCGAAGTCGATGGTGTTGCCGAAGCCCTGACAACGCGGACATGCGCCGAAGGGATTGTTGAACGAGAAGAGGCGCGGCTCCGGTTCGTCATAACGAATGTTGCATCGCTTGCATTCAAAACGCTGCGAGAAGCGAAGTGTCTGCACTGTTTCGCCATCTCGAGGGGCTGTCTCGAAGAGCACCTCGCCGGATTCGCGATAGCCTTGCTCGATGGAGTCAACAATGCGCAGGCGCGAATCGGGAGAGACTGCGATGCGATCGATCAGCACCAGCACCGGCTCGGCAAAGTCCAGGTCGAGCAGCGACTCCGGCGTGGAAAACTCGACGATCCGGCCATTTTGGTAGAGCCGGTTGTAGCCGCGTTTACGCAGCTCGAAGAGACGTTCTTTCAGAAGAGAATCGTCGGCGGGGGCTTTGACCGATTTCTTCTTGCCGGCGCGGCGGCCCTTGACCTTCTCGGGCTCGGACGGCTTCGGCGGCGGTTGCAAGGGAAAGAACACCTGTACGCGCGTGCCTTCACCCAGCGAGAGGATGCGATCGGCAACTTCGTCGACCGTGTCTTTCTTTACTTCCTGGCCGCAGTTCAAACAATAGGTGCGGCCCACGCGCGCATAGAGCAGGCGCAAGTAGTCGTAAATTTCGGTCGCGGTGGCGACGGTGGAGCGCGGATTGCGCGTGGTGTTCTTTTGGCGAATGGCGACGGCGGGAGCGATGCCGTCGATGACATCGACGTCGGGCTTCTCAATGCGCTCCAGGAATTGGCGGGCATAGGCGGAGAGCGACTCGACGTAGCGGCGTTGGCCCTCGGCGTAAACGGTGTCGAAGGCGAGCGACGACTTGCCCGACCCCGAAACTCCAGTGACCACCGTCAGCTGGTTGTGCGGAATCTCGAAGTCGATGTTCTTCAGGTTGTGGACGCGTGCTCCGCGTACAACGATGCTTTCGTTCGACATGGCCCCAGAGTTTCGGCAGGAACCCCACAGACGCGCCAAAATCATGCTGCCGAAACTTCTTATTATTTCACAGTGCAGCTAACAGGCGAAACGGGTGTACTATAGTGCGGTTTTAGAGATCAAACGGAAATTCCCGCTTAGGAGGATTGGTTATGCCAAACGCACCGGAAAACGAGATTGGTCATGACGTGTTTGTAAATCTTGCCGTAACGATAGGTCCCAAGTTTTATGGTGAGAAGAGGCCTGGCACAAATGAAGAAATTGCCGAAGTGCTAAGGTCTCACGCCGCCCACTTGGATGGCCTTCTGGGAGCAAATGCGGCGGCTGCACCCCGCCGGCTGGAGAAAAGGGCTACTGGATGTACGTAAATGGCCAGAAACAGACTTGTATTCCTTGCTGACCTGGACGGATTGTGCGAGTGGCCCGTCCTTTCGTTTTCTTCGCTCGTCAATACATGAGCTCCGGGTGCCCCACCTTTGTCTCGAAATTGGAGACGGGGTAGCAGGGGGAGACTTTTCGCCCTTGAACGGACTGGGCGATTATATCGGGTTCCGCAGCGACGGCGCAGGATCGCGAGAAGACTCAGGCCTTCAGCCTTTGCGCGTACTTCTCGCGAATCTTCTTCACTTTGGGGGCGACGACGAACGTGCAATACGGCTGTGTGGGATTGTTCGCCAAGTAATCCTGGTGGTAGTCCTCGGCAACGTAGAAGGTTGAAGCGGGCTCGATGGCGGTGACAATCTGGTCGGCGAATACTTTATCGCGAGTCAGCTCGGCGATAACTTCCTCGGCGGTTTTCTTCTGGGGTTCGTCGCGATAGAAGATGACCGAACGATATTGCTCGCCGACGTCGTTGCCCTGGCGATTCAGGGTCGTGGGATCGTGCAGGGTAAAGAAGACGTGCAGCAGATCGCTGAAGCTGATGATCGCGGGATCGAAGGTGATCTCGGCCACCTCGACATGCCCGCTCTTGCCGGAGCACACCTGCTGGTAGGTAGGATTGGCGATGCGTCCGCCCATGTAGCCGGAGCGGACGGACTCGACGCCCTGAAGCTGTTTGATGGCGGCCTCGACGCACCAGAAGCATCCGCCGCCAAGGATTGCGGTTTCGGTTGTGGGCATAACGATAGGATGCGCGAGAGCACGAGTTGTTGCAAGGGAGCATTCGTTTTCATACATTCGTCCTCATACAGACGAACAGCAGGTCTCTCCACTCGGACTGAAGTCCTCGGTCGGGATGACACTTTCTGAAAGGGACGCCGCGCGAGAATTGACGGGGCCCGCGCTCGTGGTCGAAATCGCGCTGGCAACTGACAACTGCTCTTACAGCCCGACTTCGATTCTTGCTCGAGGATCGAGATAGTCGCGCAGGCCGTCGCCGATGAAGTTGAAGGACAGCACGGCCAGCATGACGGCAGCGGCAGGAAAAAGCACCAGGTGCGGCGAGTCGAACAAGTGCGAGCGCGCGTCGTTCAGCATCGACCCCCAGCTCGCCGTGGGCGGCGGAACTCCAAGTCCCAGAAAGCTCATGGTTGCCTCGGCGAGGATCGCGCCGGCCATTCCGATGGCGGCCTGCACGATGACCGGCTGAATGATGTTGGGCAAAATATGCCGCACGATGATGCGGAGATCGCTTGCGCCCAGGGCGCGCGCAGCTTCGACGAATTCGCGCTCGCGCACCACCAGCACTTGTCCGCGAACCAGGCGCGCGTAGCCCACCCATCCGCCGAGCGATAGAGCGAAGATCAGGTTGAAGATGCCCGGTCCGAGAAACGCGACGAACGCGATGGCCAGCAGGATTCCGGGAAACGACATGAAGGCGTTCATGACGACTACATTGAGCACGCGGTCGGTAATGCCGCCGTAATAGCCGGCGATGGAGCCGAAGATGAGCCCGAGCGTCAGCGAGGTTGCAACCACGCAGCTGCCGACCAGCATGGAGATGCGCGCGCCATAGATGATGCGCGAGAGAATGTCGCGGCCCAGTTCATCGGTGCCGAACCAATGCGAGGCGGAGGGCGACATCAAGCGCAACGGCAGGTCGATGCGGGCGGGATCCTGCGGCGCAATCCAAGGCGCGAAGAGGGCACACGTCAGGAAAACCAGGACCATCACCGCTCCTGCCGTCGCCAGTACGTTGTAGCCTGCAGCCCGACGCACAGATGCGAGTTGGACGGCGGACGCCATGAAGACCATAGTAAAGCAGACTGACAATCCCAGGTGAGGCCAAAGGAAGGCCGAACCCTTCAGCAAGCTCGCGACAGGTTCTGGCCACCGAGCGACTCCCAGGTCTCGAAAGACGCGAGACCTGGGGCACCCGCGCACCCGCGCAAAGTGGCTGTATCCGGCAGTCGCGACAATTCTCCCGTGGGTCTAGAATTGAATTTTCGCAGTGGAATCTGGTTGTCCAAGATCATCGGCCCATGTTGCCCTTCAAGCTGGTTTATAGCGAGAAGTATTATCTGCCCATCGGCGAGCACGTGTTTCGCGCCGACAAGTTCCGCCTGATTCGCGAGCGCCTGCTGGAGCAGCAGGTGGCTGACGAGAGCGATTTCATTGCTCCTGAGCCGGCCAGCGAAGATGACGTGATGCTGGTCCACTCGCCTCGCTATGTGAACAAGCTGATGGAAGGCAGCCTGAGCCCGCGCGAAGAGCTGGAGATGGAGATTCCGTATTCGCCGCAGGTGGTGGATGCGTTCCTGCTGCACACCGGGGGATCGATTCTGGCGGCCGAGCGGGCGCTGGAGGACGGGGTTTGCGTCAACCTCGGCGGCGGTTTCCATCATGCCTTTCCCGATCACGGCGAAGGCTTCTGCATGATCAACGACTTTGCCGTCGCCATTCGTGCGATGCAGAAGCGTGGGCGCATCCGCCGTGCCATGACCGTGGATTGCGATGTGCATCAGGGCAACGGAACGGCGGTCATCTTCGCGCCTTCGCGACACCGGTCGGGCCCGCTTCCATCGTCGTTGGCTGCGGCGTTGGGCGGTGCTCAGGGTCAAAGCACAAGCAACCACCCCAGCAAAGAAGTTTTCACCATCTCGCTGCATCAGGAGAACAACTACCCCTACTACAAGCCGGCATCGTCGATTGATGTTAATCTTCCCGACGGCTGCGGAGACGCAGAGTATCTTGGCTGGCTGGACAATGCGCTGAGCTCCGGGTTGCGCCGGTTTGAGCCGGAGCTGATCTGCTATGTTGCCGGCGCCGATCCCTTCCGCGAGGACCAGCTCGGAGGACTCAATCTGTCGATCGAAGGACTGAAGCAGCGCGATGAGATGGTCCTGCGCGCGGCGCGGGCGCGCAACATTCCTGTGATGACCACCTATGCCGGCGGATATGCCGATCGCATCGAGGACACGGTGACGATTCATTGCAATACGGTGGTTGCGGCGGCGGAGGTGTATCGGACGGCGGACAGCCGGGGTTTGCGTTGAATCGGCGGCGGGTGGCCGGGTCTTTTGTTCCAATGGCCTGCATTTTTGCTATTCTCTAGTGATGACGCAGTTCGCCAACGCCGACGAGTTTTGGGATGCTTGGGGGCGGTTGTATGACAGCACGCTCGAGATGAAAGGCCGCATCGACCAAATCGGTGAAAAGGTTGACACGCTTGCGGAAGCTACGACGCGGCTACTGCACGCCACCGAGAACCTCCAGACTATTGCCGAAACGCACGAGCGACGGCAGGACCGCAGCGAAATCACAATCGAAGCTATCCTTGAAGATTTGCGACGCAGCCGCGAGCACGGGGCGCACTAGATCGCATGGCTGCTGAATGTCGCGTCTCGATTCCCTCCATGGAATCCACGCCGCGCAACCGATGATATCCTTACGCCAGGGCCTAGAATTTCCTGGGCCGTTCGATCCTCACATTTGGACTCCTGACAATGTTTGAGAACCTTACCGAGAAACTTCAGCGCACCTTCAAGAACCTGCGCGGACAGGGCACGCTGAACGAAGAGAACATCGGCGAAGCGCTGAAAGAGATCCGCATGGCGCTGCTGGAAGCCGACGTCAATTTCAAAGTCGTCAAAGAGCTGGTCGACCACATCCGTGAAAAAGCTGTCGGCCAGGAAGTGATGACGGCGCTGTCGCCCGCGGAGCAGGTGGTGAAGATCGTTCGCGACGAACTGGTCCTGGTCCTCGGCAAAGACACCGCGAAGTTGAAGTTCGCGTCGCAGCCTCCAACGGTGGTGCTGATGGCGGGACTGCAAGGTTCCGGCAAGACGACGACATCCGGCAAGCTGGCGAACTGGCTGAAGAACGGCGGACATCGGCCGATGCTGGTTTCGGTGGACGTCTATCGTCCGGCGGCGCGCGAGCAGCTGAAAGTTGTTGCCAACGCGATCAAAGCTCAACTCTACGAAGGCAAAGTCGAAGAATCGAACACGGCGACCGTCGAGCGGCTGGTAAAGGAAGCGCGGCGCGAAGCCATCAACAACGCCTGCGATGTGCTCATCGTCGATACCGCCGGCCGTCTCCACATCGACGAGCAGTTGATGGACGAGATGCAGTCGTTGAAGAAGATCCTGAACCCGCAGGAGATTCTCTTCGTCGCCGACTCCATGACCGGCCAGGACGCGGTGCGCTCGGCCGACGAATTCCACAAGAAGCTAACGCTAACCGGCGTGGTGCTGACCAAGATGGATGGCGACGCGCGCGGCGGCGCAGCGCTCTCGATTCGCAACGTGACCGGGCAGCCTATCAAGTTTATCGGCGTCGGCGAAAAGTACGATGCGCTGGAACCGTTTCATCCTGACCGCATCGTGGGACGCATTCTCGGCATGGGCGATATTCTCTCGCTCATCGAGAAGGCCGAAGCCAAGCTCGACAAGTCGAAGTCGGAAGAGTTCGCGCGCAAGGCGCTCAGCAGCGATGGCTTCTCGCTCGAGGATTTTCGCGGCCAGCTAAGGCAGGTGAAGAAGCTGGGATCAATTTCCAGCATCATGAGCCATATGCCGAAGATCGGCCCGTTCGCCAACATGCAGCAGGCCGCCGACAAAGTCGACGACAAGCAGATTAACCGCGTGGAGGCCATCATCAACTCCATGACGCCCTACGAGCGGGAGCACCACGAGGTCATCAACGGCACTCGCCGCAAGCGCATCGCCCGCGGCTCGGGAACCAGCGTTCAGGAAGTGAACCAGTTGCTCAAGCAGTATGCGCAGATGCGCAAGATGTTCAAGAGCATGGGCAAGCCCAGCTTCGCGCGGAGGCTAGCGGGGATGAAGATGCCGGGGATGTAGGAAGCAGCAACTAGCAATTAGCAATTAGCAACTAGCAACCGCGAGCACTGGGTAGAGCTGGCCTTCAGGCCAGCGCCTAAGCCGGTCGTTCCCCTCGGGAGCCGGCGTCAGGCGGCACAGTGCTTAGGCTGTTCAGCCGTGCTGCAGAGGACCCCCCTCCCCCCACTCTTTTATAAAGTATTCTTTATGAACACTTTGCGAACGCTCCTCCTGTAAAGTATTCATACAATTAGACTTAAATCGGACGATAAGCCAACTGTTTTCAATACCTTACATCGATCCCCTGCAAGGTATTGAGCCCAAAAGGATGATCTGGCAAAGTATTTTCGACAAAGGACTTAGTTGCGAATCTGGCGCCTTGTCGGAAAGGGCAAGATCGAATGCAGAAGCACCAAAACACGGAGCCACGCTCAACAATCTGTCAAAGAGCATCTCCACCATTGCGGCCGGAAATTTTTCATCCAGCCACACCGGCGTGTGGACCCTGGAGTCCAACTTACCAGCTTATCGGTCGCACCACACGCTGCATAGATGTCAAGCTAATTTTGCGGAACGAAGGTAACCACGATTCCCGCAACGGGAATCCTTGCAATCCCAGCGTCGCCTGGCCGAGAGGTAATATGGGCACTCATGCCTGTGCCGTGCCCGGACATTGCTTGACCGCTTTTCAGCGATGAAACTGCAGAAGCTTGAAGTTCCGCCGTTGTCACTTCGCGGTGCGTCGCACATCACTGACAAATCCGCGCTGAAAGCGTGAAATTCTGACGGGTGTCTCGGGACAGGCTCCCTGGCCTTTTCCTGCTCGGATTCGACAATGCCCCCAAGGCGGGGAACCAGGCCTTCGACTCGTCTTCTCCGAAACCCCAGGCGCTCCGGTTTTTCTCATGTGGTCCACATTCCGGTTGAGCGGTATGGCGAGGAGGAAATGCCAATGCACAGCCCAGCGCGCGTCCTCAGTTCCCTGTTCCGCACAGTTTCTTTCGCGGTAATTGCCGCGCTGATAATGATCCTGGCGACGGTTCCCGCCTGGGCGCAGAATTCGGTTCCGCCGACGGCGGTGCAGGCGGCGAAGATGCCGGAGTTCGCGTCGAAGCTGGCCCATCCGGTCAAGCGACCAAGCTCGCCCACATCTCCGGCGCTTGCACGCGCGAAAATGCATCCCGGCCCGCTGCAAGCCAACGACATTTACGACAACGGCCCAACCAACGGCAACACCGATGCCTGGACCATTAATTTCGGCTTCATCGTTAGCGACAGCTTCAACGTTACCTACAGCAACACTAGTGTCACCGGTATGAGCTTCGCAGCCTGGATGAGCCCAGGCGACGTACTGGGCTCGGTGGAAGTGTCCATCACTTCGAGCGAAAACGGAGGCACCAGTTACTTCGATCAGATCGTGAACTTCACCCAGAGCGGCTGCATCGGCAATGAGTTTGGCTACAACGTCTGCACCCAGACGGGCAGCTTCAATGGCCCGGCCCTGAATAACGGCGCCTACTGGGTGAACCTCCAGAACGCCAGCGTTTCCGACGGCGATCCGGCCTATTGGGACGAGAACAGCGGGCCTTCTTCCGCTTCGGAGAACACGATTGGCACGATTCCTTCGGAATCGTTCACCATTCTCGGCAACGCGACGACCACTACCAGCACCAGCACCACCTACAATAATTACGCCTGTCCAAGTCCCCAACCCGGCTTTCATGACCTCCATGATTTCAGTTCTAGCGCCGGACCGTCCGGACTTGCGATCGATACAGCCGGGAAGCTCTACGGCACATTTGCTAACGGCGGCAGCTACGGCGCTGGCCTGCTGTATGACTTCGCACAAAGAGCCGGCCATTGGTTCGTCACCTCTTTGTACAGCTTTCTGGGAGGCAGCAACGGAGATAACCCGATCAGCGTTCTTGTCGGACCGGGAGGACTGCTTTACGGGGCGGCCCACAGCGACAACCAAAGCTGCGGCTACGGCTTTAACTGCGGACTGATTTATGAGGCGACTCCCGGTCCAAACGCCTGCGCCACGGCCCTGTGCGGTTGGAACGAGAAGACCATCTATCAGTTCACAGGTAACAGCGACGCATGGGGCGGCATCGTCACCGCTTTCGACTCCGCCGGCAATCTCTATGGCATCGGCAACGGCGGAACATACGGGGCTGGTGCTGTGTTTGAACTCTCGCCTTCGCAGGGAGGCTGGACGGAAAAGATCCTCTACAGCTTTACCGGACAAAGCGACGGTGGGGATCCCAATAGTCTGCTCGTCGGCCATGACGGAAACCTATACGGAACTGCGGACCTAGGCGGCAACTATAACTCAGACGGTTGTTACGGGTGGTGCGGTGTCGTTTTCCAACTAGCGCCAACGGGCAGCGGCTGGACGGAGAATGTCATCCATGCCTTCGTCGGCGGGTACACAGACGGCGGAAATCCCAGCGGCCTGATTCAGGACCCACTGGGATTTTTTTATGGCCTTAGTGTCTGTAGTCCAGACCTGGGAACCGAATGCAATGACGGTACGGGCAGTGAGGAGGCCGGCATGATCTTCACCGTGTCGTCCGGCGGCGATTTCAACATCATCTACACCTACAGTCGCCAGGAGGAAGGGTGTCA
This sequence comes from uncultured Acidobacteriaceae bacterium, assembly GCA_963789245.1. Classification (GTDB taxonomy): domain Bacteria; phylum Acidobacteriota; class Terriglobia; order Terriglobales; family Acidobacteriaceae; genus Bog-257. The sequence continues at coordinate 547,823 of CAWBKE010000012.1, read as the reverse complement.
ACTCTCCGGGAATGTTACCTTCCATAGTTTAGCGCTTGATCCCAACGGGAATCTCTACGCTGCCGAAGGGGGTGTGAATCTCGGAAGCTGCGGCCAGAACTGCTTCGACTATATCTATTGCGGTGCAATCATGAATGTGGCTGGAGGGTACCCTAGATTTCTGGTGTCGGGCGGCGCGGACATTTTTGAGAACCTGACTTCGGATGCCAATGGCAATCTCTATGGCACTACTGACACGTGCGGCTTCGAAAGCCCCCTGAGGACAAGTGGCATGATCTGGCAGTATTCGCCATAAGAACAGTTGTCAGTTACCAGTTGCCGGTTGTCAGTCACAACGCCGTTAGGTGCCCCCGCCCGAGCTTCGTGTGCTTGGGTGGGGCTTTTCGTTCGTGGTCGCCGAGCCTCAGGTTCTTGCCTACAATTTCGCATTCCGCGGGCGCAGGGCGTTGGTGATGACCGAGACGGAGCTGAAGCTCATGGCGGTGGCGGCGATGATGGGGCTGAGCAGAATGCCGAACTTGGGATACAAAATGCGGGTGCCCCACCCAAGCATCCTTTGCTTGGGTGGGCTTTCGTTGCGTAGGATGGCATCAGCTAGAACATGAGCCCAAACGTCTACGTAATCGCGGGCCCCAACGGCTCGGGAAAGACCACTTTCGCACGCGAATTTCTTCCCAATCAGGTCGATTGCAAGTACTTCATCAATGCCGACCTGATCGCCGCGGGACTGTCGCCGTTCTCGCCGGAAACTGCTGCGATCCGGGCTGGACGACTAATGCTGGAGGAAATAGTAAGGCTGACCCAAACCGGAGAGGATTTCAGCTTTGAAACCACGCTCTCCGGCCGCAGCTACGTGCCGCTGTTTCACAGGCTGGTGCAGCGGGACTATCGAGCGCACTTCTATTTCATGTGGATCCCCGACGTTGAACTCAGTCTGAGGCGAATCAAAGGCCGCGTCGCTGAAGGCGGACATGACATACCCGAAGCAGTTGTGCGACGCAGGTTCGATCGTTCCCTGCGGAATTTCTGGACACTGTACCGCCCGCTGGCGGAGTCGTGGATTGTGTACGACAACTCCGTACTGACATTCGAGGAAGTCGTTTTCGAAGAGCGCGGCGGACGTAGCATCTCCAATCCGAAACGATATAATGAGTTCCTGGCGAAGATCGCAAGCCTATGACAAAACCGAAAACCAGCCCGGTCGATCTATCGCTGCACGACCGTGCTGCCATTGCCATGAAAACCGCTATCGAGAAGCTCAAGATCGACCACGCCCGCCGCGGCCTGCCGCTCTACATCTGGCAGGACGGCAAGGTGGTTGAAGTCTCGGCCGAGCAGCTGCGGGCTGAGCTTGGGCTAGCCGAAGGAACCGTCCGCTAACTCGCCACAAGTTCCGCAGTATCAATCCCTGCATGTCATGTGTGAGAGGATTTGGACTCGAGCCCATCCGCCCTTTGCAGGCCGACGGTCTTGATTACAGCTTTGTGTTGCGGAGCCGCAATGCATTCGTAATTACCGAGACGGAACTGAAGCTCATGGCGGCGGCGGCGATGATGGGGCTTAGGAGGATGCCGAACTTGGGGTACAGAATTCCTGCGGCGATGGGCACGCCTACCGAGTTATAGACAAATGCGAAGAAGAGGTTCTCGCGGATGTTGGCCATGACGGCGCGGCTGAGGCGGCGAGCGCGCACCAGAGCGGCGAGATCGCCTTTGATTAAAGTGATGCCGGCGCTTTCCATCGCCACATCGGTTCCGGTTCCCATCGCGATGCCGACTTGTGCCTGGGCGAGCGCGGGAGCATCGTTGATGCCATCGCCCGCCATCGCAACCGTCCTTCCCTGAGCTTGCAGCTTCTTGATCGCATCGGCTTTGGTTTCAGGCAGAACGCCGGCTTCGAAGTCAGTGATGCCGATCTGGCGGGCGACAGCGGCGGCGGTGGTTTCGTTGTCGCCGGTAAGCATCACGACGCGCAGGCCTTGAGCGCGCAGATCGCGAACAGCTTGTGCCGCTTCGGGCTTGATGGGATCGGCAATGCCAAGAATTCCGGCGGCGCGGCCATCGACGACGGCGAAGACAACGGTCTGGCCGTCTTTACGGAGAGCGTCGGCTTGGGATTTCAGATAGGCGAGGTTTGGGTCGTCGCCAGGCCGTGCCGCCGCTCTGCGGCTCGCATTCTCTTCTTCACTGGATCGGGGGCTTACGCCCCCGCCTAACTCCATCCCGCCGCTCTGCGGCTGGCTCGGCAGGTCCCTCGACTCCGCTTCGCTCCGCTCGGGATGACACGTCGTAGAAGGAATATGCTCGTCGGACGGGATGACACCTTCTGGGGAAGTCTTGCCGGGGCCCTCGCGGGCTGAAGCCCGCTCGGGAGAATGAGAATTGGGGCCCTTATCGGCACGACTAAAGTCGTGCCCTGTTACAAGGCGTTCGTTATCGGCACGACTAAAGTCATCGCCTGTTACAAGGCGTTCGTTGTCGGCACGACTTAAGTCATCGCCTGCTACAAAGCGTTCGTTATCGGCACGACCAAAGTCATCACCTGTTACAAGGCGTTCGTTGGAGTCAATGTTGAGTTCTTCGAGAAGAGCTTCATTGCCGACTGCGACTTCGTGACCGCCGACTCGACCCACCACGCCGCGGCCGGTGAGCGAGCGAAACTCCTGGACCGGCATCAGCGAGAGACCATTCGCTTCGGCTGCTTCGACAACCGCAGCCGCCAGCGGATGTTCGCTTCCGCGCTCCAGACTTGCCACCAGACGGACCACGCGATCCTCGGTTTCGCCGCCGACGGCAACGACAGACATCAATTCGGGCTTGCCCTGGGTGAGTGTTCCCGTCTTGTCGAGGGCCAGCGTGTCGACTTTCTGGAGCGTCTCCAGGGCTTCGGCGTTCTTGATAAGGACGCCGGCGCGGGCGCCGCGTCCGGTGCCAACCATGATGGCGACGGGAGTGGCCAAGCCGAGCGCACAGGGACACGCGATGATGAGCACCGCGACAGCGTTGACGATGGCGTTGGCCAAGTGCGGCTCAGGGCCCTCCACAAACCACACAATGAAGGTGACGACAGCGGTGGCCAGCACGATGGGAACGAACCACGCGGCCACCTTGTCGACCAGGCGCTGAATGGGGGCGCGGCTGCGCTGCGCCTCGCTCACCATCCTGACGATCTGGGCGAGCATGGTTTCGCTGCCTACGCGTTCGGCGCGCATCAGCAGCCAGCCGGTGCCGTTGACGGTTGCGCCGATGACTTTGTCGCCCGCGTGCTTCTCGATGGGGATGGACTCGCCGGTCACCATGGATTCGTCGACTGAGCTGAGGCCGTCGAGCATGGTGCCGTCGACCGGGATTTTCTCGCCCGGACGAACGCGCAGCTTGTCGCCGACCTGCACTTGATCGAGCGAGACATCGTATTCGCTGCCATCGTCGCGCATGATGCGCGCCAGCTTGGGCGAGAGATCGAGAAGAGCGCGAATGGCGCTGGAGGTGCGACTGCGGGCGCGTAGCTCCAGCACCTGGCCGAGAAGAACGAGCACGATGATGGAGGCGGCGGCTTCGAAGTAGACGTCGGGAGCCCACCCTCCGGCCAACGGATGGCCGGAAGGATGGGTCACCCCAGGCATCCCTTCCATCGGTGGGAACAGTTGCGGTGCGATGGTCGCGACTGCGCTGTACACATAGGCGACGCCGACGCCCATCGCGATCAGGGTGAACATGTTGGGGCTGCGAAACTTTACCGAGGCCCAGCCACGCTGGAAGAACGGCCAACCGCACCAGAGCACGACCGGAGTTGCGAGCGCGAACTCGATCCAGTTGCCGAGGCGTGGCGTGATGGCGTGCAGGGCTGGAATCAGCGACGTCATCCGCGGCGTCATACGCAACATGGCGAACGTGACCAGAGGAATCGCGATGACGACGCTGGTCCAGAAGCGGCGGGTCATGTCGCGAAGCTCGGGGTTGTCGTCTGAGGTCGCGGTAGCTGTCATCGGCTCCAGCGCCATGCCGCAGATCGGACATGCGCCGGGCACGTCGCGCACGATCTGGGGATGCATGGGGCAGGTCCACAGAGTTTTCGCAGGAGCGATGGGAAGTTCCGGCTCGAGCGCCATACCGCACTTGGGACAAGGGCCGGGACGGTCCTGGCGAATCTCCGGATCCATGGGGCAGACGTAGGTGGCCGCCGGCTCCGGCTCTTTGTTTGCGGGAGCGGCTGGGGCTTGTATCCGCGTCAAGGTTGAGGGCGCGGGAGGCGCCAGAAACTTTTCCGGCGCGGCTTTAAACTTCTCGCCGCAGCCGCGCGAGCAGAAGTAATAGGTGTTGCCGGCATGGGCAACGGTGCTGGCCGCAGTGGCGGGGTCGACATTCATGCCGCAAACGGGGTCCTTCGCCAGCTTGGGCGTGCCGCCACTCTGCCGCGGCACGGTACTGAGTTGAACGAATCCGGTCATGCCCACAGACTTCGGAGCCGGCTCTAGATACTTCTTGGGATAACGACGAAACCTCTCGGCGCAGCCGCGCGAGCAGAAATGATAGAGCTTGCCGTCATACTCGGTGCTGGATACGGCGTTGGAAGGATCGACGTTCCTGCCGCAGACCGGATCTTTGTCGAACTTTTTCGGAAGCGGCGGCGCGGGAGCGGGAGTGCCCGACTCGCCGGCAGGCGCCAGATACTTCGCCGGCGATGCCATGAACTTCTGCATGCAACTTGGAGAGCAAAAGAAGTAGAGATCGCCCTGGTATCGCGCCTTGCCGCGAGCCTGCGGCGGATCGACGATCATGCCGCACACGGGATCTTTGGCGGAAAAGTCGAGTGATAGGTTTTCGAGGGGCGCGTCGGGCTCGCTCATTGCATCGCTCACTGTAATGGTAACGCCTCGCTATTCACAAGCGCAGCCATGCACTATATTGAACTCGGAGCTTGGGCCGACGCGAGTCAGGATGCGAACGGCGGCGGGGCTGCGCAGTTCCTTATCATTGCACATTGCGAGAGGTGAGTCCGATGACTGCTGTGGAAGTGGTGTTTCGTTACGGGATGCCGCCGGGCGAGCGGGAAATGAGCGCCTTGGGACAGGTGAGCGATGTGTATGGGATTCGTCGCGTCCAGTTCGACGAACCAGGGCGGACGATCCGCGTGGAATACGACGCCTCTCGGCTGAATGAAGCTACGGTAGAGAACCTGCTGCGCCAGGCGGGGTTTGATGTGCGGGAGCGGCTGGCGCTGACTTAGGCGGCAGGAGATATCACGTTGGCGGGCGGGCGCAGCAGACTGTTTTTGGCGAAGACGGCTAACTTCCTGGAAAAAATAAGGGTCACTCTGGGAGGCGAACTCTGGCCGAAATTCGCATCCGAGTGACCCTTTGCGCCACTTCGTCTAGTCTGGTAATAAGCAGTTGACGCGCCAAATCCAATCGTCAGAAAACAAAAAGGTTATCCCGCTTCGTCAACTGCGCTAACGATGTAAAACTTTCTCGTCGTTTGTAAATTTTATCCACCACTAAAGTGTCGTATAGCAGACTATCGACTCTGGCCAGCGCTGAGCGCACTGGCCCGCTCTTCAGCCCGCCGCTCGTCTGCCACGCGTCCTTGCCGCTCATAGAGCTTCGCCAAGTGAGACCAGGCATCCGCAGCCTCTGGATCGAGCCGAACCGCCTGTTCCTGATACGAAACGGCCTGATTCATATCACCCATGGCTCTCCAGATGGCCGCGCGTCCCTGGGCGACGTCAAACTTGAAGCTCCGGCCCTCAGTGGCAGCCGTCATCTGCGGGGGCGCGCTCCGCTCCGCCTCATCCAGTGCCTGTAAGGCCTGCTTCGGCTGCCGCGTCACCAGATACAGCCGAGCCAGCTTCACCAGCGCCTTTGTCCTCAGGGTCGGATCTGTCGTCAGTTGCGCTGTCTCTCGCCACGCCTTCAGCGCATCGGGGACGCGGTCTTGTTGATCGTAGAGCTCACCCAGTCGCGACCACACGGTTGCAGCGTCCGCGGGATTCAGGCCGAGAGCGATGGCCGCCAGCCATTCTTGTTCAGCCTCGACACGGCGGTCCGAGGCGTAGAGTGCGTTGCCCCTCACCCAACGCAATGGGGCGCTGCCGGGAAAGATTTGAAACGCGTTGTCCGCTGCCGACAGCGCTTCGTTGGTGCGCCGCAGCCCAGCCAGAACATAAGCTGCGTTGGCCCATAGCTGGTAAGACCTCGCACTATGATCCAGCGGTTGTGCCGGCACCGGCGCGGTTGCGCAATTTATCTGCAAGCGATTGATCAACTCCTCCGTCTCCGGCCTCTGGCGCACCAAAACCACCGAGACTTCGTCCAGATAAACGGGCCTCCACTTCTTGCTGTAGCACAGGTCTTGCAGTTGAGCGAAATCGATCTCGGTAGTGTCGAGTTGCAGGATGATGGTATTGATGTTGTAGCGGTCGGCCGCCTGCTGCCACGTAACGGAATCGACCGGCGCGGTCACCAGTTCATGTTCCCGCAGCAATCCTTCCTCGCCAAAAGGAATCGACCTGCCGTCGATAAAGTCTTGGTACCTCTGACCCAGTTGCCACACCACAAAGCCGCCCTCATCAAAATTATTGAAGACCTGTGCGGGAAGCTTTTCCTGCTCGATAAACGCGGCTGCACGTTGCGGAAACCACCACGACAGGCCGGCGCCGAAGTTCGTTTTGGCATTGCTTGCCAGGTAAACGCGATTGCTGGCGAAGTCTGCGCCGCGCACGCCAGCCACGGCTGCAACCATGACCACCGCAATGATCGCGCCGGCGAAACGCAGTCGTGCCCTGGGAATACGACTCCACACCGGCGGAATGGCGCCAGCAAGGATCGAGCCTGCTATCACGACCACGATGCAGGCGGTAAGGGCCTCCATTCGCACGTGTCGCATGGTCGCGTACATGGCTCCCACCAGCAAAATTGCGGCTCCAAGCCTGCCTTGCAGAAGCGCAATCGCGGCCGTCAGCAACCCGACCACAGCGCCTAAATCGAGAGAATTCTGCATCGGCTGCTGCGAAAAGGCTCCCAAAGCGCTCCAATGGAATCGAGCCGGGCCCCACTCGGCGAAGATTTGCGAGTGCAATGCCATGGCGCGATTTTGCTGGACCAGTGCCTGGTAAAGTCCCCATCCCCACGGGTTCACCAGAGTAGCGAGCGCCGTAGCAAGAAACCACGGAGCAGCCTGCCTGAGCCTGCTAACTGCCGCGCCTCGTCTGGCCGCTGAAGACAAAATCTCCAGCAAGTCCAGGCCTATGAATCCGACGATCAGCGCCAGGCCCGCGATAAATCCCAGGTGCAGATTGACCCAGGCAATCATCAACAGCGGCAGAAGCCACAGGCGAGCCCGACCGGTCTGATAATGCTGCCAGAGAATCGAGAGATACGCCGCAAACAGGATAACGGTGAACATCTCGGCTCGCGGGCCGGTGCGCTCCGCAATGAGGGGAACCGCGACAATGGCAATCGCGGCAGTGAATGCCGAGCCGCGCCGCAGTAATAACACAACTGTCGCGACGCACGCCGCTGCTCCTAACCACGAAAGCAGAGCGTAGCCCCCGAGCCGGTAAATCGCATACAGCAAAAGCTGCGATCCGACGGGATAGATCCAGGGCTGTCCGGTCGCGGTGTACGAGAAGATGTCGGTGGAAAAAATCCGATGATGCTGTGCTATCCAGCGCCCGCCTGCCAATTGCCAGCCCAGGTCCGGGTCGTGGACGGCGCGCAGACCGGCCAGGGCTGCATAGACCAAGGCCACGGCGCTCAGCACCAGGAACAGACGCCGCGCGAGTCGCGACTCGTCCAGCGTCGACGCATCGGTCGGAGCCTGCTTATCCTGCTGAGCCGGAGAGGTGAACCATGGAATAGCGCGCAAGCGGATTTCTTCCTCGAAGAGGTATTCTATGCGCGGGGGGCCGATGTGGTCACAGTGATCTCCCGCTTTCGGGTGCGCAATGGTTTGGAGGAGCAAGTCCGCCATGCCTTCTTGAACCGTCCCCATCTGGTGGAAAAAGCGCCCGGCTTTTGCGGTCTTAGTGTCGCTACCGATGCCTCGGACCCATCCGTCTTTCTGCTGCTCACGCGTTGGACGGATGCAGAATCGTTCCGCACCTGGCACGCCAGCGAGGCCCACCAGCAGTCGCATCAACTGATCCCCGAGGGATTGAAACTGGATCCCGCGATCACCTCTCTAACCATAGGAAATAACATCGAGGATCCTGCTGGTCCCCAAAACCTGGATGACGCTCTCGAAAACCAGACAACTGCAATTTCCAATTGGCTGATGGAATCCGACGCCGTGTTTGCCTTGCTGCTGGCGCCCGACGGCACCATTCGCGCCCGCAATCGGGCCGGTCGTCACGTCTTTCCTCCGGATCCTGCCAACAACTTTGGCTCAAACATTTGGGATTACCTGGTCGGCTCCGATGTCCGGCACCTGCGCGAACGATTTTCCAGGCCGGCAGATCAGTACGGCGGCTGTGTCCTTCTGAATTTGGCCGACCTCCAGCAGAATCCCATCACCGTCGAAGTCGGTCTGGTACGCTGTGGCGACGCGATCCTGCTGCTGGGAACACACGAACGCCGGCACGATTCCAACCTTCAGACTGAGATCCTTAAACTGACCAACGATTTATCGCTGATGGTGCGCGATTCGGTGCAGAAGAACCGGCAACTCCAGAACGCAAATCAAACCATCGAACGCCTGGCCCGCACCGATGCGCTCACCGGATTGGCCAATCGGCGAACTTTGGACGAAACTTTTCAGCGTGAGATTGCCCGTACTCAGCGGCAGGGACAAAACCTGAGCTTGATCATGGCCGACCTGGACCGATTCAAGTCGATCAACGATGAGTACGGCCACGTCGTTGGAGATCAGGTTCTGGCTGGCGCAGGCGCTATCTTTAAGCCGCGCTTGCGGCCCTTTGATTTGGCGGCGCGGTATGGTGGCGAGGAGTTCGTTCTTCTACTGCCCGGAGCCTCGACCGCCGACGCGGTCGGCATCGCCGGGCGTCTTCGAACCCAAGTCGCCGAGATGATAGTTCCCCGCATGTCCCAGGCGCATTACAATCAGCATGGGTGTCGCCACCTGGAGACCCGGGGAAACGCTGGAGCAGCTTGTCGCCCGCGCTGACGCTGCCCTCTACGATGCCAAACGGGCCGGCCGCGACTGCGTAAGGACTGCTCCCTCAACCCTCGGGGAATAAAGCTCAGAGGAGGTATTTTCGTTATGGTCTCCCTATCTCTGTCCGAGCGGTTTGCTCTCATCCAGAAGCTTGCTTCCGTCAAGCCAAGCGTAGCCCAGGCAATTTCCGACGAGTTTTTTCTCCAGCATCCCGACTGGGTCGTTCGCTACGGCGAACGGGGCCGGCAGTTCTGCACCGCGGACGCTTGTTTTCATATCGAGTTTCTCGCCGGAGCTATCGAAGCGGATTCGCCCCAGGCCTTTGCCGACTATTCGCGCTGGACGGCTCGCATGCTCGGCTCTCGCGGCATCGCCGCGCACACTCTGGAAGAGAATCTGGCGCAACTGGAAAAACATCTTTCTGCGGCACTCCTGCCGAACGAGCGGGAAGCGGTTTTAACTTTCCTGACGCGCGGCCGGGAAGCCTGCCGGGAGCCTGCTTCGCCTCTGGAAGCGCAGCCCTCCGGCAGCCGGCTGGAGCTCACCAGAGACGTCTTCCTGTCAGCGATTTTGGGCGGGCAACGGCAAGCTGCCCTGGGCATTGTGGAAGAAGCTTTGCGCTCCGGCCACAGCAGCGTGGATGTCTACGTCGATGTGTTTACGGAATCGCTCTATCGTGTGGGTGATCTCTGGGAGACAAACAGAATCAGCGTTGCCCAGGAGCACCTGGCCACCTCCATCACGCAGTACGCCATTGCTGCCATCTATCGCGAAATGGTTCCGGCCGAAGTCAATCGCGGAAGCATGGTTGTGACCGGCGTTGCCGGGGAGCTACATCAGATCGGCGCGAATATCCTCGCCGATGCCATGGAAGCCGAGGGCTGGACGGTGCGCTTTCTCGGCACCAACCTGCCGCATTCCTCCATCCTGGCTACCATCCGGGAGATTTCAGCCAGCGTGCTGTGTATCTCCACCACCATCCTGTCGAATCTGCCTTCCGTCGTCGAGTTAATGGAAACCGTCCGCAGCCAGATGAAGGAAGATGCTCCGAAAATTGTCCTGGGCGGCGCGGCCTACCGCATGGCTCCGCAGTTCGCTTCTGAAGTAGGCGCAACCGCAGCCGTCACCGACCTGAGAGGCGGCTTGGCGTTGCTTTGCGCTTAGCAAGATCGCGTCCTCCTGCTTTGGGTGCCCACTCGTTCGCGGCTTTCGAATGAGTGGGAGATCGACACACATTTCCCCGCCAATCCTTGCCCACACAATCGTGCGGCTTCAACATAGCTCCAAAGTCCAGCGCCAGATCCCCACTTTTCAATTGACAATTTCCCGGCTACACTTAGGCTCCTAATCGCGTGTCTCTAGTGTGTGGATGGTCGCTGATCGCCGCTGTGGGTGCGGCAAAGCGAGTGTGGCAGCCCAGCATTTTTAATGCGCGGGCCGAAGTCGCAGTCTAAGAGCCGCAGCCGATCGCTGCGCCAAACGAGTCCCAGGAATTCCAAGCTTAAGAGGAGTGGAGCCTAATGTTGTCTCCCAGATTTTTTGTAGTGTGCGCGTTGGCCATGGCTATCGCCTTCTGTTGCGTCCCGGCTGTGGCCCAAATCTCGTCTCTCAACTTCTCATCGCTGCAGATGAATGGATCGGCCATGGAAGCTACCAATGGCAACGGCCAACAGGTCTTGCGGCTCACCACAGACGGGCAGACCCAGCGCGCCGGATCAGCCTGGTGGATGACCCAGCAATCCATCGCGAACGGTTTTACAAGCGTGTTCACCTTGCAAATCACGCACAGCATCGGCCCTGGCCCGGCTGACGGAATTGCCTTCGTGATCCAGAACGCCGCTAATTTCGGCAGCAATGGACAGTTGTCTGCCCTGGGTGGTCCGGGCGGCGATATTGGCTACGGTTCCGTACCCGGCGAGCAGAACCTTCCCATCGACAACAGTATCGCCGTCGAGTTCGATACTTACCAAAACACCTGGGACCCCAACTCCAACCACGTCGCGGTGCAGAGCTGCGGGACTGGCAACAACACGCCGGAGCACAATCTACTTTGTCCCTCAGGACAAAACTCCACTCTGGGCATCGCTTCCAACCTGGCTGTGAACTTGTCTGACGGCAATGTCCATACCGTCATCCTCCAGTATGACCCCGGTACTTTAAGCATTTTTGTCGATAACAACGGAACGCCGGTCCTCACCGTCCCACTACAGATTGCTACTTTGCTCAACTTAAATCCCGGCAACGGGAATACTCAGACGGCCTATGTTGGTTTCACCGGCGGTGACGGAAACTCCACGGAGAGCGGCGATATTCTGAGCTGGACCTTCACTCCGGGAGGGTCGACACAAACCACGATCACGCAAACCCTGACCCCGGGGCCGGGCCCGAATTACACCAACTACGTGTTCGGCAGCTACAACCACAAGTATGAATATTCCAATGCCAACGCGGGCGACCAGGTCAGCGTCACCGCGATGCCCAGCAGCCCGGCAATCGTCAATCCGGTTCTAACAAGCTTTGCTCCCAATGCAAGCTGCATTGTTTACGACGGCACGGGCGGAGAGTGTGTCGTCTTCCAGGTCTCCTGCACCGAGCAAACCGGCAGCGATTGCGCCAACCTGCCTTATAACTTGTTCGAAAGCTACAACACCAGTCAGAACATCAGCAACCCCTGTCTGCTGAAGACGGAAGTTTATAATCCGCCCGCATCCAGCACCTGGACGAACATCGAGACGGCCTTCTCACAAACCCGTTTTGATCCCACGAGTACTGGTAACTCCAAAGGCTTCTCCTACTTTGTGGCGGCACAAAATTGTGCGGTGCCTGCGTCGGGACTGAATGGCACGAATTGCAACGGGGTCTACAACGGCACCTATCGCGGCACCTTGTTGGTCTTCGACGGCCAATCGTGCAGCTTCACCAATGGAGGCGTCACCGGAAGCCTGCTGCAATTCGGCGGGACGGTGGTGCTGGGGAGTTCCAGCTTCGTGAACGGCAACTTGTTCTCCTATGGTGGCGGCCTGTGGATCAGCAACAGCACCGTGGGCAACGGTGTGGAGGTCATCGGCGACGGCACTTACTCCATCGGCCCGGCTGCCAGTATCGCGGGCAATTTGCAGATTCTAGGCCCGGGCAGCAGCACCGGCGCCAATCAGGTCTGTGGATCCAGCGTAAGCCAAAGCTTGCTGCTGCAGGGTAGTGGGGCCGCGGCGCAGATTGGCTCGGCTACGGGATGCGCCGGAAATACCGTGGGCGGGGATCTGCAAGTGCAAAACAATAACGGAGCCACCACCATCGATTCCAATACCGTCGGTGGCACCCTTCTCGACCAGAACAACCGCGGCGCTACGCAGGTCTTCACCAACGCCGTCACCCATAACCTGCAATGCAGCGGCAACAACTCGATTACCGGAGGCGGAAACACGGCGGCCCGCAAGCTAGGCCAATGCGCCTCGTTCTGAAGGTGAAAACAGCCGCAACGCGGCGGCATGATGTTAGGCGGGGGCGGCAGCCCCCGCTCTAGTTGGGAATAATGGGAGCCGCAGAGCGGCGACACTTTTGCCTGAGATGCAGCCGCGCGCGATGCCGCATCGGCGACGATGCTCCCGTCCCGCTGTGCGGGACGACTTAGCTCAGCCCAGGACGGAGCGAAGCGGAGTCCTGGGTAAGGTATGGACAGTAACCGAGTCCCGTAGGGACGGCATAGCTCTCGTACAAGACTCTTCCACGCTGCGTGAACAGCGGAAAAGATCCCGAGTCCCGCCGGCGACAGGTTTGGCCCAGCGCTTCACGCCAACCTTAGGGGTTCGCCGCCACAGCTGCACGCAGGCCTTAAAGGCCTGCGCTACCGAATCCCAGATTCCACAACGCCGGGACGCGGGGCCTACTTCAACTCCCGCAACGCACTCTGCGCATCTTTATACATCTGCGCCAGATCGGCGCGAGAGAGAAACGCGGGATTGCCGGCTTCCTTCTGTTCTTCATCCCACTTGCTGATGGCGGCGCGATAATAGTCAGCAGCCCCTTTGGCATCGCCGCTCTGGCGCAGCACCATCCCCAGTAGATAATTGCTGCGCGCCGCCAGCCACTGCAATCCCAGCTTCTGGCTGTTGGTTAACGCGCGCTCCAGTTCCTGCCTCGCCTGCGCATACGCCTTGTTGCGGGCGAGCGCTTCGCCCAAATCAACCGACGCCAGCACTGCTTCGTACTTCAAGCCCAGCCGGTCTGCCTCCTGCGCAAGCGTCTTGAGTGCCGATGCCGCCGCAGCCGACCTTCCCTGAGCAATGTCATCCTGGGCCAGCGCGATCCTGGCGCGCAGCGCTTTCTCTGGATCCTTGGCCTTGTTGGCCGTCTGCAAGGCCTGCTCGTAGAAAGTCCGCGCAGCTTTCGCATCGCCGCGATACTTTGCTACGTCCCCATAAAACAACTGGATCTGCGCGATGGAACTGTCGTTATTGATTTCATGCGCCAGCGGCGCCGCTTCATCCAGGGCGCGCTTGGCATCGTCTTCGCGTCCCACTTGCGCCAGCGACTGCCCGTAGCCGCTCAGGCTCTCCACCATCCAGAAGCCGCGGTCCTTCAAGTTGCGGAAAGATTTTAGCGCGTCCTCTCGCGCCTTCAATGCTGCGCCGTAGCGCCCCTGATACTGGAACACCGTCCCCATATCGTAGGAATCCATCGCCATCCCGCGCGCGTCATCGATACTGCGGTGCAGGTCGAGCGCCTTCAGATACTGAGTGAGCGCCTCACTGTACTGGCCCAGCTTAGTGTTGACGACCGCGACGTTGCGCACCGACTCGGCGATCGAGTCCGGCGTCTTCAGCTTTTCGCGCAACTGCAACGCCTGCTGAAAATAGGTGAGCGCGTCATCGTATTGTCCTTCGCCAAAGTACGCGTCGCCGATATTGTTCAGGCAGGTTGCCTCGCTTAGCTCGTCGCCCCGGTCGCGCTCAATCTGCAGCGCCTCTTTGTACAGCGCAAGCGCCTGGTCCTGTTTTCCCCGTCCGCCGTAAAGCGTTCCCAGGTCCATCAGCGTATCGCCGACGCCCTTCTTGTCGCCGATGTCCCGCCGAATCTGCAGCGCCTCTTTGTAACTGGCTTCCGCGGTCGCGAACTGGCCCAGCGTGGCTTCCACCTGAGCGCTTGCATTCAGGCTGACGGCGATGCCGCGCTTGTCGCCAATCTCGCGCTTGATGGCAATCGAATCCTGATAATTCTTCAGCGCATCCTGCGGCTTGTCCATCGACTGATAGGCCACGCCCAGGGCATGCAGGATGGCCGCTTTTTGTTCCTGATTGTCCAGCCGCACGGCCAGACTGTAGGCCTGGTTCAGCGAGTCGAGGCTGTCCTGGGGTTTGCCGCTCTTGATCAGCACCCGCCCGGTAGCCAGCAGCGCGGCAACCGATTTTGGGTCCTCCTTCAGAACCTTTGCATAAAGCTCCGTAGCCTTATCAAAATCATTATTGGATTCGTATAGGCTGGCCAGCGTGTACTGCAGATCGGCGTCGCCCGGCGCAGCCTTCACCAGATTGCCGTACAGCTCGATTGCCTTGTCGGTGTGTCCGCTGACGCGGGCATCGTTGGCTTCGATAAGGTAGCGCTCGGCGGCCGGTAGTTGCTGGCTCAGTTCCACGGCGCGCTGCGAGTAGCGCTCAGCCTCATTGTCGTAGCCAAGATTGGAATAGGTCTGACCCAGCCGTGAGAACGCCAGCGCAAAATCAGGGTCGGCCTGCGTCGCCGCTTCAAATTTCTTCTGCGCCTCCAGACTGTCGCCCTGCCGCATCAAAGCCACGCCTTCGTTATAGGCGCGCAGCGCGTCAACCGATTTCGATGTCGGCCGGAAGGCATTTTGCTTCAGCTCTTTCACGATCTCCGGCGACAGTGCAAGCTGGCCGCGGATCTTCTGCGCCAACTGATCGGTCTGCGCCAGCAGCTCTTTCTCCGACGGCGCTTCCACCGTGATCGTCACCGGCGAAGTTCCCTGCTTCAGGTTCTGTAGCGTCGCCTCCACGCGCAGTTGTCCGCCGCCGCGCACGTACTGTCCCCAGACAATCGTCTGCGCTTTGCTGAACTCCGCCAGTTGCTTGATATTTTGCGCATCCAGCGGGCTGTCCGTTTCGATGTGCAGGTCCTTGAGCGCCTGGTATAGCCGGTCAGCCGAGACCGTGCGCAGGCTCGCCGACTGCCCCACATCCGTGGTCAGCATCTCCGCCAGACTTGTGCCCAGCCAGTCCAGACTCGGATCTCCAGTGGCATTACGGAAGGGCACAATCGCCAGCGACATTACCGGCCCGGCATGCGCCGATCGCGAGAAGGGCGATGGCCCGAAAAGCTTGGCGCGAAAAACGTATCCGCAGAGCGCTAACAACAGGACGGTCACGACGCCGGTAATCAGCGGCCACGGCACCGTCCGCCCCCAGGGCTGGATCTGCGCGTCAAATGCGATTGTGTTGGCCGCCCGCTTGTCTCTCCACGTGTTCAGGTCGGCCAGAATGTCCGTTACATTCTGGTATCTCGCGTTCAAATCGCGTTCCAGGCACTTGCTCACGATCCCGCTCAGTGCTCCCGGAATCTGCGAGTCCACATCCGCCACGGGAATCGCGCGCTCCTGCGTCCGCTTGATGAGGCTGGCCACTGCGCTCGACGCTGCAAACGGCATCTTGCCGGTCAGCATTTCATACAGGATCAGTCCGAGCGCAAAAATGTCCGACCGTTGATCGAGCTCCTGGGTCAGGGCCTGCTCCGGCGACATGTACTCCATGGTGCCGACCATGGCGCCGCTTTGCGTCATGCCGTCGCCTTCCAGCGTGCGGGCTAGGCCGAAATCCATCACCAGGATTCGCCCGCTGCTGTCCTCCATGATGTTTTGCGGCTTCAGGTCGCGGTGAATCACTCCCACGCTGTGCGCCGCATCCAGCGCCAGGCAAACCTGCTGGATCACATCCACTGCTTCCTCGGGAGCGAATTTCTGTTTCTCCCGGATGAGGGTCCGCAAATCTTTGCCCTCGATGAACTCCATGGTGATGAACTTCACACCCTCAGCCTCGCCGAGGTCGTAAATGCGGATCACGTTGCGGTGCGTGACCTGGTGGGCCAGCAGCAACTCCTGCTTGAAACGTGCCAGGATCGCGGGGTTCGACGCCAGCTCCGGGCGGATGACTTTCAACGCGACATAACGATTCAGTTCGTGGTCGCTGGCCTTGTAGACCGCGCCCATGCCACCCTCGCCCAGCAGTTGCAGGATTTCGTATCGTCCGCCCAGCAGGTCGCCGATCTGCAGTACGGCTGCGCTGCCGTAGCCGGCGGAGCTGCGACTGGACGACGGTGTCGATGAGCGGCG
The DNA here is from genome assembly GCA_963789245.1 of uncultured Acidobacteriaceae bacterium. Classification (GTDB taxonomy): domain Bacteria; phylum Acidobacteriota; class Terriglobia; order Terriglobales; family Acidobacteriaceae; genus Bog-257. The sequence continues at coordinate 531,374 of CAWBKE010000012.1, read as the reverse complement.
AGATGGACCTTCGTTGACAATGGTTGCGTCAACATCTACCAGCGTGTTTTCGGCGCTGAACTGCGGGCGAGCAACAACATTTGCATTCGCCTTCGCCTTGGCATCAATATCCAAACCCACATCAAAGACAGTCGAGTCGGGATCTTTTCGTGACGACCCGGCGGCTGCAAGTTTGGCTTTGTCTGCCGGAGCAATCGGGACGTTGCTGGATGAACTCTCGCCGGCAAATGGAGTCTTTACACCGGGGGATGCGGCCTTATCAGCAGCAGAATTCTTATCAGATGGTGGTCTGGAATCATCCATGTTGCGATGCCGGAACGGCCCGGGGTCCAACGATGCTAAGCCCCACTACTTAAACCCGGGCGCGCGCCTATGCTAGCTTCTCAGTGCAGGAAGTATATATGATTAGTGGGCCGGACGGACCCATGTTGGCGCACAGCCCCTTTGTGTCTTGTCATCAAGGAGGTCTTCAGACCGACGAGGGATCTGCTTTTCGACCGGACTGGAGCGAAAAGCAGATCCCTCGCGCCAAAACCCGGCGCTCGTGATGACAATCTCAAGATTTGCAACGGCGGAGGGCGATAAACTAGACATTCATCCTCAGATCGAAGGGACCCTATCATGCCGGCCATCATTCTTGACGGTACGAAAGTCGCAGCGCAAATCAAAGCCGAAGTCGGCGAAGAAGTGAAGGAACTTACCACCGCCGGACTTCGTCCCGGACTGGCCGTCGTCCTCGCCGGGCACAATCCAGCTTCGGAAATTTATGTTCGCAACAAGGTCAAGAGCTGCGAGCAGCTTGGCATTTACAGCGAGAAGCACACGCCGCCCGATAGCGTGACCACCGCCGAACTCCTCGCGCTGATCGACGACCTCAACCGCCGCGACGAAATCGACGGCATCCTCGTGCAACTCCCGTTGCCGCCGCAGGTCGACGCCAAAAAAGTCCTGCTGGCGGTCTCGCCCGAGAAAGACGTCGACGGCTTTCATCCCACGAACGTTGGCTATCTTTCCACGCAGCGGCCGGGACTGGTGCCGTGCACGCCCGCAGGCATCATCGAAATTCTGAAGCGCAGCAACATTCCCATCGCCGGCGCGGAAGCCGTGGTCGTCGGCCGCAGCGACATCGTTGGCAAGCCTGTCGCCATGCTGCTGCTCAACGGCAACGCGACGGTGACCGTCTGTCATTCCAAGACGCGCGATCTGCCGGGCGTGTGCCGCCGCGCTGACATCCTCGTTGCCGCCATCGGCAAGGCCGGCATGATCACGCCTGACTTCGTGAAGCCGGGCGCGACCGTCATCGATGTCGGCATGAACACGGTCACCGATCCCGAGGAGTTCAAGGAATTCTTCGCAGGAAACGAAAAGCGCGAGCGCGACTTCGCTGCCAAAGGCTCAACTCTGATGGGCGACGTTCATCCTAAAGTCGCCGAAGTTGCCGGAGCCATGACGCCTGTCCCCGGCGGCGTGGGCCCGCTCACTATCGCCATGCTGATGAGCAACACCGTCAAAGCCGCCAAACTGCGCCGCGGAAATAAAGTGGGCAGCCTGGCCGCGCGATAGAAGGCGTCGTCCTAACCCTGTTGCCACTCATTCGAACCCCGCGAATGAGTGTGGCACCCGGCGAAAACAGACGGGTGATCGCTACGGGCCCTTCACAGTGAAGCCAGGTCGTCCGGCGAGAGGCCCCATAATCTAGCTGCGCATCGATCAACGTCGCTTTCCAACTTTTTAAGCGACACGAGATCTTCGGCAGCTGCCACCTTATGGCATTCCTTCGACAGCGATTCGAGTTCGCGGTGTAACGGCACCTTCGCCGAAAATGCTGGAATCAAGAACTTGCTGACAACAGACGGGGCCCCAAAGCCGCGTCCCGCTGACGAAAACGACCTTATGTATGCGTCTACAGGGCGCGAATTGAGCACAGCGCAGAAGAAATGTGCTTCCTGCTCGTGGCGAAACGAGGTATAGGAGGTTGTGCCGGTAGCCGGTATAACCGTCTGAGGATTAGTTTTTCCCTTCGGTGTTCTAAAGGCATAGTCACTCACAACTGCCGCTCTCATGCTGCTGGCGCCCATAGGCCAGACCACTTTGAATTCGGAGAAAGTGTATGGGCCGACGTTGAACAAAACGAAGAACGGAGAGTTCAGAATCTCATAAATGAATTCGCCTGTGTCCGTCATGCCAGCAGGGCGGGAATATGATCCCAGGTTCGCAAGTTCTTTTTCCGAGAGGGCTTCGAAAGAAGTATGCTTCTTCGCAAAGAAGTGCCAGATTTTCTCGCGTTCCAGGGCCCATTGTCTCAGAGACAATAGATAGGAATAGGTCAGCGGTAGATCCTTCTTGACCTCTTCCTCAGTTGGAATGTCAGCTTTTCGAGTGCTAGAATTCACAATTATCCCACCAAGCAGTGGAATGGCTCTCCAACGCTTGATATCTCTACCCCGGACAATCGGATAGACCCTTTCTTGTTCAATCGTCCTTGGTGGAATTTGGGGTATTTCCAGTTTACCCTCGTTGAAGTTCTCAACCAGCACACAGCCCTTTCGGTCGACGGAAAGAATCCGACACAGAAAAACCCCATAAGGATCAATCGAAACCCCACACCTGCCGCGGTAGGTCGATGTTCCAGCCATCTTGTTGAGTGCTGCTCCGGAAGTCTTCGTTGTGACTTGCCATGGGGAAGCAGGTTCATCTAGTGGACTAGCGTACTTCCGCGTTCGAATCGTTTTGGCTTCAACCTCCCTTAAAGAGTCGCCAGCCAAAATCGATGCGCGTGGTTTCCGATTCCACTCTATATAGGGCACAGGATAGCTATTTTCCTTGCCCTTCCTCAGTACGATGAAGCCGGTCTTGTTTGCTGCATCGAAAGGCTTCAATCGCACCAGATCGTGAAACACAACTGCTTTTACAGGTGTGTGAGAGGGAACAACATTGAAGGTGCGAAAGCCCTCACCTGCTCCTTTTGAGCGGACTACTTCTTGCGTGATGAGAAATCCAAGCGTTCCGTTCGCGCTGAGATAATTGTCCAGACAGGCATAGGTGAAGAGAATGGACAAATCGAGCTCTGCGGTCCCCATCAGCGATTCGAGTCCCTTTTTTGTGAACAGGCCATAGCTGCGCCAAAGGAACTTGATGTCATTCCGGTAATCCGCGGGCAGAAACCCCCATCGGACCCAAGGCGGATTGCCTGCAACGTAGTCCACCCGCTCAGTAAAAAGTGGAGCGAAGGCGTTCTTGATAATTCTCGCCCAAATCCCGTTCTGGTCTTTCTGGTTCAGCTCTTCAAGTTTGGAATACAGCTTCTCGTGAAATTCGGGAAAGTCGGTCGGAAGTCCCTCATCCGAACAGCGCCGGAGAAATTCTCGTGCGCTGTACTTGTCGTTGACGCATGTCTCCAGCAGGTCAGCATACTTTCCGATCTGTTCGCGGCTCCCCGAAATCTCAGCAGGAATTACGAATTCGCCGACGGCGGTCTTGAGCGATTTGGCGGTGCCCAGCTTCGCCCCCGCGAACAGGCCGCCGTATTCTGACGGCGTGCCAACCGAATCGCAGAGATAGACAGGAACCTCGATCGGTCCGGCAAATCGTAACAATTCTCGGATTGACAACAAGTAATTCGTTCGCGCCGCCATGACCGCAAGCGGATTCAAATCGAAGCCGATGACGTTCTGCAAAATCAGGTTGACAAGCTCCCCCTCGCGGAAGCCGCAATCGGCCCGATGCTCATCAAACCATTGTTTAATCCGGTTGATTGCGAGAACGAGAAATGTTCCCGACCCACAGGCAGGATCAAGCAGTCTCTTCCTCGGGTCACCTTCATATCCGATTTCATTCAATACATGAGCAGCTAGCCAGTCGGGGGTGTAATACTCCCCGAGATCATGCCTCACACTTTTCGGAAACAAGTGCTGGTAAAGTTTCTTCAGCAGATCATGACTTTCCGAGGGCTCGACGCTCAACGTGGTTGGATCGTATTGATCAAGCGTCCTCACGATTTCCCAAACGACCTTGGCGACCCTCGCATCCCAAGCGGCGAGATACCATGAAAAAAGGTCGCCTTCGAGAAAATTGTTAATGTTGAGCTGTTTCCAGATACCGCCTTGTTCCAGCGTTTGCATTTCCCGCTTGAGCTTATTTGCGGTCGCAGAGCTGGCGCAATTCCTGAGAACCGAAGTCCCGAGTGGGCTGAATGAAGATGCAATCTCAGCGGCGAGAAACTTCATGAAAATTGCATAGTACGAATGAACGGCAAACAACAGCTCGGCGGGTCTGGGATTTTCTATTGTGTAATGGTTCGCCAACTCGTCAATCTTGGTGTTCTTGCTTTCGATGTCGTAGCCGCAGACTTCTCCGAAAAGTATTTTCCACTCGGAAAAGAAAGTCTTGGCCTTCGCGCTTGAGGTTTCCAGGATCGCAGCGTAAAGGTCCTTGACGCCATGCTGAGCTGTTACGCTGCCAGCCCCAAAGTCATCTGCAAGGTGCTCGGCTGTGAAAGAATACCCGGAAGCCCCTAAGCTTATTAGAGCCCGGAGAAGTCTTTCGACAGTGAACGGCGTGACTGGCCTCGGCTCTTCGATTTCCCATTCGTCGCTTCTGTACCGGACGAATATAAGCTTCTTGCTGTCGCATCCCACGCCAAACAGGGTCTCCGGGCGGTAATTCTGCTCCTCCTGGAAATCTTCAAATCTCTGTTTTAGCTGCTGAATCACCTTCTTTGTGCCCGGAGACGAAAGGGAGTCCCCGATGCCGCCACCCGCGTGAGGGAATTTGTACTCTAGGAGGACGCCCTGATACTTTGAGTCCAAACGCCCACCGCCAATTGAACACTCGTGTCGTCCTTTCACTTGAATGTCTGCTTTTTGAAGGAATTCGTCTATTAGCTTGTTGCACTCGTGCCGAACGTCTTCCTCCGAGTGTGCCCAACCGGCAATTTTCTGCATTTCATTGGCAATGGATTCAGACTCAGTCCTAACCAGCGTTTCGATCCCCGAGCGTCCTATCGATGACATTAGGTTTTTCCCAAGTAGGCGACGGCAGAGAACTGCAATCCACATTCCTCGATTTGAGTGCAGCGAAACAGGATATCACCGGTCCCGGCGGGGCCGAGCTGGACAGCCGGGCCGCCCCCTCATTCGCGGTTTTCGAATCAGTGGGAACAAAGCAACCCCTCCCGCCTTCCATCCCCTTTCATGCCCCATCCTCGCCACCTTCCGGCTCTGCTCGCCTACCCCGCATGGGCGTCTTGTATTGCACAACCAGACAGCGCAGAATGTGAAAACTTCAACAATGCAGTTTCGATTTCCCGATAAGCCCTTTTGTCGGGATTGCGCCTTGGCTCCTATCTTGCGACGCGGTGCGACACGTCGTCGTCAATTTGTTCGTCGTACTTCGGCTCCAACAACATGCAGGCCCTGCTGCATAACAGGCCGTGGTGGAAGGAGCCGATTTTCTGCGCAGCGGACAGCGCATTCGGACACGCGATCTTGCGACGTGCTTGGTAGCCGGTGCGAAGATACGGCTGCAGCGACATTGTTGCTGACCATCCCCATACCAGAGCAGCAAAAATAGGCTCAGTACAAGCTGGCCGGAGCGGTTGCTCAGCTCTCGCGGCGTACCCGCACCGAGCAGGTGGCGCAGAATGAGACTCAGGTTGAACGCTCCGACATGAACCAACTGTCGCTTTAGAATGTTGTCCCGTCCGCGCAGATGGCAGCGCCGCATACCGCCGGTCTCGTAGCAGTGTGCGAAGCTGCGTTCCACCAACTCGCCACGTCGCCGCAGCAAGCTCTTGCCGTACTCGCTTCGTACCCGCCGCCGGTTCTCGTAGACTGCCTGCTGTTCCGCCGCCTTGCCTTGCCAGTTACGCCGCCCCTTCTGCTGCTTCTCCGGAATGTAGCTGCTGACCTGGTAACTCTTCACCCGCTGGAGGACGGCGCCGCTGTGATAGCCCTTATCGGCAACTAACTCTTCGATCCCGTTGACGTTCACCTGGGGCTCATGGTCGGGCCGCACCTCCGCTTCGCGCCCGGCCAATTCCGCCAGCGTCATGCCGGCCTCGCAGAGGGTTGCGTCCAAGGTTGTCGTGTCGCCCTTATCCGCACCTGGCAAGGTGACGGCCACCACCGCGCCCGTGTCCAGATCGACCGCGTGCTCCGCTTTGTACGCCAAGTGGGTACGCCCATCCTTCATCTTCGCGATCCGCGCGTCCTCGTCCGCTGGACTCTTCCACTCCTGGTTCGACGTGCGCTTCTTGCGCTTGCGGTCCAGTCTCACCAGGTCTTCGCGGGTTGGCGTTGCGATGCCCGAGGCCTTCGCTAATCCGCCCAGAAACTCCTCGTAACTCTCCCCCGTGTCGCGCCGTACGATCGAGCGCATCGCTGCGTTGGCCTCCAGCGTCGTGGCATCGATGGCAATCCGCTGCCCCTTCAGCAGTCCACGATCCGCCAGAACCCCCAGCACCCAACCGAATACTTCGCGATGCGTGTCCACATCGATCAACCGCCGGGTGCGCGATATCGTCGAGTGATCCGGCGTGTTCTCGTCCAACCCAATGCCCACAAAACGCCGCAACCCCAGTGAGTCTGCCAGCCGCCAAGCAATGCCGCGCTCCGCCCCGATGCCTTCGAAATATCCGATCAGCAGCGAACGAAAGTAGATCCCCGGCGTCAGGGAGGGCCGTCCATACTTGGCCGCATAGAACTTCGCACACCGACCCTCCACGAACTCGTCGAAGTGCTCGGCCTCCAGCAACTCATTCAGCTTCTGGTAGAAGGGATGTCCCGGCGCTGCGGCCAACTCCGTGTGCGCGATCCATATCCCCTCTTGCTTCTCCCGCTGCTTGCGCGTGCCCATCGCCATACCGTGATTCTACGAAGAGATTGTGTGGATACTTCAGATGTTTTTTGCTTACGAATCTAGACTTGCACCACGGGCTGCTAGGGCAGCTCTGATTAAGTCTGGCCTTGAAGGGGGCGGCCTTCAGGCCGTCGGTGATGGCTAACATGAAACCGGGGCTTTACCCCCTGAGGGAATTCCGACCGACTTAGCCGACATTCCCTAATTTCCGGGAACCGGCTTCCAGGTCTTGTCGGGATTGAACTCAGTCATGGCCTTTGCTGTATCGGTTGTTCCCTTCCCCAAGTCCTTCTCGTACTCGATTCCGTTCTGGTTGATGATGAAGGTCATAATCCCCGTTTCGCCGTATTTCTCCGGATAAGCAATGAAGGCAAAGCCTCCGGTCATCTTTCCATTCACGATGTAGTCTTTCGCGCCGCCTTTTGCATCCGCGCCCTGTTTGGTCATAATGCGATAGAAGTAGCCGTGAAACGGCTGCTGCTTGCCCGCTTCCGGAGTGAATCCTTCGGTCGCGGCAGCATACGCCGCCAGCGGTCCCAGCGGACTCTTAGGCTGTCCTTCCGCCGACTTCCAATACAAGCCGTTCTGCTTTCCTTCGTCGCTGACCATCTTTTGCGCGTATTGCTTGACGCCATCATGGTGTTGCGCCAGGTAATCGGCCTGGGCGTCAGCCATGGCCGAGAGAACGCCGATCACAGCCAGCTCGTTATCGCCGATGCGTCGTGCGAGGATCTCGTCTTTTCCCGCCGCCGTGTCGAAGTACCACTGGCCTGCGCCATTCTTCTTCAGCGGGATGGGGAAAGGATTGTTGTCAGCTCCGAGGTAGAGCACTTCGCTTCCATCGGTCTGTTTGCGCCAGCGGTTCATGGTTTCGTAAGCACTGGTGAAACGCTCGAACGCCAGCTTGTCCTGCGCGGTATCGCCGGAGAAAATGAGGTCCTTGGATTGCTGACCGAAGATCGCGAGCAAGGCATCGCGATCGCCCGCCTTTGCCGCCGCGGCTAGCGCTTTGCTGCCGTCTTCGGGAGTAGCGAACGTCTTAGGCCCAGTTTCGACGGCAGGTTTTTCGGGTTCAGGTTTGCTGCACGATACGAAAAAGACGAGCAATACGAAAAGAGCTATTAGTGTCCAGCAACTTGCATAAACCGATTTACGATCTCGGACGATGTGGAACATGCCAAGTCCTCCGAACTATGTACTATGAATGTTTCGTCCTAGCCCGCGGCGCGCGTTCCCAGAGACTTTCGCCTTCAGGAACAGCAGGTGCCGTGTAATGCCTGGTTATCTCCGACCACCGCCGCCACCGAAGCTGCGGCCGCCACTGCCCCAACCGCCTCCGCCGCCGCGGCTTCCCCATCCCCGAGAACTGGCCGAGCGCTCGCCCCAACCGCTGCCGCCCGCGGAGTGATCTCCGAAGCCGCTGAAGGCCGTCGATCCGCGGCCGCTACCGCTTCCGCTGCCTCCCCAACCGCGATCGGAAGCGCTAGAGCTGGCGCGATCTGCGCTGGCATTGCGATTCTGAGCATTGTTGACGTTGACGGTGTTGCCGCTCACATTCGTGTTGTGACTGTAATTATTCGAGCCGGTGTGGTTGTAACCACTGTTGTAGTTGTTGCCATGGTATCCGCTGCTGTTGTAGCCGTTGTTGTAGTTGTTGTGATAGCCGTTGTTGTAGTTATTATGGTATCCGTTGTTATAGTTGCCGTAATAGCCGCCGTGCCACGCGGCGTTACCGTAATAAGCTCCGCCGTGATAGTACACAGCGCCGCCGTGCCAGTTGCAGTTCCAACTGCTCCAGCCCCAGCCACAGCAACCTCCGCTCATCATCGCTCCCACTGCTATTCCAGCTCCAAATGAGAGCAGGCCTGTAGCCACCAGCGCTCCTGTGCTATAGCCAGGCGTTACGTAAGGTACGCCGTAAACTATCGCCGGGTTATACTCCGGAACGTAGACAATCTGCGGGTTCGTCGGCTGGATAACAATGGTTTGCGGTGACTGCTGCACCACCGTGATCTGCGAGCTCGACTTGAGATTGCCAGCGGCTTTGGCCTGTGCGCGCAGGGTCTGCACCGCCGCCATCACGTCGGCTTGCTGGTTGTGATACGCCTCTCCCAGTTGAGACGTCCAGGCCAGGCTCTGCGCCATCTGGTTGAGGACCGACGGAAACTCGGTAAGCGCCTTGACGCTGGGGTCCCAGGATTGGCCGTTGACAGCGTTCATCAGGGCGCTGCCGGTCAGGCTCTTGTTCTGCCGCAGCCAGTTGTCGGCCACGGCAACCTGATCGGGAAAAGTTGCAGCGCTGAGGATCTGGGCCACCAGCGCGTCAGGATAAAGCGCGATGGGCGCCACCAGTCCCTGCAACTCGGCCGCAGTCATCGGTGCGCCCTGCCCCGAATAGTCGGAAGGCGCGGCCGAGGGCGCAGCCTGCTGGTCCTGAAAGAACATGGCACCAGCGTCCACCGGCATCGTAAAAGCTATTAGAGCGAGGCAAAGGACAACGGATAAGGCTCGTTCACCAAGCGTCACATTCATTGGAATGACCTCTTTACATCAAAGAGCTGCATTTTGATGAGGAAGATTAAGTCGCCGAAATTATAGCTGACAACCGTCACCTGCGACAGGTGGGAGATTCGGACTCCTCGCAGCCCAGCGGACTGGCCCCTATCTATTTCCAAAGGTCCAGCCCAGACCTGTACTGGTGCCGTAATCGCTACCCGAAAAGTTCGCCGGCGGCCGGTTGTCCCAGTTGCCATAGAACGAAATATTCCACGTCAGATTGCTGAAGACCTTGATGTAGTAAGACGTGTTCATATTGACGTGGACGCGGCCGGGCTGGTTGAGAGCCGGCAAGACGATGGCGCCTAGATCAAAGCTAGTTTTGTTGAAACGGAAGAACCTCATCTGCCCTGCGACAATGGCAGTTGCGAGACTTTGATTAGCGATGGGCTCGGTTGTCGCACGGTACGCGGTATTCTGCCAGCCCAGGCCACCCAGTAGATAGATCTGGGAGTTATTGGTGTTCTTCAAGTAGCGTCCGATGCCGCCGCCCAGCGTGCCTTGAAGGTTGATCTCCTGCTCCGAGCTTTGCAGAAAAATACCGAGTCCCTGGTAAAACCAGTTGTCCCAACGCAACAGACGCTGGCTTTGAAGATCTACTTGGTTCCGGGTGGAAGCGCTGGCGCCCGTACTGGAAGCCAGCGTGGAACTGTATTCCGCCTGCGCATTCCAACGCTCTCGTGGATACTGGACCAGGGAGTCCAGGTTGAATTGAGTGGATTGGTTCCCTTTGGAATAGATGGCTCCCAGGTCTATGTCGCCGTTGAATCGCTGCCAGAAGTTCTGCGATGTCTGGTCGATCTTGACGACTTGGCCTCGTTCTATCGCGACCTTCGTTTCCGGGCCCGTGACGACCTCAATTTTCATCGGCCGGTCGCCCGGTACATCGGAGGTCAAAAGCGTACCGGTATACACTGCGCCACTCTGTGTCTTCACGATGAAGAGTTGCTTGCTTTCCACGTGGTGCACCTTCGACCACTGCACGGAACTGGTGCCGAGAATGTAATCGAGGTTCACGTAGAGTACGCCTGAGTTCAGCCCCTTAATCTCACCCGTCAGGCGATCGCCGTTCTTCATCACGACGACATCCGTCTTGTCCCGCCCAAACAGTGGCGCGACCAGCAGAAGCACCGCGCATAGCACCAGGTTATGCAATTTCATTTAGGATGTTCCTTTGGTGGGGCGATTTTACCTGCCATCTAGCGGCAATGGGAAGAAGTCAAAATTGAACCGAAATTCCGAACGCTATGAATACTAAGGATCTGGGCTCCCGGCCTGCTCCGTCGTCGGCTGGATTCAGCATCCTGCGGAGGCTGGGGATCGCGATCATGTGGCTGGTTCTCACCTTGCTCACCTTGTGGGCAGTTGCCGCCCTGTACGTTGATTTTCGGGTGTCCTGGCTGCGCATCCCGATCACGGTGGTCTATGTACTTGCGATCGTCGCAATCCTGTTCAAGGTGGATCGCCGGGTTTGGGCTGCCGCCTTGTGCTTCGCTGGCTTCTGCATTGTGCTGGCGTGGTGGCTCAGCTTAAAGCCGTCGAACGAAGGCGATTGGCAAGCCGACGCGGCTAAGACCGCCTCGGTCGAGATCGATGGCGATCGGGTTACCATCCACAACCTGCGCAACTGCCACTACATTACCGAGAAGGATTACGCCGATTGTTGGAGTGACCGGACAGTTTATCTGTCACAACTTCGCTATGTCGACCTCTTCTTCACCACCTGGGGGCCAAAATATATCGGCCACCCCATCGTCAGCTTCCAATTCGGAGACCACGACCACGTCGCGTTTTCCATCGAGGCGCGCTATAAAGCCGGCCAGTCGTACTCGGCGATTCTTGGATTCTTTCGGCAGTACGAGCTAATCTTTATTACCGCCGACGAGCGCGACGTCATTCGCTTGCGCACCAATTACCGCAAGGATGAGCAAGTGTTTCTATATCGCACAACCATCTCGCCGAAGAGGGCGCGAGAGATATTCCTCATCTATGCCGATTACCTGAACAAGTTGAGAGATCATCCGGAGTGGTACAACGCGGTAACCCGAAACTGCACCACGACGCTGGACACCAAGATCGCCGCGGACCTCCAGCATCCTCAGCCCTGGAACTATCAGTTGCTACTCAACGGCACGCTGGACGAGTTGTTATACAACCGGGGACGTCTGGTCACCAGCGGGCTTCCTTTTCCGGAGTTGAAACAGCGAGAGCACATCAACGACGCGGGGCGCGCGGCGGATGATTCTCCCGATTGGTCCGCTCTGATTCGCGTGGGCCGAGTCGGGTTCTAAAAGATCAACACGGCAATCCCCTAGAACAGCCTCCCAACCCGGAAGAAGAACTTGTGATGCCCGGTGTCGCCGTACGCGTACGCCGCCTCCACCGGCCCGAAGATCGTGTTGACCACTATGCCCGCCGCAGCATCGGTGGGGAAGCCCGATGCTTTGTTCACCATCGAGCTCGGCGGTCCGTAAACCTGCGCCGCCTCGTAGAGACCCAGGAAGTAAACGCCGCTACCCAGCAACGGTGGCAGCTTCGCCATTTGCCGTATGTATCCCGCTTGGAACAGGAAGTACTTATCCATCAACAGCTCGTTGGTGCCGTAGGCCACCAGTTGCCGAGAGCCTCCCAAGGAGAACTCAGGGATGCCGGTGTCGTAGTTGAACGTGGTCCCAGCAGAACCGTCTAGAAAAACCGAGGACGGTTCGTTCAGCTTGTGGAAAATTTCGCCCTCACCCTCGAGCACGGGATACGGTTTGGGCGCTGCCGGACTGGCGTTGTACCAATAGAAATCGCCCTGGAAGCTTTCTCCTGCACGTGGAATAACGGGATCATCCAGGCGATCCAGCCGGTATTGGATTCTGCTGTCACCGTAACCACCCGAGAAATTTATGAGCTTGGTCGCATTTCCGATTTGCCGATCGAACTGTTGCCACCCACCTTCATAGCCGAAGCGTAGCTCACCGGTATTTCCGAACTGATATCCCGTGTCGACTCCGCCGCCTAAGGTGGTGCGGCGATAGGTAGCCGTCAGTTGGTTGTCGTCGTAGAGGTAGAGGGGGTTGTTATCGGCCAGTATCCGGGGAGCAATAAACCAGTGGGTTTGGGGAGTAAAGGGGTGGTAATACTCGGAATTCAGGCCGTAGTCGGAGAACAGAACGAAGTCCGTGCGCCATTCCGAGCGGAAGCCGCCAAAATCGAGAAACGTTATGCGTGCTCCCATGTCGAGCGTAACGTTCTTCAAACTGGATCCGTCGATGAGGAGGAGCGGCCGAACGATGGGCGGCCCATAAGAGTTTTCCTCGGTCTTAATCAGCAGGCCCTGCTGGCCGTTTACCTGCTCGAAGGAATAGCTGAGTACGGAATATCGCCCAAACCCCTTCAAGCGCATGATGGCCTTGTCGAGCTCGTCAAAATCAAGAGGCTTGCCCACCAATCCGGCCATCTGCTGTTGGACACGATGGGAAAGATCAGCATTCACGCCTTCCACGGCTACGAACGTCGGAACCGGATCGGAGCGGCGTCGGGAGGCGCGATTGGCCAGGTATTGCTTCCAGGTGGCGTCATCCACCGCGAGGGTCAAAAGCACCTTGGATTTCGCCGCGGCAGCGTCGTATCCGGCCTTGATGATCGCGTCCGCGTCGTCAAAGCTTAACGCGCCCCATTTCTGTACCGGTACCGAGACCAGTATGTCCGCGTTTTCCATGTTCTGGAGTTCATTGGCGTTGATCATCACCGACAGCGACTGACCCAGGACCGAGAAGGTGTTGAGATTCGCATCGGGCTTCATCGGCGCCTCCGCCAGGTGAATCGCCACCGTCAGATCGGCTCCCATCTCTTTCGCAACGTTGACAGGAATGTTATTGATCAATCCACCGTCGGCGTAGATGGCATCTTTCGTGCGCACCGGGGTGAAGATTCCAGGCAGAGACATGGTCGATCGCAGAGCCAGGGACAAGGATCCGCTACGGAAAACCTTGGCCTTGCCGCTGACCAGGTCGGTGGCTACGCAGGCGAACGGTGTCGGGAGGTCGTTGAAGCTCTTGATCTCCGAGTAGGGCAGCGCGATCTTATCCAGCACCAGCGAAACTTGCTGGCCGGAGTTGAAGCCCTCAGGAAATTGCACTCCCTTGCGTAATCCGAACTCGAGGCTACTGGGATAGGCGCGGACATCCTCTTTGCGGCGGAAGGCGAGGTCGTCAAAGGGCGTTTGTCCTGCCATCACCTCGTCCCAGGGAATGCTGTTCACGATCTGGCGCATTTCAGCGGCATTGTGTCCGGTGGCATATACTCCGCCGACCAATCCGCCCATGCTGGTGCCGGCGATGTAATCAATCGGGATGTGGTGTTCCTCCATCCAGGTAATGACGCCCACGTGGGCGAGCCCCAGGGCTCCTCCACCTTGCAGCGCTAAGCCTACGGTGGGACGGCTGGGCTTCGATGTTGGCTCTTGCGCGACGGCAGATACAACCGAAAATATGAGTGCGACGCTCGTGAAAACTAGTCTGTAACGTAGGCGCATAGCGCTTCTCCAGAAGGGTGAAAACAGTTTGCGGTGGTGGCAACAGGGTTCCATGAGTCCCTTAGCCGAAAGCAACCCGACTTCTGCAGGTCACAGCGGACATAAACGGAATCTCAGCTTCGCTCGCTTGGGTGAAGAATAACGTTACATCATCAGCAACTTCCATACCATCGGTTCCACTCGAGGTCCGGCACGGAAGCGCCTCCTCAGGATCAATGACAGGACCCGTCATCCTGAAACTGGCCACTGGACGCCATGGCCGCCAGCGCACGGGCGCAGGTCAGGATTTGCTGGTTCAATGGGTCGTTCTTCAGCGCATCCGCGGAGATATAGTTCATGTCCTTGCGCGCAGCCAGAACTTTATTGCTCAGCTTCTGCATGTTGTCGAACTCATTGCTGAGAAGTTGAAACGCGTTGTGGTCGGACTCGCTTGATGCTGCTACAGAGGCTAATCTGAGACTCGTCGACGCCTGGCCTCGATAAGAGGCCATGAAAGCATCGGTCACCGGATAACCATTTTCAACGGCGTTCATCAGTGCGCTGCGCCACTCCCGGATCACCGACATTTCTTCGATGCCTGCCCTCACGAAGCCCTTCGAGAAGGCGGGCGCGGGCTGGCTTGCCGGCGGCGGAGTGCTGTCGCCGGAGCCTGGCAACGCCAACGTAACCTGATTGCCCTTGAAGCTGAGGGAGCCGTTGATAAGACGCGCCAGCGCCTCGATGTCTACGTAAGACCTGCCGTTGATCTGGAGAACCGGAGTCTGCCCCGGCAGGCCGCTTACGACGAGTGTCTCGTTCTGTTGCGCTTGCGTGAATGCCGGCATCCCGGCCGCAAAAATCAAACAAAGCACTACCGGCACGATCCATTTACGCATTTCGATTCTCCCTTTGCCTCTTCGCCGGCAGCCGGCACGAGGAAACAATCACTTGGGCAACGAATCCTGAAGGCTTACAAGGTTCTGCGGCACCACGTGAATGAAGCCGCGGCGTGGGGTATCGATGTCGGCTATCAAAAGGAAGGCGATGGCTGCGACCAGCGGCAGAACAAAAAGCAGGCCGGACTTTACTCCCGCGCCGCGCGCCCCATAGCCGATCAATATATTGCAACAGATGGCCATCCCGATCATCAAAGCCCACGCCGACGCAGGGATCCGGTTCCACCACGCAGCCTGGGTGTATCCCTGCGAGTTCAGGACATCGTTCATACCCCACACGGCCAGGGCGCTCAAGGGATTAGGATTTGCCAAGGCCGTATCCTGCACCGCCATCCACATGTCGTTCTGTAGTCGTACGGTATCGGCATCAATCTGCCGGAGCTCCCGATCATTGCGGGTTTGGTAGTACGAGATACGTAACGCGAGATATTTCCTGAGCTGTCCGCGTACCTTCGCTGCATCCGCTGCCGGCAGCAGCCCGGCCCGGACATATTCCGTGCCAATCGCGTTGGCTTCAGCTTCCTCGTAGTTCTTGCGCTGATCGTAACGGCTGATGGCCATGGAGAAACTGAATCCGATGATGAGGCCGAGCAGCGTCAGGGTGGCCGCCTGCACGGTGTTGAAATCGTCGCGCTCATCGTCTTTCAGGGTGCGAAACCGGCGCAGGGAAATTCCGATCTGTGCCGAGAGCCAAAGCAACACCAACGAAAACAAGAAGAAAACGATTGGGTAGTTCAACATGCCGTCCGCCCCTCAGTTAGCTCCAGATCAGCCGAGATTTCATAGCTATCAAACCAATTGCATTTCTTGCTCATTCCAGTTCACTCCGATTGCAGCCCCTGGGGAACTGTCGCCTGCGACAGGTGCCACAAAACGGAACCGCAGCCGCCTGCGAAAGAACGGCGCGCTCCTAGGGTTTGCCCAGCCAGGAATACTGCCAGGCAGCCGAGACGCTCTGATAGTTGCCGCCGAAGCGGATGTAAGTGCCGTCGCTGTACGAGACCTTGAGCGACTGGTGGCGGGTAACGGGCATCGAGAACGTGCCGCCGATCCGCGATCCCGTCTGTTTGGTTGCAAGGTTGCGGATTCCGTTTAAGGCAGTCACCCCGCCGAACCAGAAGTTGCCATCCAGCGAGACCCATGGGTAAAGCGTTTTCTTGAGCGCGACCCGACTGAGGTCGTAACTCAGATGGCCCTCGAAGCTGCCAATGGGCTGCTCGGTCTGCGGCTGAGGGACGGGCACGCTGTAGTAGGCGCTGTTGGTGGTGTAGAACCAAATTCCGCCATAGCCGTCGACCACCCAGTTGCCGAAACGCTGTGAGTATCCCAGTTCTGGTTTGAAGGCCCAGCGATTGATTCCCCAGTTGATGAGCTTAGTCGGATCATACTGCCCAGTGGGAGCAATGATTCTCAGGCTGGCGCCCAACAGCATCTTCTGTTTCCATTTTGAGAACTCCTTGGCGCCCATCGCCGGTCCGCCCTTCAGATTGATCGATAGCCGGGCGGACATGTCGAGCAGCCCGGAACGGTAGAGGGACTTGTTTACTCCGAGCAACTGGCCGCTGAAATTTCCTACCGCATACGGCAAAGAGACGTTAAAGTTCGCCGAGCGCCCAAAAAAGTTGAACGCATGATAGTAGGTGAAGACGGGGACGCTGTAGGTCCCAGTTGCGCCGGTAACCGGAATGGTGCCGTTGAAGTTCACCCCGCCGTCATAAAACGAGTAGGTCAGGGTGATGGCATTCGAGTGATTCGGAGTGATGACGTAGGCGCGCGGCGAAAGGTCCTGGGCGTTCAGCCAGTTCACGCAACCCAGCGCAGTCACTGCCAACAATCCGAGCTTAAAGAACCGTCGCATCTACTTGACTGAAAAATAGAGATTGAGCATTAGTCCCAACTGGTTGAGTTTTTGATTCGGGCTTGAGCCGGTCGAATTCTGGTGCTCATAGTACGGGTTAAACTCCACATGCTGGCCAATGGGAAAAATGCAGCCGGCATAGAGTGCGGTGTCGCTCCATTTGCTGTATTTGCTTTGGTAGAAGAATTCTACGCTGGCGTACGGAGATGGGTGATAAGAGCGCAATGCAATCGCCCTTTCGATCTGGAAACGGTTGCGATAACGCCAAGTGAAGTTGTTGCTCCAGTCAAGATCACCGCGGTTTCGATCGGATAGCAGGAAGTTCCCCTTCATCGAATAGTTGAAGGTTACGACGGGTTCCATGCGGTTGGTCTCGGGCGCGCCGTTGGCGCGCGGCAGATAACGGTACCCGATGGAAAATACCAAAGGCCGGGATTTCGCGTCGTTCAGATCGAACCTGGTGGCATTCTTCAGACGAATCAATGGTTTCAAGTAAAAATCGAGGCTTGGCCCAAACTCCGCTTGAATGGGCACACCATCCTCTCTGGTCTCCTTTGCCTGGAAATCGAAACGCAGAGCGGACGTCAGTTCAAGGTAAGTGTCAACTTCCGGCAGCAGTTCGTCCTGGATCGCTTGCGCACTTACGGACAGGCACCACAGCACCACGAGAAACGCCAGCACCAGCGACTTTTCTGCAATGCCAGCCATGATTCACAGGAAACAGCGGCGGAACAAATAAACGGGCGGCCTTGAGGACCGCCCGCCGCGAAGGTCGTTCCGGTTAGTTACTGGGGCCTTTGGATGCTGCCTCGGCTTCCGCCATCCTCTTCGACATCTCCGCTTTTACTGCATCGAGGTTGAAGCTGGCACCCCGCTGCATCGGGGGGTAATCGATGAAGGTTTGAATCTCCTTACCCATCAGCTGCTGGACAAACACGAAACGCCAGAATTCATACTTGAACCAATCGAAGTACTGCTCCGCTCCGTCTTTTGTCCCGTTGCTGGGCCAGCCTGTGCGCTCAAACGGGTCGAGACGCAGGTTGGTGATGTAGGGCACGTCCGGATGGGTCTTTTGACCCAACCAACCATCGGGTTGGTCAATGAAGCGGAACTTGTAATCATCAATGCGCACCGCGCCGACCGTGCTTTCCCCGAGGTAGAAGATTTCGTGACGCGCGGACTTACCCTGTCCGGTGATGGCCGCCATCTGGTTGTAGCCATCCAAATGGTTCTTGTAGGTCCGGTCGCCGATGGTTTTGCCCTTCAGCAGCTCTTCCGTGATGTTTGGATTACCGGCTGCGGCAACAAACGTCGGCAGCCAATCCAGACCGGAGAAAATTCCGTTCTGCACGGAATCCGCCGGGACATGTCCGGGCCAGCGAAGAATCGCAGGTACACGGAAGCCGCCCTCGAGAACGGTTCCCTTGGACTGCGCGAACGGGGTTTGCCCGCCATCGGGCCAAGTGAAGACCTCGGTGCCGTTGTCCGTGGTGATCACCACGATCGTATTGTCGTCCACCCCCAGGTCCTTAAGCTTTTGCATCACGGAGCCCACGATGTCGTCGAATTGCGCCATTCCGGCTTCTTCTTCCGACCAGCCATTCTCAGAGTTGCGCAACGCTTCATACTTCGGAGAGAGGTGAGTGACAATGTGCATGCGGGTCGGGTTGAGCCAGACGAAGAAGGGCTTGTTCTCAGCCTTTGACTTGTCCATGAATTTGATCGTCAAATCGAGAATTTCGTCGTCCACGGTCTCCATCCGCTTGGGATAGAGCGGGCCGGCATCCTCGATCTTCTGTTTGCCCACTACACCCCAGCGGGGCATCTCCGTGGTGTCGTTCTTGTCGGTGGCCCAGCAATGAACCATGTTGCGCGGGCCGACCACACTCAACAGGTTCTGCGGATAATTGGGATGCGCCGGGTCTTCCATCGCATCCAGGTGATACAGATAGCCGAAGAACTCATCGAAGCCGTGAACGCAGGGGAGAAACTCATTCCTGTCGCCCAGGTGATTCTTGCCGAACTGGCCGGTGGCATAGCCCATCGATTTTAGGATCGTGGCCGTGGTCACCGCCTCGGCAGGAATGCCGATCTTGGCGCCAGCTTGCCCGACGGTGGTCATGCCGGTGCGGATCGGCAGTTCGCCGGTGATGAAGTTCGCGCGGCCCGCCGTGCAACTTGCCTCGGCGTAGTAGTCGGTGAACAACATCCCTTCCTTCGCCACCTTGTCGATGCTCGGCGTCGTGCCGGCCATCAAGCCGCGATGGTAGGCGCCTATGTTCCACATGCCGATGTCGTCACCCATGATGACGACAATATTCGGTTGCTTCGCGCCAGCCGCCTGCGCATGTAAGGTCGCACTCCCGCCGGCAAAAACGCTGGCGACGGCCAATGCTCCCAGGGTGAACTTTCGGACACTTGCACCCAAATCCATACTTCTCCTTTTCGACTGATCCTGCATATTCGCGCCGGGAGCGTCTTATAGTGCGTCTGCCAGTTCACTACGATTACCAGTGTTTGGGAACTGTCACTTGCGACAGGTAGGGCCACAAGAGCCGAAGATTTGCAAGAATGAGCGGTTCTTCGACTTTCACCTCAGGCCTAAAGGCCATTTTCTGCGGCTGGGGTTCGGCACGGCTGAAGCCGTGTCCTGACACAAGACCAGGAGTTACGTAATGAACTTCTGCTTCGGGACACTACACCCGAAAGTTAGGAAGGTTCTGGGGTAAGCCGGAGCGCTCAACCCGCTGCACGATGTCTTTCATGTCGCCATCGATGTGCAGCCAGAACTTCATCAGGCCGCTGCACAGGTAGTTCAGCCCTGGCTCGCCGTCGCGGGTGCGGATCAGCCGGTTCTTCGGACATTCGCCATTGCAGGCAAACAGGAACTTGCAATCGCGGCACTGTTGCGGCAGATTGTCGCGCTTGGCAAAGCCGAACTTCCTTTGCCCGTCAGAAAAGATCATGCGCGAGATGTGCTTCTCGGTAATGTTGCCCAATTTGTATTCGGGATACACGTAGTGATCGCACGCATACACGCTGCCATCGTGCTCCAGGGCAACGCCTTTGCCGCAGAAGTCGTTATAGACACATAGCTGCGAAGCCATGCCCATCCACTGCGCAACCGCGGTCTCAAACAGGTTGACGTGAACCTTGCCATAGTCGCGCCGGTACCAGTCATCCCAAACTTTGCAGAGAAAGTAGCCCCAGTCATCAGGATCGACCGACCAGTCGGTGACCACCGAATCCGGATTGCCCGGATGCGCGGCCGGCGATCCCTGCAACGGCAATGCGGCGGGATCCCATTCTTGCGGCGCAGTGTTCTCGAAGACCTTCGGCTCTACGCAAGGAATGAATTGAAGCTGTCGCGGACGAAGTTCGCGACTGAGGAAGCGGTAAACGTCCAGCGGCTTTTTCGCGTTGACGCGATTGACCACGGTCAACGTGTTGAATGGAACTTTATAGTTCTGCAGCCGTTGGCCGGCAGCGAAAACTTTCTCGAAAGTCGGCTGCCCGCCTTTGTCCACACGGAACGTGTCATGCAACTCCTGCGGGCCGTCGATGCTCAGCCCGACCAGAAAGCGGTTCTCGCGCAGAAAGGAGCACCACTCGTCGTTCAGCAACACTCCGTTGGTCTGGAGATCGTTTTCGATGTTCTGGTGGGGACGCTGATATTTCTTTTCCAGCGCAACCACTTTTTCGAAGAAGCTCACGCCCAGCAGAGTCGGCTCGCCTCCCTGCCAGGAAAACACGACTTCCTCGCCTGCCTGGCCTTCAATGTACTGCCGAATGTGGGCTTCCAGAATCTCATCGCTGATGCGGAACTTGCTGTCGCTGCCCAGCAATTCTTCTTTGTGCAGGTAATAGCAATAAGCGCAGTCGAGATTGCAGATCGCTCCCGTGGGCTTCACCATGGCGTGAAACCGCGGCCTCGTGCCGGGATAAATCGGCGGTGGTGACAAAGGATCGCTGGGGTTGCTCACGGACTTCCAATCTTGGCAGACGCGACCGTCTACTCTCTAGTACACCGCAATTAGGACGATTTGGGAACTGTCGATTGCGACAGGCAGCCACCGCGAAGCGGTCCGAGGCAGGAAATCCTCAGCGCGCTTGCCTCTGCAACTCCTGCAACGTGGCTTTGGCGCCGGGGTCATCAGGAATCAGTTGGACTAATTCCTGAGCGTACGCCGTTGCCGCTGGGATGTTCCCGTTGTCGCGCTCGAAGGTGATCAAGGCGTTCAACACTTGGCGATCAGCAGGACGGCCTGCATGAGCTCGTTGCAAAATACTGATCGCCTGATTCACCTGACCGCTGGATTGCAGAGCGACAGCATACACATAACTATAGCGGGCGTTGGACGGCTGAAGGGCCGACGCTTTGGCCAGCAGGGGCAGCGCCTCAGCGTATTGTTTCTGCCTGATCTTGAGCAGGCCGAGGGCATAGACGGGCTCGGCCGCATTCGGCTCCGCCGCCATCGCCTTTTCCAACCATTGCTGCCCTTCGTTGTCGCGCTGCTGCTCGCGGTAGAGATCGGCGAGGTTAACCATTGCCGGCACAAACTTAGGATCAAGTCGCAGCGCGGTTTTCAGTTCGCTTTCCGCATCGGCAGTACGCCCCATCTGAGCGTAGACGAGTGCCAGGTTCATGTGGCTCTCGGGACGTTCAGCCGAGACCATCTCGCTGGCGATTAGCTCGGCGATGTCGTGGTCGAGCGCTGTCTTCTGCGCATCCGGCAGACCAGACGCAGTTCCCGCCAGCAAGCGCGCTGCTTCGATGCGTACGGAGAGAGATGGATCGGTCAGCAAGGGCGCAACCAGGTGAACCCGGTCCTGCGGTGGGAGTGGCTCCAGGGAGCGCACCGCCTGACTGCGTACCAAGGCGTCGCTGTCCGCCAGAGCGGCTTGGACGGCGGGCATCGAAGCCGGCGACAAGTACGCAGGAAGCAGGCTCAGCGCGGTGGCCCGGGCAATTGCAGGCTTGGCCGAGTCCTGGATCAGCGCGGTCAGCGCCCTCTCGGCATTCGGCAAGCCACGACGACCGGCATCGATCGCCTCGACGAAGTGCGCTTCCTGTCGACGATTGGGACCATACCATTTCACGACCGCATCAACCGCCCAGCCGTTGGACTTGTCTTTATGACATTGGTTGCAGGCGTTCGGAGTTCCGTAGGCCACGGAGAAATCCGGACGCGGTACGCGAAAGCTGTGGTCCCGCCTGACGTCAACCACCATGTAGGTTTTGGTCGGCATGTGGCAATTGACGCAGAGCGCGCCTGTGCTTCCGGCCTGGTGATGATGGTGCTGCGGACTATCGAACTTCGCCGGCGAATGACATTTCTCGCAAACTGCGTTCAAGTTGGTGGAACGCAATTTGGCCGTGTGAGGATCGTGGCAGTCCGAGCAGGTCACGCCCTCGTGATACATTTTGCTCTGCACAAACGAGCCCCACTCGTAGTCTTCCTCAAGGATTTGGCCGTCGGGATAATAAACACGTTCTTCCAGCAGGCTCGGCACATAGGCATCCAGGAACGGCTGTCCCGGCTGGTAGTCAGCGGTGATGGGGTGACGGCGAGCATGGCATGGAGCACAGGTGTTGATCTCATTTTGGGAGCGCGCATCGCCCTTCCAGTGCATGGTCGCCGCGTCAGGTTCCGAAGCCGCCCATGATCCTTTCGCAGGCTTGAGGTCCGCAATCAGACCGTCAGCGCCGTCGCTCGACGAATACGATCCCTTCTTGCGCGCCTCAGCCCAAGCCACATGATTCGAACCAGGTCCGTGGCATGATTCGCAGGAGACATCGATATCCGACCACGTAGTCGCGTAGCTATCCTTGGCGAGATCGTAATTCTTGCGCAGGTTGGTGGAGTGGCAATCGGCGCACATGTAATTCCAGGTCTGGTTCCGACCCGTCCAGTGCAGAGGATCGGCGGGCGTTATTCTTTGTCCGGGATAGAGATTGAACCAGCGCTGGCCGTCCTGCTGCTTGCTACGCGAATCCCACGCCACCACGAAGCTCTGTAGCCGACCGTTGGGAAATGGAACCAGATACTGCTGCAAGGGCGAGACACCGAAGGTGTACGGAAGCACATAGTCCTGCGGCTTGCCGTCGGGGCCGTCAGTGCGAACATAGAACTTGCTGTCTTTCCTGAAGAAGCTGGAAGTCACGCCGTCGCCGGTGAATTGTGCGTTGTTGAAGTTTCCCAGGACGCTGGCATCGCTGGCGGTCTGCATCGCCAGGGCATGATGCGACGTGCGCCATGCCTGCGCTTGTTCTGCGTGGCATTGAGCGCAGCGCGCTTGGCCGACATAGGTAGCGGCTGCCGCTGCCGAGTTCATGCCCTGAGGGTGGGCCGCGACTGACCAGCGCCAGAGCCCCACTCCGCATAGAGCGGCGACGAGAACTCCCACACCAATCGCGCCGATCGGGAGAGACTTCCCAAGTTTGCTGTTAGTTGGCGTGGACTGTTTGCGCACTGATCTACCATGCGAGAACTGCTCTAGCGTTCGCCCTGGCTGTCTCAGATAATCGGAGAACTCTCAGACATCTGCTAGAAACCATCTCATAAATGCTTTGTATCAGGGCACGGCTTCAGCCGCGCCGTATGGAGATGCTGGATGATTTGGGCTGCCCCTGAGAACTCTGAGTTCTCAGGGGCTGAAGCCCTGATTCTCAATACGCTCGCGTCGGCACGACTAAAGGTCGTGCCCTGTTACCACCCCGGAACGATTTATCTGATCACCTCTAGCGCTCCGGCTGGATTGTAGTCTTCCTGGGCGTAAACTTGGACACAAAGGTGCGGCCCTGCATCGCTTCCAGAATTGCCGGCACCAAGTCGGTAGACAGGTGAGCTTTGGTGACGTAGCCGTAGGCTCCGGCGGAAAAAGCCGCATCAACATAATCATGATCTTCATGAATCGTTAGAAAAACGATTTTGGCCCGGCACTTCGCTTTCTGAAGATCTCTGGCGGCTTGCAGCCCATCCAACACCGGCATCGATATATCCATTACCACTACGTCAGGATCGAGAGCGAGGGCCGCGGCGACCGCCTGTTTGCCATCCTCCACCGAGGCGATGACATCACATTCCTCACACACGGTCCGCCGAACTTTCGCGGCCAGCGCGGGATGATCGTCTGCGAGCAGGACTTGGATTCTTGTCACAGGAGCCTTACGTGGTCACCCAATACAGATTGCGGGACGTGTGCACAATCCAATTGTTGCCGGGGTTCCGGTGGTTGACAACTGTCGCTTGCGACAGTGACCGGGAGCGGATGATGCAGAGTGTTTGGGCGGTTGTTGGAAAAGGAAATCTCTGCGACTTTCCAAAGACCCACGCTTCAGGCCCTGAATAAGCGGGAGAACTCGGTTGCTGGTTTATCGGCCTCGTTCGCACACCATGCAATCAAGCGTGACGCAAAGATGTCAACAGGGCCGAAACGTCTCTACGGATACTGTTTGAACATTTTCACAATGGCATCTTGCACCTGGCTCTCCAACTTCTCCGGCTTGGTGCTCAGGTTTTGTTGCGACATGCCACGCCACACCAGTTTCTTGGCACTTGCATTGATGAGATCGACGACCAATTCTCCTTTGTGGATGGTTATCGTCGTGTTGCCCCACGTGCCTACCAGCGCCGGCCCCGAGAAACTTGGGTCGAAGGGCGGAATCCCTCCGGTCGCGTTATAAAGCGGATCGTTGGAGGTGAACGAGGAATCCTGGTCGATGGAACCGTAAACCTGGATGATCAGGTCGGGATTGCTGGTAACTTTCGTGAGACCTTTCTGCGTGAGTTCGTCCTCGATAGTGCCGACGATATCGGCCGCCAGCATGGGATGTGCGACGGCGCCATGTGGCGCCCATGAGTAAGTCTTGAACTTGGAAAAATCGGCGCTGGGATCGTATTTATTGACGTGGATCTTTTGCCCCTGCGCGCCCAGCGATATCAACAGGATCAGTGCCAGCGCCTGCAATGGGCGCGACAAGAACAACACACTCCTACCAACAGCCATGCAATTCTCCTTGTCCCTGCGTTTTATTCGGGTCGCGACCATGACATCGTCCAGAGCGGATGAAACAGGGCCTGGTGCCGCCGGCTAAAAGCCGGCTCAGGATGAGAACACAGGCTTAGACGCTGGCCTGAAGGCCAGCTCTACCTGACTTCTCCTTCCCGGTGCAGGCTTCGCGTTAGGGCAGAATGACCAGTTCCGGCTTGCTCCCGCCGCCCATTCCATAGGGCGCCCCTGAATAGAACGCGCCGACATCGTACTTATAGCAACCCGGCGTGGTCGCTTTCACACTGACCGGCTTATTTCCGCCGCCCATGATTTGATCGTCCGGAGAGAAAGGCGGGTCGGTTGCGAAAGAAACCATGAAACCAGTGTTTTTGTTCGTGGACATCCATACCACAGTGGTGCCTGCCTTAACGCAGAAGAACTGGTTGTTCTTGGCGCCAGGAATTTCCGGCTTGACGCTAGCACCATGGCCTGTCCGGTTGATATCCACGGTGCACGGAGCCGAAGCCGATCCGCAAGTGTTGTCCGCGGAGCACAGGGACGCCGGAGCTGCCTCGTCACACACATATTTGCCGTTCTTCTGTGCCTGGGCCGCGGTGCCGTTGAGTATCACGAGTGCGAATACGAGGACAGCGCTGAGGGAAGCAAGTCGCAAGTTTATCTTCATGAAGCACCTCCTATGAAGCAGGAATCGCAAATGGGGAAAAGTCATTGGGGCAGTCATCGCGCGAAGAGAAGCGCGAACCGAGGTAGCAGGGGAACCTACTGAAACCTCTCCCTGCCCCAAGCGGAATTCCTCCGAATTGCCCGTGAAGGATTAATTCTCCGATGTACCCTTCCAGTCAAGGAAATTCCCGAGTCGCCATGGGTTCTGATTCAGATCGAACTGCAACTCGCCGTCCTTGTTAACGGTCAACTGGGCGGCGGGGTACAGCACACCAGTGCTCTTGCTCTTGTCCTGGTCATTCAGGTCGAACTCACCGACAGTAAGGTTATAGCTCTGCGTCTGGCTGTCCGTCCAAGCCTCTCCAAACCTGATCGGGCGGTTGGTGGCGAAGCGAATCTTCCGGCCGGTCGGCGTCTCAAACATGCGTATGTAGCTGACGTCATAGCCCAAGGTGCCGGGGATTGAGATGCGGCCCACCGCCCTCATCTTTTGCAAAGCAAGGACCAACCCCTGGTTCTGCCCCTTCTGGAACGCCTGTACCAGGTCTTCTCGCTCTTCCGGACTGGAAAACTCATAGATAGTCAGCGTGATGCCGATGTTGTGTCCGAGCTGCGTGCTGGTGCCCCAGGCGGTGCAGTCGATGCTTTCATACTTGTCCCTGGAGTAGCCGGAGATGCTGCCGATCATCATCAAGCCCAAAACCAGCAGGCTTGGAATCGCGATTCTGACGAGTTTCGATTTCTTATACATGTTTATCTCTTCCTTCCGATTGAGGCTTAAAGATGCTTACCGCCGGGAGTGACGACCATCCTCGAAAAGCTATCACAACCTCGATTTGTGGTGTCAGCCAGCAAGGAGCGAAACCTGCGACGGTTATTGTTGTCCCGGTGAGGGAATTTGACTACTGTCACTTGCGACAGTAGGGGCGTTCTTTCTTTGCAGGTACTCCGCGCCTTGGTCCCTAGACGGCGGAAATCACTCCGTGATTGATTGCGTACTTCACCAGTTCTGAGTTGGTGGTAATTTCCAGCTCTTCCATAATTTTGGCCTTGTGAAAGCGGACGGTCCGGTGGGTGATCTGCAAAATACTCGCGATTTCCATCATGGAACGCCCTTCCGCGACCATCTGCAGCACTTCGCGCTGCCGCGCGGTGAGCTGTTTTTGACGTTGCAACCGCTTGGGGTCACGGATGAATCTCTCATCCATGGCCCGTTTGATTTCCGGGGTCACATACGAACTTCCCTTCACGACGGCATGAATCGCCTGCAACAATTCAGTGGGCTTTGAGGTCTTCAGGAGATATGCCGAGGCCCCTATGCGGAAGGCTTCAGCGGCAATGTCGGCGCCAGGATTCATCGTCAGGAAGATGAGTTGGACGTGCGGCATCTCCTTTTTTAGTTCTCGCGCCGCGTCCAGTCCGTTTAGTAACGGCATTCCCACGTCCAGCAGCACTACGTCCGGCTTAAGTTCGGGCGCCGTTTTCAGCAGGGCACGGCCGTCCGCAACGCAGCCCACCACTTCGTAGTGAGGTTCCAGTAGCTTCTGGAACGCTGCCGCAATCATCGTATGATCGTCGGCAATCATAATACGGATTCGCCCCATAGCGGCTTCCGCCGAACCACCTCCTTCAAACAATCTCAACCGCCGTCACCAGTGCATCCGCCTCTGCAACCAGAGGGACGGTAGCCACAATTCTGGTGCCAACATTCACCTTCGATTCAACAGAGAAAGTGCCCTTCACCAAATGGACACGCTCCGGCATACTGACTAGCCCCAATCCTCCATTCAGCATTGCTCTCTCCACGTTGAAGCCCATACCCGCATCGCTGACCTCAAGCCGAATAAGGTTCGCCGTAGCCCGCAATTGTACCGAGAATCGGTGCACGCCGCTGTGCTTCACTGCATTTTGCAGCGCCTCCTGCGCGACTCGGAACAGGCAGAGAGAGATGTCCCCCGACACATGATTGGGGACATTCTCAGGGATGAATTCGACCGTCACATCATGCTTGTTGGAGAACTCCTCACAGAAACTCCGCAACGCAGCCTCCAGGCTAAGGTAATCCAGCTTGGACGAGTGCAGTTGATGGGACAATGCTTGAACGTCGCCGGCGATCTCGGTACAGCGCTGCTGAATTTCAGCGAATCCCGCCTTGACCGCACCTTTGGATCCCTGACTCAGTAGTTCCACTTCCAGCGAGAGCAGGGCGAGCCTCTGGCAGATGTCGTCGTGCAGCTCTCTGGCGATTCGGCTGCGCTCTTTTTCCTGGGCTTCGATTAGTCTGCCACCCATTCTTTCGAGGGCTTCCTGCGCCAGTTTCTGGTCGGTAACGTCGGTGGCCGAGCCGATAAACCCGGCAAACGAGCCATCGCCATTGAAGCGCGGCGCTGCCACATCCAACATCCAGCGATAGGCTCCGTCCCGCCGACGAAGCCGGTACTCCTTGGAGAATCCCTGCTGCTGCTCAATCGCCCGGGAGTTTGCGGTCAACACACTCTGTATGTCGTCAGGATGAATGAATGCTGTCCAGGCGTCAGCAAATCCAGCTTCCGGGCTGCGGCCGGTGAAGTTGATCCGTCTGTCGCTGAGATAGGTGACCTTGCCGTCCTTACCGCAAATCCAGAGCAGAGACGGTGTCGTCTCTGCCAGCGCCCGGAAGCGCTTTTCACTTTCGCTCAGACTGGCTTCAGCTTTTTGTTTCCGCCGGCGTTGCCACAACAATCCGATGATCAGCAGCGTCTGGACGACAATCAGAATAACGCCTGCAATGACGTACTTCCCGTATCGTTGCCATACAGTCGGCTCCCGGTACAGGACAATCGTACCGGGCGGGAGCGCCGACTCTGGAATATTCCACCGGCGAAGTTCCCGCCAATCGACTTCCGGGAGGACATGGGAGGCATGTATCACCGGAATACTCTCAGGGCTTTCGCCGGAGAGAACACGTGCAGCGAGTTGGCCCGCGTGGACCACCTGCTCTTCCAGATCGGGAAAAGATCCTCCTATCGCCCCATGACCAAGACAAATAGCGTGAATGCAATAGGTGGGAAATTCCCGGGAAATGGCGCCAAGAATGTCGTCTGTGCCGATGGCGAGTTGTAACGACTCTTGCGGCACCAACTGGAAGACAACCAGCGTATGCGGAGGAAGCGCCAATGTTTGGCGCAGCAATTCATCGGGGGGAAGTCCCACCAGATCAATCTCATTCACTTGATTTGGGCGAAGCTGAAGCTCCCGATGGGTGACGTTTACCCAGTAGCTCTCGAATTCCGAAGTTCCCCCAACCACGGCTACATTTTTTGCGTCTGGGTTGAGGCGAAGGGCCAAGTCCAACGTGCCTCGAACATCCCCGCGAAGGGTAACCCCGGTCACGCCTGGCCAGAGCTCGTGGCCTTGAAGTCTCTCCGGTACGATCATCATGAAGACGATTGGGACTCCGGGAAAAATTCGGTCCCGGAACTCTAGCGCAAATTGAAGCGCGGGATAGACAGCGACGATGACAAGATCTAGTTTTTGCTTGGCGTACGTCTGGCGTAGAGTCTCACTGAGGCTCTTCTTGTAATCCCGGCTCCCGAATCGCTGCGCTTCCAGGTATTCGACGTAGAAGTTTACCGGTGTTGAGACCTGGGATCGAACGGTTGATTCCAGAGTCTGGGAATCGAAGACGTCACGCTTTGAGAAGCTGTAAAGAACCAGGACATTCTTGGCGGGCGCGGAATCCGCAGCAAAGCAAAGCCTGGCTGAGCCTGCCCCGGCCAGCGTCCAGATGGTCAAGAAGAATGCAGCGGTCAGCCACTTTCGTTTGCCAATCTGGCGGCGTCCGCGAAGGCTAGCGGTTGCGTCCGGCTTCTCGTGCATAACCTACCCGACACAGTAATCCCCCTGCAACGATCACGACGATTTAAGTTGGGGGAGCTGACCACATTATCGTCGGCAACCAGAGGCGGCACAACTAGTAATTCTGAGCTCATCGCTGTAAATCATTGATTCTGCATTTATCTGGCCGGAAAGTGGTACGCTTATTTCTGCTATGACTGAAGACGGAAGCACCGTCGCAAGTGACAGTTCGGTCTTCACACCCGTATAACTATCGTGCCGAGTGAACGGGTACTGCGGGTGTAACCATAAACCCACTGTCTCGAATCCATGTATAGTTCTATGCTCATCTGAAGATAGCTTCCGGAATAGTTGTGAGTTATTACCAAATTCGCTGCTGCAAAGCGTAGCAGCATACAGGAGAGAATCATGAAGCGAAGCAGGTTAATGGCGATTGCATTGGTCGCAACAGTATCACTGGCAATCCTTCTGGTGTTTTGCGGCACGGCTGCGGCTCAGTCCGCGAAAGCGCAGGGACTGATAACCGGGCGCAGCGGCGACACCATGACGATACAAACTCCGGATTCATCCACGGTAGTGGTTCTTCTCACCGACAGCACGCAGGTCGCCCAGGTACAGGGAGTTTTCAAGGCGCGCCACAAGGACATGTCGATGGCGGCACTCATACCCGGTCTCCAGGTCCAGGTAGAAGGCACCTATAACGCGCAAAACCAACTGGTAGCGAATTCCGTCAAGTTCAAGGGCAATGACCTGCAGGATGCCCGGACTGTCCAGGCCGGCATACAGCCGGCGAAGGAGCAGATACAGCAGAGCCAAGCGGAGCTGGCGGCGCAGAAGGCAGCGCTTGAACGGCAGCAGCAAGAGATGCAGCAACAACAACAGCAAATGGCCGAGGCCCAGGCAAAGATTGACGCCAATAAAGCCATGATCGAGGCCGCGAACAAGCGCTTCGGGCAGCTCGCCGATTACAACATTCTCGACGAGGTGACGGTTTACTTCGCCAATGGCAAAGTAGCGCTGGATCCGAAGTACAACGCGCAACTGCTGCAACTGGCCACCAAGGCCAAGACCATCACTGCCTACATGATCCAGGTGAAAGGCTACGCCTCATCGGTGGGCAGCGCGTCGCTGAATCAGAAGCTGAGCGACGAGCGGGCCAACAATGTAGCCGCTTTCTTGCAGCAACAGGGTCACGTTCCGCTTACTAATATGCTGGCTCCGGGCGCCATGGGCGAAAGCCGGCAGGTCGGCACTGACAAGACCGCCGAAGGCCAAGCCCAAAACCGGCGTGTCGTGGTGAGGGTGCTTCAGAACAAAGGGATCGCCGGAACATAAGGAGACTCTGAAGAAGTGGCTGATCGCCCTCAGGGGCTAAAGAGACTGTGTCGCGACCTGGTGTCGCCGCTCCGCGGCTCACTTGTTGTCCCACTTGGAGCGCGGGCTTACGCCCACGCCTAACACAAATGCCGCCGCTTCGCGGCTGAATGAGCCGGATTTCTTAGTGTTTGTTCCACCGCGGAATATGATTTCCGGTCGCGACACAGTCTCTAAAGCCCGCACTGATTTTGCAGCACTTGCGGCACGGCTGAAGCCGTGCCCTTTCAAAGCTGAGGCTTAATCGGAGTTTCCCTAACTCATCAACGCCTTCACACGCTGTAGAAAACGTCTCTTTCGGCGGGTTTTGAAGGGACCCACCCTTAGCGCCCGCCCTTAGCTTTGCCAAAGGGCGCTGTCAGGCTATTTTTTGTTCAATATTTCCATTTCTATAGAGTCATCAAACTTGGATGCCCATTGCGGGGCCTGGGAGGGCCCTAAAATCAACGAAAGGGTGGTCGGAGGTATCCGGGGTCGTCCGGAACGCTGAAGGCCGCCAGAACGTCTCTAAACGCCAATACGGCGTTTTCCCGTTTTGGAACCGGATGCCGTTTTCCCCGGCTTTGCCCGCTGAGGTAAATTCCGCCTGCGAAATGCGTGCTCAACCTTGAGATACCCCAACTCCAAAATCTTCGCTAAGCGTGAGGCGGTGGCGCGGCCGCACTGCTTCCCTGCTGGCGATACGTGGTCACGCAGGTGATCAATCCATCCATGTCCTGACCGTGTGCCGGCGTGCCCGGCCACTTAGCGATGGCCTTGATCATGCATGAGCCCAGATGGCGGTAGCTCTCGAACTGGGCCTCATTGAAAAACTGATTGGCGGTGCTCTCGTGAGGAAAATCCTGATGGCTGGCATGGTAGGCCAAAATGTCAGGTGGTTCCGTGCCATTCAGCACCGGCTTGATGATGACTAGCTTGCCTTTCTGGGCCCCTTCATCTACGCAGTCGTAGCCGATATTGCCTTCAATGCAGTACACGCTGCTGCCCGCGATGCCCTTCTTCATCGGCACGCCGTGATGGTATTCGGGAAACGTTATCGGAATACCAAGATCGATCTCGATCTTACGAATGGCATTTCCCAGGTCCTCGAACTGGAATTCCGGATCGGCGTCCGCATCCACCACAACAATTGCGCGGCAGCGGCGCAGCACCATCTCGTACAGGCCGAGATTTTCGAAGTGGCCGCCGTCGGAGAGCTCGATCCACTGATAAGTGTCGTCGGTATTGCCCAGGGCCTCGTCCAACAGCGGCTTCAGCGCCAGGGTCGGCCCGTTCTTGCGTAGAAAGTTCTGGGCCTTCTTTTTCTCGGGGTCCCATTCTCGCAGCGCCGGCCACGCGGGATTAGGGAGCCACCATCCCAGGCGGGTGTTGAAAAACGTCATCAGCAGGGTCACCAGGGACGATGAGTTGTAGCCCATATTGGGATTCAGGGCCGCGCCGCTGATCGCCATCGCCGTCCCCACGCGCACGCCCCTGCTGCCACCGTATACGCTAGTGGGAACGTAGCCCAGCCTCCAACTGCCACAACTCACCGGGCTGAAGGTGAAGGATTCCGCCTTGCGCTGCTGCCACGCCAGATTTCGGGTCGCGACCACGTTCAGCGCGGTGTTGATCACATGCAGCGGCGCATCCGCGCTGCATGGCATGGAGCTTTCGTAGAGATTGTCCGCCGGGTCAAAGTTGGTAAAGGCGTCAGGATGCCTGGCAAAGTTGGAGGCTCCGAGATAAGCGCGCGTCAAGCGCATCCGGTACATGCCATGCAGCGAAAAGGTGTTTACGTTGATGAACCGGTTGCCAAGGATGGCCAGCGCAGCCGCGCCGAGAAACACCATGGAGGTGGCCGTCGCGTCGATCTTAAGACGATCCAGGACGGGCAGGTCCACGGCGTTATGCACTCCCAACCACCAAGTCAGGAATTGATGGAGGGTGCTATTCGCGGTGGAAGCGAGCTCGCCGGTCATCAACCTATAGAGACTGCGTCGAATCCAACTGGTGAGTGCTGCCAGAACGAAGGTGAGGCAGATCAAGGCAATCCCGGAAGCCACCGGCGGCAGTAGATTGTGGCGCGAGAGCCACTGTTGCCACTTGCTGAGCTGTTCCACCTTGACGCGCTTCAGGCCGGAAGTTGTGGCCGCGCTCAATCCCGCCAAACTTCCCATGTATCCGGACCCTAATCCGACAGCAGCCAGAACTGAGGCATGCAGCAGCTTAAGCGTCTGTCCGGAGAAATAGGCGATGCCGCCGAATCCCAGCCAGACAAGCACACACGCAAACAACAGCCCTCCGGCGCGACCCCACCACTCACGCTCCTCTTCGCTTTCAATGTTGCTGAGCAGTCCGGAAAGCAGGCTGGACGCCAGCGTCGTCGCCACCCATACCAGGGGCAGGACCAACAGCACATACCAACGAGTCACCTGAAAATGCCCGGGCTTGGCAACGACGAAATATTTGCTTAAGTAAAAGGCTTCGATGGAAAGCAGAATCGCGGCCAAGCCTGCCGCGAATACCGGCGCGATGAAAGACCAGGTCAACCGGCCCCACGCAATTCGTCCGCTGGCATCATGTTTGCGAAATGGACTCGGCGGTGCCTTGCCGCTGCTGCCGATAAGCGACCGCAATCGCACCAGTGAAATTGCCATCGGCGGCAACAGCGCAAACAGAAACAGCCACTTGGCCAATGGAATGATCTGATTCACGCGGGTGGTTGCGGTAAAGATGCGATTCATCGACGCCCATGCCCACGCTTCCCCTAACAACCATGTGCCGACGACCAGCGGTAGCACGAAGAGCCACAGCTCTAAGGATGTGCTGCCCTGCTTCGCTGAGTCTTTGAACCTGGAGGCATAGGGAGGCCAGCTCATTCGTACGGCGGCAAACACTGAGGCAACGGTTACGCTCAGCACTGCCAACAGCATCACCGGCCAGTACCATTCCCTGTTCTGCTGCGCCGCGAACGGAAGCGCGTAGGAGACCATCCATAGAAACTCAGGCAGGCAGAGCAGGCAGATCATCGCCGGTATCAGCGTCAGCCAGTTCAGGATCATGTTCCGGCCCACGATGGCTCCCAGGGTCAGGGTGTCCAAAGTGAAGCCGTAATTCGGCGTCAGATAGCTGGTGTATTCGCGCAAATGCCGGATCGGCTCCGGCTCGGGATCGCCGGAAGTGGGCGCGGAGGTCGCCAACTGGCTGACCGCATCGCTATAACGGCTGCGCTGCGCCCATGCCATCAGCCAGCTTCCGATATAGCCTCCGCCGGAAACCGTGGACAGATAATCCAGCGAGTCCATGACGGTTTTGTCGCCGAGCTTCCAGTCAGACGGACGGCTAAAGCGCGCCAGCCCTTGGAGCACACCCAGGGAAAAGCTGGCGCTGCGTATGCCTCCGCCAGAGAGGCAAACCGCGGTCGCTTGCATATCATGCAAAATCTGCTTCAGCGGGAGATCGCAAATCTGGCATTGCTTCTCGGCTTTGCGGCTCTCTTCATACCCGGTTGCCACTCGTTGCCGAAAAGTTTCGTCCGGCTCGCCCGGCTCCTGGCGCACGGTGGACAGCACGTCTTTCATTGCAGCTAACGCAGCATAGGCGTCTTCGGAAGCGCAAAGTGTCTTGTCCAGCGCCGTCCACAGGGATTGCAGGTCCGCGGGCGGGGTGTCGACATTCAGGATGTGTTTGGCCACGGCGGCAGCGAGATCGCCAGCGCGGCGAGCGCGATATTCGCCGCATATCGTGCGAAACGGCAATGCATGCTCTGCCGATGGATACGTGACCTGATCGAAGGAAACCACTTTGCCCCCCGAGACGCCGCGCTGGCGGTAGATCCCGACCGCGATTACGTCGGACTTCCCCGTACGCTTTTGTGCAGTTGAGGCTAGCAGAGGCGCGGGAAAAAACAAGTAGCTCCCACGATCCGGGGCGGATTGAGGGCCCAGTCACTGTGCTTACTGCCCGTTCTTTGCCAGCACCAGCTTGGCGCTGCGTACTGCGGGGCGGTCTGGGGATCTGCACATTAGTTCTGGCTGTTTCGGCTACTGCAATAAGGGATGATTGGAGCGTACAATTTATCCAGCATCGACTGGGGTCGACAACACATAATCGACGACGGGGGCTAGACAACGGGCAGCCAAATTAGCCGCTTGAGGCATCGCAATCATTATGACGGAACTCGAGTACATACTGAAACACGGGGGGCTGACCCCGAAACGACTCTTGACCACGATTACCCGGCGGGAGTTCGGGGCAACTGTCCTGGGCAGTCTGGCGGGCGTAGCAGCATCACGCCTCCTGAGTACGCCTGCGGTAGCAATGGCATCGGGCCTCATCAGTACGCCTTCGGCAGCGGCCCCTGATTTCACGATTGCGATCATTCCCGATCCTCAGTTTCTGGCTGAATCGTGCCCTGACAAAATGGGTGGATATTACGCTGCCATGATGAAGTGGATCGTCGAGAACAGGGATATCGTTCTCACCTCCAGTTCACCTTCTTTTGAGGCCAATATCAAAGCGGTAGTGGGCGTCGGCGATTGCGTGAACGCGACCGGTGCTTATGAGAACAGAAACGCCCAGAACGCCTGGACGATTCTTGACAAGAATCGCATTGCCTTCACCACCCCTCCGGGAAATCACGACTACGATGCAATTAAACCCGGGTCCCGCAGTAACCTCGGGCCGCTATTCGCAACCGGCTATTTTTCCGCCAAGCACCGCTCTTCAGTTTACGGTTCAGGTATTGATCTTGGCGGCGGAGACATGGCTTACTGGATTGGATCGCATGACGCCACCGGAGCCAACACAGCGGTAAAGTTCGTCATTTCCGGCATAAAACTGCTTGTCCTGGCGATGGACTTCTTCGCCGGCAACGCTGCGTGGTCCTGGGCCCATGACGTCATGATGGCGAATTCCGATTGCGAGTGCTATATCACGACTCATGCGTGGCTGACCACGAATGGAACGCAGTTCCAGAGAAAAGATACTTACGGGCCAGACACATACGCAATGGCTGGCGCGCCGTACTCTAACTCTGCTGCCGAGGCGTGGAGCACGGTAGGAGTAAATACCTGGTCAAACCTGTTCGGTATTTTCGGTGGCCACGATATTTTCGGTAGCCAGAATTCAGATCCATCGGGTACGGCGTCTCCACAATGGTATTGGCAGCGGGTTCCCATTAAGAGCGCCAGCTCGCGCAAGCAGACCGTTCAGCAAGTGTTTGCCAACTCCCAGCAATTAGACGAAGCTTGCAGTATGTCTGTGAGTCAAGCCAGTGGAGCGGGCCAAAGCGCGAGCGTTTTCCTGCTCAGTCGCCGGCCCGCATTGGGAGTACTCGAAGGCCGCATGATCTCCACCCAGTCCGGTAATTGGTTTGACTCAAGATCAGCATCTTTCCCGGACGGAACCAGCTGGAACGATTCCGAGACGCTCCTGTTCTCGGTTCCATTCACAGGGCTCCAACCAGTGCAAACTCCGAAGCCAATACCAAAATCCTGAGTAACAGAGAGGTGCTCGAAGTCGTTCCATCCGCATTCGGCGAGTCTTACTTCCAGAACAGTCCAGCGGGAGCATCGCCGACACGTTTTGAGTACGCAATCTAGTATTATTTTTCCATCACAATGAAGCTTCGCATAGATTTTGGAGGCATCCGCCCCGCGCTTGCCAGGTGCAAGAGGCTCTCCAGAGCTGTCGGAACCATCGACCCGCGGCCTCCGGGTTGGCACAACGACCTGATCCAATCGGTTAAGAAGTGGCTTGCTCGCTCGCTGGCTTGGTACACGCAGCCCCAGCGTGAGTTCAACTTATCAGTGGTTCGATCTCTCGACGTTCTCGCTCCTTCTGTCGTAAAACTTCAAACCAACTTGCAGGTCGTCGCGATGGACGGACGGTTGACCCAATTGGAGCGAGACAACACGGCGCTTATGTCCGACCTGCGGAAGGGCGTGCAGGTTCTAAACCAACTGGAATCGCTGGACAACGCGCACAAGAATGGCGGTCCCAAGACCGCTTTTGCCGGCGGGGCGGAACGAGCACCCAACCCCTGCACCTCGTGCGTCTGGCTCTTCGACTTCGATGCGCTGCGTAGCGCCGTGGCCGCCATCAAGAGGCGCGGAAACGCCACGGAGGAGGTTACTCCGCAGCCTTCAGGGTGGAACGAGGACCTGATCCAACCTATCAAAAAGTTGCTTGCTCACTTGCTGGCTTGGTATACGCGGCCCCAGCGCGAGTTCAACTTATCAGTTGTTCGATGCCTTGACATCATCGCTGACCCGCTTGAAAACCTTCGCACCAACTTGCAGGCAATCGACGAACGATTGCCCCAGTTGGAGCAGGACAACACTGCGTTTGCGGCCTCCTTGCAGAGGTGCATGGAACTCTTGGCCAAGCTGGAGTCGCCGGCCAACTCGCCAAAGCACATCGATCTGGACACCGCTCTCGCCAGCATGGCCAGCATGAGAGGAGAGGTGTGTAAGCCGCACGTCGTGCCCTGTGATTGGTGCTATGACTTCGATGAACTGCGCAGCGCGGTAGCTGCTATTGAGAGGCCGAGGAATACCGTGGGAACCGCCAGCCTCCTGCCTGCGGAGGGGTACAACCACCAGCTCCGACCTCTTAAGAAGCTGATGACTCCCCTACTGGCTTCGTACACGTGGCCTTTGCCGGATTTCAACAACTTTGTGGACCAATCGCTCGAAGAAATCGTCCGCGCCGTTGGAAACCTGTCCGCGGTTATGGTTGCTCTTGACGAGCGATTGGCGAAGGCGGAGAAGAGGAGCGCCGCTCTGGCGGAAGCGATGCAAGAGCAGTTCTTACTTTTGCGCGAGCAGGTAGAGGCGTTAGTCAGCTTACAGAAGCCCCCGAATCCGTACATTCCTGCCGGTACGACGGAACTCGACCGGGCCCATCGGGCCCGCGAGATTTCTCAGTTCTACGACGATACGGGTCTGGGGAATGACAAAACAGCTTATGTTATCGGCTTATTCGGCACGGGACGTTTGTATCTTAATGAACTCATAGTGCGGAACATTGGAGAAAGAGCGAGATATTTCAGGGATGGGATGCGTTTGCATTCGGGTCCGACATCCATGATATATAGCGGACATGCCACTATGCGGTACATGTCTCGTGGTCAGTCTACGCCCACGATCATGCGCCGAATATTGCAAGCGGTGAGATCGGGATTTGCCGATGTGATCTTTCTCTATCGTCACCCCCTTGATTCCTTGCTCTCAAATTGGCTTTATTGGCGGACATACGCTCGCGATGACATGGCGATCTGGGCTATCTCGGACGCTTATAAACAAACCGACCATCTGTGCGCCGATGTGGAGCGGAATTTTTCTGAATTCATGGCCTTTGCCCAGGGCGACCCAGATTTGTTTGCGACCGAACCAGGACCGCCATTTTTGTCTTTCCAGGAATTTGTTGAGGAAACTGAGCTTCATCTCCCATCGGCCACGCTTACATTGCGGCTTGAGGACTTCATGATCGATCCCCTCAAGGAGTTTTCTAAGATCGTTGAAGTCATGTCGGTTCATGTTAATTTGAACCGTGCTGATCTCATCCCTCCAAAAACCAAGCCCTATCGCTATTTAGCTATTAAAGAAAAAGTCCCTCGGTTCAGAAGCTTTATCGATGGGCTGGATATAGAGACAAAGAGACGGATTGAGAAACTCGGCTATGGTCTAGGTTGAGTATCGATTGGATTACCAGGCACTTGGATTGATGTGCCATAGTAACCATGCCGGTCAGCAGAGTGTCTATGCGCGCCGCGCCGCCCAGGCGCGAGTCACATAGGTTGTCTCGATCGCAGTCAGTCCCGCGACGCGCTTCTCTGTGTAATCGAGGAACTCGCGGAATAGCTCCGGCCCTAACTGCACCTGCAGATCATTCACCGAACGCCACACGCCGATATACTGCTCGGGCGTCTGGTAGACGGAATGTCTGCCTTCCAGGTACAGCACCTCAGCGAATTGCGGCGTGGCACTCAACATATCTGTCAGTCGCTCGGTAATGCCGGAGCGTCCGGACGATACGCGTTGAATGTCCGGCTTCAGCCGCGTGATCTGCGCCTCGATTTCAACCAGGAGCGGGTTGGCCTCGATGAAACGGGGATTCCACAGAGCGACGAAAACGCCGCCGGGACGCAGGATGCGGTGGAATTCGTCGCATGCCATGTCGAAATCGGCCCAGTGAAATGACGAGGCCATGCTCACCAGATCGGCTGATCTGTCCGGCAATCCTGTGACCTCAGCCGAACCTTTGCGCCAGACGATGTCTGTGCCGCGCGAGCTCTCGATTCCCCGCCCGCGCATGTCGTCATTGGGTTCCACGGCGACGATGGAATGCAGGCCGCGGGCGGCGAGCGTGCGCGTCCAAATACCTGTGCCGGCGCCGATGTCGGCAGCATCAATGCTGGCTGCATCGCGCCCCACATAATTCAGGATCGCCGTCGCGACCTGCGGCGCATAGCCCGGCCGAAATCTGGCGTAGTCGCCAGCCAGTCCCGTAAAATCTCCGTGTTTCATGCCGTCGGCTCCGTGCTGGGCAGCACATCCTCGAGCAGCAGCTCGCCCTCGCTCACCATCTTTTCATACAGAGCTACGTCCTCGGGATTGTCGATCTCGCCCCATTGGCCATCGGTGGCAAAAGTCTCGAT
Organism: uncultured Acidobacteriaceae bacterium; assembly: GCA_963789245.1. Lineage (GTDB taxonomy): Bacteria > Acidobacteriota > Terriglobia > Terriglobales > Acidobacteriaceae > Bog-257. Next base: position 492,111 of record CAWBKE010000012.1, on the reverse strand, counting down.
CGGAAGTTTCTTTCCAGCCAGCAGTCGGCCCAGCAATCCAGTCATATCGAGGCGGTCACGGACCGGTACATCAAGTGTACCGAGTAGCGCTTCGACGGCACTCCATGCCGGCGGCGTGAATTTCAGCAGGCCCATATATTGCCCTTCGATATCTTCGACCCGCGTCGTCTTGCCACCAATCTCCAGCAATCGTCCAGTAGGATCGATGCGGAAAGTCTCGGCGTCGGCCAAAGGATCGGCGAAACGCCGCGCCCACAAGCGACGCCAAGCCCGGTCGTAACTGGTGACCAACTGGCCTGGAGCACCGGACAGACCGCGCACCAACTCGCTGCGGTAGAAGATGTCAGCATAGCTGACAATGACCGGCCCCGCGCGCAGCCAGGGAGCGGCGGCGGCCAGCGACATCACCATATTGGTTTCGGCCCATCGTTCGTTGGCGAAATAGGTGAGGCCGGGAAAGTCGATCATCTCGGCGCGATAACCGCGGACGACTCCGATCTCGTCTACCCCACCTCGCCGCAGCGCCGCGATCTGGCGCTCAATCAAAGGCTTGCCTTCGAGTTCAACGAAGCACTTTGGGCGATCGTCGCCGAGATAACCCAGGCGGCTACCGCGACCCGCAGCGAGAATAACTGCACGCATCATTCGACTCCGAAGACTTGGCGAAACAGTGCCACGTCGGCAGGCGAGAATGGGACACACCGCTCAGGGTGCCACATGATCCCGGTTACAGGCTGGGTCGAATGTCGAACCGCCTTTACGACGCCGTCGGCGGCGATAGCCCAGATACCGAGCGGCGGCCGCGAGTCGAATGCGCCAAAGCGATGATAGCTGTTGACCTCTCGTGGCTCGCCGTCGATTTGGATGACCTGACTTTGTGTCACATGACCTTCGACGCAGCGTAACGGGACACCGAAACGCTGCTGGATCATTTGCATGCCGCGGCAAACGCCCAGCACCGGCAGCCCACGCCGCTCGGCCAGATCGAGCAGAGAATTCTCCACGGCGTCGCGCTCCGGAGCATCGCCGCCCAAAGTGGCAGGATCGTTACCGCCGGTGAATACCAACCCGGCAACGCCGGTCGCCTCACACAAAGCAACCGCAGCCTCGGTGACATTCGGAAGCAATATGGGAAGCAGCCCGCAGGCTGACAGGAACTTAGTCCACGCTTGGTCCAGGCAATCACGGCGCTCGCCATAGGCCGGAACGACGGATACCCGCTGGGTGATGGCGACCGCTTTCATGCGATGAGCATTACCTTCTGGTTGGTGCAATCGAGGCACAACTGGCGCGCGGTCTGCCATCGCCGGAAGAGAGTTTCGCCGGCGCCGATTACTGCCGGTATGCCGAGTTCGCCGGCGCGGATCGCCATGTGCGAGTTGGCGCCGCCGAATTGGGTGACGAATCCGCTGATGTTACGCGTGAAGATCCAGTCGAAGCCAGGATCCGCGCTGGGCACGAAAAGAATCCGGCCCGCGAAGCTCTCCGGCGGATCGCTGATGGAGGCTACCGGTGCCGTGATCTTTTTCTGCGTAATGAAGTTCGGCTGGCTCGCGGGAAGGTGAAACGCGAACACCTCATCGGGCGACGCGATAATCGGCGGAAGAACCAGATCGCGGGTGAGCGCGTGACGCTCTCTGCCCTGCGCGACACTCTCCCGCAAGGCCTCGCCCACCGCACCGCTTTCGCTGTAAAGCGTGCGGATGACCTCGTAGTTCAGAAATGCACAATCCTCCACCGAAAGGCCGTGTTCCTCGCCCAGTTGGCGGATCAGCGACAGAGCGTCGCTCAAGCTTCGGGTGAACACGAATTTCGCGTATTCGCGGCCCTCAATGCCGGCCTTGATGAACTCGATCAAACTCAAGACGTCGATCTCGAGCTCATGTTCCTTGAGCAGTTGCTCGATGCGGCGCAACTGCTCGATGGAGAGCGCGAAGCGCGGCGGCTCGGGCGCGATAGGCCGGACGCTCGACCAGTCGAAATAGAGATCAGGAGCTTCGTCGTATCGGGGCGACAGAATGTCGTAAGTCCCCGGCCGGAGATGGCCGTAGCGCGCCAGGAAGTCTGCCTTCGAAAGTTGCGCGAAATCCTGCCCGATGCGCGAGCCAACGGTATCGACACTCGCCATGAAGGTCGCAACCTCATCGGCATTGAATACGCCTACCTCGACGAAGGACTGAAGCATCTGGACCGCGATGAAGCCTGCCCGCGCCAGCCCGGCGAACGGCAGCGTGCCGTAGCGCTTGCAGTCCTCGATCAGCCAGTAAATGCGGCTGATTTTGTCGATCTCCGCATTGCAGATGGTCGGAAGGCGCTGCGCCAGCAGGTCGATCTTGGCGCGGTCGCGCCGCCACAGCGCGGTCTCGCCATGCATAATGCGATTGGTAAGGCGCCGCAATGCGCCTGAAAGTTCGGCGAGATCGTCCGGAGAAAACCCGTGCCCGGCAAGCCCGCTAATCCGCTTCGGCAAGTCGAGGGTGTAGCAGGAAAAGATGATCTCAAATTCGACCTTGTCATGAAGATGCGGCTCAGCGAGCAGGCGATCGATGTAGTAGTTCACCAGTCGGTCGGCAAGATTGTCGGAAACGTCGCGTGGTATGAAGGAGTTGAAGCTGACCCGCACGTCGATGTAGGGCAGTCCGTGAAAGCTGACCATCAGCGGAAAGCTGCGCAGATTCTGGTATCCGTAATTGTCCCGCTGATAGGCCCAGATGGCATCGGTGATGAGTTCGCGATAGAGCGACAGCGAGAGCGGCCAGGGCCGCACGCCGATGATTTCTGCCGGGTTCCAGTCCGGCATAACGCCGAATATCGCCCGGCTGCCGTGCAGGTAGGGATGCGGGCGGCTCAGCAGCTCGACTTTCCGCGCGACATCGGCGAGCGCCGCGTCGACCTTTGCATCCGATACTCGCTCCTGGTACTCGACAGCGAGCGGGCGGACTTGCAGAAGATAGAGCTGCCCATCCCCGCCGACGGCGAACTCTACGTCGATGGCATCGCACCCCAGAAGGCTTTCTAGCTCGCTGACCAGAGCGATGACCGGCGCTAGCGGCGGCGGGCAGATATCAGACCGCGACTTCAGGCAAAAAAAAGTCTCGAGATTGCCGCCGACACCGGCGGTCACGCGATCAGTCAGGCCGGAACGGTCGTCATAATTGACAATGTAATAGGGGCCGCCGCTGGGATTGCGCGAGAAGACCACGCCAGCCATTGCCACGTGGTCAAGCATGGGCTGTACGAAGATCTGGTCGTCGTCACTTCCGCCATCGGCGAACGAATCAATCACCTGGTCGATTGCCTGTGCCAAGGCTGCGCTGCCGGTCACACCCAGTACGGAATCGTACCTGCCGGCCTGCGAGCCCGCGACCGCGTCCTCGACCTGGGCACTGCTCCGCACAATGACCCGATCTGAACCCCAGGGCGCAGCCGCGATGGCAGCGAGCACGCCGGCGGCGTCCGAGCGCCAATCGCTAACCGAGAATCGGACTTGCGGCAGGACGCGGCCACTGCGCAGCAGCGGCGCCAGCGCTTCCAGAGTTTTCGCTTTGGTCGTGAAATCGAGGACGTGGGCCGGGTGACCTGTGGCATCGCGCGTGGCGCACGCCGCCAGGATTCGGTCGACCGCCGTGGCAACGTCGAGTGCGCCATAATTATCCAGAACCAGGTCCGGCGCTTCGGGCGCCTCCGCCGGCAGGTCGAGGCCAACGACATTGCGCGCATCGCCGCGCTGCGCCCCTGCGTAGATGCCCTTGCTATCCCGACGTTGCAGCTCGTCTATCGGCACTCGAAGGTAGATCTCGCGATAACCCGGGATATTCTCCCGATTCCACCGATGTACCTCGTGAAACAACGAAATGGTCGCGCAGACAACATCGACACCCTGCTCGGCCAGCAACCGGCAGAGCCGCGCGTTGCGCATCGCCGATCGCCGCCGATCTTCTGCGCAGTGGCCAAGATCCTCGGCAATCACAGAGCGGAGCGCATCGCCATCCAGGAACATTACCGGGCGACCGGCCGCACGCAGCCGGCTCGACAATTCGCGCCCCAAGGTGGTCTTGCCGGCACCGGATAACCCGGTAATCCAGAAAACGCGCCCCGCTGAAGCCCCGTGTTCGCCTTGAGGCTGACGTTCCGCCGTCCTTATGTCCCTGAGCATAGGAAGTAAGTGATCTCGTCCCCGCAACAACTAGCCTCACCCGTTAGTAACATTTCCGTAACAAATTGGCAATTATTGAGCGGTCAGCGTGCAAGAAGTACCGCGAGAGATCGACTCGCCGGCCCCGATTGGGATCGAGACCCGGCAACCAAGAGCGTGGCGGCGCGTCCAATTACCATGCTCGTTTTATCCCGGCGCAGCATTCTGTGGCTCGCGGTGTGTGCGATGCTGGCATTGGCTGAGCACTCCTATGCGCAGTCACCCGCACAGACTCACATCAAACTTGAGTTGATCTCCGAGCAGGCCACGGCCTCACCAGGCCAACCTTTGTGGGTCGGCGTGTTGTTTCGGCTGGAGCCGGGTTGGCACATCTACTGGCAAAACCCTGGCGATTCAGGCGAACCGCCCAAGATCCAATGGGAGCTGCCGCCAGGATTCACGGCTGGCCCGATTCTCTGGCCGCAGCCAATCCGTCTCGGGAGCGGATCGGTCATAGATTACGGCTACGAAAAACAAGCGCTGCTGATGGCTCCCATCGAAGGGACGTCAGGGCACAACGCGACATCGATTCCGCGCCTGTCGGCGGATGTGAAATATATCGTATGTCGCGAGATGTGCATACCTGGAAAAGCTCATCTTACGCTGGCAACGCCTGCCGGCGCAGCCGACTGGGCTGCGTGGCGTGCGCTGTTCCAGCAAACCAGGGCGCAGTTCCCAAAGCCCATGCCTGCCGGTTGGAAGGTGACTGCAGTAGCGGACAAGGAACATTTCATATTGACGGTGCAAGCGAGGCCGCAAGTATCAAGCGCAAGCTTTTTCCCGCTTGATCCGAGTCAGATCGACAATTCGAGCGTGCAGGATTTTGCGCCGACTCGCACTGGATTTCGTCTCACTCTGAAGAAGTCGGACCAGCTAACCAAGCCGGTTGCGATTCTAAGAGGTCTCATTGTCCTCGGGCCACGCCGCGCGTTCCAGGTTGCGGCTCCCCTGGTTTCGCAATAGCAACAGCAACCAGGTATAAAATTTGGATTAAGCAATTCCATGATGGCTCAGTAAAGAGAAAGTCTGCAGGAGAATAAGAATGAGAAAATGGCTTGCTGTATCGACCGTAATCGGATTCGCTTTGATCGCCTTCTCGGTAGCGTGGGCAGCGCGGGTGGGCGAAGCTGCACCCGACTTCACCGCAACCGACAGCAATGGCGAAGTGCATAAGCTTTCCGAATATCAAGGCAAATACGTGGTCCTGGAATGGACGAATCGAGGCTGCCCTTATACCCAGAAGCATTACAGCAGTGGAAACATGCAGCGGCTGCAGCGTGAATGGACTGGCCGGGGCGTCATCTGGCTGACGGTAGCTTCGTCCGCGCCGGGCAAGCAGGGTTACGTCACCGCAGCCGAAGAGAACACCTATCTTAAGCAGGCTAACGCCGCGCCCACCGCCGTTCTACTCGATCCGGCCGGCGCTTTGGGCCATCTCTATGACGCCAAGACCACGCCAGATATCTTTATCATCAGCCCAAAGGGAATCCTGATTTACAGCGGCGCGATTGACGACCGGCCGACCACCGATCTTGCAGACGTCAACGGCGCAAAGAACTACGTATCGCTCGCGCTCGTTGAGGCCGAATCAGGCAAGCCCGTCAGCAACCCGACAACCCGCCCTTATGGGTGCTCGGTTAAGTATGCAGACTGATGCAGAGAGACGTTTCATCCAGAGCCTTGAAAACCGCGGCGTTCTTGCAAGATCACAGGCCTTGGTGATCTTCTTACCTTAAGATTGCATTGTTATTTGTTAACCTTCTTCGCAGCGTGAGAATGGGACCCATGAATTTCCCCGGTCTCGCACGCGGCTTTCCAAGTTACTGACAGCAGTAAGGAGACCAACATGATCCGCGAGGACATTCTCCAGAAGTTCCCCGACCTGTTTGGCAGGCAAAGGGTAAACGGGCGCGAAGTCGATATCGAACAGATGATTGCCACGCTCACCGAAGAGCTGCGCCCGGAAATAGCCGCGGCCCTGACCGCTCGCCGCGAGCTGTTGCAATCGACTCAACCGGTGCGTGAGCGCTACGCCTGGCCTGATTGGAACGACAAGTTCCAGGATCCCGTCACCGGAAATCTTTGGACGTACCGGCAGATCGTTCAGGGCATGATCGACAACTTTCTGGGTACGGATAGCGATTGGCGCTGGCGGCTGAACGACCAGGTTCCCATCCCTGATGATGTTCACCCGCTGAACAATGCGGGTCTGGAGCTGACCGGACCATGGCATCCGCTGGACATGGCTTTCAACGCGCTGAACAGCTCGGCCCCAATGAACATGCCGGATTTTGAAGATGCCTCGCCGCCGCACTTCCGGCCCGACGGCTCTGCCAGCAGCGAGCCCGTAGGCGTCTTCGCCGCCCTGCAAAATGCCAAGGAAATTTTCGGAGGCCGCTGGACTGATCATGCTTACGAAGTGACGAAAAAGGGCAAGGTGCGCAAGTACCGGATCAACAGCGCTCCTTCCAAGTGGCCAACGCGCCTGGTTCGACCGCCCAGCCTCCACGTACTTTACGACCACATCACCGTCGGAGATCAACCGGTACCCGGCGCGATTCCCATCATCGTGCTGTGGGTCATCAACAACTATGACGCGCTGAAGAAGCTCGGCACCGGGGCGTATTTTTACATTCCGAAGATTCAGACGCCGCAGGAAGCGCTGATCTTTGAAAAGCTGCTGTCGCGAGTGGAAGCCATGATTGGCGTGCCGGCCGGGACATTCAAGATCAAGATGCTCTATGAGGAAGGTAATGCAGGCCGTTTTCTGCCGGCGATTGCCTGGGTATTGCGCCGTCGCCTGCTGGGAACCAACGTTGGCCGCTGGGATTATCTGGGCAGCCTCATCGAAATCTGGAAGGACGATCCGAAGGGCGTCTTTCCCGATCCGCAGTCCATCGGCATGGCGACTCCGAACATGATCGCGTACCAACGCTTCAATGCGCTGATGATGCTCATGGGCGGTATGAAGGACGGCGAGCTTACCAACGCTGCGCCGATTGGCGGAATGGCTGCGGTCATGATCTATCAGACCAGCGATCCCTATGGCCGTGCGCGCTACAACCCGCTTGCCCTCCGGGCGATGGCAATCGACAAGCTGCGCGAGCGTCTGCTTGGCCTGATGTTTGTGCCCGAGGCGCCGCTCCCCAACGGCCAACCGCCGACCCTGAAAGACATTCTCGCCGGTCGCCTCAAAGGAAAGTTGTATGACGCTTACCGCCAAAGTTGGGTAGCAAGTCCGGAGCCGGCCTACGTGGAGGCAGGTAATGTTCCCTTGCGCGCTTCACTTGAGCAATTGCAAGCGATGATTGACGCGCCGCAAGAGATGGTGCAGGTCAACAACAAGCCGTTGCCCACCGTTGCCAGCGGCCTCATCGATTCGGAACGAAGCTTGTTCCAGAGCCGCGGCTTGCTGAACGCACAGGGAAAGATCACGCCTTCAATCGTCGCCAAAGAAGCCGTCAATACGCCGGAGAAAATCCTGAGCCAGGAACGCTGGGATGCAATTTATGACGTGCCTGAGGGCGACATCACCATCGAGCACATTCAGCATTCGTTCTACATGGCGGCCAATTATGGCTACCAGATCCTGAACGGCAACTTCGCCGCCGCGATTGACGATTACGAGCTTGGCCTGCGCTTCATGAACGATCTGGCAACCTATCGAATCTACGTTTCCTGGCTATGGAGCCTTGTTCAACATCAGGCGGTCATCACGAAAGATGGCTATCTGAAGGCGCCGGAGCTCACCGGGGATGGCGTGGTTCCGGCAACCAACGTGCTCGCGGTAAAAGCCGGCAGCCGCTTCGCGCCTGAGCTGTTCGACAAAGTCTGGGAGCTCCATAACGAATGGACGCGGGCGTTCTTCGCTGAACTGGATCGCAGTGGCGATCCCGGCCGCTTTGACCGAAGCAAGGCGCCGCTGATCATGGATCTGTTGAAGCGACAATTGCAGTCGCCCAGATACATTCAGCACAGCGCAAGAGTGTTGTTCAGGGTTGCGCAGGCTGACGAGCGGCTGCGAACACAGATACTCGATGCTCTGTTCGATCTTTCCCGCGAGGAAATCGTCAAGCGCGTGGAAGCCGGCGCCATGGATAAAGCAGCTTTGGCTGCATACGATTACGTCTTCGACATTTTTGCGGGAGCGGGAAAATCGCCAGCGGTACAATAGGCCGGGTTGTAGTGGTCAATTAACGAATGTACGGAAGCGTGGCGAGCCCCACGCGTCTAGTATGGCGTCCCGGAAGTTCGTGGAATAAATCTGCGTTGTTTTTGAAAGGGCACGGCTTCTCAGCCGTGCCGCAAGAACCCCTGTCGGGGGGCGGCTTTATCCGCTGAGGGGAAGACCTTCCCACAACATCGTGCCCTAGAGTTGTGATACGAAATTGCGGGACACCGCACTACGTTAGGCGCATTGTAAGCGGCGGCAGCGACAGCCCCTCGACCTCAACTGTCCAGACATCGCCGCTGTCGATCGGATGCCCGGCGGTGAGCGTTCCGGAGCTGACGACTTCCCCCGCGCTCAATGGCTCGGTTGGGAATCGCCGTATGATGGCGGTGCCGAGTTCCGCCAGGCACAAAGCTGGACTCCGCAAGCAGTTCCTGCCGGAACCTTCTTCCACGAACTCTCCATTCTTCGACACGCGCACCTTAAATCGCGCCAGCTCGTCCACGAGAGCAGCAACGGAATCGGGCCGCACTTGCACCCGCTCTCCGATCACCAGCGCGGCATGAAGTCCAAGACATGCGACGAAATCGCTCGGCTGAAACTGCCATTCCGGAAAGGGACGATCGATGATTTCGAATCCCATCGCCAACCATTCCGCAGACCCGAGCGCAGCGGTTGCATCGAGGCCCTCAGCAATGATCGGTTGTTTCAGGCCGAAAACAATCTCGGGTTCGATCTTCAGCGACCGGCGATGCGGGAGCGACAGCGTGGCGGAGTTAGTGTCGCTATGCTGCACAGTGTCGTCGTACATGTGGGCCCAAACCAGAGTTTCAAGCTTGAGCACACGCCACATGGCTTTATTGGCATAACCAACCTTGCGGCCGACGGCCCTGGATCCACCAGCTTCGCGAAAACTCTTGATGGCTGCTTCAACTTCGTAAGCCGTGTTGAGATCGAAACCTGGGCGCGCCGAGGGAAGCGCAGACACCATTTGGCCCAGCTCGTACGCGGAGAGTAGTTCACGCGCCAAAGTTTCGGTCTCATCATGCGACATAACTGGTTCGCCTTTCGCAGCGCTCCTCACCAACTAGACTCACTGTGCGCAGCGCGATTCGCGGTGCCGGAAGTCCAGGCGCTCAGCTCAGTATCTGAGGACAATGTGCATCTTTATTCTGAAAGAGTTTAGCAGGGCGTTACTCGATTAGAATTCATGCATTAGCTGAATCTCATTTGTCGCTGCGCCAAGGGACGAGGAATGACCCTGAAATCGGTAAACACGCTGCTTGACGTTTTGCACTTCGCCGACAGTCACACTGCAGTTATCGTTCCCGAGATCGGGATCCGTGTCACCTACGATTCGCTTCGGCAGCAGGTGCTGGCTATGGCGAGCGCGTTGGCCTCCGCCGGCATTCGGCGTGGCGATGCCGTGGCGATCGCCTTGCCGAATGGTTTGCCGGCGATTGTGAGCTTTCTGGCTGCCTCCATCGCTGGAACAGCAGCTCCTTTGAACCCAGCCTACCCTTATGAGGAGTTTCTTTTTTTTCTCGCTGACACGAATGCTCGTATTTTGCTTTGCCCCGCGGTGGGGGCGGAATTCGCGCGCAGCGCAGCCGCTGACCGCAAGATCCCGGTGCTCTCCGTGGAAATGAGCGAACAGGGCAAGGTTCACCTGGCAGGTGCTCCCACAGGAGTTTCGGTAACCGAGCCCGCGGCTGAAGACATTGCGCTCATCCTGCACACCAGCGGAAGCACGGGCCGGCCGAAGCGTGTGCCCTTGCGTCATTTCAACCTGGCAGTCTCCTCGGCCAATATCGCCAACACCTACGCACTCTCCGAGAAAGACGTTTCGCTGTGCATCATGCCGCTGTTTCACGTGCATGGCTTAATTGGCTCCACGATGTCAACTTTGGTATCCGGAGGGACCGTCGTCGTTCCTACCAGGTTCAACGCGCTTTCATTCTGGAAGACCGTCCGCGAACATCACGTGACCTGGTATTCGGGAGTGCCCACGATGCACCAGTTGCTGCTGGCCCGGGCTCACCACAAGCCGGCCGAAGCCGCGTCTCTGCGTTTCATTCGTTCCTGCAGCGCGCCGCTGTCGCCGGAGGTCATTCACCAGATCGAAGAGCTGTTTGGCGTTCCTTTTGTTGAAGCCTACGGAATGACCGAAGCGGCCCATCAAATGACCTCGAATCCCCTGCCGCCGCGGCATCGCAAAACGGGCTCTGTGGGTGTAGGCGCGGGGCTGCGCGTCCGAATCATGGATAAAGATGGCAATGACCTCGGCAACGACCATCGCGGCGAGGTTGCTATTCAAGGCGCTAATGTTTTTCGCGGATACGACAACAACCCCGAAGCCAACGCCCGCGCCTTTGTGCGGGGATGGTTTCGCACCGGTGACGAAGGCTGGCTCGATTCCGACTGCTATTTGCACTTGAGCGGCCGGATCAAGGACATCATCATCCGCGGCGGCGAGAATATCGCGCCTCATGAAGTCGATGAGGTATTGCTAAAACATCCCGCGGTCGCGGCGGCGGTCACGTTTGGCTACGCGCATCCCACCCTGGGCGAAGACGTGGCTGCAGCCGTGGTCTTGCACGAACCGCATGGCGCTACCGAGAAGGCCCTAATCAAGCACTGCCTGGAGTCGCTGGCAGAATACAAGTGTCCGAAAAAGATCTACCTGGTAAAAAGTATTCCAACCACCGCAACCGGAAAAGTTCGCCGCCGCGCCGTCGCGGATGCGCTCACGGATAACCAGTGATGAGATTCCTGATCGCGGGAGCGGGAGCAATCGGAGCCTACATCGGGGCGCGCATGGCGCAGGCCGGGTTCGATGTCACGCTCTTCGCGCGAGGGCCGCATCTGTGCGCCATGCAGGAGCGCGGCGTGCAGGTGAAAAGTGCTGAGGGAGATTTCGTGGCATGGCCCACAATCGCCAGCTCCCTCGAACAAGTGGGAGCTGTGGACGTTGTCTTTCTTGGCGTAAAGGCACACGGCCTGCCGCAACTTGCGCCTCATTTGCGGCCGGTATTGGGGCCAGACACCACCGTCGTCAGCACGCAGAATGGAATTCCATGGTGGTACTTCGAGGGCTTCGGCGGTGATTGGGAAGGATTACGTCTGGAGCGCGTCGATCCCGGCGGCGTGATTTCCTCGGCTATCGAGGCGCACCGCGTGCTAGGTTCCATTGTTTACTTTTCCACCGAAATCATCGCACCAGGAGTGATTCAACATATCGCAGGCAACCGCATTTCTCTTGGCGAACCGGATGGCACGCGCTCCGATCGCTGCCGCCGAATTGCAGAGGCGCTGATCGCGGCCGGCTTGCGTTGCCCGGTCACCACTCGTATCCGCCACGAGATTTGGGTAAAGGTCCTGGGCAACGCTTCCTTCAACCCGGTCAGCGCACTGACGCGCGCCACGCTGGTTCAGATGGTGCGCGATCCGGGAGTTTGTTCGGTGATCCGAAACATCATGCAGGAAGTGGAAGCGGTCTCCCGCAAGTTGGGCATGGAGCTGCCTGTTTCCATCGATCAGCGAATCGCAGGCGCGGAAAAAGTTGGGGAGCACAAAACCTCAATGCTGCAAGACCTCGAAGCGGGCCGGTCAATGGAGTTGGAAGCGTTGGTGGGGGCAGTGGTGGAACTGGGCGAGCGCGTGGATATCCCCATGCCCTACACGCGAACGGTGTACGCTTGCGCGAAACTGTTGTCGGACTGTGCGGCTGGGCAGCAGCCAAAATGAGCAAACCACCGGCTCAAACGCAGCGTACAAGTTGGCCGCGCGACCGTTGCTTGGGATAACTATCGCTTCGCCGCATGGAGACGCTCTTCCAGACCCTTCAGCTCAAGGCTCAATCCTTCCGGCAGATGGCTGCCGAAACGCGCGAAGTGCTCTCTGATTGACGGTACCTCCGCCAGCCAGCCTTCGATGTCGACACCAAGGAGCTCCGCTACCGTTGCAGCCGTCATCTGCAATCCGGTGGTGTCAAGATCGGCAACCTCGGGAATCCGTCCGATGGGAGTGTCCTTCGCGTGCACCTTACCGTCGCACCGCTCGAAAATCCATTTCAACACGCGGCTATTTTCACCAAAGCCCGGCCATAGGAACTTGCCATTCTGGTCCTGGCGAAACCAATTAACGTAGAAAATCCTGGGCAGCCTCGACGAATCCGTGAGCGTTCCCATCTGCAGCCAATGCGCAAAGTAGTCGCCCATGTGATAGCCGCAGAAGGCCAGCATAGCCATGGGATCACGGCGTAGCTGTCCTACCTTGCCGGCGATGGCTGCGGTCGTCTCGCTGCTGACAGTTGCTCCCAGGAAGGTACCGTGCCGCCAGTCGAACGCCTCCGTGACCAGCGGAACAATTCCCGCACGCCGTCCACCGAACAGGATCGCATCGATCGGCACGCCCTGCGGATCCTCCCATTCAGGAGCGATCACGGGACATTGCTTCGCGGACACTGTAAACCGCGCATTCGGATGTGCTGCCTTCCGTCCCGAGTCCGGTGTCCACGGCCGACGTAGCCAATCCACCAACGCGGACGGCTTCTGATCGGTCATCCCCTCCCACCACACATCGCCGTCGAGCGTCATGGCGCAATTCGTGAAGATGGAGTTCCTGGTTACCGTGCGCATGGCGTTGGCGTTCGACTTCATGCTCGTGCCCGGTGCCACGCCGAAAAAACCATATTCGGGGTTGATGGCGTAAAGCCGGCCGTCCGCGCCGAATTTCATCCAGGCAATGTCATCGCCGATAGCCTCCACCTTCCAACCGGGAATGGTTGGAATCAGCATCGACAAATTAGTCTTGCCGCACGCCGATGGGAAAGCTCCAGTGATGTACTTCACCCGACCGGCTGGGCTGATGAGCTTGAGGATCAGCATGTGCTCCGCCATCCAGCCCTCGTCGCGCGCTTGCACCGATGCGATGCGCAAGGCATGGCACTTCTTCGCCAGCAAGGCGTTCCCGCCATAGCCGGAACCATACGACCAGATCTCACGCGTCTCGGGAAAGTGGCAGATGAATTTATCCTTCGCATTGCAGCGCCATGTTGCGTCCGGCTGATTGGGACCCAGCGGGAAGCCAACCGAATGCAGTCCACGCACAAACTCGCCGTCTATGCCCAGAGCCTCAAGCACCCGGCTGCCTACCCTGGTCATGATGTGCATGCTGGCGACGACGTAAGCTGAGTCGGTGATCTCCACTCCGATCTTTGCGCTGGGCGAACCGATCGGCCCCAGGTTGTAAGGAACGACGTACATCGTGCGTCCCACCATCGAGCCTGCGAACAATCCCGTCAGCTTCTCCTTCATCTTCGCCGGATCTTCCCAGTTGTTAGTCGGGCCTGCCTCTTCCCTGGTTCGCGAGCAGATAAAAGTGAGCTCTTCAACACGGGCTACATCAGCGGGGTCGGAGCGGACCAGGAAGCTGTTGGGACGTTTCGCGGAGTCCAGCGGGATCGCGGTCCCAGTGAGGACCAGCAGCCGCAGCATCTCCTGATATTCCTGGGGCGAGCCATCGCACCAGTGCACCCGATCGGGTTTGCACAGTTGTGCCACTTCTGCGACCCAGCGCTCCAGCCTGGTATTTCTGCAATTGTTCGCGGTTGCATCAACTTCTATCGTGGTGGTGGCCATGCTAAATATTTCTCCGTATATAAAAAACTGCGGATTCAATCCCGCACCCCTGGCTATCATCGTTAGATGCGATAAGGAGGCATCATAGGTGAGTCGATGGGGGCTGTGCTCAGGTTCAGCTACGCAGTCTCATTGGAACTTCAAGATCGAACAGAACGAAGGCGACGGCGGGAGATCACGATCTTCCGGCCAACCCCTTGCCATCTAACTAGTTTACCTGATTATCGGCAAAAACCAGCCTATTACTACGCTAAGACGCACATATGGCTCCAGGTGCAGCAATACTCAATCTCCGGGCAACCGCCTATCGGACAGTAATGAAGTAGTAGGCGCTCATCGCCACTCCGATGGCAATTACCACGCGCCGCACCTTCACGGGATCGGCTTTTTGCGCATAGTGCGCGCCGAACCAGCCACCTAGCAGAGCACCCGCAATCATCACCAGGCAGCGCGGCCAAACCACGGCACGTGCCACAATGAACATCAGCACCGCCGCCGCATTAATGACCACCGCCAGCAACGTTCTGATCGCGCCCATGGCGTGGACGTCACGCATGCCCAATGCCGCCAGCATTCCCAGCGTGATAAACCCGATACCCGCGCCGAAATACCCGCCATAGATTGCGATTAGCAGCTCAACCATCGAAGCCACGGTGATTACCCGCCAGGATGCCTTCTGCCAATCGTCCGTAACGGCAGTCTTGCCGGCAATTGTGCGGATCTTGTTGCCGAAGGCAAACAGCAAGGTGCCACTCAACAGCAGCCAGGGGATGAGGTGCATGAAGATGTGTTGTGGCGTCTTCAGCAGCAGCAACGAGCCGGCAAACCCTCCGACCACGCTGGTCAACAGCAACGGAACCAACAAGCGTCGTGGCACGTCCAGTCGTTTCAGGTAGGCACCCGTACTGGCTGCCAGCCCAGGCCACAGTGCAACCGTGTTACTCGCGTTGGCTTGCACCGCCGGCACACCGGTCGCTAAAAGTGCGGGGAATGAAATAAAAGTGCCTCCGCCCGCTACGGCATTCAGTGTCCCGGCAATTCCTGCCGCAAAAAATAAGAAGACAGCCTGGATTAAGTGCGACCGCAACGCTACATCGACGAACTCCCTCATCCGGATCAACCCTCTCAAGCGGACCTATCCTATAACGTGTCCGGCCTGCGTAGTCGATTCTGGACTATTCGTGGAATGCACGCCACTGCTCTCGCCCTTCACCACCCAACCGTTGCCTGTGACCGAGGCCACCCGTTTCCAAGCGTTGGCTCACAGACGCATGTGACACTCGCACTATTCCCTGGTGGTGAAAGCACCTACCTTAAAAGCTGGGATGTAGTTTTCCGGCCCGCAATAGCCTGTGCGTATCACGTGAAGGCGTATCTCATCGCCGTTCACTTAACTGCCTGCCGCTCTGTTGATGAGCTGCCACGGCCTGTTCGAGCTGGAAAAGTTTAGCCCGCAGAATCCATCGATACTTACGTTTCATTCACTCGGAGGCCGTCATGGCAATTACTAAACAGGATGCACTCGACTATCACTCGAAGCCACGCCCGGGAAAAACGGAAGTGACTCCCACCAAGCCGTGTCTCACGCAACGCGATCTTAGCCTGGCGTACACGCCTGGGGTCGCGGTCCCCTGTCTCGAGATTGAGAAGAATCCACAAGACGCATTCAAGTACACCAACAAGGGCAACCTGGTCGCGGTGGTGACCAACGGCACCGCCGTCCTTGGACTGGGCGATATCGGCGCTCAGGCCGGCAAACCGGTCATGGAAGGCAAAGGTGTTCTGTTCAAAAGATTCGCCGGCATCGATGTCTTCGATATCGAACTGAACACCAAGAACCCGGACGAGATCATCAAAGCCTGCCAACTGCTGGAGCCTACCTTCGGCGGCATCAATCTGGAAGACATCAAGGCGCCGGAGTGCTTCTACATTGAAGAAACTCTGAAGAAGACGATGAAGATTCCGGTCTTCCACGACGACCAGCACGGCACGGCGATCATCACCGGCGCGGCGCTGCTTAACGCCGTCGAGCTTACGAACAAGCGCCTCGATCAGATCAAGGTTGTGGTCAACGGCGCCGGCGCTTCCGGCATCGCCACTGCCGAGCACTACGTCTGCATGGGCGTGAAGCGCGAGAACATTACCCTGGTCGATACCAAAGGCGTCGTCTACAAGGGCCGCAAAGAAGGTATGAATCCTTATAAGGAGCGTTTCGCGCAAGAGACCAAGATGCGTACCCTGGCCGATGCGGCCAAGGGCGCCGACCTCCTGCTGGGGCTCTCCGTCAAAGGCGCGTTCACGGCGGAGATGATCGCCTCCATGGCGCCGGACCCGTTGGTTTTCGCGATGGCGAATCCCGACCCCGAGATTACCTACGAAGAAGCCCGCGCTGTCCGCGAGGACTTGATCATGGCGACGGGACGCTCCGACTATCCCAACCAGATCAACAATGTCCTCGGCTTCCCATCCCTCTTCCGCGGCGCGCTCGACGTGCACGCCACCGGTATCAACGAAGAAATGAAGCTGGCAGCAACGTATGCGCTGGCCGCACTGGCGAAGGAAGATGTTCCCGACTCAGTCTGCCGCGCCTATGGTGTGGAGAGGCTGCAATACGGGCGCGATTACATCATCCCCACGCCGTTCGATCCGCGCGTGCTGGTATGGGAGGCCTCGGCCGTGGCCAAGGCCGCTATGGAAACTGGGGTCGCGCAGAACCCGGTCAATCTCGAGGAATATCGCGACCAGCTGGAGAATCGTCTGGGCAAGGCGCACGGGCTGATGCGCGCCATGATTCACAAGGCGCAGGCGAATCCCAAGCGCGTGGTTTTCCCTGAGGGCAATCATCAGAAGATTCTGCGCGCCTGCCACGTACTGATCGAAGAGAAAATTGCTATTCCCGTGCTGCTGGGGCACAAGGCGGAAATCGAGCGCACTGCCGCGGAGCTGGGCATACCGCTCGATGCCATCACAATTGTGGAACCGGAGACCGCGCCTCGCCGGGCAGAGTACGTGAAGGAACTTTACCGGCTGCGGCAACGCCGGGGAGTGACTCTGGGATCGGCCGACGAGCTGATGAACAATCCCAACGTGCTCGGCTCCATGATGGTCCGTATGGGCGATGCCGATGCGCTGGTGTCGGGCGTGACCCAGAATTATCCTGACACCATTCGTCCCGCATTGCAGGTGATTGGAGTGCGCGAAGGGATCCACAAGGTCTCCGGCGTCTACCTCATCATCACCCGCAAGGGCGATCTCTACTTCCTGGCCGATGCCACGGTCAACATCGAACCCTCGGCCGAGGAGTTGGCGGAGATCGCACTCTGCACCGCGCAGGAAGCGCGCCGCTTCGGCATTGAGCCGCGCGTGGCCATGCTGTCGTTCTCCAGCTTTGGTAGCACCAAGCATCCGTTCTGCGAGAAGATGAAGCGGGCGGCAGAACTGGTGCACTACGCCGATCCAACCCTGATCGTCGATGGCGAGGTGCAAGGCGACATCGCCGTCAACGCCAGGAAGCTGGAGGCGGCATTCCCGTTCTCCGTGCTGAAGGGCGGAGCCAATGTGTTGATCTTCCCCAACCTGGAAGCCAGCAACATCGCTTGCCGGTTGCTGACCAGCATCGGCGGAGCGGAGACGCTGGGGCCAATCCTTACGGGCACGGCGAAGCCGGTGCATCTGTTGGCGCGCGGTGCTGAAGTGGAGGAGATCGTCAACATCACAACCATCGCGGTGGTGGATGCACAGGACGTTGCCTTCACTCCCGCGGCACGCGCAGCTCAGGCTGCAGCGGCGGTGGGCGTCTAATCGAAGAAGTGTTCGTGCTGTTCAGGCGCGCCGGTAACGGCGCGCCTTTTTTCTGCCACGGAAAAACTGGGGCAGGCCCGTTGTGTCGTGGGTGGAGCATGAAGGCGCACTAATTAAGAAATCGGCTTCAGCCGCTGAGGTAAATTCCGCCGCGAGTTACCTCAGTGGCTAAAGCCACCCCTCATTCAGCGGAATCATATGCACGCCTGGAAGGCGTGCTCCACCCATTGCCCGATGCAGCAATTGTGAAGACGTTGCCACTCTCCATTCTTCCTTATCACATCCCGACGTGACCCGCGTCCTTGTGGCAGTTTGGGCGCAAGGTAGACATTGGTTAGTCATCAGACCACTGCCATGGTTGCCACCCACGCAACAGCGAGAGTCAGGTTCGAAGCAATCCCCAGAAACAAAATTTACCAGGCCGTTGCCAGGCAACTGGAGCGTCACATCACGGAAGAGCTGAAGCCCGGCGACTTGCTGCCACCAGAACGGCAACTGGTACAGATGCTCGGGGTCAGTCGCGGCTCGGTGCGCGATGCCATCCGCAGCCTGGAAATGATGGGTCTGCTGGAGCCACGCCAAGGTGTTGGTACCGTGGTTTGCAATCCCCGCAGCGCCTCGGCCAACCGCCTGGCTGACGTGCTGCGGGACAAGCGGAAGCTGGTGGCGGAGCTGATCGACGTACGCAAGATGATCGAGCCGCCCTTGGTGCGGCGCGCCGCTCTGCACGCCTCGAAGGAGGAGATCGGCGAGATGGAGGAGATTCTTGACCGTCAGGAGGCCAAGGTGCGCCGCGGCGAACTGGCCGTCGAGGAGGACTCCGAATTTCACTACAGCATCGCTCTGGCTTGCAACAATAGCGCGGTTTTGCAGGTGGTGGACGAGCTGATGGATTTGTTGCGCGAGACCCGGGAACACTCGTTGCAGGGAAAAGGCCGGCAGGAGAGTTCCCTTGCCGGTCATCGTCGAATTCTTGCAGCTCTGAAGCGGCGCGACCCGGCCGCCGCTGCAGCGGCCATGCGCCGGCATTTGCAGGAAATCGAAAACATCGCACTCAAGAAGTTGTAAAGGAACGGAGGTAGTAAACATGGGCCAGCTATTCGCGGTCGAAGTCATCTACCGTGGGGTCTTTCAGAAGACCCTGGCTAAGAACATCACTCGCGGCATAGTATTGGCCGCGCACAACCAAGGCAAGCAGGGAATCTCCTTTGGACGTTACGGAGATTCTCCCGAGCGCAACGGCATTCCGGCCAAGAGCTTCGCCATCGTCGCCAACGACGAGCAGACACTCGAAGCCGGCATGGCGCAATACGAGCCGAAGCAAGTCGACCTGACCGTGGTCCTCGACGACACGCTCTGCAAGGGCGCGGAGTCGTGGGCATGGTACGGCATGCAGCCGGTGCATAACGCTCTGAAACCGGGGGGCACGCTCATCGTGGTTTCCCTGGATGACGCGCCCGCGCTGCTGCAGAACATTCATCGCCGCGAAGCGCCTTACCATCTGGGAGTGGTGAAAGGCGCAGCCAGCTTCTCAGGCATGTGGGTCTATAAAGACGACCACACCGACGTCCGCATTCTCGGCGTTATCGCCAAAGTGCTGCCGGAACTGTTCAGCCTGAAGGCGGTTGAGCAATTCATCAACGACAAGCTGAAGAATCCGCTGAAGGTAACTTCGGCTCGCGCCGCGTTCGAGCGCTTCACCGCGGTCGACGTAAAAGCGGGTCAGGGCAATTCCGACCAGCTATTCAGTTTCACGCTTCCACAATGGCAGAAGATGCGAGACGCCGTCTCCATTACCGGCCAGCCGCAGGGCGGACCGTATGCCGATCCCACAACCGGCGAAGTCGGTGGCTTCCGTCCGGCGCGCAACGAGCTGTTCAAGAAGTACTCCACCCGTACCATGCGGCCGGTCATTAACTTCAAGACGTGCACCAAGTGCACGCTGTGCTGGCTGAACTGCCCGGACGCTTCCTTCGACGTCACTCCGGACGGAACCTACGACGCCAACATGGAGTCGTGCTGCGGTTGCGGTGTCTGCGAACAGGTTTGCCCGGTGAAGGACTGCGTCTCCATGGTGAACGAGACTGAATTCCACGACAACAAGAGCCAGTGGGCGGAGTTCAAGAAGGATTCGGACGCGTACCTGAAATGGCTGGAAACCACCATGCAGAAGGCCGAACCGATCGCGAAGCGGGCCCATGGATTCCGTTATCGCGGCCAGTATCAGGAAGAGGTACCCAAAGCCCTGGAAATCGCTGCAAAAGCCTAATGGCCCGGCGGCAAGCCTGGAAAGACAAGGAGATATAAAGATGGCGACTTTAACCGTACCTGTCGAGGAAAAGAAGAATATCCAGGAGCAGGAAGCCCTGATTACCGGCGCCGAAGCCATTGCGATTGCATGCAAACTGGCCAACGTGGACGTAGTCACGGCTTACCCCATCCGGCCTTACGACACGGTCATGCAGTACATCAGCCAGCTGGTAGCCGACGGCGAGATGGACTGCGAGTACATCGTGGCGGAAGGAGAACATTCACAAGTCGAAATCGTAAAGCACGCGTCGGTGTGCGGAGCCCGCGTATTCTGCGGCTCCAGCGGCGTGGGCTGGATGTATGCCATGGAAGCGCTGACGGTCAGTCCGGCGCTGCGTATCCCCATGGTGTGCATGGTGGGCAATCGCGCGCTCGACGATCCCGGCGCCTTCGGCGTGGAACACAATGACGCGCTGGCGGTCCGCGATCTGGGCTGGCTGCTCACCTGGGTTGACAGCGCGCAAGAGGCGCTGGATACCGCACTCATTGCTTATCGTGTGGCGGAAGACCGCCGCATCTTCGTGCCGCTCGCGATTAGTTGCGACGGCGCATTCCTTACCCACTCGCAAGCCCTGGTACAGATCCCGTCGGCGCAGCAGGTCAAGAAGTTCCTGCCTCCTTACAATCGCGGCGATCTGCTGATGCATCCCGACAACGTCATCTCCATTGCGCCACAGGCCAATGAGGACTGGGTGATGGAGATTCGCCGGCAGAACTACGCCGTCACCGAAATCGCGTGCGATGTGATTCGCGAAGTCTATGCCGACTTCGAGAAGACCTTTGGACGCAAGTACGGCAATCCCTTCTTCGAAGAGTACATGACCGAAGATGCGGAAGTCGTGCTGCTGGGTATGGGCACAATGTCGACGCCGGTGAAGGTTGCCGTCCGCAAGCTGCGCGAACAAGGCCAGAAGGTCGGGTTTGTGCGGCTGCGCTGGTTCCGGCCGTTCCCCGGTCCCGAGCTGGCGAAATGTCTGGAGCGCTTCAAGGCCGTCGGCGTCATCGATCGCGATTTCTCCTTCGGTTCTCCCAATCTGAGCGGTGTGGTGGCCACGGAAGTTCGCTCGGCCATGTACACCGGCGCAACTACCCGGCCACCTGTGCTGGGCTTCATTTGCGGGCTGGGTGGACGCGAAGTGACGGTACCGGACGTTGAACAGATGACCGACATCGTCTTCCAAGCCGCCAAAGGTAAGACGCAACCCTTGACACAGTGGATCGGGCTGCGGGGATAACGCCCGCCGCGTTATCCAGAGCCGGAAAGGACAACACATTATGAGCACTCTTGTAGAAGAAAAACCGACACAAAACCTGGAAGCCTTCCATGGAGTCAAGAAGGTTCCACACGAGGAGTACTACACCTCCGGCCACCGCACCTGCCAGGGCTGCGAGTCTGCGCAAATCATGAAATTGATGGCGAAGGCCGCAGGTCCCAGGACCATTGTTCTGGGCAGCACGGGTTGCATGTACGTGGCGAACACCTCGTACTACGCGACCCCCTGGGGCGTTCCCTGGATGCACACGCAGCTCGGCAGTGCGGGCTCCAGCGCGCTGGGAGCGGCCGCGGCATTCCGTGTCCAGATGCGCAAGGGCGTCATGAAGGACGAGCCCATCAACGTCATCGCCTTCTGCGGTGATGGCGGCGGTGCGGACATGGGTCTGGGCGCCATCTCTGCGACCTTGACCCATCCCGACTACAACCTGCTGATCCTGATGTACGACAACGAGTCGTACGCCAACACCGACATCCAGATTTCCGGGGCGTCACCCTATGGCGTCAACACCTCGTTCAGCACGCCGGGAAAAGTGAAGCGCATCATGAATCAGCGCTGGAAGAAGAACATGGCGCCGATGATGATGGCCGGTCATCCCACCTGCAAGTATGTAGGAACCATTTCGACCTCCTACCCGCTGCAGGCGATGAACGCCGTCCGCAAAGCGCTGTCTGTTGGCGGGCCGACATTCATTCACTGCCTGAATCCTTGTCCCAAGGGCTGGGACTTCGATCCCGTGCTGTCGGTCGAGCTGGGCGAACTGGCCGTCAACACCGGCATTTGGCCGCTGTACGAGATCGAAAACGGCAAGCTGAAGCTCTACGGCAAGACCAAGGACATTGCCAATGGCAGGTTCAAACGTCTGCCGGTTCGCGATTACTTGCTCAAGCAGGGAAGGTTCGCGCACTTCGTCGAGGAAGACATCCAGTTCTTCCAGAGCAAGATCGACGAAATGTGGGACAAGTGGCTGGTACCGGGAGTGATCCCGCTGCAGAAGGAAGTCGAAGGTTAGAACAGCGCCCGCCCCTGGGTATGGGGCGGGCTTTCCAATTTGGCCGTGGAAGGACGCGGCTTCACAGGCTGCTCAAAAGCCCCTGCGAGGAGGGCTTTGTGTCAGGGCACGACTTCGCAAGGCTGCGGAAAAAGTCGTGGCGAAGGAGATTTCAGGTAAAGCTGGCCTGAAGGGTCTTGCGTGAGATCTCGACTTATCAGATTGCGGTGGAACGCGAAGCATCGAAACCGGCTGTAATCCAGCCGCGCAGCGGCGGCATGAAGTTAGCCCGGCGCGTAAGCGCCGGGTGAAACGGGAAATTGGTCCGAGCCGCGGAGCGGCGACACGGTTCTCACGCAGACAATTCAGGCCAACGTCTAAGCCCTTCTATCTCATCCTGGGCCGGCTTAGCCGCGGCATCTGTGTTAGCCGCGGGCGTAAGCCCGCAGTTCGGGTGGGAACAACATTGAGCCGCAGAGCGGCGGCGCACGGTTGCGACACAGTCTCTGAAGCCCGGCGCTTCCGCCGGTCAGATCGAACCAGCGCCCTGTCTGAGTAGGGCACGAGTCAAACAGCGAAGTACTGAGGCGATCGCTCGGGAGGCGGCCTCTATGGTCACGCATGTGACCTGTCGGCTTCGTAACGAACCCAGAAGTCTCGACTCTTGGGGTCGGGTGTACGGCTGCGTCTTCGCGATCGCCAAGACCGCAAACCCGCTGCCGACGCGGACACCACTCTCCAAAATTCTCAAGGCCCATCGAAACGCACCCCTAGTCGGCTCCACTCTGGAGTCGGCGCATCGATTCTCGCTACTTGCCCAGGAACCAGCGGAGCATGGGGGGGATTTATCTCGATGCGTACACAATCCGTCTTGCTAACTGGCAAGTAGGAGGAAATATCCATGACTACGGGAATTGGAACTGCGGAATCGCGAGACAGCGCCCGGGAGGTGTACGGCGGCATCGCCGGCAACCGGTGGATCCAGCTGGTGTGCGGCATCATCGCGATGATCGTCATCTCCAACTATCAATATGCCTTCACGCTCTTTACGCCAGGCATGAAACAAACCTTCACTGGAGTACCCTACGCGAAGATCGCGGCGGTGTTCTCGGCTTTCATTCTGTTTGAGACCTGGCCCATGCCGCTGGCAGGGTACTTTGTCGACAAGTTCGGTATCCGCAAGCTGATGACGCTGGGCGCCATCTTTATCGCGCTGGGATGGATCCTGAGCGGGACCATAGCCACATCCCCGCTGCACTTATACATCTATTACGGCGTAATCTCCGGCACGGGTGCGGGCATCATTTACATTTCCTGCGTCGCCAACGCAGTAAAGTGGTTTCCCGACAGGCGCGGCTTGGCCGTTGGCCTTACGGCCGCGGGATTCGGCGGCGGCGCCGCGATCGCTATTATGCCAATTGCCCATACTATCCACTCCATAGGATGGGCCCACGCGATGGCGATCTGGGGACTTGGCCAAGGTATAGTCGCACTCATTGCTGCGGCCATTCTGCACCATCCCCCTGACGGCTGGGTTCCTGCCCATTGGCACCATGACAAACACGCGGTGGTGCAATCGAAGGTGAACTACAAGTGGAATCAAACTCTGGCCAGGCCCGAGTTCTATCTGCTCTATGCCATGTTCTTCTTCGCTTGCGCGGGCGGCCTGATCGCTACCGCGAACCTCTCGCAGATTGCCAAAGCTCTGAAAGTAAGCGACGCCAGGATCTGGGGCCTGGCGATTGTTCCGCTGACGGCAACCTTCACTTCGGCCTGCAATGCTCTGTCGCGAATCCTGTGGGGTACGGTTTCGGACCGCTTGGGACGGGAAAACACGATGTTCGTCACCTTTGGCATCGAAGCGGTCTTGGTATTTGCGGTGACCAAAATAGCGGGAGCTCCGATGGCGTTTCTGGTGCTGTTCTCGTTTATCTTCCTGTTCTGGGGTGAGATATTCTCCTTGTTTTCCGCCACGGTGGGCGATGTCTTCGGCGCGAAGAACGCCTCCGCCGACTATGGCATGTTGTATACGTCCAAGGGATTGGCTTCGGTCTTCGCCGGATTCGGCGCAGCCGCTCTGGCAGCCTACTTCGGCGGCTCGTTTGGTGTGCCGTTTTATATTTCGGCGGTGCTGTGTGCCGTCGCGGCGGTCCTCTCCTTGTATGTCCTGAAGCCGTTAATCAGACGCAGAATTGCGGAGGAATCTCGACGGGCTGAGGGTGCGGCACTGACAGCAGCATTGGCGCAAGCCTCTACGACCGTAGGGACGCAGCCCGAGAAACATCTGACGGAGGTTCGGTAGTTATTGGGCGTGCGCGGTCAGGACAAAGGCACGAGGCGGAGCTGCGGAGTAGTGGCTCAATTTGAAATCGAGAAGCAAGGTGAGCCACTACCGACCGCGGCCTGAGATTGACAATCGATCGGGCAGACACCCAAGCTGCCATGATTCAACAACTGCTCTCGATCCTGACAGTTGAATCTGGTGGTGGCTCGAACCAGTGACCTACGGATTTAGAACAGCCGGCGAGAGTGGCCGCTTGGCGCAGTTATCTGAGAAGACCTGGTAACGAACCTCAGGCGCAACCAGGCAATCCATCGCACCAGAGTGTAGTACCAGTGCGACTCCACCGCGCAAGGAGGTCGCCCGGGATGATGGTTGAATCCAAAGTTGCTGCACATACCGCCGTCTTGGATGCCATATTACACCAAGACCCAGCTGCGAAGACCTGATATCGTGGATCGCTCATCTTGGTAGACTAAGGGTGCACCTGCGACAGCGCTAGCAATGCGTCTTCACAATCGAGACATGCCCCGCTTGAAGATTGTCTGCCTAGGCTTCGCGGCGATAGTTGTCTGCGTCGCGGCGCTGCCAGCCAAGGCAGTCGAGTCCGGCAGCTCGACGTTACAGAAAGCGAGCGCTCGCGCGATGGCGGGCCGTCATGGCGCCGTCGTGGTCGTCGATGTCCAGTCAGGGCAGATCGTCGCGGCTTACCATCTTGACGTAGCCGCACGTCGCGTTGCGCATCCCGGCTCCAGCGTCAAACCTTTCACGCTGCTGGCACTTCTACAGGCTGGGAAGCTCGACGGGCAGACCGCGCTGATGTGCAAGCGCACGGTTTCCATCGCCGGCCACAAACTCGACTGCACTCATCCTGCAACCCCGGAACCACTGACGCCGGCGAGCGCGCTCGCCTACTCGTGCAATTCGTACTTCACCAGCGTCGCCACCCGCCTGACGCCCACGCAACTCCACGACAGCTTTGTGCGTTCCGGCTTCAGTTCTCCTGGCGAACTGGCCCCCGATGAAGTCGCCGGAAGCGTTTCCCTCGCCCATTCACCGGAGGAATTGCAACTGCAAGCCATCGGCGAGTGGGGAATCAGCGTGACCCCGCTGGAGTTGCTGCGCGGCTATCTCGATCTCGCTCGGCTCGCTAAGAGCGATCCCAACGGGAAACTCGCGCCGTTGTTTGAAGGGTTGCAACAATCCGTTGCTTATGGCATGGGCCGCATGGCCCAGCCGGATACGCCAATGAAGGTTGCAGGCAAGACCGGAACGGCTGTCGCTGATGAGGGTTCATGGACACACGCGTGGTTCGCCGGTTATGCGCCAGCTGAAGATCCTCAGATCGCGCTGGTCGTTTTCCTGGAAAAAGGACACGGCGGTTCGGATGCCGCCGGTGTCGCGCGCGAGATCTTCGCGGCGTTCGCGGTTGATCGTGCTGCTGGGGCCACCGACACTCCAAAGGAAGCGCGGCAATGAAGCGACTGCTGGCGCCCGTCGGTCTGCTGCTCCTGCTGTGTATGGCTGGCGATGCTGGAACCAGTGATCAGGCCAGCGCCAAGTCTTCCCGCAGTGGATTTCCGCAGACCGTCCGAGTGCGGCTCTGGTATCTGCATCCGCCTGGCAAGTTAGATGTTCGCGCCGATGCCGGCCGGGCTCGAATGCGAACCTGTGCAACTTGCACACCGTCAGCCATCGCGACGGCCGTTCTGCGCGCCAGGGGATCGAAGATTGAAGTCGCGGAAAACAAATCTTCGTTCTCAGAGCTTCGCATCAGTGGCGCGTATCAAATGAATGCCCAAGGCGATCCGCCGTTGCATGCCGATTTTCCCATCGAGATCCGCGCCAGCGAAGGTCACCTGCTGATCACGGCACTCATGCCGATGGAGGAATACATCGCGGGCGTGCTGGCCGGCGAGACGGGAAATTTCAAGTCAGATGAGGCGCTGAAGGCGATGGCCATCGCAGCCCGAACTTACGCGATGCATTTCGGCAGCCGCCATGCTTTGGAAGGGTTCGACTTCTGCGACACCACTCATTGCCAGGACTTGCGCATAAGCGGCATTAATGCCCATCTCCGCGGCATCGCCGACGCGACTGCGGGCGAAGTTCTCTGGTACGACGGCGAACCGGCGGCCACTTACTACCACGCCAACTGCGGAGGCACAACTGAAGACGGCCGCTTCATTCTCGGCAATAATGAACCGCGTGCGCCGTTTTTGGTTCAGCACTCCGACCAATATTGCGTGCGAAATGGGAGCACTCAATGGCGCACCGAGGTTGCGAAGCGCGAGGTGCAGCGCGCTCTTGCGGCTGATGGCGTCATTGTTCCCGGCACTCTGCGCACCGTGTCTGTTCTGCATCGCACACCCAGCGGTCGCGCGGAGTTCCTTCGCGTCGCAGGCAGCGGCGCGGTAACGGTGCCGGGGCTGGCCTTTCGCGCCGCCATCGGCCGCCACATCGGATGGGAGCGTCTGAAGAGCAACTGGTACGACGTGAGCGACGCCGGCGATCGTCTCATCTTTAATGGCCGCGGTTCCGGGCACGGAGTTGGACTGTGCCAGGTTGGCGCCGAGGTGATGGGCGAGGAGGGTCATACCTATCGCGAGATTCTCAGCTTTTACTATCCGGGCACGCGGCTGGGCGTGAGCGCGCAGGGCATACCGTGGCAGCAACTTTCCAACGAAGATGTCACGTTGCTGACCACCCGTCCGGATCATGATCGCGCGCTACTGGCGCTGGCGACCGGGTTGCTGCATCAGTCCGAAGAAAATACCGGACTGCTCTATCGCGCGTCTCCGACGCTGAAGATCTATCCGACGGTGGCAGCCTTCCGAAACTCTACAGGCGAGCCGGGATGGGTGGCAGCTTCCACGCACGGGCAAATTATCCAGATGCAACCCTCTGACGTATTACGCGAAGCGGGCACGCTGGAAAGCACACTGCACCACGAACTTCTCCATATGCTGATCGACTCGCACGCGCTGCCGGGAACACCACTCTGGTTCCGTGAGGGGCTGGCGCTTTATCTGACCGATCAAAACGCTCCGCCGAAACCAGGCGCAAACGTTGCAGATTTGAATAGCCTGGAGAAAGCACTTCGATCTCCAGCAAGTGAAGAGGAATTGCGACGCGCTTACGCCGGTGCCCGAGCGCGAGTAGCGCAACTGGCGCGGCTGCACGGCAAGGAAGCGTTGCTCAACTGGATACAAAATGGCCTGCCGCCGGAGCTGACGGCCAGCGGGGTTCGGTGACTGGAAGGGCGGTAAGGATGAGGAGGCGTTTCGGCGCAGACCTTTGTTGACAAGCGTTTCATAGACAGAGCAAAATGCCTTATCGACTGAACTAACTAATTAGTTCAGGAACACGAAGAGGAATGGCCATTAATAACAAGAAGCAGCCTCAAATGCCGGTGGTGATCTCAGCCTTGGCGGCTCGTACCCAGTTTGGTCAAATTATGCGCCGTGCTAGCCAGAAACAGGAACGATTTGTGGTCGACAAACGCGGTGAGCCGCAGGTGGTCATCATGGGAGTTAGAGACTTCCTGAAAGCCGTTTCTCCTGAACCAAGTATCATGGCCGCAATTCGGAGCGAAGCCAAACGCAACAAGAAATCGACGTTGACGATGCGGCAGATCGACCAGGAGATCGCAGCATTCCGTCGCGAAAGAAGACTTAGCAATGCCACGTCCAAGCGTCGTGCTTGATACGAACGTGGTCGTCTCAGCCCACCTCAGAATCGATGGTTTGGAAAGGTTTGTCCTTGATCTGGCCCTTGCCGGCGCCATCAGACTCTAGTTGTCGGATGAAATTCTCGAGGAATACAACGGCGTGCTGCGGCGAGCAAAATTCGGAATCTCGACTGATCTGGCTGCGAATTCGTTGCAGATTATACGGAAGGCAGCCACATTCGTATCGCCCAAGCAGATTCTCAGCATAGCTTCCGATCCCGACGATAACAAGTTCCTCGCTTGCGCCGAGGAGGCGAGAGCTGATTACCTCGTAACTGGCAACCGTCGCCACTTTCCCAAGGCATGGGGCAGAACTTGCATCGTCAGCGCTCGCGAGCTTTTGGAAGAAATTATTCCTACGCTGAAAAGCTGAAACGGTTCGCGATAAACAGCCGGCCTTGGTACATCATGGCGAAATAATAATCTGATCGTTAGATAGACTATTGTGCATGTGACATGGCGGAGTTCGCACCTGACGAGTGAGGGTCCGGCACAATCGCTTCAACGTTCTTCTTTCTCCACCCGCGTTCCGATGACCAGCAGCAGAGCCACCCACGCCGAAATCAAAATCACGTAAGCCAACAAGAATCGGGAGCCCATGCTCCAAGCCTGTTTGCTCAGATCGCTGAGGTCGGGTATCCACCAGACCAGCCGGTACGGAACATAGACGCCCACCAACAGTAGCCCGCAGAACCACAGCCAGTACGCGGGACGCCGCAGGACGCGCAGGGAACGCGTCATCCGCTTCCATCCCAATCCCGCAGCTGCAACCGTGGCCGCTATCGGCAGCCACACCGCCGGCATAAGCACCCACATAAGAAACCACAGCAGCCAATCGGCGGCATGGAAGACCTGCCTCGGGGTGCCGAAGCGCAGGAATGACGGCGATTTCTGCCAGAACCACACGCCGAACTGCGGCGCATACTTGCGAAGGCGGATCAGCAACAACTCTACAGCCAGCATGAGAACAGCCCACACTGCCAGCGCGATCATGTGCCGCAAGCCATGGCGAAAGGCGCGCCAGACCGCTGCATGGTCTCGAAACTCTCCCACCCGGAAGTAAGCAAACGTTCCAGCTCGCAGCCACAATCCGAAAAAGATGACCACCACCGCGAGCACGGCTGAAGCCCCCACTTGCCAGCCATGCGCATCCGGCAGCAGCAGCCAGAAATAGACGGCGGCCAGCAACGCGGCATTGCCGACAAGATTCAGCAGCCACAGCTTCATCGCGCCACTATGTTTCGCGGTCATTTCACCGTCACCGTCAATGCATCGCTGGTCGAAAGATACTCGGGCTGATACATCGGTTCCACGCTGGTCGGGCTCACGCGGAAGACTCCGGGGTTTACCACCTTCAACAGGTACACGTATTCGTGCTGCCCCTGCGGGAAGTACATATTGAAGAAGGTGGTGCGATCGTCGCGCAGCTCGCGATTGCTGAACCAGCGGCCCCACCAGTTGGGACGATCGTCCAGCTCATACAGATCATCGCGCGCGATGGATTCAGTGCCTGACGGAATCGGATCTTCGATCATCAGGTACCGCCAGTCGTTGCCGCCGACGGTGAGGCGCACCGCGAGCGTGTCGCCGACCTGCACTGGCCCCGTGAGATTGTCGAGCCGATAAACCACGCGGCCATCCTTCTGTTGCGGAGACAGCCGGTAGTATTGCCGCGCCACGCTCAGCTTGAAGGTGCCGGTGTTCACCACCTTCGATTCGGTGGAGTAATACTCTCCTCGCGCCGACCAGTACAGCCGTCCGTCGCCCGACTTCGCGATGCGAATCTGGTTCGCTCCGGGAGCCAGTTGCGAGTCGTTCAGCACGACTGTCGTCGCAGGAGCCAGAGCATCGGCGGCAGAGAATTTCTTTGTCGCCACCGTTTTGCCATTCACCTGCACCTCGACGCTATAGTTCGGCTGCAATTCTTTGGTGCGCTCCAGATAATCGGTGAGCCCGTAAATCACCATCGCTGTCTGCTCGGTTGAATCCCAGTAGTAACCGTCGCTGCGATGGTTCACCAGATAAACCGCAGCCTTCTGTATCAGCGGGCTGCTCGGATCGGCGTGGTTGATGAGCTTCAGAGCGTACGCTGTCGATTGCGGAGTCGTGTTGCCGGAGTAGTCCATCAGGTAGTTCTGGTCGCTCGGCCACCAGGCCTGCGAATCATCCTGCTTGGCCTCGCCTTCGAGCTGGGTGGTCAGGTCCTTGGCGCGGCTGTCGTTCACGGTCAGCATCGCGAGTCCAAGCACCGCTTTGCCATAAGCCGTGAGCGTCGAGCGCTGCGACCATACCGAATCAACGGCCTGAGCATTACTGTCGCTGCCGCTGAGCACCAGCGCGTAGGCCATGTAGGCGCGCAAATCGGTCTTAACTTTTTCCGACCGATCGAACTGCGGACGCAACCAACCGGCTCCATGATCGATCGCTTCCTGCTTGACTTCAAACCCCGCCGCTTTCGCCTGGCTCAATCCGGCGAGCACATACGCCGTCATGAACGCGTCGCTATCGTCAGTCTGCCACCAGCCCCAGCCGCCGTCGGGATGCTGATAGTTGTAGAGCCGGTCGAGACCCGCCTGCACCTGCTTGTTCAGCACTTGCGGATCGATGTTCGACTTCACTCCCAGCTTCTTCAGCGCGTCTGCCACCAGCACATCGGGCAGGAAGCTGGACATCGTCTGCTCGGTGCAGCCGTAGGGATACGAGGTGAGGTAGTCGAGCGCCGCGAAGACCGATCCCGCGATGGACGGCGTGACGCTGATGGTGAGCTTGCGCGTGCCCGTTTCGATACCTGCGGGGAAGGTTAGCGATTGCGACATGTCGCCGCCGCGCCGCCATCGATCCCGAGTTCGATACCGCCAACTTCACGCCGAAGGGAACGACCGGCAACGTCAGTTCCATTGCGTCGCTCTCGACGTCGGTCAGCGCCTTGCCTAGCACGCGGGCCGAATCCACATCGAGCACGCGCACACGATAATCCACTTTCATCAATCCGCGGCTCGGAACGTTGACATCGCGCTGTCCGCCATCGAGCACCTGGAGGCCGGTGAGGTCCATGGAGACGCGGGCCACTTTGTCCGTGGGCAGATAGTTCTGCACGATGGTCGAGATGGTAATCTCGTCGCCGCGGCGGAAGAATCGCGGCACCACCAGTCGCACCATCAGGTTCTTGCGCACGATGGTATTCACCACCGCGCTGCCGACCTTGGTGTCTTGCGTTACGCCGCGCGTAGTCGCGCGCCACGAGGTGATGGCGTCGGGATAGTCGAAACGCACCGTGGCTTGTCCGTTGCTGCCGGTGCGCACGTCCGCCATCCAATACGCCGTGTCGGGAAATGCCTTGCGAATCTTCGGCTGCACCAGGCGTTCCGGCTTCAGTTGCGCCATCGCCTTTGAGGGGCGCACAGCGGCCAACTGCATCGCGCGTTTCCCCGCCTGCCCGCTGAAGTAGTAGGTCAGCGAAGTCTCCGTGCTTACCTTCGAATACACGCGGCCATAGAACGCGTTGACGATGCTGCCCACGGTCTCCGGCTTGATGGCGTAGATGGCCTCATCCACCACGCCGAGACTGAACTCCGCCGCTACCGGCTTGCCGCTGTTGTCCGTCGCCTTGATGGTGTAGCTCGCAGCTTCGCCCGGCTGGTACTGCGGCTTGGAAGGCAGCAATTGCACATTCAGCTCGTGCTGAACCGGCGGCACGTTGAGACTCTTCGATCCCTGGTACAGCTTGTTGCCGCGAATGAAAACTGCTGCCACGTAGAAGTTCGGGGCGTACTCCGGCTTGATAGGAACATCCACCGTGATGCTGCCGCCGCTGCTCTTGATCACCTGGCCGGAGTAGAGCCCGTTGCCTTCAACCGTCACCAGGACCGAAGTCGGTTCTTTGCTGGTGACGATCAGCACATGCGCCGTATCGCCCGGCTGATACGTCTTCTTGTCGGCGACAATCTGCACCCGCTCCTGCGTCGGACCGCTCCACCACGGACTCTCACCCGGAGCCCATAAGAATGTGGTGGTTTCGACCGTGCGATTCTCCGGAGTGGTTGCGGTTATGCGAACCCGGAACTCACCGGCATCGGGGATGCTGAGCTTGATCTGCGCTTTGCCGCTGGCATCGGTTTGGCCCTGCGTGGTAGTGACCGACTGCCCCGCGCCTTTGCGCCAATCCCAGCGATTCATCTCGACGTGGAACGTCGTCTGCACCGGCTTCTTGTCGTAGTCCTGCGCGGTAATCGTCACGGTCGCCGTGCTGCCCTTGGTGTAAACGTAGGAATCCGGCGTCGCGGTCAGGAAGAAGCTGCCGTAAGTTGCGAGTGCAAAGCCGTGTCCCGCGATCTCGCGATTGCCCGCATCGGTCACGCGCGCCTCGATGCGATAGACCAGGTCCTGCTTCTTGCCGTCGACCTTGGTCGGAATCGTGATTTGCAGCTTGCCGTCGGCGTCCAATGTGCCGCTGGTCTCGCTCGCCTGTTCTCCACCATCGGTGTCATCGCCCTCGGGATTGTCCGCATCGGCAGAATCGCCTTGCTGATCTGCGCCGGCTTCCTCGTCGTCCTGATCGCGCCCCATCGGCCAATAAGTCGAGGTATGCACCACCCACGTGACTTTGGCGTTGGCAACGGGCTCGCCAAAGTAATAGCGCGCATCGATGGTAGCCTTGATCGGCTGCCCTTGCAGCACGCGCGGTGTTTGCGCCGTCACCTTCACCTGGTATTCAGGCTTCTTGTAGTCCTCGACGGAAAAGTTAGTGCCCTCAACGTATCGCTCCCCCATCTGCATGGTGACGTAGTAGGTCCCAAGATTAGCTTCCGCAGGTATCACGTAATTCCATTCCGCCGTTCCCATGTCGGAGAGCTTCACGTTCTGCTGCCAGATGGTTCTGTAGTCTCTAGGATCACGCATCTCCAGTCTGAGGTCGCGGCTTTGCGGAATCACATAGCCACTCATCGTTTGAGCGCGAACGATGGACTTGAAATGCACCGTGTCACCGGGCCGATACACCGGGCGATCGGTATAGGTATAAGCGGTCAAGCTTGCATCAGGATCGTTGCCCAGGTTCCACGCGCCGGGTGTGTTAATCGCGAACTCGTCTGCACTGATTGCCAGGACTGCCACGTTTTCGGGCTTCGTCGCGGTTAGCTTCGTATCCAGCAGGCCTTGCTGGTCGGTTGGCTTGGCGGCAACTTCCTTCTGGTCGACCCAGACCCGCACCATGATCCCGGCGATTGGATCGCCGCTACGCCGGTTGACCACGAAACTCATCAGCCGGCCGGGCGCAGCTTTCGTGATGACCGCGATCTCAGTGACGACAACGAGGGTGTAGGCGCGAAGCGTGCCGTTGGTCGCCTCCACCAGGTACACGCCCTTCTCGCTTACCGGGATCGCAACGCTTTGACTCTCCCATCGCTCGTGCGCGGGCACCGTCCAGCTCCACACCGAGACTACCTGCTGCTGGTTGAGCACCGGTACCTGGGCGTAGCTTTCAACCTTTGCTCCCGATTTCTTTTCGCTGCCGCCCATCTCCCACAGGCGAATCTTCTGGCGCGAGTCGGCAGAAAATTGTGCGCGAATGAAATCGCGGATCCACGCCCAGATGCGGTGCTTCCAGGCGTGAAACTTTTCCAGCCAGGTATGGGCCTGCTTCGGCAAGGCGGGCGCTTGACCACCGAAGTTATGCAACTCCTGCATCTGGCTGAAGAACTTCACTGGATCGTTCACTCGGTAGACGCGAAACTCCAGCGCCTTCACGTTGTGGGAATAGACTGAGACCTCCGGCTTTTCTCCGGGCATGTAGGTGCGCTGGCTGGTCAGCGAAAACGACTGCGCGGTGTCGGTATCGGCGTCGTTCTGGGCGAATAGCGGCAGCACCAGAGCGTGACACAAGAGAACGGCAGCGAAAGCGGATTTCAGGCGCATCAGTCCGCTCCCCGCAAGATGTTCCAGCGATAGATACCCAGAAAGCCGGGATTGTCGGCGAGCGGCCGCCAGCGTGGGTCGGGATAATTCAAAAGCTGCGTCAATGCGAGACGGCGAATCTCGCCCGCAGAGCGCCCGCTGGGACCGGTGTGATAGACGACATACTGTTCGCGATCAGGCTCGATCTGACTTTGCCCGAGGAAAATCATCGCGTGAAATGGCATCCGCGAACCGTCCTGACGGAAGAACAGCAGATCGCCGGGCCAGGCGCGCGATAAGTCGTGCCCGACGAAGTGGGTGTTATGCCGCCAAAGCGTCTCCACATCCGCAAACTGCGCGAAGGCGCCGTCGCGGAGATCGTTGGCTTGAAAGCTCCCACCGCGCACGCGAAACAGTGCCGCCGCCAGCGGCGTGAACGGGTATTGATATTGCTGAATGTCGCTTGCTGAAGCTGGAGCCGGTAGCGCCATCTGGTGCGCCCACGCGGCGTCGTGAGGCCGCAAGGCTTCGCGGTAGGCGAAGCGCAGAAGCGCGGCGCAATCGTCAATTTCCGCCGGAAGCGCTCGTCCGCGGAAATACTGCGCCTCTGCGAGCAAGGTGAACCAACGGCGGAAAGCAATGCGATCAGCGGGATCGTGCAAGCGAAGGAAGTCCGGAGTGCCGTCTCCGATCGCGTCGCCGGCGTCGAGCACAGTGCTGAAGGCAATCTCCTGCGCTGCGAAACCCCGACCGGTGACTCGAATCTTGGTCGCGCCCGGCAGCACTCCGGCACGCAGCGACGCGGTCGCCATGCCGCCGTCAACCGTCACCGATTCCACGACTGCGCGATGCGGATCTTCCACCGTGACCTGTAGGTCGCGCAGCGGACGGCCGTTGGAGGGTGTGATTTTGAGTTCTGTGGAAGTGAAACCGTCGGCGGGTACTGCGGTTGGGGCGAGTTGCAACAGTAAGGTTGCAGGCGCCATCGTGTGTCGCACGGTGAACGCACACACCACCGCACCGGTCGCGACCACCGCCAACACTGCTACCCAGCGAGGCACGCCGCGCATGAATCGTCACCCTCCGCGGGAGCACGGATTATAACGCAGCGCCCATGATTTGCTACGCGGAAAACGGGATTAGGAGGGCCGGTCAAGATGCGGCAGGCCCGTCCGGGCCATGCCAGTCCGGAAGCAACGCCTAGTCACGCCCGCCTCGTCAGCGCAGACGATCGGCGCGTCTCGGCGCAGCTTGGCGAACTAATGCAAGGCAAGAGCAACGTAGTCGTTTTGGAGCGTTTTGGAGCCAACAACGAAAATGGCCTGGACGCATCGAACGTCTAAGCCATTGATCTTGTGGAGTTTTTTGGTTGCGGGGGAAGGATTTGAACCTTCGACCTTTGGGTTATGAGCCCAACGAGCTACCAGACTGCTCCACCCCGCACTTCGATCATATCGCCATGTGAACCTGCGGTCAAACGACGTCCGCCACATTCAACAAGAGAAAGAACCGGCGAATTGCGAGAGCGCGGCGTCCGCGAAATTGGGCGGTTTGCCGGCGCTTCTCCCAGCCACGGCTTTAGGAAAAGCGGCGGGCAGAACACAAGAAACCTGGCCTCCGCCAGTTGTGCGGAGTGCGACCGTGGAGCCTCGATGAGCGCGCCTGTTATGCTCGACGGTTGTTATCTCACTGGCTTCATTCTCAATGCGAGGTACCACAATGTGGCAGATCCATCCTTGGCTCGCTCTGGGCGTCGCCGCTTCGACGGCGGCAACAGATGCAGTGTACGTGATGTTCAGCGCGGCAGTAGCATCACGGCGGCGCGTTCCGGCAGCTACGTGGAGTAGCGTTTGGTACCTGTTGTCCGCTTTTGCAGTCATCAGTTACACCAGAAACTGGGTCTATGTGTGCTTCGCCGCACTAGGATCGTGGGTTGGAGCTTATCTGTCGATGACCGTGCTGCGCCGGCCGGGAGCTGCGGGACCGGCGTGAAGTGTGCCGCCGCTCCGCGGGGCTTGGACTTATTTTCGTTCGTAGCCGGAGGTTACGAATGTGGGTGAGAACCGTGCCGTCCCCGGGGGACTCGGACTTATCCTCGGCTCGCACCCAGCGCTTCCGCGTTGGGCTAATCAATGTTCCGCCCTTCGGGCTGGATTTCTCGGGATTAAGTAGATTTCACCCCGGCCAATGTCCATAAGAAACCCGTCAGTAGTTGAAGCGGTAGCGAAACTCCCCATAAATTTGCCGCGGATCGTTCCAGTGAAATCCGCCAAAGGTCAGACTGTTGTCGAGCTGCACGCGGCGGTTGGCCACATTCAGCGCGGTTGCGGAAATTGCGTATTTGCCTTCGACGAAACTCTTGCCAAGAGAAAGATCGACCGTGGTGTGGCTGGGCAAATACGGTCCGGGATACTGCGAGAGCGGCGTGCCGTACAAGCCGTTGGTGAATCCCGAGCCGTAGTACACATTTCCCGAGGCATAGCTCTGCCACGGAAGACTGGTGTTGATGCCCCAGTTCAATGTGTTTCGCTGATCGTGGTCGACCGGAGCTAATCCCGGCGGGATGTCGAGCGGACATGCCGAAGTCACGGGCACGGGACAGATCAGGCCTCCGGTGATCGGCGAGGTGGCTTGCGCGATCTGATTGGCATAGACCACGTGCGCCTGAGCGCGATGCCAGAGCATGGGCGAGTGCAGCATCAAATCCCAGCCCTGAATCACGGCCGCGTACCAGGTAATGGGCCAGAACAGATTCGACTCTCCGATGTTGTTATGGTCCAGCCAATTGCGCGCATCAGTTTGATAGTTGTCGATCTCCATGTTCCAGCCGCGATAGGGAATGATGAGGCTGGCCTCGTATTGTTTATCGCGCTCGCCACGCAACGGAGCAAAGGTAAAGTTCTGGCTGTTGGCAAAGCCGAAGAGCGCGCCAGTGGCCGTCACCAGCGGCGGCGGCTGATAGTAGTGGCCGTAGAAGCCGCGAATCACCCAGTTCAGCCGCGGGATTCGAACCGCGGCGCCGACGCGCGGATCGGCCTGGTTCTCCGCGATTGACGAGCGAAATTCGCTGCCGCGAAGTCCGGCGATAATCGTCAACCACTTCGTCACGTTGAAGCGGTCGCTGATGAATTCCTCCGCAACTCCTCCGGTTACGCTAATGGACGAGGCGGGAAAGTTTTCCGTGCCGTTGGTGTATTGGTTATCGAAGTAGTTGTACTGATGCTGAAAAAACCCATACACGCCAACTTCCAGATCGTTTCTCCAGAAGCTTTTGTTGACGATCCCTTGCAGCCCAACGTAGTTGGCAACCTGATTTACGGTGGAGATGACAGGGTAGTCGTCGGCACCGCCTTGGTAGTCGGCAGCGTTGTAGTGGTAAAAGGGTGAGATGGTAAGCAGCATAGTGGGATCGAAGGTGTGAATCCAGGAGAAGATGGCATAACCATCGGGCTCGCGCTCGGCATCACGCAGGCCGTAACTGGGGACTTCGCCCGAAGCTTCCAGGATCTGATTTCCGGTTGAGTTGGGATCGGGATCGATGGGGATCTGGTAGTAATCCTGGCGCAAGGAAGTGACTACCCGAAACTGATTCCGCGCGTCTTTGTTGTAGATGAACGAAGCGAAGCCTCCATAGCCGTTCTCGGCATCATGAACAACTTGCGGAATGGGAGCCTGCAGTCCGTAATTGCTGCGATTTCCATTCAAGCTGGCGTAGTACGCAAAGCGCTGGGTGTGTCCGCCGCAACTGAGTTGGTCGTCAGTTTGATAGAAGTTTCCCGCGGTGATGACGAGGTCGCATTCCCGGTTGCGCTCAAATCCGGTGCGCGGCGCGATGTTGAACATGCCGTAGGTGCGGTCGCCGTAGCTAGCGTCGTAGCTTCCCTGCAGAACTTCCAGGTAGTCGATGTCCTTGGGATCAATCTGCGGTCCCAGATTGGTGGCGATGTTGGTGTTGGGGATGTCGACGCCGTCAATCAGCCACTCGACCTGGTGACCTCCGTTCATGTGCAGCATATCGTGCGTCACGTAAGTAGCCGGCACGTAATCGGTGATCATCTCCAGGCCGTTAGTGCGGTCTGCGCCGGGAGTTTGTTGGATGTCTTTACGGTTCAGCATGGTCGTCGGCGTGACACTATCCATCGGCGCGGCCACGGGAGTTCCGGAGACGACGACGGTTTCCTTGGTTCCAGCGACCGCCAATTGATAGTGCAGTACCGGGGTAGTGTCGGACTGCACGATTGCGTCCTGCTGCATATCCGCAAAACCCTTCGCCGACACAGTGACCGTGTACGTCCCGATGGGCACCGACTTGAACTCGAATTCTCCATTGTCGTTAGAGTCTTCGGACTGAGTCCAGTCCGAGGTTTGGGCCTTCAGCGTGACGTGCGCCCGCGGAATAGGGCGGTGCTGCGGATCGTGAACCACGCCGCGAACCGAGCCGAAGATAGTGGCCCAGACATTCGACCCGCAACAAAGCACCACGATCGCCAGAGGCAGTACGGAAGTCCAAAGCCGGACCTTGCCCGAAAACGATTTCATAGCGATTCTCCTAACGCTTTCCACGACTTCTCCGGGACGCCCATTGATGCGCATCGCTTTCGCAGCGATGGCGCTCCCGAGTCAAGGGAGGACGCGCGTCCTTAGGCGGACAGCTTGTGCCGCGCGTACGACAACGCGCTCTGCATCACGCGAGTCCAAGCTTCAGAAATGTGTGCGTTGCTGAATGCGAAGATTACGCCAGAGGAGGTCCGCGCTTTTGCGCGTTGCCCTCGACATATCGAGGAATGTCAGGGGAAGCACTGCGAAGAGAATCCTGCCAGAACGAAGCCGGAGTAACAGTCTGGCTCCGAACTCCGAGGGCGGTTACCGAGTGCGAGATGAGCGGAGCGAAATGACGGTAAGGACAGCAGGGCGCAGCCGCATGAAAGCCGTCGGCTTGCAACCGCATGGTGCAGTGATGTTGCCCACCGCGCCGGCAACATGCAGGAACGCTCTGTTGCGCCTGCACGAAGGGCAGAGCAAATCCGGCGAGTTGCAGGACAAGTACCAGACTGGCAAGCAACCGGCGCATGAGGAGGAGATTGTACTACATCACGAAGCTGTGACTGGAGCGCGGCTTTCAACGTGGCCCAGGGCACTATCGACGGCCGGACGGTGGCATGGACGCTTACGGTTGCGGATTGCGTTCGTCTCAAGCTGAGCGTGGGCGATCAGCCTGCCACACATTACAATGGAAGCGCTATTTTAAGACTTGACGAATGTTGACGCGGCTCAGGCGTCAACCGGAGAAATCGTGTGCGCTACGCAATCGTGATTCTTGCCGTTCTTGGCATCGTCGTATCGTCGCTCGCCCTCAAGGTCCACTATGACGACCCGGGTAAAGAACCGTGCAGCATCAACGACAAGTGGGACTGCGGGACCGTAAATCACAGCGAATATGCCATGATTCATGGCGTACCAGTGTCGGCGATCGGAATAGCAGGTTATCTATTGATTGCCGTTTTGGCCTTCTTTCGCGAGAAGGAACTCCTTCTGATTGCCGTGCTTCTTGCACTGCCGTTTGCCGTTCATCTCACCGATATCGAGAAATATGTTCTCCAAATCTGGTGCCTATACTGCGTGATCTCGCAAGGGATCATCGCCGTGCTGGCGCTGTTGTCCGCGATCTGGATTGCCTGGCCGAAGCTGCGGGCGCGAACTGCATAGTTTCAGTTGTGCGAGCTGCGACCCGTGTCGCCGCTCCGCGGCTCAGTCTATTTTTCCCTCTTCACCGCAGGCTCACGAGGCTGTTACGAAACTGCGATCGCAATTTTGCAGTGGAACAAACCGCAACGGCACCGCGACGAATTAGCCGCATAGCGGCGGCTTTGCAGTGAGCCAGGGGCGCGAGCCCCTGGTCAAGTGGGAAATTGTGCCGAGCCGCGTAGCGGCGAGCATGGTTTCGGCCTGAAGTGTCTGTGTGAAAACCGTGTCGTCCCCGGGGGACTCAGGTATTTTCGCCACCCAACCCAGCACTCCGCTCCGCTGCGTGCTGGGCTATCATGACGCCGCGCCTACGGCGCTCATTTCTCGAGCTTCTTACTCCACTGCCCACAAGAAAAGTTAGTTCTCACGCAGACTCTAAAGAGACTGTGTCACGACCTGGTGTCGCCGCTCCGCGGCTCACTTGTTGTCCCACTTGGAGCGCGGGCTTACGCCCACGCCTAACACAAATGCCGCCGCTTCGCGGCTGAATGAGCCGGATTTCTTAGTGTTTGTTCCACCGCGAATTATGATTTCCGGTCGTGACACAGTCTCTAAAGGCCGTCCCCTTCAAACCCCGGCGGTCGTCGCCTTCGAGGGAGCGGGGCCAAGTCAGCGTTTGCTTAGATCTGAGCTGCTTCCACCCTATTTCGGCCGTTGGCTTTGGCCTGATATAGCGCTGCGTCGGCGC
This sequence comes from uncultured Acidobacteriaceae bacterium, assembly GCA_963789245.1. Lineage (GTDB taxonomy): Bacteria > Acidobacteriota > Terriglobia > Terriglobales > Acidobacteriaceae > Bog-257. Next base: position 451,391 of record CAWBKE010000012.1, on the reverse strand, counting down.
TTTGTATCAACTTCTCGATAGAGCAATCGCCGCAGGGATTGCTGGTGACCGTGCCGATGCTGATGGTGACCGTAACCTCGGCTTTCGGAGTGCGAACCGGTGACGCGCATACAGCCAGGCGCAGGCGCTCTGCGAACTGGTGAGGAAGCTCGGTTCCCAGCTCCGCGGCGGCGACGATAAATTCCTCTCCACCATAACGTCCCAGAATGTCGTAGACGCGGACCGCGGCGCTCAGCCGCTGTGCGATCTCGCGCAAGGTTGCGTCTCCAGCAAGGTGTCCAAATTGATCGTTGACGCGCTTGAAATTGTCCAGATCGATGAGGAACAAGGAAAGAGATGTCGGCTTACGCTGGGCCCGCTCCACCTCGGCGCGCAGCAGCTCAAAAAGCGCTCCCCGGTTCCAAATGCCGGTGAGCGCGTCGTGCGTGGCCTGCAGGCGCAAGGCTTCCTGGGCCGCAAACAAACTGTCGTGGAGCTTTATCATGCGTTCGCCGACGTGCATCCTGGCGAAGAACTCGTGAACATTGAATGGCTTGGTGAGATAGTCGTCGGCGCCGGCCTCGAGGCCTTCGACAATGTCGGCGGTGGTGTGCTTGGCCGTCAGCAGCAAAACGTATTGGTAGTGATCGCGTGGAGTGGCGCGCAGACGGCGGCAGACCTCGGGTCCCGGCAGACCAGGCATCATCCAGTCCAGTACCAGGAGCCGCGGCGCGTCGGGAGCGAGGGCATCTTGCAGGGCCTGTAGACCATTGCTGACCAACTGCACAACATAGCCCTTGCCGGTGAGGAAATGCTGCAGCACGCGCCGATACAGGGGATCGTCTTCCGCCACTAACACCCGGCCCAGGGCATCATGGTTGTCGTTGTCCTGAAGCGCCAACGGGAGCGGCTTGGATAACTCTTCACTGGATGCGAGTTGCATCGGCCGGTTCTCCAGTAGAGGAGACCATCAGCTGACGGAGGGCCTCGATGTAAGCCATGAGCTGCGCGACCAGTTCACCCGCCCGTACTGCATCTCTGGAGAGGCTGGCTCGTTCGAGAGAGAGTGCCAGCGCCTCGCCATCGACCGCTCCCAGATAGCCGAGGCTGCCTTTGAGCGAGTGTGCAGTCTCGCGCAGCCCAGCGAAATCCTTCTGCGAAAGCGATTGCGTAAGACGAGCGGCAAACTTGGGATAGTCTTCAAAGAAGAGGGCGATCAACTCGATCAGCAGCAACTCATCGCCGTCGACTCTCTCCAGTGCGGCAGCGTAGTCCCAACCGGCTGGCATAGCAGCGTTGCCTCCTTTGCGTTTCCGGCCGGCTTCCTGCAGCAAAACTCGGCGATGGCAACTCTCCATTTCTATCGGCAAAGGGAAAGCGGTCTTGAGTTAGCCCGGTCTCACCAGGTGGAGGGCAGAGCGTCCGCGAGTTCGGCGGTGAGCGCCCACTCGATGGCTCGCATTTTTTCCGGCGTGAGCTTGTGTCCGTCGCAGGTGATGTAGAAGACATCGTGGGCAACGGGCCCTTCGGTATCGATCAGCGCGACCTCGATGCTGCACTCCTCTGTGGTCAAGGTGGAGCTGATGGTATGCAGGAGTCCGGGCCGGTCTTGCGTGATGATCTCCAGCAGGGTGCTGCGAGAGGAGCACTCGTCGTCGTAGCGCAGGTGCGTCTTGACGATGAGCTTCACCGGCTTGTGATCGGCCTTCAGTCGCGACTCCAGCAGACGATCGAGTGACGCTTCGCGCATCAGTATCTGTCGCACCGACCGCTGGAAGCGCTCGCATTCAGGAGGATTCAGCTCCAAGGTGTGAAAGCGGTCTTTGAAATAGAAGCTGTCGACAACCACACCGCTGCGATTGGAGAATGCCGTGGCCTTGGTTATGTCCATACCCCAGGCGTAGAGGCTGCCCGCCAGCGTGCGAAACAGGCCTGGACGATCGTCGGTAACGACGGTCAACTCATGCTGACCACTGTTTGGCCGCAGTCTCAGCTGCACCGGCTCGGCGATAAGGCTTCCCGCCATGGTGAAATGCTGAGCTACTTGTTCGGGTGAGTGTGAAAGCAGGTAGCGCTGCGGCAGTCCTTCGAGAAACTTCAGCACTTCAGAACGCTGCGCCGGCAACAGCTCGACGACCTTCCCGACAACCTCCGTCGAAATCTTAACGTCGAGCCCTTCGACATCGGCGCTGCGATCGAAGTAGCCTGCGGTTCGGGTGTACAGGCGCCACAGATTCTCGGCTTTCCACGGCGTCAACGCCTCCGGATTCACGGCCTTGATATCCGCCAGCGTCAACAGCGCGAGCATCTTGAGCCGTTCCGGCGCGCCAATTTTGCCAGCGAGCTCGCGGACAGTCGCGGGATCGTAGATGTCGCGACGGCGCAACGTGGAAGAGATTTCGAGATGGTTGGCGACCAGGAAGCAAACCGTCGCAGCATCTTCGTCGGAGAGCTGCATGCGTTGGACGGCGGACATCGCCAACTGAAGGCTGCCATGCACGTGGTCCGCGCCTTCCAGCCCTTTGCCGGTGTCGTGCAATAACAGCGCGAGGAACAGCAGCTCCGGATGCTCCAACTCCAACACAAGCTGAGCGAAGGGCTGCAGCGATGAATCCTCGTCGTCGTTGAGGCGATGGAGCGCCTCGATCGCCATGAACGTGTGCTCGTCCACCGTGTAGCGGTGATAGAGGTCGCGCAGCACCAGCAAGTCGATGGTCTCGAACTCCGGAACAGCGGGAGTCAGCAGGCGGAGCGAGTGCATGGCGCGGAGCGCGTTGGCGGCATGAGGAAGGGTGAGGATCTCGCGCAGATGCTGCCACAGAAACTGGTCCTGCGGCATGGTCTCGGCCAAGCGGAGATGAGCATCGTTGAGCCTGCGCTCGGCTTCGGGACTCAGAGCGATGCCGTGGTGAGCCATGAAAACGAACAGACGCAACACCGCCGCAGCTTCGCGAGCGTCGGCGGCCTGCTGAAAGTAAACCCGGCCATCGACGACGGAGAATTCGGAGTTGGAAACGCGCGATCGCCAATGCTGGAACGAGCGGTAGAGCGAGGAACGTTCCCGCGAAACCTGACCTAACAGTTGCGAGCTATTGCGATGCACCGCTTTGGCATGACGAAAATAGAGCCGCATCCATTCGGCCGGCGAGACCGCTCCTGTGCCGGTAGCGATGCCGCGGGCGGCCAGTTCCTCCTGCGCTGCCCAGGTGATGCTGTTGTCATCGCGTTGGTGGCGATAGTGCAGATAGCAACGGCTGGAGCAGAGAAATTCCATCGCATCCAGCATTTCGCCGTGCGCGGAATTCTGGCGCACGCTCACCAAGTCACGGTGACCCGAGCTGAGCGCCACAATCATTCCGATCCACTGCGCCACATGACAATCGCGCAGGCCGCCGGGCCCGTCTTTCAGATTCGGCTCCAGATGAAAGATGGTATTGCCAAAGCGCTGGTGCCGGGACTGCGTCATCTCCGAGAGGCGCTGAAGGAGCGCGTCAGATTCGCGGGCAATTAGCTCTGGCAAATGTTTACCGTGCAAGCACTCGAAGAGGGATTGATCGCCGGCCAGAAAGCGGCAAGCGAGCAGGGAGAGCGTGAACTCCAGATTGCCCTGGTCAAATCGTCCGCAGTCAGCAAGGGTGCGAACGCACGGGCTAACGCGCAGCCCGCAGTCCCACATTGTCTGACACACGCTGCTGACCGCGGGCTTGATACGGTCACCGCAGGGCTCATCTTCCGCGAGAAACAGCAGGTCAATATCGGAGTAGGGGAAAAGTTCGCTTCTGCCGAAACCGCCCAGGGCGACCAGCGAGCAGCCTTGCTTGGCGACTTCGGCGAAGTACTGCTCCCACAATGTCAGAGTTAGGGAATCCACCAGTCGAGTCCGGCTGCTGAGCGAGGCCAGGCCCGAGCCGATGGCTCCAAAGTCGCGCTGAATGCGTTGCGACTCCTGCCGGTAGTTGTTGCGCAAGGCGAAGTCGGGGACAGCGATTGCCATTGGAGCCTTGGAGGGTGGCAACTCCGGCGGCTGCGAGCCCGTGCTCACAGCGCGTTCTCGCCACGGTCATCGTTGCGGATGCGGATGGCCTCGTCGACGCGCGCCAAAAAGATCTTGCCATCGCCGATTTTGCCGGTGCGCGCGGCAGTGGTGATCGCCTGTACGGCGCGGTCGACAATGTGGTCGGGCAGCACCATCTCGATCTTTACTTTGGGAAGCAGGTCGACCGTGTACTCGCGGCCACGGTAGAACTCGGTGTGTCCCTTCTGTCTGCCATGACCGCGGACCTCGGTCACGGTCATACCCTCCACGCCGATTTCGATGAGGGCGTCCTTGACGGCGTCGAATTTCGCGGGTTGAATTACGGTTTCCAGTTTGGTCATATGTGTCCTGATCAAAGTCCCCAGGCGCTTCAATCGGCGTGCCGTCCCTACCGGGACTCGGGCAAGAAATACCAATGCCACCCAGCACGTCGCCTGCGGCTCTGTGCTGGGCTAAGCTGAGTCGTCCCTTCGGGACGAGATTATCGCGTGTCCTGCGTCGACGCGAAATTGCAAGTTCCTATCGCAACAAATTCCCGGACGGCGCCCCTAAGGCAGCGACGCTTCCCAGTAATAGCCTTCCTCGCCGTGCTGAGTGAGGTCGAGGCCCTGCACTTCGTCTTCGGTCGAAACACGCAGGCCGACCGCAAAGTTGACGATCTGCAAAATAATGTACGTGCCCAGCGCGGCCAGCGTGATCGCAATCAGGACGCCTACAAACTGATTGCCAATCTGGCGGAAGTTGCCGTCGAGCATGCCCACGGGAAGCGGATGTCCCCGGGCATCTTTGAAGATTGGGTTGACAAGACTGGTGGCGAAGACGCCGGTCAAGAGAGCGCCGATTGTCCCTCCCGCGCCATGTACGCCGAAAGCGTCGAGAGAATCGTCATAGCCGAGACGGGCTTTCACCACGGCGACCATCATGTAACAAAAGACGCCGGCAATCAGCCCAATCAGCAATGCCGGCATGGGAGCTACAAATCCAGCGGCGGGAGTAATGGCAACCAATCCGGCGACGGAGCCGGAAATCGCGCCTAAGACGCTGGGCTTGCCATTGCGAATCCACTCGGCTCCGGCCCAGCCGATAGCGGCGGTCGCCGCTGCAAAGTGAGTGGCAACAAACGCGCTGGTGGCAAGGCTTCCGGAGCTGAGCGCGCTGCCGGCGTTGAAACCAAACCAGCCTACCCACAGCAGACATGCACCGATAAAGCTGAGTACCACACTGTGGGGGGGCATGGCTTCTTTGGGAAAACCAACACGGCGGCCAAGAAACAGCGCGCAGATCAGAGCCGACACCCCCGAGGTGATGTGAACGACCGTGCCGCCGGCGAAGTCGAGAGTGGGAAATCGTCCGCCAAGACTGGCGTTCAGCAATCCGCCTTTGCCCCATACCATGTGCGCCATGGGCGCGTAGACCACCAGCGACCACAGCACCATGAACAGCAGCATGGCGCTAAACTTCATGCGCTCAGCAAATGCGCCGCAGATGAGCGCCGGGGTGATGATGGCGAACATCAACTGATAGATCATGAAGGTCTGCTGCGGGATTGTCGCGGCGTAGTCGGCATCGGGCGCTGCGCCCACACCATGCAGGAAGGCGTGCTCCACGCCTCCGATGAAGCTGTTGCCCGATGCGAAGCAGAGGCTGTAACCGATGACGGCCCACAGCACCGTGACGAGGGCCATCATGGCGAAGCTCTGCATCATGGTGGCCAGTACATTCTTCTTGCGCACCAAGCCGCCATAGAAGAGCGCCAGACCGGGCCCGGTCATCAGCAGGACCAAGGCGGAGCACATCAGCATCCAGGCGTTGTCGGCGGAACCTTTAGCGTCGGCGATTTGCTGCTGAAGCTGGGCGATCTGGCTTGGCGCGGCTGCATTTGTCGAAGCAGCTTGCGCGATGAGCGTCCCGGACAAGAGCAGGATTAGCAGGAATGGCGAAAGTTTTCGAAGCAACCGCATGCGGGACTCCCAATGACTAGAGTGAACCGGTTGAACTACGACGAGCGTGAAGTAGCGCCGTTGCGGGCGCACTTTCTTAAATCTTCGCGGAGAGATTGTTTGCACCAGCGTGCCGCGCGGCTTGCCGGAATTACTTGGTAATAATTTGATACCTGAGTTGGCGGAGAATGAGAAATTCAAACTATTTATGAGCGGGATTAGTTTCGGTTATCGGGCAGGATCCGGATGAAGAATCTCGCGTCAGGGAGACTTTGATTAGATGACGGCGAGGTCCCTCGGCGGCTAAAGCCGCAATAATTCTGCGGACTTGCGGACGGCCTAAAGGCCGTCCCCTTCGCGGCGTGAAGTGGGTGCAGGAGAACCGTGTCGCCGCTCTGCGGCTCGCACTATTTCCCACTAGAGCGGGGGCTGACGCCCCCGCCTAACATCATGCCGCCGCGTTGCGGCTGTTTTCATCGCCTGGTTAGATCGCCTTGGTCCACCAACAAATGCGGGGCCTGAGTTTCGTAACGGCCTCTTACGCGCCGGGCTAACTTCATGCCGCCGCTGCGCGGCTGGATTGCAGCTGGCTTCGACGCTTTGCGTTCCACCACAATCTGATATGTCGAGCTCTCAGGCGGACTCTAAAGGCCGTCCCCTTCAAAACCCCGACCTAATCAGCGGTTCCTTAGGTCTTCAAAAATCGCCACCGGCACCGCCTCCTCCCGAAGCTCCGCCACCGAAGTGAAAGTCTCCATCCGTTGTTTGCGGGCTCGGCGTTATTGACTGAGGCGTCACCAGGCCTAGTACGGCAGAGGTGGCGTTCATCCACTGTTTGTCCTTTCCCGATAGGCGGGCGGCGGTAAAGCCGCCGCGAATTCCGCCCGGGCCACGAGCAAGCCAGCGTCGAATGAACAATGTAACGCCGGTTAACAGTATGCCCAGAAGCATCGGGTCCCAAGTATGCCGTGGCCAGCCGAGGTAAGGTTTATTGGAGACGAAGGTCAGGATGAAGGAAATTGCGCCCACCGCGATGACGAAACGGTCCTTCAGGCGAACCCCGCGCGCGAGTACAACGGGCGGCAGGACCCAGATCAACACCCACGTTGTCCAATAGAACAACGTCGTATATTCATAGCTCGCCTCAGCGCTGCCACCTACCAAGTCCCGCAACCCTGCGGAGAGATTCGAGGGCGAAAGCACTAGATTGATGGCCAGGTAGATGCCGAGCCAGAGAAGCGCTTCAGCGAGCGAATATTCATCCTCGAGGTAATCGAAGCGGTGGCGGGTCCGCACTGCGGCTACGCAGATCAGCCCGGCTACGTAAAACACGGCAAGCAGCGCCCGCTGCGCCGGGTGGGACGAGGTCCAGTAGCCCGACAGGAAGACGGCAAAAGTCATGGCAGCGAGAAATGCATACCACAGTCCGAAGCGGCGCCAGATCCAGAGCGACAAGACGACGCCGGCGGCGGGAACCACGGAGTGGGCTGCGTCGGACGCCGGAAGCAACGGATGGCCGCTGAAAAACGCGAGCTGCATCCCCGTGCAAAGAAATACAACCGAGGCGACAGCCAGCGCTTCCTCGATGCCATGGCGATACAAACGGCCCCGGGCAACGGCAAGCTCGGCGGCCGCATAGCTGAGAGCAGCGCCGATCAGCAGGAAAATGCCGTCGGTTTGCTCCGAGGAAGGCCGCAGAAAGACCTGGAGGAACAGCGCTGCTGCGGCACATACGCTGATCAGGGTGAAGAGGAACAGGACCAGCCGCAGGAAAATGTTGGTAGTGCGCAGCTCGGAAAGCGTTTCCTGTTCCAAGCGCTGTTGCTGCTCCTTCGTCAGGAATCCCTCGCCGGCCCAGTCCTTGATCGGCGCGCGGGCGCGGAGAGTCTCTTCGCTGGATGCAGAGTACAGTCTCACGCCTGCCTCCCAAAGCGGCGCGCGATCACCACCAGCCCCACAACCATGGCAACGCCGGTAAAGACGAAATAGGTGAGGATAGAAGTAAAGTCGCGGATATTGCGGATGAGCATCGAGCTGACACCCACGTATCCGTAGACGGCGGAATACGCCACGAAGGCAAACTGCCGGCGCTTCAGGCCCCAGGCGAGAGACACACCACAGCCGATAAGCAGGGCGAGAAACCACAGGGCGTATCCTTCGCGCTGGAACACACCCGAGAGCAACGCCCAAAAGCCAACGTTGGCGGCGATATTGAGATAGGTACCGAAGAAATGCCGTTTCACGCCAAAATGCTGCAAGAGCGCTCCGGCGCCGCCGATCAACAGAGAGTAGAGCGGGGCATATTGGCGATAAGCCGCGTCCTGATGCGATGGCCAGCGCGAGATGGTGAGCCCGAACCATCCGGCGAGTGAAGACAATGCCAGCGACAGCACGAAGCGATTGTCGAAACGATAAGCGAGGAAGAAAAAGAAGACGGCGGTCGCCAGGAGATAGAGGTCCCATTGTCCGGAAAGCAGGTGGAGCCGCTCCTCCAGGTAAGCGAGTTCTATGCACCAGACGAGGCTTCCCAGGTAAAGCACGTAGTCGAAAGCCGCATTGGGGGCAGGAGTTTGCGCGAGTGCCCAGGCGGGCGCGCGGGAAAAGCAGTACCAAAAACAGGCGGCGAAAATGGCAGAGAGAATGACGAGGACGAGAACGTCACCGAGTTGTTGCGAATAGGTGGTGACCGTCCAGCCAAGTCCGGCAACGAATGCCAGTACGCCAGCGTAGAAGAGAATGTTCAGCTCAAGGAAAAGCGAAAAAGGTTCTCTGCGGGCGAGGCCCGCCAAGTACACGTACTGCGGCGGCGATATCGCGCCCTGCTCCCTCCAGCGCTCTAAGCGGTCGAAGATAGTCATGAAGTCTTTGTTCTGTTGGGACAATCGGTGCCGCTGGCATCAGTCAACTCATCGTACATTCCCGCTAGGCTCGCCGTGCAGAAAAATGCGCCGACGCTTGTGCCAAGAATAGAGTTGGGTCGGGATGTCCGGTTTTGCGAGATCTGGCCTCATCAGCTATGGACAAGCGGAGTATTATTTTAGGCAGAGGTGGGGAGTGTTCAGGATCATCACCGTGGAGCGCGAATATGGCGCGGGCGGGAGCCTGGTTGCCGCGGAGCTGGCGCGCCGCAAGGGCTGGCAGTTGCTGGACCAGCAACTGACCTGCGAGATTGCGAAGCTGGCCTCGGTGGACGAAAACGCGGTGGCGCGTTGCGAGGAAAAGTGCGATCCGCTCTTGCATCGGCTGGCGAAAGTTTTCTGGCGCGGAAGCCACGAGCGCTCGTTGCCCATCTCCGACGACAGGATTTTTGACGCCGACGAGCTGGTAGCACACGCGCAAGAGGTGATCGAGAAGAAGGCGCGTGAAGGCAACTGCGTGATCGTGGGGCGGGGCGCGCCGTACATCCTGCGGGCGCGTCCCGACACCTTTCATCTCTTCGTTTACGGCTCGCGCGAGAAAAAGGTCGAGCGGCTGATCAAGCTGAAGATGAGCGAGAAAGATGCCGCCGAGATGGTGGACACCATCGACCGCGAGCGCGCAGCTTTCGTGCGCAAGTATTTCAATGCGGAATGGCCGTGCCGCCGGCTTTATCACCTGATGCTGAACTCCGACCACGGCATTGAGCACGTGACCAACATGGTTTTGGCGACCATAGACTCGTTGGAGCAGCAAGGTAAGACGGAGCCTCCCGGACAGAACGTCAACCTGGAGCGGGCGCGCCAGCCGGTGAGTTGAGCAAGAGTCCGAACAGCAGATCCCTCGTCGACCGCGTCCCGTCATCCCGCGCCGAGATCCACTTCCTGACATTCCATCCCGACTCACCGTTGTCACAACAGGTATGTGACGGCTGTGCTTGCGCGCGCGTTTGCTAAGCATAGACTGAGGGCAAGCGAGGTTGCCTGACCGCAAGGAGGTAGCCTGAATGAAACTCTCCTCGAGAACACCGCGAGCCCCGCGGAATCCCAACAAGAGGTTTGTGAGAATCGTCTCCGGCGATTGGGGAGAGCTGCGACTAACGTCATTACGTAATTTTCATTAAGTACCAGCGGGTCACGGACCCGCCACAAACCTCTTGAGGAGGTCGCTATGCCGCTCAACAAAGTCAAGGCATTCCTCGATACTCATGGCACGAAATATGTCGTCATCTCCCATTCCAAGGCTTACACGGCGCAGGGTATCGCAGCCATCTCGCACATATCCGGCCGCGAACTGGCCAAGACGGTCATCGTAAAGCTGGATGGCGACTTGGCTATGGCGGTGTTGCCGGCGTCGTACCAGGTCGACCTGGAGGCGCTGCGCCGCGCTACCGGAGTGCAGGTGGCGGAGCTGGCTACCGAACGCGAGTTCAAACAGCATTTCCCTGACTGCGAGACGGGAGCGATGCCTCCCTTTGGCAACTTGTATGGCATCCCGGTTTATGTGGACGAGACGCTGCTGGAAGATCGCGAGATCGCCTTCAACGCGGGTTCGCACTTTGAGCTGATCAAGATGGCCTACAAGGATTTCGAGCGCCTGGTAAAGCCGGAAGTGATGGAATTCTCCTCGGCGCGAGTGGCGCACGTGCTGGTGTGAGCTGGGCTTGACTGGCTGGAGCAGCGCAAATTCAAGCATCGTCGCAGGTCTGTGCCCATGATGATGTTGCGCTGCTCCGCCGGTCGCATTCTGTAAGTAGGCAGTCCGGGTGTGCTTCGTTCTTCGTGAGCTTGCAGACGACGGCCCGTGGTCGGGATGTTGAAGGATCTCGATCTGCCGTCCGATCCGGTATCGGACAGGATCGCCGCAGCGGGCGAGGGCCGCGTCTGCACGTTGCCGAGCCGCATCGCGTTCTGTCTAGAACGCATCAATTCCCCGCTTCGATTTGTCATCCCGACCGAGGGTTCAGCTCCCTGCCTTGATTTGTCATCCCGACCGAGGGCCTCAGCCCGAACGGAGGGATCTGCGGTTCCGCCACGGCTGCCGAAACCCGACAACTCCTTCACGCCGTCTCCTCCGCCTTAACCTCGGCGCTCTTCACGCTTGCCGGTTTCTTCTTCTTCGGAATGAGCGGTCCGATCATGGCTTGCGCCGCCTTCGCGTTCGCCCGCGCTTTATTGATCTCCCGCAAGTTCGCCGCCGCGCCATACAGCGCCGACAACATGATCTGCGCACGCTGTCCCGCAATCAGGCCAATGGAGACACCGTGAATCAACTGCATAAATCCAATCTGGATGGCCTCGCCGCTCTCCAGAAACGGCAACTCGAATCGCTCATAAGGTTCGCCAGTGGTCCCTTGATAATGCAGTCCGAAGACGTCGGTCTTGGGAACCAGTTTCCGTACCGTCGTGTGGTGGTAGCAATATTGATGATTGCGAATTGCCGGCGAGCCGCAGCGCGTCCCATCCGGCTTTACTTGTTGACAAAGTGGAACATCCATGGGGGTACCCCCCTCCCTATAAGTTAAAATATTTGTTCCCAATATTTTGCCCGCAATATATTGGAAACATTACATTTAAATCGTCAATCAACTGTCTTTGTTTCAATAACTTGCAAGCAATCCTCGCAAAATATTGACTCCTAAGGGATGATATAAACTCCTCAGAATCAATAATTTGCGGAAGTCTAACGAACTCCTGTCTCCGGCGGGTGCCCGACACAAGCGTCTTTTGCTTGTGTGGGTTGACCACCGACAACCGATTTGTCATCCCGACCGAGGAGTTCACTCCGAGCGGAGGGATCTGCGGTTCCCGCCCCGATTTGTCATCCCGACCGACGGCTTTAGCCGGAGCGGAGGGATCTGCGGTTCCCGCACGAGGAAGGATCCGTCCAGGGAACAACTGACAACCGGCAACTGACAACTGTCATCTCATAAACAAAAGGGACAGGAGAAACCGACTGGCCTCCTGTCCCTTTGCCGATTCAAGTATGATCCCACACCACTAACAGGTCAAGAAAATACGCCACTAAAATGCGCCTTCATTCCCGAAACGGGAACTCACTGCCGCGAGAATTTCGGGGTGAAAGAAAATCCCTCGAACGCCGACGAAACCAGCAGCGAAGCGGCGGAACTGAAGTTAGCCCAGGGCGGAAGCCCTGGGTAAGCGGAAATAGAAAAGGCTGAGCCGGCTTCAGCCGGCGGCACTCTTCTGTGGCTTGGCAGCCCGCTCGTGATTCAAAGCGAGCAGGCGTTCCAGAATCTCTGAATCGCTTAAGCTCGGCGGCCAGCCGTAGGCGGCGAAGACAGCTTCGTCGAGCTTGCGATGAGCTTCCGCCAGCCACGATGGGCGCTTGTTGTAAAGATTGGTGAGGGTGCGATCTACGCGCTCCTGTTCGGAAGTTCCCGGCGGGTTCAGCGAGGCATCGCGCTTAGCGACTAGGTCTTTGGCGGCCTCCGCGATGGCTTTCACGCGCGGATCGTCCCTCGGTTCCCAGCCCGGCGGCCATGGAAAGGGGAAGGTTTCGAAGCAAACCGACCCTTTGTACGTTGGTCTTGCGCCCTCCGAACCGTCACCGTGCCATGAGTAATTTGCAGAGGCCCACACCTGATGCACACGCGAGCTCAGCACCCCAAAAAAGTAATCGTCGTCTCTGGCAAAAACATAAAGTCTGCTGTCGGGCACGGTTTCAGCGGGCACCCAGACAAATACGCGGTGTTTGGAAACACGCGGCGTCGCAACGAGTCGCAGTTTGCCAGAGCTTGCCCCTTTCAGGTTGCTGCCGCTCCGGCCTAGGCGCCACCAGTGCTCTCGTCGCTGGCGATCTCTGTTCTTGAGCCGCTTTGGGCGCACTCGCGTCCTAATCAGCTCGAACGGAGCCTCGAAGAGCGCGGCATCCGTTTCGGAGAGTTCGCCGAAGTCAATGATCCACCGGTTTTTGGGCCTGCCCGTGATGTCCGAGGCGTTCATCCACGGCTTGATGACGCGCTCGTTGGGAAGCCCATTTGGATTTGGTAGAGGCAGTATCCTTGAGGCCTCAAGGTTGTTTATCTCGAATTTCCCTACCTTGACTGGGCCCTGAAATATGATGCCGGCATTTTCCTCCAGTTCGTTTGCCGTGGTTATATCGAGATCGCTTGTCAGGTTTGCATTGATCTTGGTTACAACTTGATCGTCCAAGACACGAGTGTTGTCAAAACCGCCATCGAACGCGACGATCGATACGCGGACGGCAGCGCCGTCGAGTACCCATGGCCGGTCACTCCAAGCCATGAATACGGACCCGCTCCGTTGGATTTGCTGCAAGACCTTCAAGTTCGCGCCGGCGCGAATCGCTTGCGTCGCGATTAGCCCAACACGCTTCGCTCTGGCTCGCCTCAACCTCCTCACGCGCCCTTTCAAACCAGTACGTTACAAGATCTGCCTCAGCTGGAACGCGGCCTTCGTAAATTGCGAATAGCGCGTCCACGCATTTGTCGCCGAACTCGCTTCGCAACCGTTTACCGCCCAGGAATGGCGGATTGCCAATTATGAATCCCGCTTCCGGCCACGCCGGTTCCACCGGATTGCCTTTGGCGTCAAAGGTCGAGAATTGCGTCGCGATGCTGAATGTTGTCCAGAGGGCGAAGGATCGGCCGCCTGTCCTGCTCCATACCATTCTCTTTCAGCCATTGCAGGTAGCCGATCCACACGACGACCGAAGCAAGCGCATGGGCGTAAACGTTTTTCTCGATGCCATAGAGTTGCGACGGATCAACCTGGTGTACCAGTAAGCTTGGCAAGTGCTGCTGCGGCGCTGAAGACCTGGGCCTCTTTCCACAGGTCGAGCATGCGCCTCAGCGCGAGATAGAGAAAGTTGCCACTGCCGCACGCGGGATCGAGTACGCGTACTTTGGACAACTCCTCGACCCACGAGTTGACCGTCTGCTCGAGTTGCGCGCGTAGCTTTCTGCGCGCGGCTGCGTTCGTCTGCTTTTCGGCGGCTTCGGCCAGCTCCGTGGCCTTCGCTCTCACTTCCTCCCAGCGCCTGCGCAACGGGGCGACCACCACCGGCTCAATGATGGTAAGAATGTCCTCCTTGCTGGTGTAATGCGCACCCAGCATTGAGCGCTTGGTGGGATCGAAGCTGCGCTCAAAAAGCGTGCCGAAGATGGCGGGCTCAACGCGCGACCAATCCAGCGTCGAACTGGCCCGGAGGATCGCCAGATCGGAAGCGGAAAGTTCGATGATGGTGTCATCCAGGAACAACCCGCCATTGAAGAAGGGCACATCGTCGGCGCCAAAGGCATCGCCTTTGGCCATGGCGGCGAAAAGGCGGCGCAGCTTGCGATTAAAGTTGAGCGGATTGCCGCGATCGATGTCGAGCATTCTGCGGAAGATGCGGTCGGGCAAAAGGCCGATGCTGTCGGCGAACAGGCAGAACAGCAGGCGCATCAGGAAATGCGCGGCTTGCTCCGGATCGATGCGGCGAACATTCAGGTTTTCGGCGAGCTTCGCGAATTCGGTAGCGGCCTTCTCCGTGACGCGGGCGGAGGGCGCGCCGGGTTTTAATTCGCCGGGGTGTTCAAACAATGCATGCAGCACGTCCAGCGGAGGAAGCGCGCAGTGCTGGGTCGGCTCGTTGCGCAGCATGTCGCTGAGGGTGAAGCTGTAGACCTGCTTGTGCGTGTTCGGCCAATTCGTGTGCACCTCAAAGCGTTCGAAGTCGCACACTACCAGCAGCGGAGGGTTCTCCAGGTCCTCGCGATAGTCGAGAAGCTGTCCGTAAGCGGCTTGCAAATCCTTGTGCTTTCCTTTGTATTCCCAAGCGAAATGGTGTCGATACCAGACGTCAGCGTAGCCCTTGCCGCCGAGGTTCTTGGAGACGTGCTTTTCAAAGGTGAAGGTCTCGCCTGATTGGTCGGCGGCCGCAGGGCGGGGCTGGCCGAGTATCTCGCACAGGTCGATAAAGTGGCTTTGCGCGCCGGAACGCTCACTGAGAGAGCTGGATTTCCAACGAGTGACGAATTCCGCAAGAGAAAGAGGCATGATAGGAAGCGGCCCGAGTTGAAAAACGATTGTTGCAGACACGCGCCGTCTAGCCAAGTCCCCAGGTACATTCGGCCGTTGCCCTTAGCATCCTTTTTGCAGCCACCACCCGCTTCGCGCAAGCCCAGCCTCTCTGGAGTACAATTTTGAAGCGTACACACAGGAGAAATCACATGAGGCGATTCATACCCGTTGCAGTGTTAATCGTAGGGCTGGCGATTGTCGGGCTGGCGCAAACTTCCATGACCCCGGGGATGCAGAATGCTCCGGCGCGCAAGTCCCCGCTGGCAGGGTATGCGGGCGCTTGGATTGGGACGTTCGATGGTCATGCCTGGCTGACGATCCGGCTGACCCAGCAAGGGACGCAGCTTTCCGGCACGGTGCAGAAACAGAACGACATCAAGTTCAACGATCAGGGCGAGATCAAGAGCGTGGGCGATGAGCAGACAACCTCGGCCGTGGAGAACTCGCTGATCAACGGAGACGGCCTGCTGCTGACGGTGAAGGATCCGGGGACGCAGCAGACCGATCGCTACGTGATGCGGCTGACCAGCGCCGATACTGCCGAGCTCAAGATGGTGGCGATGTCGATGCCGCCGGGAATGGCGAAGCCGAAGCCGTGGAAGCTGAGCCGCGTGGGCCCTAACGCTGTGACACCGGCGCGCTAGCGATCGGTGTCAGATTCCCGACTCCGCAGTGTGACCGTTGCTACGCACATGGCGCCGTTTGTTAAGGTGCGGTGAAAGCGTTGGCGCGCGCTTCCGCGCCCCGGAGAGCGGCTGGTACACTGCTAGCGATTGCCGATGACATCTCCAATTTTGCGCCTGCTTGGGGCGTTGGCAGCAGCGGGCAGCGCCATATTGTGCTGGTTTTTGGGAGACGCGCTGGCCAAGCCGCTGCGGCAGGGTAGGCTGCTCGCGCTGGATGGCTCGCACTATGCGCTGCTCGCCTTCCTGCTTATCCCAGCCTTGATCCTGGCGGTGGTTGCGCTCTTCTGGGTGCCACCGCGAGTGGCCGGCGGAGGTCCGCTGCCGGAAGGAAAACGTTGGCGATTGGCGCTGGTGCTGTTGTTTGTTGCGGCCTTTGCGGTTGGGCTGGCGCGGTGAGATCCGGGAATGTGATGTTTGGCCCGGATGCCGATTGTCGCAGGCGAAGTTCTTAGTGAGTAGCGGCGGCGACATGACCTGCGCGGGCGGCAACTTCCAGGCGGACTTCGGCGCGGCGCAGCGCAGCGTTGACCGCGTCGTAGTCCATATCGGCGGATGCCTGACGCAGCGCTTCTTCGGCCCGCGCCTTGGCGTCCTGTGCGCGCTTGACGTCGATGTCTTCCGCGCGCTCGGCCGAGTCAGCAAGGATGGTCACCTTGTCGGGCAACACTTCGGCAAAGCCCCACGCGACCGCGAAGTAATGCGTAGTTCCGCCGCGGCTGTAGCTGATTTCGCCAATCATCAACTCGGTGATGAGCGGCGCGTGGCCGGGCAGGATGCCGAGGTATCCGCTCTTTCCCGGTACTTGCACCTGGTCGGCGTCATCCTTTACCAGCAGCTTGTCCGGCGTCACGATTTGTAAATGCAGCGTGTCAGCCATGGCAGATTACGCTTGCGCCTTCATCTTCTCGGCGGCTTCCAGCACTTCGTTGATGTCGCCTTTCATGTAGAACGCCTGCTCGGGAATGTCGTCGTGCTTGCCGTCGACAATCTCCTGGAAGCTGCGCACCGTGTCGGCGATCTTCACATAGCGGCCTTCCAGGCCGGTGAACTGCTCGGCCACGTAAAACGGCTGCGAGAGGAACTTCTGGATCTTGCGGGCGCGCGATACGGTGAGTTTCTGATCTTCGCTGAGCTCGTCGATACCCAGAATTGCGATGATGTCCTGCAGGTCCTTGTAGCTTTGCAGCACGCGCTTCACCGCTTGGGCGCAGTTGTAGTGAGCATCACCGACGACGCGCGGATCGAGAATGCGCGAGGTCGACGCCAGCGGATCGACAGCGGGATAAATTCCCAGCTCGGAAATCTGGCGCGAAAGCACGGTGGTCGCGTCCAGGTGAGCGAACGTCGTCGCCGGCGCGGGATCGGTCAAGTCGTCGGCAGGAACGTAAATCGCCTGCACCGAGGTCACCGAGCCTTTCTTCGTCGAGGTGATGCGCTCCTGCAACTCGCCCATTTCCGTGGCCAGATTGGGCTGGTATCCCACGGCCGACGGCATGCGGCCCAGCAGCGTGGAAACTTCCGAACCTGCTTGGGTGAAGCGGAAGATGTTGTCGATGAAGAGCAGCGTGTCCGAACCTTCTTCGTCGCGGAAGTACTCGGCAACGGTCAGCGCGGTCAGCGCCACGCGCAAACGCGCTCCCGGCGGCTCCGTCATCTGGCCGTAGATCAGCGCAGCCTTCGACTTCCCTGGCTCCTTGATGTTAACCACGCCCGATTCCTGCATCTCCAGCCAGAGGTCGTTGCCTTCGCGCGTTCGCTCGCCAACGCCGGCAAACACGGAGAAACCGCCGTGCTTAAGCGCGACGTTGTTGATGAGTTCCATGATGACGACGGTTTTGCCCACGCCCGCGCCGCCGAACAGTCCGATCTTGCCGCCCTTCAGGAATGGCTGGATCAGGTCGATGACCTTCACCCCAGTCTCGAACATTTCCATCGACGTCGACTGCTCGTCAAAGCGCGGCGCCTGGCGATGAATGGGATTACGTTTGGCGGCATTGATTGGGCCAAGCTTGTCCACGGGATTGCCGATGACGTTGAGCACGCGGCCCAGCGTCTCGCGGCCGACGGGAACGGTAATCGGTCCGCCGAGGTCCAGCGCTTTCATGCCGCGCACCATGCCCTCGGTAGGCTCCATGGCGACGCAGCGCACGCGGCCCTCGCCCAGCTGCTGTTCCACTTCCAGGATGACGTCGAGCGGCGTCGGGATGTTGAAACCCTCGCTGGTAACGCGCAGCGCCGAATAGATAGGCGGCAGCGCCGACTCCGAGAATTGCACGTCCACCGCGGGACCTGCGATCTGAATTACGTGTCCGATGTTCTCTGGCATAGTTAGTTGTCCGTTGCTCGAACTGTTGTCGGTTGTCAGTTGTCAGTTGTCAGTTGCCGACCAGAGGCTGATGGCTTCAATGAAGCGATCAGCGCGTTCAGCATTCGTCCCAGCTCTTGCGATTCTGCAAGTAAACGATCTCGATCCATTAGTCCGACGTAACCTAGCTTGCTCGCAATTACTGTCTGCGTTTCCAACTCGTACAGCGAACCGCGGGCGTGTCCTAAGAATTGTTGGAACTCCCCGCGTGTTGCGCGTCCCTGCCCCTCTGCGATATTGCTCGGGATTGATACAGCGCAACGTCGCATCTGGCTTTTCAATCCAAACATCTCTTCCTGCGGCAGCTTGGAGGTAACAGCATAAACTCGCTCGACCAATTCGATCGCCCGCTGCCAGGCACGAAGATCCTGATATCGGCTCGCCGGCATACCCAGCCTCAGTTTCTTGGGCGCAAACTGACAACCAACAACTGACACCCGCCGTTGACAACTGACAACCGACAACTGACAACTGACAACGGTTCTACAGCGCCGCCGCCCCACTCACGATCTCGATAATCTCCTTCGTGATCGCCGCCTGGCGGGCGCGATTCATGGTCAGGGTCAGCGAGTCGATAACTTCGTTGGCGTTGTTGCTGGCCGAATCCATCGCCGTCATGCGGGCAGCATTTTCGGCCGCCACCGACTCCAGCATGGCCTGAAAAAGCTGCAGGATCACATATCGCGGCAACATGCCTCGGAAGATCTCTTCCGCCGGCTGCTCGTAGATGTAATCGACGTTGGCGGGGAACTCCTTTGCTCGGCGCTCCTCTTCCGTTTCCGGCGCCTCCTCCAAACTGATGCCGGCGCCCTTGGCTGCTTCGCCCATGCGCTCGCGCGCTTCCAGCGTGAACTCTTCCGCCAGCGCCACTTCGCGGCGGCCAATTTCCTGCACCGGCAAAATGCGTTGCGCGATCAGCCGTTGCGAGATCACCGACTTGAATTCGTTATAGATCACATAAACGGAATCGATCTCGGCGTTGTCGTAGGCGTGAATTACCTTTTCGACGATCTCCTCAACCGCTTCGTACTGCAGTTTGCCCAGAAGGTTCAGGTGTTCGCCAACAATCTGGATCCTGCCGGCGCGCGTTTCAGCGCCAGGCGTTCCCACCGGATAGCGACGGCGCATGTAATCGCGCCCCTTACGCCCAACCGCGGCGATGCTGATGTTCTTGTCCTTGAAGTATTCCAGGAACTTCGTCGCCGCTTTCAATACGTTCGAGTTGAAAGCGCCTGCCAGCCCGCGATCGCCGGTCACCAGCACCAGAAGTATGTTCTCCTCCGGGCGTTGCGCCAGCAGAGGATGTTTGGGCTCGCCCGTCTTCTCATCAAACAGGTCGCAGCGGCTGACCAGTGAGCGCAGGACATTGGTGATCATCACGGCATAAGGCCGCGCGGCCAAAGCACGTTCCTGGGCGCGGCGCAGCTTGGCTGCCGCCACCATCTTCATGGCCTTGGTGATCTGCCGCGTGTTCTTCACGCTGCGGATGCGCCGCCGGATGTCCCGTATGTTCGCCATCGTTCTATTCGAGTGGAGCACGCCTTCAGGCGTGCAGTACACCCAACCAATCAGAGCCGGCTTTAGCCGCTGAGGTAATCGACGTCCCGGAATTTACCGCAGCGGCTGAAGCCGATTCTCTTGCGGCGATCCCTTTATGCACGCCTGAAGGCGTGCTCCACCCAAAAACTCTTACGCGCTCGCCTTTGCTTCCAATTGATGTTCGCTGACGAAGCGCTCTTTGAATTCCTTAATTACTTTAGTCAATGACGCGCGCAGCTCGTCATCCAAAACCTTCTTCTCCTCGATCGCCTTCAGCACGCCGGGATTCGCGGTATCGACGTAGGAGTAAAGCTCTTTTTCGAAGTCGCGCAATTGCTCGATCGGCAGGTCGTCGAGCAAGCCCTGGGTTCCGGCGTAGATGATCAGAATCTGCTTGGAGAATGGCAGCGGCTGATACTGGCCCTGCTTCAGGATCTCCGTAAGCCGGCCGCCGCGAGCAAGCTGCGCCTGCGTGGCTTTGTCCAGATCGCTGCCGAACTGCGAGAACGCCGCCAGCTCGCGATACTGCGCCAGGTCGAGCCGCAACGTTCCGGCAACCTGCCGCATGGCCTTGATCTGCGCGTTGCCGCCGACGCGGCTTACCGACAGTCCCACGTTTACCGCGGGCCGCACGCCGGAGTTGAACAGATCGGTTTCCAGATAAATCTGGCCATCCGTAATCGAAATCACGTTGGTCGGAATGTACGCCGAAACGTCGCCTGCCTGAGTTTCGATGATGGGCAGCGCGGTCAGCGAACCACCGCCGAGTTCGTTGCTAAGCTTCGCGGCGCGCTCCAGCAGGCGCGAGTGGAGATAAAACACGTCACCGGGATAGGCTTCGCGTCCCGGCGGACGGCGCAGCAGTAGCGAGATCTCGCGATAGGCGACGGCGTGCTTGGAAAGATCGTCGTAGATGCACAGCGCGTGGCGCTTGGTATCGCGGAAATACTCACCCATGGCGCAGGCGGCATACGGCGCAATGTACTGCATGGGCGCAGGATCGGAAGCCGACGCCGAGACGACGATGGTGTAATCCATGGCACCGTAGTCATCCAGCGTCTTCACCACCTGGGCCACGGATGAGCGCTTCTGCCCGATCGCGCAATAAATACAGATCAGGTCGCGGCCCTTGCTGTTGATGATGGTGTCGAGGGCGACAGCGGTCTTGCCGGTCTGGCGGTCGCCGATGATCAGCTCGCGCTGGCCGCGGCCGACGGGAATCATGGAGTCGATGGCCTTCAATCCGGTGGCCATCGGCTCTTTCACCGGCTGGCGATCGATGACGCCTGGCGCCAGCCGTTCCAGGGTGATGAACTGATCGGTATTGATCGGCCCTTTGTCGTCGATGGGCTGGCCGAGCGAGTCGACTACGCGGCCAACCATCGCCTCGCCCACGGGAACACTCATGATGCGGCCGGTGCGCTTGACCTCGTCGCCCTCTTCGATCTCCGTGTAGTCGCCCAGCAGCACCACGCCAACCTGATCTTCTTCCAGGTTCATGGCGAGGCCGGCGACGTTGTGCGGGAACTCAAGCAGTTCGCCGGCCATGACCTTGTCGAGGCCATAGACGCGGGCGATACCGTCGCCGATGGACATGACCGAGCCGACTTCGTCGACCGCGATCTTCGATTCGTAGTTGTCGATCTGCTCGCGAATGAGCTTGGTGATCTCGTCTGCTTTGATCTGCGCCATAAGATTCCATCTACCTAAAGATTGTCATCCTGAGCGAGGACTTTAGTCCGAGTCGAAGGACCCCTACCATTGCAGGGCTCCCGCGCTATGCCAGGCTCAACTCCTGCCGCATCTTTTCCAATTGCCCGCGCACCGAGCCGTCATAAATCGTACTTCCGGCCCGCACCATTACTCCTCCCAACAACTCCGGAGTAGTTACATACCGCGTGCGCACTTTCTTCCCGGTCATGCTCTCCACGCGCGACTCCAACTCGCGCTTCTCTTCCGGCGACAACGGACGAGCGCTGGAAACTTCCACTTCGGTGAATCCCAACTGCGCATCGAGCTCGGTTTCGAACTGTCGCAGCATGTCGTCCAGCATTCCGATTCGCCGGTGATCGATCAGCACCGCGATGAAGTTTCGGATCGGCTTCACGGTTCCCATCTGTTTGCTAATCGCGTCGAGCACGGCGCGCTTCTGCTCCGGCGAAATCGCGGGCGACTCCCACACCTTGCGCAGTTCATCGCTCTCGTGTACGGCCTCCACGATCGACTTCAATTGTTGACGGGCAACTTCGGCATCAATCTTCTGCTCGAGGATGACCTCGACCAAAGCGCGGGCGTAACGGCTGGCGACGGCGGACATGGTCTACCTGCCGTCCTTTCCCAGCTGCCCGACAAAGTCGCGCACTAGCGCCTGGTCGGTGGGCTCGTCCACGCGAATTTCGCGGCCAGCCAAATCCACGGCCAGCGACGCAGCGTAGCCCTTCAACTCGCGCCTCGCGTTGCGCGCGATGGCAGCAATCTCGGCCTCGGCAGCTTGTACCACTTTCTGCTTGTCCTCTTCAGCAGCGTGGCGAATGCGCTCTTCTTCCGCTGCGGCTTCGCGTTCGGCGGAGGCGCGAATCTCAGCCACATCGGCGTCCAATCGACTCAGGCGCGACTCGATATCGCCCAGGCGGCGGGCGGCATCGGCGCTGGCAGCCTGCGCTTCCTTAATTCCTTTTTGTATGGCGACCGTGCGATCGCGAAATGCCTGCGGCAATTTTGCCTTCATCAGTACATAGACGACCGCGACAACGCCGCCAAAATTCAGCAGGATCGACAACAGAAAAGACAGGTCCGGACCCAGGCCTATCTTGCGTCCAAATTTTTCTGCGCTGTGGGCGGATTGCTCCGTAGTCTTCGCCAGAATTGCGCCCACACCGGCATTGGCATTTCCAGCGCCCGGTTCGGCCGCAGTGGCACCAGGCTCAGCCTTCTGGGCAGTGGAGTGGTCGCCCGAATTCTGCGCGGAGAGATTGCCAAACAGCAAGCAAGCCAGAAAAGTAATCGCGGCCCAGCGCCTCAGAAATCCCCGGCTCATGCTGGACCACCTGCCGCGGGAGTTGCTCCAGCGGGTTTGAGAACGGTGCGAATGATGTCCGATGCCAGGCGCTGAGTTTCGCCTTGCAGATTAGCGCGCGCCTCGGCCATGTCCTTGTCGATGGCGAGCTTGGCTTCCTTCAGTTGCTGTTGTGCGCGCTGCCGCGCCTCAGCCAGGGCCTGCGTGCGCAACTGCTGGGCTTGTTGACGGCGAGCATCCTGCGCCTTGAAAATCGCCAGCCGCGCTTCTCGCAACTTCTGTTCGTATTCCTGAGTCCGCGATTCAGCGGTGGCCACCTCCGCACGCGCCTTCGCAACCGCTCCCTCAGTACGCTCGCGACGCTGCGCCAGTACCCGCTCCATCGGCTTGCGCAGTAAGTACTGGTAGATGGCGTAGAGCAGCAACAGCAGCACCACCGTCGGGATGGCGTCGAGCAGTAATTGGCCTACTTGTCGGAGAGTAGTGTCCATCCTATGTCGTTGAGTGCCTATCGCTGAAGATGCACTGGGGGCGCAGAGAAACAACTGGAACTATTGAAACTATCAGAGCCTATCAGGCGGTGTCAATGAACCGAATGGCTAGCGGTTTCGATTGATCAACCGAGACTTGGCTAGTGTCCTAATTTGCGGTTTGTAACAGGGCACGACTTCAGTCGTGCCGCTGGTGCCTCCCTATTTGGATTGTCATCCCGACCGAGCCGCTTCAGCGGCGAGCGGAGGGACCTGCTGTCTACCCGCAGCGTAGCGATGTCCGGCGGAAAGCAGGTCCCTCGACTACGCGTCCGCCCGTTCGGCAAAAGAAGCGGAACGGAAAGCACGCGGACGCTTCGCTCGGGATGACAAAATAAGGGACGCAGGCGCCGAGTTTCTGAAGCAGCGCGTTCCTTAGCTCCCTTGCAGCACCTGGCACGAGTACGTCTTCACCACCAGCCAGACGTTTCCGCCGACCTCCAAGCGCAACGCCTCCCGCGCCGCCGGCGTCAGGTGAACTTCAAACTCCGCGCCGCAATTCACCTTGGCGACGACCATGATATCGCGCTGCTGCAACGACGTGATCACGCCAGAGAAAACATTGCGCGCGCTTAGTCCCTGTGGCGCTGACGACGCCAGCAGAATGTCGCCGGCACGAATTCCGATCCGCAGTGGCCGCGAGCGATCGACGCGCGACAATGGAACCTCCAACGCAAGCGTCGAACCCACAACTCGGCACGTCATAGTTCCCTGCTCAGGATGGTCAGCGACGAAGCCGCATTCGAAAATGTTCTCGAAGCCCGCCAACTGAGCCACCGTCTCCGACTGCGGACGCTGCAACACTTCATGCGGAGAACCGCGGGCCACGATCCGTCCGGCGTCGATGGCGATGACGTTTTCGCCCAGCGCAAAAACCTCTTCGCGCTGATGAGTCACATAAAGAATCGGAATGCGATGCTGGTTATTCCAGGCGCGCAGATCATCCAGAATCTGCGATTTGGTCACGGCATCGAGGGCGGTGAGCGGCTCGTCGAGCAGCAACACGCGAGGGCGCGTGACCAGCGTCCGCGCCAACGCAGCCCGCTGCCGTTCGCCTCCCGAAATCTCGTCAGGACGCCGCCCAGAGAGCGCGGAGATGCGAAATAGCGCCAGAATTTCTCCGCAGCGGTCCTCCCGCTGATCTTCGGGCAGTCCGTCCAAGCCGTACCGCACATTCTGCGACACCGTCATGTGCGGAAACAGCGCCAGCGTTTGCAGCAGATATCCGACAGCGCGACGATTCGGCGGAAGGTTCAATCCATCAGCCGAACTGAACAGCACGCAATCCCCGGCGGCGATCTTTCCTGCGCCGGGCTTTTGCAATCCCGCGATGCAGTCGAGCAGCGTCGTCTTCCCGGCCCCGGACGCACCGAAGAGAATCGTAAATCCCGCAGCCGCCGTGAAGTCGACATCCAGCGCAAACGAGGTGGCACTTTCGCCGGAGAAGCTCTTCCGAATGCGGACGCTGAGGTCCCCATTTGGAGCCGGCGCGGGCATGGCGGCTTCACTCATTTCCATCCCCAAACATTCCACGCCGCGCGCTTGCGCAAGCCGTAGAGCGCGGCCAGAATCACAAAGCATAGCGCCAGCAGCAGCAGGGCAGTGCGATTGGCGGCGGCGTAATCCAGCGCCTCCACCTGGTCGAAGATCAGGATGGAGATGGTGCGTGTCGCGCCAGGAATGTTGCCGCCGATCATCAGCACCACCCCGAACTCGCCCAGCGTGTGCGCAAAGCTCAGGACAAAGCCGGTGAGCACGCCCGGCAATCCCAGTGGCAGCACGATGCGGCGAAAGGTGCGCCAGCGCGACGCGCCCAGCAAAGCCGACGCGTCCAGCAGCTTATGGTCGATGGAAGCAAACGAAGTCGCCATGGGCTGCACCGCGAACGGCAGACTATACAGCACCGAGCCAACCACCAGACCTTCAAAGGTGAACGCCAGCGGGTGTCCGGCGAGAGCCTGATACCAGCGGCCGACGGGACTGAGCGGCCCGATAGCAACCAGAACATAGAAGCCGAGCACGGTCGGCGGCAGCACAATCGGCAACGAGACCAGCGCCTCGACAAAGAACTTCCAGCGCTGGCGCGAATACGCCAGCCAGTAGGCGAGCGGCACTCCCACGATCAGCAGGATGAACGACACCATGACGGCCAGTCGCAGTGTCAGCGTGAGTGCCTGAAGGATCATTAGTGTGACGGGACACGGAAGCCGTATTGCTCCAGGACTGCCGTGCCCTCTGGCGAACTAATGTAATCGATAAAGGCCTGCGCCGCTTGCTTGTGTTTCGAGGAGGTGAGAATGCCGACACCTTGCTGAATCTCGGGATAGGCGTCCTGCGGCAACTCCCAATACTTGCCCGCGTTCTTCATGGCCGGCGACATGGCCAACGACAGCGCGATGAGTCCCGCCTGCGCATTGCCGGATTGCACGAACTGCGCCGTCTGGCTGATGTTTTCCCCCAACACGATCTTGTCGGCAACTTTGTCCTTCAAGCCGAAATGTTCCAGCGCAGCCATGCCCGCTCGGCCATAAGGCGCGTGCTGCGGATTGGCGACGGCAATCTTCTTTATTGCAGGATCGAGCAGCAAGTCGATCTTCAGCTTCTCAGGATCGAGCTTCGAACTATTCGGCACCCACAGCACCAGATGGCCAACCGCATAGGTGCGCACGGAAGGGCTCTCAATCTTTCCAGCCTCGGCAAGTTTCTTTGCGTAGTCAAGGTCAGCAGAGAAGAACAGGTCAAACGGCGCGCCGTTCTGGATCTGCGAATAGAAGTTGCCGGATGCGCCAAATGACAAGTCCACCTTGTTGCCGGTTTTCTGCTCGAAGCGCCCCGCTAGGTCCTTCATCGCGTAGTTGAGGTCGGCAGCAGCAGCAACCCGAAGGTCTTGTGCGACGAGCGCCGGCGTCAGCAAGCTGAGCATCAAGACCAGAATCACAAAAATTCGCATATTCTTACCCACCTCGATCTGTCTAGCGTCGCGAATCAGAAGTTCGTTAAACAAGCGCTGGCTTTGTGTCAGGGCACGGCTCCACAGGCCTGAAAAAGCCGCCTTTGGAATGCTTTGTAACAGGGCACGACTTCAGTCGTGCCGATGTGATCCCCCTACTTTGTCATCACGAACCGGCTTCAGCCGGTGAGGGATCTGCTGTTCCAGCTTTTTCGGCAGTCAGTTTTCAACCATTGCCCAATGGTTTGTGTCAGGGCACGGCTTGAGCCGTGCCGCCCCCGTCCGCCAAGAGCCCGGGCTTTAGCCCTTGCCGGGCCTTCTAGAAACGAGAATTATAGGCGATATTGAGTGATTTCTGACTACGCGCCGCAGTTTGTGACCAATGACCTTCCAACAACTGGATTCTCAATCCGCCTGCGGTAGCATCGACACCATACACCTGGCACGGCGCAATAACCATCCCGACCTGAAAGACCTTCCCTTCCCCATGCTGGCCGATATTAAGCGCGATCTTTCCGAGCAACTCGGTATACTTGATGAGAAGGAAGGCGTCGCCCAGCGTGCGACTTTTGTCGTCGACCCCGACAACGTTATCCGCTTCGTGTATGTAACCGATCTGTCGGTAGGCCGTAATCCGCAGGAAATCCTGCGCGTGCTGGACGCGCTCCAGACCGACGAGCTTTGCCCCTGCAACTGGCAGAAGGGCCAGGAAACGCTGAAGGTCTAACTGGGCCAGGAGAGGGCTCCGTCGCGATACGCCGGCGGAGCCTTATTTTTCTGCGCCAGACAATTCGAGGAACGTCGTGAATTTTGATGAACTGATGGAGACGATTCCCGCCTACGCCAAAGACCTGAAAGTCAACTTCTCCAGCGTAGTTCGCCAGTCCACCGATCTCACTGAGCAGCAGGCGTGGGGGACGGTGGTCGCTTCAGCCATGGCCTCGCGCAACCAGGAGATGATCGTCGCCGCGCTGTCTGAGGGCGCTACCCATCTCACCCCGGAAGCGCTGGAAGCAGCCAAGGCCGCCGCTGCCATCATGGGCATGAACAACATCTTCTACCGCTTCCTGCACCTGACATCGAACGAGAAGTACCGCACCATGCGCGCCGGACTCCGCATGAATGTGATGCGGACGCACGGCATCGACCCGCTCGATTTCGAGCTCTGGTGCAATGCGGTCTCGGCGATCAACGGCTGCGGCGCTTGCGTCGACTCCCACGAGAAGTCGCTTCGCGAAAAAGGCTTGACCGAAGAGACGATTTTGGCCGCAATTCGCATCGCCTCGGTAATTCACGCCCTCGCCGTCGTCTGCGATACGGAAAGGGCCGCCGCGTCGAAGCCTGCGCCCCAGTTCGCCTAGCAGGCTCGGCCTCGAACGCCTTGTAACAGGGCCCGCCTTCAGTCGTGCCGATAAGCTTTTGCTTTTGTCATCACGAGGAGGCCTTTAGAGACTGTGTCGCGACCGGAAAACAAATTTTCTGGTGGAACAAACGGCCCGAACAACCGATCAAACTAGCCGCAACGCGGCGGCATGATGTTAGGCGGGGGCGTCAGCCCCCGCTCAAAGTGGGACAAAACGTGAGCCGCACAGCGGCGACACCGGGTTGCGACACAGTCTCTTTAGGCCGACGAGGGATCTGCTTTTGATTCTCGAGCAACCAGCCAGGCGCGAACTCTGCCGCAGTAGATCGTTGCCCCTTGCCGCCCCTGAGGGATCGGGCATGCCCTGCCATAAAACTCCATCGAACTCCTGTATGTGATCTGCGTCACAGACTTGTAAGTACTCCCGTCACAGCCCCAGGGCCATCTGCCGCCTATCGTAGACATTACTGATAGACGGATTTCATAGCGGACTGCGCCAGTGGCCGGTCCTGGGGGAAGAAAAACGTGAAAACAACTGAATTTTCTGCTTCGGCGGCTGCCACCCTTCCTACAGATTTATCGGCGGCCGGCGAAGCCTCGCCGCGCACCTCGCCCCATGACGAGGAAGCTGCTGGAGGCACCATGCCCAGAATCAAAGTGACGCTTGACGGCAACGAGGCGGTTGCCTACGTGGCTTACCATGTCAGCGAAGTTGCTGCCATTTATCCCATCACCCCTTCGTCGCCCATGGGCGAGTCGTCTGACGCGTGGTCGTCAGTTGGCGAGAAGAACATCTTTGGCACGGTCCCCAAAGTCATCGAGATGCAGAGCGAAGGCGGTGCAGCCGGAGCGCTGCACGGAGCCTTGCAGGCCGGCGCGCTGGGAACGACGTTCACGTCGTCGCAGGGCCTGTTGTTGATGATTCCCAACATGTACAAGATCGCGGGCGAACTGACCCCATGCGTCATTCACGTTGCCGCCCGCTCCCTCGCGGCCCAGGCTCTGTCGATTTTCGGCGATCACCAGGACGCCATGTCCGTTCGCCCCACCGGATTTGCCCTGCTGTCGTCCAACTCTGTTCAGGAAGCCATGGATTTGGCGCTGATTGCGCACGCGGCGACGCTGGAGTCGCGCATTCCCTTCCTGCATTTCTTCGACGGCTTCCGCACCTCGCACGAAGTCTCCAAGATCGAACAGCTCAGCCTTGACGACATGACGGCCATGATCGACAACGACCTGGTGCGAGCGCATCGCGAGCGCGCCCTGTCGCCGGACCATCCCGTACTGCGCGGCTCGGCGCAGAATCCCGACGTCTACTTCCAGGGCCGCGAGTCGGTGAATCCTTATTACCTGGCCTGCCCGACGATCGTGCAGAACGTGATGGACAAGTTCGCCAAGATCGTCGGCCGCGAATACAAACTCTTCCAATATGAAGGCGCACCCGATGCTGAGAAAGTCATCATCATCATGGGCTCGGGCGCAGAGGCGGTCCACGAAACCGTTGACTACCTCACCGCTAAAGGCGAGAAAGTCGGAATGTTGAAGGTCCGCCTCATGCGGCCGTTCTCGCTTGAACACTTCCTGGAAGCCCTGCCCAAGACGGTCAAGAGGATCGCCGTACTCGATCGCACCAAAGAGCCCGGCGCTATCGGCGAACCGCTCTACCAGGACATCATCATCGCCCTGACTGAAGGCTTTACCGCCGGCAAGGTCCCGATGGCAACGTTCCCCAAGGTGATTGGCGGACGCTACGGCCTGTCGTCGAAGGAATTCACGCCGGCGATGGTCAATCGCATCTTCGCCGAACTCAGTAAGCTGACGCCGCAAAACCACTTCACCATCGGCATCAACGACGACGTGACCCACACCAGCCTCGCGTACGATCCGGCATTTTCCACTGAGCCGGCTGACACGGTTCGGGCCATGTTCTTTGGCCTGGGCGCGGATGGCACGGTGGGCGCCAACAAGAACACCATCAAGATCATCGGAGAAGAAACCGAGCTGAACGTGCAGGGCTATTTCGTCTACGACTCGAAGAAATCGGGCGCGGTTACCACCTCACATCTGCGCTTCAGCAAAACGCCCATTCGCTCCACCTATCTCATTTCGCGCGCCAACTTCGTGGCCTGCCATCAGTTCAGCTTCATGGAGCGGCTGGATGTTTTGAAGACCGCCGATCCGGGTGCGGTCTTCCTGCTCAACAGCCCGTTCGGCCCGGACGAGGTGTGGGACAATCTGCCGCGTTCCGCGCAGGACACCATCCTCAAGAAGAAGCTGCGTTTTTACACGATCGATGCCGTGGACGTAGCGCGCAAGGCCGGCATGGGCGGCCGCATCAACACCGTTATGCAGACCTGCTTCTTCGCCATCAGCGGCGTGCTGCCGCGCGAGGAGGCAATCGCCGCCATCAAGCACTCCATCGAGAAGACCTACGGCAAGCGCGGCGAGTCCGTCGTCCGCAAGAACTTCGCAGCAGTCGACGCGTCCCTCGAAAACCTGCACGAGGTGAAGGTCCCGCAGACCATCACTTCGAAATTTGAGATGCGCCCGGCGGTTCCCGCCAACGCTCCGGAGTTTGTCCGCGACGTGGAAGCGCTGATGATCACCGGCGACGGCGACCTGATTCCAGTGAGCGCCATGCCGATCGACGGAACCTTCCCCACGGGTACCACAAAGTGGGAGAAGCGCAATATCGCGCTGGAAATTCCGGTCTGGGATGAGCAGCTTTGCATCCAGTGCGGCAAATGCGTCATGGTTTGCCCGCACGCCGTGATCCGCGCCAAGGTTTACGATCCGGCGACTGTCAATCACACGCCCGCGGGCTTCCAGACCGCGGTTCCCAAGTGGCGCGAATTCTCCGAGCTGAAGTACACCTTGCAAGTCGCTCCCGAAGACTGCACCGGTTGCGGGCTGTGCGTCGCCGTCTGCCCGGCCAAGAGCAAGAGCGAAGCCAAGCATCGCGCTATCAACATGGAGCCGCAGCCTGCGCTGCGCGAGAAGTACAACCAGTATTGGGACTACTTCCTGTCGATCCCCGAACTGCCGCGCGAGAAAGTGGCGCACGGCCAGGTTAAGGACGCACAACTGCTGGAGCCGCTGTTCGAGTTCTCCGGCGCTTGCTCTGGCTGCGGTGAAACGCCTTACATCTCTACGATGACGCGCTTGTTCGGCGATCGCGCACTCATCGCCAACGCGACCGGCTGTTCTTCGATCTACGGCGGCAATCTGCCGACTACGCCTTACACCGTGAACTCCGAAGGACGCGGGCCGGCGTGGTCTAACTCGCTCTTCGAAGACAATGCTGAGTTCGGCATGGGCATGCGCCTGGCCATCGACAAGCAGAATCAGTATGGCAAGGAACTGGTCGAACGCCTGGCCTCCAAGATTGGCGACGATCTGGCAGTCGCGATCCTGAGTGCCGATCAGTCCACCGAGGAAGGCATCTTCGCGCAGCGCGAGCGGGTGAAGGCGCTGAAGGACAAACTGGCGAACGACAAGTCCGCGACTGCACGCGATCTGCTGGCAGTCGCCGATGAACTCGTCCGCAAGAGCGTTTGGATCATCGGCGGTGATGGTTGGGGTTATGACATCGGCTACGGCGGTCTCGATCACGTGCTGGCGTCCGATGCCAACGTCAACATCCTGCTGCTGGACACCGAGGTCTACTCCAACACCGGCGGTCAGATGTCGAAGGCGACGCCGATTGGCGCGGTGGCGAAGTTTGCCGCGGGCGGGAAGCACATGCCCAAGAAAGACATTGCCATGATGGCCATCAACTATGGCCGCGCATACGTCGCGCACGTCGCCATGGGCGGCAACGACGGGCAGACCATGAAGGCTTTCCTGGAAGCCGACGCCTACGATGGGCCGTCGCTCATCATCGCTTACAGCCACTGCATCGCGCACGGCTACGATATGGTGCACGGCCTCGACCAGCAAAAAGCTGCGGTCAACTCCGGCCACTGGCCGCTGTTCCGCTACAACCCGCCGCTGGCCAGGGAAGGCAAGAACCCGTTCGTGCTGGATTCGCGGCCGCCCAGCATTCCGCTGGAACAGTACATTTACAACGAGACGCGCTACACCATGCTGGTCAACAGCAATCCTGACGAGGCCAAGAAGCTGCTGCATGCCGCGCAGGAAAACGTCAACGAGCGCTGGAAGCTCTATCAGCACATGGCGTCAATGAATTTTGAGAAGAAGTAGGGGATTTGCGCCGCGTGTGCGGGCCTTTAGGTCCGCGGCGGCGGAAGGATTGGTAGAGCGAGCCTTCAGGCTCGCGTACATGGAACGCAGCCCAGAGTAGTTGCGCCGCTGAGGTCAAAGACCTCAGCGGCGCAACAGACCACAGAATGCATCGGCGGGACGCGGACCTGAAGGTCCGCTCTACCTGCGAGGAGAAATCATGATCGACCTGTCAACCAACTATCTCGGACTGAAGCTGAAGAACCCGGTCGTGGTATCGGCCTCGCCGCTGACGGAAAAGCTGGAGAACTTTGCCCGCCTGGAAGACGCCGGAGCTGCCGCCATCGTGATGTACTCGTTGATGGAAGAGCAGATTGAGGCCGAGAGCGAGAACATCGACAACGCACTGGAATCCGGCGCCAACAGCTACGCCGAGTCCACGTCGTACTTCCCGGACATGCAGAAGTATCACGTCGGGCCCGACCGTTATCTGGAGCTGCTGCACAAAGGCAAGCAGTCAGTCAGCATCCCCGTCATCGCCAGCCTCAACGGCCGCTCACCCGGCGGGTGGGTGCGCTACTCCGAATACATGGAGCAGGCCGGCGCCGACGCGCTCGAACTCAACATCTTCGACATTGCCAGCGATCCATCGTTGACCGCCGACGATCTGGAGACGCGCTACTGCAACCTGGTGCGCACCATCCGCAAAAGCGTCCGCATTCCCATCGCCGTCAAGCTGGGACCGTATTTCACCTCTTGTGCGAATTTCGTTAAGCGCCTGTCGGAAGCGGGCGCCGACGGCGCCGTAATTTTCAACCGCTTCTATCAGCCAGACTTCGATCTTGAGGAGTTGGAGGTCACACCGAATCTTGTCCTCAGCAGCCCGCACGAGCTGCGCCTCCGGTTGCACTGGGCCGCGATTCTCTATCATCAGGTCGAAACCTACATCGCCATCACCGGCGGCGTTCACGACTCAAGCGACGTACTGAAGTGCATGATGGCGGGCGCGCATGTCACCATGATGACCTCGGCGCTGCTGAAATACGGCATCGAGCACATTGGCGTGGTGCTGGCCGGCATGGAACGCTGGATGGAAGAGCACGAGTACGTCTCCGTGCGCCAGATGCGCGGCAGCATGAGCATGGTCAATGTCGATAACCCCGCGGCCTTCTTGCGCGGCAATTACATCAAGATGCTCGGATCGTATACCTGGCGCGAGCCGGGCACGGCCCTCAGCACGTTCTAGCAACGGCTGTTAGCCGGCAATCGTTACCCGGTGGATTTTCCGACCCAAGCAAATAAAGCTTGGGTCGTCTACTTTAGTCCGGCGAGCTATACGCTTTGCG
Organism: uncultured Acidobacteriaceae bacterium; assembly: GCA_963789245.1. Classification (GTDB taxonomy): domain Bacteria; phylum Acidobacteriota; class Terriglobia; order Terriglobales; family Acidobacteriaceae; genus Bog-257. Next base: position 418,496 of record CAWBKE010000012.1, on the reverse strand, counting down.
TACTACGCTCCGCGTTGTATACTACCCAATGATCGAGAACTTTCGCTCTAGGGAAACGGAGCGGCTTTTTGGCTACCATCACAGCCGTCGCTTCGCCGCCATTGAGCGTGTGGCTCTACGAAAGCTGCTGCAGCTACAGGCCGCCACAGATCTGCATGTGCTCGCTTCCCCTCCTGGTAACCGACTGGAAGCGTTGCACGGAACTCGATTCGGGCAACATTCGATCCGCATAAACGACCAGTGGCGCATTTGTTTTGTCTGGCGCAACGGCCATTGCTACGATGTGGAAATCGTGGACTACCACGACTGAGAGGTGCTTGTGAAGAAATCTGCGACCCTCCAGCCTCCCGTTCATCCCGGCGAGATTCTCCGTGAGGATTTCATGAAGCCGCTGGGCCTGTCGGTCAATAGGTTGGCCCTTGATCTGCACGTCCCCGCTACCCGGATTGGCGAGATCGTCCACGAGAAGCGGCGCATCACCGCGGACACCTCCCTTCGGTTGGCGCAATACTTCAATACAAATGCCGAATTCTGGCTGAACCTGCAAAATCTTTTCGACTTGGAGACGGCCCGGCGTTCTGGCGCTGCGTCGGAGATTGCCCGCAATGTCCGCCCGCCGGCAGAGCTCGCATCCTGACCTCCCGGCCTCGCCATTGGAGTCCGGTGCGCCGAACCCGATTCTGCAGTGACACACGAAGTACGGCCGCCGTGTCACCAAACCTCGTCCCTAAGCACCATGCTAAGCTGTAGCGATGGCGCTCTATCTCGTCACCGGCGCGGCAGGCTTCATTGGCTCGGCCCTGGTACACGCGTTGTTGGAACGCGGTGACCAGGTGCGCGGGCTCGATAACTTCGAGACTGGCCGGCGCGAAAACATTCAGGGAGTTTTCTCGCGGATCGACTTTCGCGAGGCCGATCTGCTCGACTTTCCGGCGGTCCAGTCGGCGTGCGCGGGCGTGGATTACGTGCTGCACCAGGCCGCGATTCCCTCGGTGCCCAAGTCCATCGCCGATCCTGCGCGCAGCAATCGGGTCAATGTTGAAGGCACGGTCAACGTGCTCATCGCCGCTCGCGATGCGGGCGTGAAGCGAGTGGTGTACGCTGCATCTTCCTCCGCCTACGGCGACACGCCAACCTTGCCCAAGCGCGAAGACATGACCCCAGTTCCGCTCTCGCCCTACGCGGTCGCCAAGCTCACCGGCGAAATGTACATGAGAGTTTTTCACGGAGTTTACGGGCTGCCGACCGTCAGTCTGCGCTACTTCAACATCTTTGGTCCGCGCCAGGATCCCACCTCGCAATATTCGGCGGTGCTGGCGAAGTTCATTACCCTGATGTTGAAGGGCGAGCGGCCCACCATCTACGGCGATGGCGAGCAGTCGCGCGACTTCAACTACATCGACAACGCAGTCGCCGCGAACCTGCTGGCGGCAACCGCTCCCGAGGCCGACGTTGCCGGCCGGACTTTTAACATCGCGACCGGCCATCGCTTCAACCTAAACCAGACCATCGAGTTGCTCAGACCTTTGACCGGCTACACGGGCGATGTTGAATATGCGTCCGAGCGCGGGGGAGACATCAGGCACTCACTGGCTGACATTTCGCGGGCGCAGGCGCAGTTGAAGTACCAGCCGACGGTGGATTTCCAGGAGGGTCTGCGGCGGACGGTCGAGTGGTACCGCACGAGCGAGACGGCCAAGCAGGGGGAACTGGCGGCAAGCAGGTAATCCCCGTTTTCTGTGTCATCCCGACCGAGGGCTTCAGCCCGAGTGGAGGGACCCGCTTTCCTCGGTCGAACAGCAGGTCCCTCCGCTCACCGCTGAAGCGGTTCGGTCGGGATGACACTCATATAATTAGGAGAATGTCATAGCGCGGCTGAAGCCGCGTCCCTTCAATGCCACGAGAAGGCATTGTTGCGGTTGAAAGGAAATCTTATGTCCCGCACACCCGGCGTTTATGCCACCTTTGATACCAGCGAAGGAACCATCGTCTGCCGCCTGTTTGAGGCGGAGGCGCCCATCACCGTCAAGAACTTCATCGAGCTCGCGGAAGGCTCGCGCGAGTGGACCCACCCGCACACGCGCGCCAAAAGCAAGACGCCTCTGTACAACGGCACCATCTTCCATCGCGTCATCCCCGACTTCATGGTCCAGGGCGGCGATCCGGCGGGTACCGGCATGGGCGGACCCGGCTACCAGTTCCAGGACGAGACCAAGGGCTCGCCTCACAAGTTCGACAAGCCGGGCAAGCTGGCGATGGCCAACTCCGGCCCGAATACCAATGGCTCGCAGTTCTTCATCACTGTGACCGCTACGCCGTGGCTCACCGGCAATCACACCATCTTTGGCGAAGTGGTCGAAGGCCAGGACATCGCCGACAAGATCACCAAGCTCCCACGCAATCGCCAGGACAAGCCGAATAATGACGTAGTGCTGAAGTCGGTGACGATCGAGAGAGTGTAAGAGCAGTTTCGAGCTTTGACAACAGGGATGGGGGATTTTGGTCTCCCACCCTTTCTCTCTTCTCTGGATGTGCACGTTGTCACTACAGACGGCACGCCCAATACTCCGGTCGCCGGCTGCCGTGAGCGACGGCCCAGATGGTGACTATGGATTGTTCTTCCGAATAGATGATGGTAAACGGGAATCGCCAGAGCGGGAATCGCCTGGTATTGTTGTTTCCAATTGGCCATCGTTTGGGGGCTTCGCGGATTGTGTCGGCCGACTTATGCAGTTCTTCGATGAAGTCCAAAGCTGCTTTTGGGCTGCGCTTCTGATACCAGGCGACTGCGCTCTTAACGTCTGCGATCGCACCCTCGTGGTACTCAACCCGCTTAGCGATCATTCACCATGGCCAAGAGTTCGCGATGCAGTTGTTCCCAGGGGACGGTCACAGCTTTCCCCGCTTTCAGACCTTCGATTCTGCGCGCGACTTCCTCATCCCAAGCCTCTTGCACGGATTCATTCGTAGTCTCAAGGCTATCGAGCAAGGTGTTGGCCAATGCTGCACGTTCGCCAACAGAAAGGGCGAGCGCTCGTTTTAGAAGATCGGAGACTTCCGGACTCATGGCCTTATTCTAACCTGTGGGCTTTGCCACATCCATGACATACACGCGATTCGGATTGCCGGGCTCGATCTGGTTCTTCTCGAAGCTGGCTTTGATGCGGCGGCGCAGCTCGCGGCGGATGTTGTCCTGCGCTCCCGGCTTCGTCTTCACCAGCATCAGGTAGTCCACCGTATCGCCGCTCACCTTCTCGATGCCCGGCACCTCCGGCTTGGCGAAGATCATTGGCGAGTAAGCGGGGTCGCTCGCCAGCCCATCTCCAACCTCCTGCAACAGTTTGATCACCCGATCGCTGTCGGCGCTATAGGCGACGGAAACATTCATCGCGAGCTGACTCCAGTCGCGCGTAAGGTTGCTGACCACTTTGATCTCGCTGCTGGGAACGTTATGGACAGTGCCATCGCCATCGCGCAGCACAGTCCGGCGAATGGTCATGGCTTCGACCGTGCCCGTCACGCCGGCGATCTTGATGGTGTCGCCGATGTCGTATTGGTTCTCCACCAGGATGAAGAAGCCGTTGATGAAGTCGCGGACCAGCGTCTGCGCGCCAAAGCCCACTGCCACTCCCGCAATGCCGGCGCTGGCCAGCAGCGGTCCCATGTTGATGCCCAGCAGCGGCAGGATCTGCAACGCCGCCACGAACATGATGATGAACAGGCCCACGCTATGGATGACGCTGGACAGGGTGCGGAGCTGTTGCGAGCGGACCGCCGACGGCAGTCCCTGGCTGCTGCTGAGATTGCTGAGGTGCCGCGCCATGACCCTCAGCAACCGCGTCAGGATAAACGCGATGATCAGGACAGCTACGATTCGCGGCGCCTGATGGCGCACGAAGTCGAAGGCATCGTCGCTCCAGCTATCGAGCATCTCCAGCGCGTTGTGCCCGGCGTGCTCCGGGTCAACCATCACAGCCTGCAAGCGATGTAGTAACGGAAGGAACATTGTGGCGGATTATAGCAATCGAGGCCGAAGTATCGAATGCAGTTGCTACCGCATCGTCGTCTTGCCTGTGGGCGACACCGGCACCTGCTCGACGATCTCGATGCCGAAGCCTTCGAGGCCGGCGACTTTGCGCGGGTGATTGGTCAGGATGCGGATGCGCTTCAGGTTCAAATCGGAGAGGATCTGCGCGCCGATGCCGATCTCGCGCTGCGTCTTGCGCTGGCTTTCGGGCAGGGTTGGCAGGCGCTGCTCGTGGTGGAACTGGATGGTCATGCGCTCGCCCAGGCGTTCCACGGAATATCCGGTTGATGTCGAGTGCAGATAAATCAGGGCGCCGCGGCCTTCGTCCGCGATGCGCTGCATGGCAGCGTCGATGACGTTGCGGCAGCCGCATCCGGTAGCGCCGAAGACATCGCCCACCAGACAGTGCGAATGCATGCGCACCAGCACCGGCCCCGCGTCGGCGTTCTCCACGTCGCCCTTGACCAACGCAATGTGCGAGTCGCCGGTAATCTCCGACTCATAGGCGATCATGCGGAACTCGCCATAAGCGGTGGGCACCATGGCCTCGGCCAGCCGCCGCACGTAGCGCTCGTGCGCCATGCGATAGCGGATGACCTCGGCGACGGTCAGCATCTTCATGTCGTGCCGGCGGCAAAACTCGGCCAGCTCGGGCACGCGCGCCATGGTCCCGTCATCGCTCATGATCTCGCAGATGACGCCGGCGGGAACCATGCCTGCCATGCGCGCCAGATCGACGGAAGCTTCGGTCTGGCCGGCGCGGACCAGCACTCCGCCTTTGCGGGCGCGCAGCGGAAAGATGTGTCCGGGACGCGCCAGATCGTTGGGACGAGTTGCAGGATCGATGGCAACGCGGATGGTTTGCGCGCGATCGTAGGCCGAGATGCCGGTCGAGACGCCGTCCTTCGCGTCGATGGACTCGGTAAACGCGGTGCCGAAGTTCGAGGTGTTCTCCGCCGACATCTGGCCCAGCCGAAGATACTCCAGCCGCTCCTCGGTCATGGCAAGACAGACCAGGCCGCGTCCGTATTTGGCCATGAAGTTGATGGCTTCGGGCGTGATCTTCTCGGCGGCCATGGTGAGGTCGCCTTCGTTCTCGCGGTCTTCGTCGTCGATGACCACAATCATGCGGCCGGCGCGGATCTCCTCCAGCGCGGTCTCAACATCGCAAAAGGGAGCTTGCGGGGACATAGCGGCTGAGGATGATTCTAGCAGGGAAGGCTGTAGCTGCGAGGTGGACAGCAGGTCCCTCCGCTCGGGCTGAAGAGACTGTGTCACGACCGGAAATCATATTCCGCGGCGGAACAAACACTAAGAAATCCGGCTCATTCAGCCGCGAAGCGGCGGCATTTGTGTTAGGCGTGGGCGTAAGCCCGCGCTCCAAGTGGGACAACAAGTGAGCCGCGGAGCGGCGACACCAAGTCGTGACACAGTCTCTGAAGCCCTCGGTCGGGATGACACATCGAAGAGGAATGCTAAGAGCTAAACGCGAAGAGCTAGAGGCGAAAAGCGAAAGCCAAAAGCGAACAGCGAAGGGCGAAGAGCGAATAGCCGCTCCCAGTAGAAAAGGGCCGCACGCGGCGGCCCTGATCGGAGAGTCGGGGGTTAGAGCGTGGATTCGATCTCGAAGCCCCAAGCCTCAAGCAGCGGCTCGGGGATATACTTCGAGTTCTTGTTCTTCCGCGCCCATTCGCGCAGCCGGGTGGAGCGGATGTACTGGTCCGGCTGCAGTTTGAATTCCTTCACCACCTGCTCGAACTCGGTGATGGTGGGGACGACCGGGCCAATAGGCTCGGGTTTGCCCCAATTAGGATTGCCACGTCGTTTTGCCATGTTTCCGTTTGCTTCCTGTTCGTAGAGATATATGAGTCTGGACGACCAAAGTGTCCCCAGTACTGCCTGGCCCTGCCTAACTAATTGGATTCACTAAACTTTACCAGCGATTCAGGCGCGTACCGCCGGGGCCTGTTCCAAGAGCCGACCATCAGGGAAGGAAGTCTAAATGAGCCGAAGGAACGAAACACTATAGCCCGATTTTCGCCCTAATTCAAGCTAAATCCCACCGTCTGATCCCAAGATCACCCCAAAGTGGCACTGCGACGTTCTATGCTGGTATCTCCCATAGAATCAGACGATTGGATCGGAAAAAGGTGAGCGAAAAGCAGTGCACTTCGCCCTGCTTCAGTGGCACTGGCTGCGCCAGATCTGTGGAAAACAATAGACTACCTGGACAGTGCTCCGTAAATGTCGAGTTCCCCGCGTCCCCCCACGAAAACCCATCCGTCGGCCACGGTCGGAACTCCGAAAATTACCGACGGCCCAGACCTGTCTCGCTGAGGAGACATTTCAGAGCTGTAAAGTTCCAGGCTCAGGTTGGTGGCCTCGTAGGCGCGCAGATCCGAGTAGGCGCCGTCATTGCGAACCAACCATACGATGCCGTTCCGCTCACCGTTGGCTGAAACCGTCACCGTCGCACCCGGATAACCCATGTCGAAAGAGCCGGTGGTTGATGTGGGAGTCGTATCGATCTGTTGCCGCACCGGATCGTAGCGAAAAGCCTCGAGTGGGCCGAGCAGCCATCCGAAATAGAGATTATTGTTCCAGAACACGGGGGTGCAGAGGGACGCCTGCGCATCGCTTTGGAAGCTCTGCACGATCTGGCTATCGTTGCCCGGCTGAGATTGTCCCAGGCCGTCGCGATCCAGTAGATAGACCTTTCCAGCCTTGCCGGCCACGGTCAGCAAACGCGGATGTGCGCTTCCGCTCCGCTCAGGCAAAAGGATGGCGCCGCCCGAACCCAGATCTTGATCCTCGGTGTACAGGGTCTGCCAGTCGAAGGGAGTGAAATAGTCGACGGTGGAGATCAGATTACTGGAGGTGCGCAAGCGGACTACCGAATCTCCGTAGTCCGATTCACCCAACATGGCATCGCTATAGCCGTTGCCGACGGCCAGGTACACGTCCCCGCTGCTGTCACTCGCGGGTCCCCCGCCGGCCATCCATATTCCGCCAAGATTACCGGAGGGCTCAGGAGTCCAGGCGCCGGTCAGTTGCAGTGTGCTTTCATCAAACGCCATCAGCCAGCCTTGATAGTTGCCCAGGTCGCAGTGGGAAGCCCAGGCCACGTAAACCTGCCCATTTACCAGCAATAACGCGGCTCGTTGATTGTTGAGCAGGGGATCGAAGCGGGCCACGCCGAAGTGTCCGGTAGGGTCCGGCGGGCTGGTGATCGTGGTTGGGGCTGCTTTGTCCTGGCCAGTCTTGAGGTCCAGCGCATGGAGGCGTTGATAGAACACCGGTTCCCCGCTCTGCATCTCTTTTGTGCGGGCCACTACATAGATCGTGGAACTGGAAGTATCGATCACCGGAGTCCCGGTTATGCCGATCTCGGGCGCGATGGCGTTGCAATTGACATCCGTGGTCTGAAGCGTGGTCACCCCGGCGGCGGTATCCAGAAAATCGGTATGCCAGACGACATTGTGCGAGTCCGCATCGATGGCATAGACCTGATCATGCTCGGTTGCAACAATGACCAGGTTGTGCGAATTCCCATCCGCAGTCACCATGGCTGGAATGTATAAGGGCTGGGCAAAGACGTCGCCCCCAACCGCGATCGCCGCCCGCTTCCCGAACGAGATAGGATTCACGTTCGCCGGGGTAAGCAGGGTCTCGGTGATGTTCGCGCCTGTCCTGGCGTTGTCATTGTGATAGGTACTCACCACAGTATGATTTGTGGTTGCGGGTGGCCCGGTCGGATTGCCGGCTTGCGCCGGAGACGCGCCGCTGCCGCCGCATCCGGTCGCAGCCACCAGCCACAAGGCCACTGCGAGGAGTTGGATTCTGGGCTGCCCGCCAGTTTGTAATGGAAGAGAAATCGTCCTGAAAAACCGGCACGAAACTTGAAGAGGGCGCACAATACCGCACTGCGGTAAGAGAAGTTTCACCGTTTGCAAACCCCTGAGAGAGATAGATAACGCTTGTCCCAGCACCCTACGCGAAACGCGTCAGCGACGTCAAGGCAGCTCTGGACTTTCCGGATGCCGGCTTTCCTGCCGGGGAACGGTTTCCTACTTGCTCTGCTGCGCAAAGATTGCGTCCACTCTCTTCTGGGCCGCGGGAAAATCGCGCGACAACCGGTGCGCCTCAGCCTCAGCCGATTGCGCCTGGCTATTCTGACCCGATTGCTGCAACGCGCGCGACAGCAGTAGGTACCCAACGTCGGAGGGTTGAATCTTCACCGCTTGGGAGTAAGCCTGAACCGCCGCGCCAGGATCGCCAGACAATTGCGTGACGATTCCCAAGGCGAGCCAGACCTGTCCATCGCCGGGGTTGATTTCCAGCGCCTTGCGAAAACTCTGCCGCGCCTGCGCAAAGTCTCCCAACTGTCGATAGGCTGATCCCATGCGGGCAAACGTCGTCGAACGCAGCCACAGGTTCTGCCGAACTGCGCCGTCGGTCAGCGTTATCGTCTTTTGATATTGCTCAACTGCATCTCGCGGCTTGCCATGTTGCTGATCGTAAGCCCCGATCGACATGTAGGCCGAAGGATCTGACGGATTCATCTCCGTCGCCGCATGAAGATGTGGCAGCGCTGCCTCGGCGTCTCCCTGATCCAACAAAGCAGAACCAACGATGTTCTCCGCGAAGTAATTATTCTGGGTGACCTCCAGGGTGTGCGTCCAAAGAGTGAGGTTGTCGCCCCAGAAACCGACCTGGCGGTAGGTTACGGCTGCCAGCAGAAGCAACACTGCAACACTGGCGCTACGCAGCCAGACGGGTGAAAGATGCCGCTGTTCGGCAAAGTCGGCCACTCCCCAGGAGACGAGAATAAATAAGCCGATAAACGAAATGTAGGCGTAACGATCGGCCATCGCCTGGCGGTTGACTTGCACCAGCCCGATCATGGGCACCAGGGCCCCGAGAAACCACAGCCAGCCGACAAGCAAATAGCGCTGGCGTCGCTTCCAAACCACCAAGGCGGAGATAGCGAGCAAAACGACGAGAGCCGCAAAGACCTGCCACGCCTGAAGGGAATTTCCAGGATGAGGGTAAAAGAGAGCAAGATTACTCGGCCAAAATGCCTTTCCCAGATACCGGACGTAGGAAACAATCGCATTGCTCAAACGAATAGAAAAGGACATGCTCTTGTCGACATCAATGCCGCCAATCGCCAGTTGCGACTTCACGGTGATGACGGCACTGGCTGCAGCCAGCGCAAACAGCGGCAACTTTTCTATTAGCAGCCAGAGGAATCGCTCTCCGTCAGAGGCTCGCTCTTCGCTGTTCGCTGTTCGCTCCTCGCCAGAGATTTCACCCGAGTTACTTTGGCGAAGAGCGACCCTCTGCAACGGCCAATAGTCCCACAGCAGCAGAACAAAAGGCAGCGTGATCACCTGCGGCTTGGCCATTAACCCCAGAGCAAAAAGCGCCGCGACCACAATGTAGCGTCCGACTTGCGGCTTGCGCGCATACCAACGATAAGCCGCCAGCGCCAGCAGGAAGAACGCCATGCTGAGCAGGTTCTTGCGCTCGGAAATCCAGGCTACAGACTCGACGTTAATGGGATGCAATGCGAAGAGCGCAGCCACCATTGCACTGCGGCCCACCAGTCCCGTCGCTCGCTGCAACACCCAGAACAGCAGCAGCACATTCAAAACGTGCAGAAACAGATTCTCATCATGAGGGCCCGCTGGATCGAAGCCAAAGAGCTGCGTGTCCAAGGCATGGGAAAGCCAGGCCAGAGGATGCCAGTCGGGCACGTCAGGAGCGACAGAGCCAAAGGAGGTGAATGCCCACTTAATGGTGTCTAAAGTCAACCCGGCGCGGACGTGCGGGTTCGAAAAGACATAGGGACCATCGTCGAAGTTCGCAAAAGGATGAGTGTGGACCGGATAATACACAGCCACCGTCGCAACCACCAAAAGAACTCCCAGCCAGAGTGTCCAATTGGTACGCTGGACGCCCTTCGCCGACGGTTTGCGGGCATCACGCGCTCGGGATCGAGGGCGCGGTTTTGCGGCGGGAGAAGACTTCACAAGAGAGGCTGGTCCTCAGGAATTTACTGCTTCATGGCGAGAACAGCAGGTATTTTACACCGTATTCAAAACAACGGCGCCCACGTCCTTGAGACGAGGCGCCGTTGAATTAGTCAGGCGAAATACGCTCCCTAGTTGATTCCGATCGAATAGTTCTGGGAGGCAATACCGTTCACGACTACTTGCATTTTGGTCGCGCCGGTTTCAATGTTTGACGGAATGTCCACATACGTGTACGAAGGACCGTGGAATCCCACAGCCATGGTGTTATGGCCATGCGTCCTGCCGTAGAAGACGTGTCCCGTTGCAACGTTGGTGAACCGTACGATTGGGTAGTTGGTGGCATCCTGGAAGTCGTCACCATAAGCATTGTTCTGCGAAGCGCCATTGAAGTTGGTGCCGTTCAATTTAACGGTCGTCCCATGTTCGAATACCAGGTTGCTCAACAGAAGCGACGCATTCCAGCCGGAGTACGAACTGCCGGCGGAGTTAAACAGCTCGACATCGTTGCTGAAGTCGGTGAACATGATCTGACCCGTGGGAAGCATCAGCAGGTGACCATAGTAGGAGGAATCGCCAGGACCGTTGGGTGGGTTAGCGATCTCCGTCAGGGTGCTGCCATTCCACTCAAACATTTGGCCGCCCGTGTTGTAGATTCCCGGACTGGCAAACACCAGAACGTTGCCGTTAATTTCCAACGCAGCAGGACCATCTGCGACATCGAAAGTTCCGGGGAAATCCGGAGCTTCAGTCCAGGAGTTGCCGGAGACACTATAAACTCCGTTGTGGCCGGCACCGCAACTGTTGGCGCCGGTTTGGAAGACATTCCCGGTAGGCATCAACACCGCAGGGCCAAGCTCGTAGGAGGCACGGCCATCTCCGCCGCAATTGGCTGCCGAATCCCAATACTGCTCCGGCGTGCTGCCTTGGCTGGTCCACGCGCCCGTGCCCGCATTGTAGGTTTCCCAGTTCTTGCCGGCTGAATTGTACGCGAAGACGTAAGCATCGACGTCCAGCACGTTGCCGCCGGGCAACAAGGTCATACCTTCTTCGTCATAGATGTCAAACTTGCCGGAACCGGTCGAGGTCCAGGTTAAGTTCGAGGCATTCAACAGCGCAGCGACTGGCGGGTCGGTGTCGCAGCAGCTGCTCTGCATGTAGGTTCCGTTGTTCAGAATGACGCTAGGGGAGTCGCCGATGGAGACCCAGCCGCTGGGCGGAGTGACCGAGGTCCACGTGTTGGCAACCGGATCGTAAATAGCGCCCTTGGTGGTCCAGGCGTCGCCACCCTCGTTGTACTCCCCGCCTTCCGCGATATAACGGCCATCAGGCAGCACCGCAGAACCGAAATACAGCGGCCCGTAGCCGGCGGGCATGGTTGCAACCTGCGTCCAGGTACCGGTCGAATAGTTACCATTGATGTCGGGGGTTAAGGTCCACCAGTTTCCCCAGGTTCCACTGTTACCGCTTTCATCGTGAACCAGGACCCGGCCGTCGGTGAGCAACGCCATGGCGCCCGCGGCCCCAAAGGTACCGGGCAAGGCAGTTACAGGTTGCCAGGATTGCGCGCTGGCTACACCCACTGCAGCCACCGCGACCAAGGCGATTCCGAGCATTCGCAAAAGCTTCATGTTTCTCCTCAATAGTTTTCTCAGTTTTTGTCTGAAGGAAGGGTGTCGATGCAGACCGTCGGCAGTCGAGGGGAGCGCCGCAGTTATACATCTCGACTCAGCAACAGCTTTGGAAAGTTACTGCGAATCGCCATCAGAAGTCAATCGTTCGGAGTAAATACTAGCTGAAGTAGTTTGTCCAAATCACGAATGCATTTTGACGATAAAAATAGGCGGGATTTGTAGCGAGCAGTAAACACGGGGCGTGCGTTTAATCGAATGCGAGCCCGGGTCTTATCGCGCCGGTCGCCGAAACATTTTCGTCGCCGGGATTGTTGACAAAATTTTTACAAATGCGGGCGACGGGCGCCTCCGGAAAGCGCAAGCGAGCGGGGTGAGATCGCATTCCGAGTAGCCCTCCACAAATATAGTACCTTTGCGGTACTATATATAATCTAAGGTATTGGAAGAGACCAAACCATGATCCGCCTCGCCAAACTCACCGATTACGGCCTGGTGCTGATGACCATCATCGCCCGCGGCCACGGCGCGCCCGTGCATACGGCGCGAGACCTGGCGGCGGAGTCGCGCCTGCCTCTGCCGACGGTGAGCAAGGTCTTGAAGCAGCTTCTGCAAAGCGAATTGCTGGTGTCGCATCGTGGCATCAAGGGCGGGTACAGCCTGGCGAAGGAGCCGGCTGAAATTTCCGTCGCGGAAATCGTTACTGCGATGGAAGGTCCGATCGCGTTGACCGAGTGCAGCACCGACGTAACCGGCCTGTGCGACCTGGAGCGCTCCTGCCCCATCAAGCGCAATCAGCGTGTCATCAGCCAAGTCGTGCGCGGGGCGCTGGAAAAGGTGTCGCTTTCCGATTTGATTCAACCCTTGCAGTTGAGCGCAATCAAAAATGCCCAGGGCAAGCTGGTCACGACTATCGGTTATTCATCCGGGAGAGTTCAATGAGTTCGAATACCAACGTATTTCGAGATCTGGCGGAGCGCGAGTACAAGTGGGGCTTCGTCACCGATATAGAAGAAGAACGCATTCCGAAGGGCTTGAATGAAGACATCATTCGCCTGATCTCAGCCAAGAAAAACGAGCCTGACTTCATGTTGCAGTGGCGCCTGAAGGCCTACCGCTATTGGGCGTCGCAGGAAGCCAAGCAGGCCGAGCCCACCTGGGCGAACATCAAATATCCTCCAATCGATTATCAGGGGATCACGTATTATTCGGCGCCCAAGCAGAAGCCGCAACTGGAGAGCCTGGACCAGCTCGATCCCGAAATCCTGCGTACCTACGAGAAGCTGGGCATTCCGCTGGCTGAGCAGAAGATGCTGGCCGGCGTTGCGGTTGATGCTGTGTTCGACAGCGTCTCCGTCGCCACGACCTTCAAGGCGAAGCTCTCCGAGTACGGCGTGATCTTCTGTTCTTTTTCCGATGCGGTGAAGAACCATCCCGAGTTGGTGCAAAAGTACCTAGGCTCGGTTGTTCCCTATACCGACAACTTTTTTGCCGCGCTGAACGCGGCGGTCTTCAGCGACGGATCGTTTGTCTACGTGCCCAAGGGCGTTCGTTGCCCCATGGAACTCTCGACCTACTTCCGCATCAACGCGGCCGAGACTGGTCAGTTCGAGCGCACCCTGATCGTCGCCGACGAAGGCGCTTATGTCAGCTACCTGGAAGGCTGCACCGCGCCGATTCGCGATGAGAATCAGCTGCACGCCGCCGTGGTTGAACTGGTCGCGCTCGACAACGCGACCATCAAATACTCGACGGTGCAGAACTGGTATCCCGGCGATAAGAACGGCAAAGGCGGGATCTACAACTTCGTCACCAAGCGCGGCAAGTGCCAGGGCGTGAACTCGAAAATTTCCTGGACGCAAGTCGAGACCGGTTCGGCGATCACCTGGAAATATCCCGGGTGCATCTTGCAAGGCGATAACTCAGTCGGCGAGTTCTATTCCGTCGCGCTGACCAACAACTATCAGCAGGCCGACACCGGGACGAAGATGATCCACATCGGCAAAAACACGCGCAGCACCGTGGTGTCGAAAGGCATCTCGGCCGGACATGGCCAGAATACGTACCGTGGGCTAATCAAAATTCTGAAAGGCGCGACCGGCGCGCGTAATTACACGCAGTGCGACTCGCTGCTGATCGGCGACAAGTGCGGCGCGCACACCTTCCCGTATATCGAGGTTAGGAACTCGACGGCGCAGATGGAACACGAGGCGTCAACCTCGAAGATCGGCGAAGACCAGCTGTTTTACTTGCGACAGCGCGGGCTGAAGGCCGAAGACGCGGTCTCGATGATCGTCAACGGCTTCTGCAAGCGCGTCTTCCGCGAGCTCCCGATGGAGTTTGCCGTGGAAGCCCAGAAGCTGCTGAGCGTGAGCCTGGAAGGCAGCGTCGGGTAAGGGTGGAAGCGCTGACCTTTAGGCTGGCGAAGGCTTGGACGCAACGGTAGAGCGAACCTTTAGGTTCGCGTCACACGGGAACTATTACTATTTTGTCATCACGAGCGGGCGTCGGCCCGCGAGGGATCTGCTTTTCGAAGGACGATTGCATACATGAGCTTACTGGAAATCAAAAACCTGCACGTTAAGGTCGACAACAACGAAATCCTGAAAGGCATCAACCTGACGGTCAACCCCGGCGAGGTCCATTCCATCATGGGTCCGAACGGCTCGGGCAAGAGCACGCTGGCCCAGGTGCTGGCTCGCCGCGAGAGCTACAACGTCACCGCCGGCTCGGTCACTTTCGATGGCAAGGACTTGCTCGAGATGAAGGTCGAGGACGCTGCCTGCGAAGGCATCTTCATGGCATTCCAATATCCCGTCGAGATCCCGGGCATCAGCAATGCGTACTTCCTGCGCTCGGCACTGAACGCCGTCCGCAAGTATCACGGCCGGGATGAAATGGATGCCATGGACTTCCTGCCCATGTTCCGCGAGAAGTTGAAGCTGCTGGACATGGACGAGAAGATGATGAATCGCTCGGTGAACGAAGGCTTCTCCGGCGGCGAAAAGAAGCGCAACGAGATTTTGCAGCTTGCGATCCTGGAGCCGAAGCTGGCCATCCTCGACGAAACCGACTCGGGCCTCGACATCGATGCGCTGAAGATCGTCGCCAAGGGCGTGAATTCCATGCGCAGCCCGGAGCGTTCGTTTGTCGTGGTTACGCACTATCAGCGGCTGCTGGATTACATCGTGCCCGACTTCGTGCACGTGCTGATGAATGGCCGCATCGTTCGCTCCGGAGGCCCGAAGTTGGCGTTGGAGTTGGAAGAAACCGGCTACAGCTCGATGGAAGCTGAATCCCGCGAGACCGCTCCGGCGTAGGCAGAGCTGGCCTAAAGAGACTGTGTGGCAACCGGAAATTGGATTTTCTGGTGGGACAAAACCGTCGATCGCGCCAAAATCAGCCGCGCAGCGGCGGAATCGCAGTTAGCCCAGGGCGTAAGCCCTGGGTCAAGTGGGAAAAGAGCCCGAGCCGCGGAGCGGCGACACCGGTCGCGACACAGTCTCTTAAGGCCGGCGAGGCTTGAAGGGGCGCAGTTTCAGCTGTTGCTCCCGAGGTGTGAAGGGGCGCGGCTTTAGCTGTTGCTCCCGAGGTATTGAAGGGGCGCGGCTTTAGCCGCGCCGTCACAGGCTCTTTAAGTTTTGTCATCACGAGGTGACTTTAGTCGCCGAGGGATCTGCTTTTCGGTCTTTCGGAAAGCGATGAGGGTATGGCGTCGGAAAATGATCCGCGACGCGCCAGCCCGAAGGGCGAAACTAAATTGGCCCAGCGCGGAAGCGCTGGGTACGGCGCAGAGAAAGAAATCCGAGTCCCTTCAGGGACGGCACAATTTCAGAGGAACGCATAAATCGTGATTACCGCGATCCCACAATTAGAGACTTACCTGGAGAGCTTCAGCGACTTCCAGAA
Source organism: uncultured Acidobacteriaceae bacterium (assembly GCA_963789245.1). GTDB lineage: Bacteria > Acidobacteriota > Terriglobia > Terriglobales > Acidobacteriaceae > Bog-257. The sequence goes on along the minus strand of CAWBKE010000012.1, from coordinate 402,894 downwards.
GACCGCTCCGGGCCATGACCTGTCTTGGCTGCGCAAGCTTCGCGACGACGCTTTCGCGCGCTTCTGCGAGGTCGGCTTCCCCACGACGCACGATGAAGACTGGCGCTTCACCAACGTCTCCGCCATTGCCAAAACGCCGTTCCGTCTCGCTGCAAATGCCAGCCAACTCGACAAGAAACAACTCGAGGCATGGCTTCTTCCTGGCGCCGCCTGTCAGCTCGTGTTTGTCGACGGACACTTCAGCCGCGAACTGTCCGCGCTCGGCAACCTGCCCGCCGGAGTTCGCGTCAACAGCCTCGCCGACGAAATCAGAACAAATCCTGCGTCGCTGGAAACGCACCTCGGCCGCTACCTCAACACTGAGCGCGATGCATTTGCCGCGCTGAACACAGCGTTTGCCGCCGATGGAGCGTTCGTTGACATTCGCAAAGGCAAGGTGCTGGAGCAGCCGATTCATCTGCTCTTCGTCTCCACTGCCGCGGATCAGCCACAGATGACGCATCCGCGCAATCTGATCGTCGCCGAAGAGCAGAGCCAGGTCGCCATCGTCGAAGATTACGTTTCGCTCGACGGCGGCGTGGCCTTCTGTAACACGGCGACTGAACTGGTCGCGGCGGAGAGCGCAGTGGTTTCGCACTACATGGTCGAGCGTGAGGATCGCGAGACCTACAACGTTTCCACGCTGCGCATTCAGCAGGGACGAAGCTCTAACGTGGCCACGCATTCCGTGCTGCTCGGCGGCGGGCTGGTGCGCAACAACGTCCATCCTGTCCTCGCCGGCGAAGGTGCTGAGTGCCTCATCAACGGCCTCTTCATCGGCGTTGAACGTCAGCACCTCGACAACTACATGCTGGTGGAGCATGCCAGCCCGCATTGCGACAGCCGCCAGTTCTACAACGGCATTCTCGACGGCCACTCGCACGGTGTCTTTCACGGCCGCATCATCGTGCACAAGGACGCGCAGAAGACCGACGCTAAGCAAACCAATCGCAACCTGCTGCTTTCCGACGACGCGCAGATCGACACCAAGCCGCAGCTGGAGATTTACGCCGACGACGTGAAGTGCACGCACGGCGCAACCATCGGGCAGATCGACGAGACGGCACTCTTTTATCTGCGCTCACGCGGCATCGATGAGGCGTCGGCGCGCAAGCTGCTGCTGCTGGCCTTCGCCAACGAATGTCTCGACCGCATGAAAGAAGATGGCCTCCGGGACCATTTGCGAGAGCTGATCAATGGTCATTTGTTTGGGATGGCCAACGCCACGCCGCTTGCCACCGCTCGCGGCGAGGACAAGAGAAGAAATTGGGAGGAACTAGGATGACAGCCGCCGCGAACAGCGTGCCTTGGGAGTTTCAGCATCCGATGGTTGGTGAAACAACATTTGCGGTAGAAGAAGTCCGCCGTGACTTTCCCATCCTGCACCAGCAGGTCTACGGACACCCGCTTGTCTATCTGGACAACGCCGCAACTTCGCAGAAGCCGCAGACGGTGATTGATGTCATCTCGCACTACTACGAGCGCGGCAACGCCAACATCCATCGCGGCGTACATTTTCTCTCCGAGCATGCAACGGAAGAGCACGAAGCCGCGCGCCGGACGGTGCAGGCGTTCCTGAACGCCGCGGACAAACGCGAGATTGTTTTTGTGCGCAGCGCTACCGAGGGCATCAACCTGGTCGCGCAAACTTATGGGCGCAAGCACGTCGGCGCCGGTGATGAAGTCCTGATCTCGGCGATGGAGCATCACTCCAACATCGTGCCGTGGCAGATGCTTTGCGAAGAAAAAGACGCCAAACTCCGCGTGATTCCCATCAACGACCGCGGCGAGTTGCTGATGGATGAGTTGCCCAAGCTGCTGAGCCCGCGGACGAAACTGCTCGCAGTAACGCACGTCTCGAATGCGCTGGGAACAATTAATCCTTTGCGCAAGATCGTCGAGATCGCACACAAACACGGCGTTCCGGTAGTAGTCGACGGTGCGCAAGCCGTCCCGCATCTCAAAGTCGACGTGCAGGCGCTGGATTGCGATTTCTATGTTTTCTCGGGACACAAAGTCTATGGCCCGACCGGCATCGGCGTCCTCTATGGCAAGCGGGCGCTGCTGGAGGCGATGCCTCCATATCAGGGCGGCGGCGACATGATCCGCTCCGTGACTTTCGAGAAGACGCTGTACAACGATCTGCCATACAAGTTCGAGGCCGGCACTCCGAACATCGGCGGCGCAATTGGCTTAGGCGCGGCCATCGACTACATCAATCATCTGGGAATCGATAACATCGCCGCCCACGAACACGACCTGCTGATGTATGCAACGGAAGCGCTCTCGGCCATACCGGACGTTCGTCTGATCGGCACGGCTGCTGAAAAGGCTGCGGTAATTTCCTTCATCATCGAAGGCATTCATCCTCACGACATCGGCACCATACTCGATCGCGAAGGAATTGCGATCCGCACCGGACACCATTGCGCGCAACCGGTAATGCAGCGTTTCCGCATTCCGGCAACGGCCCGCGCTTCGTTCGCGATGTACAACACGCGTGCCGAAGTCGATGCACTGGTCGAGGGCATCCAAAAGGTTAAGGAGGTCTTCGCCTGATGTCCGATCTGCGCGAGCTCTATCAGGACGTGATCCTGGAGCACAGCAAGGCGCCTCGTAATTATCGTGAGTTGAAAACGGCGAACCACAAAGCGGAGGGATACAATCCGCTCTGCGGCGATCACTTCACCGTCTATCTCGACCTGGAAGGCGACGCGATTCGCGATGTCACGTTTCAAGGCTCGGGCTGCGCCATCTCCAAGGCCTCGGCCTCGATGATGACGCAGAGCGTGAAGGGCAAGAGCAAGGAAGAAGCCGCCAAGCTGTTCGAGCGCTTCCACAAGCTGGTCACCGGGGGAACGAACGGCGATCACGAGTCGCTGGGCAAGCTGGACGTGTTTGCCGGGGTCTCGGAATTTCCCGTCCGCGTGAAGTGCGCAACGCTGGCTTGGCACACGTTGCAGGCGGCGATCGAAGGTAAGCAGGATCCCATCTCCACCGAGTAACACCGGACATCTGGCGAATTCATCATGCACATGGGCGTTGCCATCAAGTTGAGCCGGGACTGCGAGGTCATCGAAATTCCCAGCGGCACGCGCAGCACTCTGCCGGAAGGATCGGTGGTCAGGATCATGCAGACTTTGGGCGGCAGCTACAGCGTGAGCGGCGGCCAGTACGGCTACATGTACCGTATCGATGCGCATGACGCCGACGCGCTGGGACTGCCCGTGCCCGACGCAGCAGCGTCCTCCGAACAGAAACCCTTCAGCGAGCAACTGGTGTGGGACGAACTGAAGACCGTCTTCGATCCCGAGATCCCGGTCAACATCGTCGATCTCGGTTTGGTGTACGGGTGCAACATTTCTCCCGGCGAACAAGGCGGAAACAAGCTCGACATCAAGATGTCGATGACCGCGCCGGGGTGCGGTATGGGCAACGTCCTGAAGTCTGACGTGGAAAACAAACTCGCCCGCCTGCCCGACGTGAAGGAAGTCAACGTCGAGATCGTTTTCGAACCGCCGTGGAGTCCCGCGCGCATGTCGGAGGCGGCCAAGTTACAACTTGGCTTCGACCTCGACTTCGGCGAAGAGCCGCCATCTGGGCTGCCGATGATTCGGTAAGCGCAGACTCGCGCTGGCGCTGATTCGGTTTGCGCGTCACAACCCTCGATGCCCGATCAAGACACATTTCGCGCGGTCATCGATCTGACTCACGATCTGAACGACCATTCGCCCAACTGGGAAGGGACGGCAGAGTCTCCTTATGAGTCGCGGGAACAGGGCAACCTGGAGCGCGATGGCTACTACTCGCGCGTCTTCACTACTCAGGAACACTACGGCACGCATCTGGACGCGCCGGCGCACTTTGCTGCCAATGGGTGGACGGTGGACCAGATTCCGGCCGAGCGACTGGTGCGGCCGCTGGTGGTCATTGATGTTCGCGACGCAGTGAAGAGTAATCCTGACTACGAAGTGACGGTTCAGGACGTCGCCACGTGGGAGGATGCGCACGGGATGATTCCCACGGGCGCTGTCGTAATGGCCTACACCGGCTGGGATGAGCGCTGGAACTCGCACCAGGAGTTTCGCAACCAGCAGAGCGGTGAGCTGACGCATTATCCGGGCTTTTCTCTGCAGGCCGCTCAATTCCTGGTGAAGAGCCGCGAGGTGGTGGGACTGGGCATCGACACCATGAGCGTGGACATAGGCGCAACCGCAACCTATCCCGTCCATCTGTTTACTTCGAAAGAAAATGTTTATCACGTGGAAAATGTAGCCAATCTCTCGCTGGTGCCGCCGGCGGGAGCGACGGTGGTGGTCGCGCCCATCAAGCTGGAGAACGGCTCTGGTGGGCCAGCGCGGGTGCTGGCGCTGGTGAAGTAGCTGTCAGCCGTCAGCTTTCAGCCATCAGCAACAGCATGTATCCGCGGCATTGAGCCACTATAGGGGTCCTTCGATTCCGTTCGCGCGCCGTGGGCGCCCTCACTGCGCTCAGGATGACAGGCGGGATGCACGGTGCGGAGAGTAAGGAAAAGCTGAGAGCTGAGGGCTGACAGCTCCTACCGCACATGCGCCTTATACAACAGGTAGCTGAAGCTTTCGCGCAGGGCGGCGAGATATCGTCCGACGATAGTTTTGGGGATCGAGCCGGGACGCGGCGAGATGTAAACCGTAATGCCTTGCGCCGTCATCATCTGCTTGGCGCGAAACATGTGGTAGGCGTCGCTCACCAGCAGGCAACTGCGCATGTCATTTGCGTGCAGGATTACGGCTACACGCTGGGCGGATTCGTCGGTGTCGCCGCCCTGGGTTTCGGCGATGAGATTTGCGTCAGGCACGCCGCGCGATTCCAGGTAGTCGCGTCCCACCTGGCCTTCGCTGAAGTGAGGATCGTTGCCCGCGCCTCCGGTGGTGATGATGACCGGCGCCAGTCCTCGCTGAAACAAGCTGTTGGCATGGTCCAGACGGGCGCGGTAGACAGGCGAAGGATGGCCAACGTACTCGGCCGCGCCGAAGACGACGATGGCATCGGCGGGATGCTCTTCGTCCACTCCAGCTTCGCGCATGATCTGGCGGCTGATGAAAAGCAAAAACGCCATCGCGCCGACAGCAAGCAGCGCGACAATCCAGCGGATGGGGTGAAATTTGGAATTTCCTGCAGCCGTGGCGACCTACTCCTGCCCTAACAGCTCGATGATCTGTTCCTCGGGAATCGCTCCCTGCCGCAGCAGGCGCCAGCTTCCATCGGTGGTCAGATCGACGATGGTCGACGGCATCACGCCGGGCGACGGCCCGCCGTCCACAATAATCGATAGCCGATCGCCCAACTGATCGCGCACCTCCATGGCCGTGGCGCATTCGACCTCGCCATGCAGGTTGGCGGAAGTGGCTGTGATGGGCAGCCCGGCAGAGCGAATGATGGCCAGCGGAACTTCCGCTGCCGGAACGCGCAGCGCCACGTTGCCGGTGTTTGCGGTGACCTTCAGCGGCAGCTTGGGATCGGCCTTCACGATGATGGTGAGCGGGCCGGGCCAGAAACGGCGCGCCAGAAGATAAAAGATCTCGGGCACGGGCCAGGCGACATCGGCGGCCTGGTCAACCGATTCAATCAGCAGCGACAGCGGCTTGTGCCGCGAGCGCGTCTTGATCTCGTAAACCCGGTCGACAGCGTGAAGGTTGAAGGGATCGACCGCGAGACCGTAGAACGTGTCGGTGGGAATACCCAACACCTCACCCGCGCGGATCTTCTCCGCAGCGTAGGTGACCAGTGAGGCTTCTGGCTCTTTACTGTTGATCTTTACAATTTCGGGGCGCAACCGTACCTCTTTTTCGTTCGCGAGGTGTTTGTGGAGCGAAACCTAACACATCGCTCCCTGCAACAGCAACTGAGAAGATTATCACGCCAAGGGGTGCAGCGCAGTGACACTGGCCGGCAGTGTAGGATAGACGCCGGTTCTGCCAGAGCGATGCCGAACAGCATACGGTTTGAAGATCGAGTGCGGCGCGCGGATAGCAGCCAGAATGCGCGCGTGAAGGAGCTGCGGCGCGGCTTCGCCGAGGCCACTCCGAACCAGCACGGCGAAGTTGCCATCGAAGGCATGCACCTGGTGGAAGAAACCATTCGCAGCGGATTGCGGCTGGGGACACTTTTCTTCAGCGACTCGGCCCGCGAACGCGCGCATAAGCTGCTGCCGCAGCTATCGGCGCATACCGAAGCCTTGCTGTTGCCGGATAGCGTGTTCGCCAGCGCGGTGCCGAGCGAGACTCCACAGGGCATAGCGGCGTTGGTGCGAGTGAAGCCGTTCGCCCTGGAGAATATTTTGGCCGCGCAAGCGGCGTTGCTGGTGATTGCCGCCGGTCTGCAAGATCCCGGAAATCTAGGGACGATCGCGCGTTCTGGCGAGGCGTTTGGCGTGACTGGCCTGCTTCTCGGCGAACGCACCGTGAGTCCGTGGAACTGGAAGGCGGTGCGCGCTTCGGCGGGATCGCTGTTCAGAGTTCCGACGGCGAAGATTGAACTGGCGCAAGCGTTGCCGGAGATCAAGGCGCGAGGAGTGCGCGTGCTGGCAACTTCATCGCATGAGGGCACTGTAATCTCCGACGTGAATCTGCGCGGGCCAGTGGCGCTCGTCATCGGCAGCGAAGGCGCCGGCGTCCCCAAGGATGTGCTGGCGCAGGCGGATGAGGTGGTCGTCATTCCGCAGTCGCCGAAAGTAGAGTCGCTGAATGCGGGGATCGCAGCGTCGATTGTGCTGTACGAGGCGGCAAGACAAAGAAAAACAAATCAACCACAGAGACACAGAGACACAGAGGTTTAGAATTCCAGATAGCAAGTCCCGGCGGTTCTCAGGTAGGGGAAAAGAGGTTCCCATTGGGAACAGCATTGGAATCGTATCTCCTTGCGCCTCGACTCAAGGGAAGAACTGCATTGTCACACGATGCAGAGCGGCCGCTGACCGGTGAAATCATAGCAGCCGCCCTAGAGGTTCATCGGGCCATGGGCCCGGGGCTGCTGGAATCTGCATATCAAATCTGCTTTTGTCGCGAGTTGGAACTGCGCAGCATCCCGTTTCGCCAACAGGTTGACGTGCCGGTGACCTACAAGGGCGTGAAGTTGGATTGCGGATATCGAATCGACTTGGTTGTCGACGAAAAAATCATCGTCGAGCTAAAGGCGATCCAGGAAATCCTGCCCGTGCACGAGGCCCAGCTTCTGACATATCTGCGGTTAACCGGACGGCGCATAGGTCTCTTGATTAATTTCAATGTGCCAGTATTGAAGAACGGAATTCGGAGGCGGGTTCTTTGACATCCAAACTCTGTGCCTCTGTGTCTCTGTGGTGAAAATGGCTTTGTGAGCCTTTTCCAGAACAACTCGCCCTCTGACGAAACGGTTGACAAGTCGCGGCCGCTGGCCGACCGCATGCGCCCGCGCACGCTCGACGAGTTTGTCGGCCAGGAGCACATCCTGGGGCCGGGCAAGTCGCTACGGGTGCAGATCGAGCGCGACGACACCGGCTCGCTGATCTTCTGGGGACCGCCCGGCGTGGGCAAAACCACACTGGCCAAAATCATCGCGCGGATGACGCGGGCCGACTTCATCGAATTTTCGGCAGTACTGAGCGGGATCAAAGAAATCAAGCAAGTGATGGCCGATGCCGAACGCGCTCGCCAGTACGGCACCCGGACGATCGTCTTTGTCGACGAAGTACACCGCTTCAATAAAGCCCAGCAGGATGCATTTCTTCCCTACGTCGAAAAAGGCAGCATCCGGCTGATCGGCGCAACTACCGAGAATCCTTCGTTCGAGATCATCTCAGCGCTGCTCTCGCGCTGCCGTGTTTACGTCCTTAAGCCGCTTATTGAAGATCAGATTGTGGAGTTGCTGCAACGCGCACTGCACGATGAAGAGCGCGGCTTGGGTGACTTGCAGCTCGAGGCTGACGAGACTGCGTTACGCAAGATCGCCGCCTACTCCAGCGGAGACGCTCGCAGCGCATACAACGTGCTCGAGGTTGCGGCGACGCTGGCGACCGAGCAAGCGAAAGAAGCCGCGCCCCACATCACCGACGCGATCGTCACCGACGCATTGCAGAAGCGCGTGTTAAGGTATGACAAGGCGGGCGAAGAGCATTACAACCTGATCTCGGCCCTGCACAAAAGCGTGCGCAACAGCGACCCGGACGCCGCGCTCTACTGGCTGGTGCGGATGTTGGAGGCAGGCGAAGACCGTCTGTACGTCGCGCGGCGGGTGGTGCGAATGGCGGTCGAGGACATTGGCTTGGCTGATCCGAATGCGCTCGGCGTTACGCTGGCGGCTCGCGATGCGTTCGATTTTCTCGGCATCCCGGAGGGCGATCTGGCACTGGCGCAGGCGGTGGTCTACCTGTGCGCGGCGCCAAAGTCGAATGCGGTTTACAAGGCCTATGGCGCGGTGCAGGAAGATGTGGAACGCACCGCGCAGGATCCTGTGCCGCTGCATCTGCGCAATGCGCCCACTGGACTGATGAAGGCTTTCGGTTATGGCGAGGGATATCAGTACGCCCACAATCAGGAATCGAAGGTCGCGGACATGCAGTGCCTGCCTGACAATCTGAAGGACCGCGTGTACTACCATCCCACCGAAGAAGGAATTGAGAAACGGATCAAGGCAAGGTTGGAAGAGATCAGGAAGATGAAGAGAGCGACCAGCGACTAGCCGCGAGCAAGAATCCCTCCCGCGGTGAGAAGCCTCCGATCCGTTTTTTCACAGCGCCGGGGGCGGATGATCCACACAGATGCGCTGCAGCAAACTCTGGGGCCAACGTGTCGTCGGCTGTAGAACCAGACTACCCAGGACTTTGTCCTGGGCTGAGCTGAGCCGTCCCGCGGCCGCGCGACGGGAGTATGCGACTAACTCAAACCAGAGCCATTTCAATCTCGGCCAAGATGTCGGCGACGGCTTTGGGTGGGTAGGCAGATTCGAGGATGGGGCGGCCGACGACGATATGGGTGGCGCCGGCTGCGATGGCGTCGCGCGGGGTGACGACGCGGGCCTGGTCTCCAGCGGCAGATCCGGCTGGACGAACGCCCGGGGTGACGATGGCGAAGCCTTCGCCCAACTCGCGACGCAGCTCGCGGGCTTCATGCGCCGAGGCGACGAGCCCTCCGCAGCCGGCAGCGCGGGCTAGCGCTCCCAAGCGCAGAACATGGGTGAGCACGGTTCCGGGGACGCCGACTTCCTGGAGATCGGAGTCGGACAAGCTGGTCAGGACGGTGACCGCCAGCACCATCGGCTTGGCGCCGGATTGTGCGGCAGCTTCGGCTGCAGCCTTCAGCATCTTGCTGCCGCCCGAGGCATGGACGGTCAACATGGCAACGCCCAGCTCGGCTGCCGAGCGGACGGCGGCGGCGACGGTGTTGGGAATGTCGTGGAATTTGAGGTCGAGAAAGACCTTGCGGCCCGACGCGACAAGTTCGCGCACCAGCTGCGGGCCCTCGGCCGTAAAGAGCTGCTTCCCGATCTTATATGTGGTTGCGCCGTCGCCGATGGATTGGACGATCTGGCGAGCTTGGGCGGCGCTGGACAAGTCCAGCGCCACTATGAGCCGATCTTTGGAGTTGGAGTTGGCCTGTGCCAGCATCAACTCCCAGTTTACCGCAGAGCCCGAATCCCGGGGTCACCGCTAAGGAGACCCTGATTAAGTCGATGCCGAGGCCCTCAGCGGCTAAAGCCGGGTTCATTTGCTCGACTTTGCGGACCGCCTGAAGGCGGTCCCTTTCAAAGCAATACTTAATCAGAGCTTCCGTAATAACAGTAATTATTGCGGACTGAGATTCGCCGCAAGCTCGGGAGTTTGGAGTACGTCGAGGCGTACGCGATCTACGCCACTCATGGACAGCATTTTAGCTGCGCCGTAGGACAGGTCGATGATCCGGTTGGGAGCGACGGGTCCGCGATCGTTAATGCGGACGACGACCGACCGGTCGTTCTTCAGATCTGTGACCTTGACCCAGGAACCGAGTGGCAACGTCCGGTGGGCTGCCGTGAATTGATACATGTCGTAAGGCTCGCCGCTGGCAGTCTTTTTGGACTGAAAGATGCGGCCGTACCACGAAGCCTTCCCGAGCTGAGCTTTCCTGGGCCGGGATGGCTTGGATTCCTGAGTCTGTCCTGGGGTCCCTTTCTTCGATTCCGGTGTGCTATTACCGGGTGCTGCGCTCAGCGCGGTGGCGAACAGCAATGTCGCCGCAACTGGGCTGAGTACTCGTAACATTAAACACCTCTCATCGTTTAAGTTGGTCCTCCTGACAGGATGTGTACAAGTCTATTGACCGCAAGAAGCCAGAGTCAATCCCCCTAAGTGGGAATCCGGCCTTTCGCGTTGCCATTTTGGGAATTTTGTGCTAGCCCGAAAGTGACCCCTTGGGCGATTCCCAATACCCTCCTATCGGAAACGGCCCGACGAATGATTGGGTTTGAAGCTGAAACGGGGGCGGTCGGCAAGAGGTTTGCAGAGTTAAGCCGATTATAAACAGTGGCTTGCGTGACGGTCATAGCCCCAGGAGTGGCGTGCGCTTAGGAGAGAACAGACCTGTCATGTCAATGCTCGCAACGGGAACTGGAACCAAGCGACCGTGCATGAGAGGCTTGGCTGACGGCTTTCCTAAGCCACCGAAAAAAGCCCGAAAAAATAGATGCCTCGCCCGACAAAGCCGGCTCGTGACGACAAAAACATAAGGGACTTGCAGCGGCATACCGGTTCGTTTTGCGAGGGGAATCAGACCAGCGCCAGATGTTATCCTGAATAGCACCTTCCTTTGACGAGGCTGTAACGCTTTCATGCCCGACCAGAATCCTACCGATCCGCAAATCGCTAATGAGCCGGATGAGTCCTTTGGCGATCTTCTTTCCCAATACGAGCGCAGTCATTCTCACCGAGCTGAGGACGGCAGCAAACAGCTCGAAGGCACGGTGGTTGCCGTCACCGCCGATTCCGTGCTGCTCGACATTGGCTATAAGAGCGAGGGTATTTTGCCCTTGTCCGGGTTTCAGAGCGCCGGCGAAGCCGTAAAGCCGGGCGACAGGTTCCTGGTCACGGTGAAGGGACGCGATCCCGAGGGCTACTACGAGCTAACGCGCTCCCGAGTCGCCCGGCCAAAGGACTGGAGCGGGCTGGAGCGGGCTTTTGCCGAGAAGGCCACCATCATCGGCACCGTGACTGACATGGTAAAAGGCGGTTTCAGCGTCGATGTCGGGGTCCGCGCCTTCATGCCGTCGTCGCGCAGTGGAGTGCGCGATGCCGCCGAGATGCCTAAGCTGGTGGGCCAGGAGATCCGCTGCCGCATCACCAAGCTGGATGTCACCGAGGAAGATCTCGTGGTTGACCGGCGCGTCATCGCGGAAGATGAGGAGCGCTCGGCGAAGGAACTGCGGTATTCCGAGGTCAAGGAAGGCGATATCGTCACCGGGACGGTGCGCAACCTGACGGATTACGGAGCATTTGTCGATATTGGCGGCGTCGATGGCCTGCTGCATGTGGCCGACATCGCCTGGGGTCGCGTCAACACGCCTTCCGATGTTCTCACTGTCGGGCAGGAGATCGAAGCCAAGGTGTTGAAGATCGACTCCGAGAAGCAGCGCATCTCGCTGGGCCTCAAGCAGCTTCAGCCGCATCCCTGGGATGCGGTGGCCGAGAAATACAAGACGGGCGAGCGGGTCCGCGGGACGGTAAGCCGGCTGGCGGATTTCGGCGCATTCGTCGAGCTGGAGCCGGGAGTGGAAGGGCTGGTCCATATCTCGGAGATGTCGTGGGTCAAAAGGGTGCGCAAGCCGAGCGATCTGGTGAAGACTGGCGAGACGGTAGAAGTTGTCGTCCTCGGGATGAACGTTGGCGAGCAGCGTCTCTCACTGGGGCTGAAGCAGGCATTGGGAGATCCCTGGGCCGAAGTGGCGCAGAAATTTCCTGTCGGGTCGGCGATCGAAGGTCCGGTGACCAGCATCACCAAGTTCGGCGCGTTCGTTCAAGCGGCCGAAGGCGTCGAGGGCATGGTGCACGTGAGCGAAATCAGCGCCGAGAAGCGCATCAATCACCCGCAGGACGTCTTGAAGGTGGGACAGGTGATCAAGGCGCAGGTGCTGGCGATCGATACCGAGCGTCGGCTCATGCGGCTGAGCATGAAGCAACTGGTCCCCACCAGCGTGGATGAATACATCGCCGAACACAAGGTGGGCGACGTGGTCACCGGACGCGTGGTGGAAGTGTCCGGCGAAACCGCTCGCGTGGAGCTGGGCGAGGGATTTCAAGCTCCCTGCCGGCTTAAGGCGATAGCTGCGCCGGAAGAGAGCAAGAGTGAAGGCAACGCAGATCTGTCGTCGCTGACTTCCATGCTGCAAGCGCGCTGGAAGGGCGGCGCAGGTAGCACTACTGCTGCCAAGCCGGAGGCTATTCGCGCGGGACAGGTTCGGAGCTTCCGCATCGCCAAGCTCGACGCCGACAGCAAAACCATCGAGCTGGAGCTGGATCGTTTTCAGAATTAGTGTAGTCCGGCGAGTACGGGTAGAGCCGGCGTTTGCGCCGCGTTCGCAGTGGGTGAATAAACTATTGGCGCTGCGATGGTCATAAGAAATGACCACCGCAGCGCCGGCTTAATGGGTGAACCCTCGACGCCGGCCTGAAGAGACTGTGTGGCAACCGGAAATTGGATTTTCTGGTGGGACAAAACCGTCGATCGCGCCAAAATCAGCCGCGCAGCGGCGGAATCGTAGTTAGCCCAGGGCGTAAGCCCTGGGTCAAGTGGGAAAAGAGACCGAGCCGCGGAGCGGCGACACCAGTCGCGACACAGTCTCTGAAGGCCGGCTCTACCTGGACGACAGTAAGTATCAAATTGCTCCAGCCTGATCAGACGGCTGCTGAGCCAGACTTAGTCCTATGAATCGGAGCTTCATCCTCATCATATTTATGCTCGCGGCATTTGCTACGGCGCGCGGGCAGTGGGACATGCAGCAGTCCAACTCCACGGCCAGTTTACGTGGCATCCACTCGGTTGACGGCACTGTGGCGTGGGCCAGCGGCGCAGACGGCACGGTGCTCCGCACGGAGGACGGCGGCTCGCATTGGCAGAAATGCGCAACTCCGCCCGGAGCCGAGACGCTCGACTTCCGCGGCGTCTGGGCGTGGGATGCGAAGACTGCGATCGTTATGTCGGCTGGGCCGGGAGACCAGTCGCGTCTATACAAGACGACCGACGGCTGCGCCCATTGGACTGAGGAGAGACGGAACTCAGAGAAGGACGGATTCTGGGATGCAGTCGGCTTTCCGGCGCAGAATTTCGGCGCGGCCGGAGATCAGAAAGCAGGCGTGCTGGTTGGCGACCCGGTCCGCGGACGTTTCTACACCGAGGTCATGATTCCGGGACACGGCTGGGCTGTGGACGTTGACTCTTGCACACCTGTCCAAGGTGAGGGCGCTTTTGCTGCGAGTAATTCGTCAATCTTTGTTTTTGGCTCGGGCCGGTACATCCTGGTAACGGGCGGCAAGCTCGGCGCTCGCGCCATACTCTCGCCGCTTCTGGCTTACAACGACGGCACTCGAGATTGTCTGGCGGTTTGGCTTCCGCTGGCGGGCGGAGCTTATTCGACGGGAGCCTTCTCGGTTAACTTCCGCGACGCGAAGCATGGCGTAGTGGTGGGCGGCGACTACAAGATGCCTGACGATCCTTCCAGCACTGCGGCGTGGACAGCAGATGGCGGTCGACACTGGACGGCTGCGTCCAAGCCGCCGCGCGGATACCGCTCGGCCGTGGCATGGGACGCGGAGGCGAAAGTATGGATCGCCGCCGGAACCAAGGGCTCCGACATTTCTCGTGATAACGGGAAGACCTGGCAGCGGCTCGACGATGCCAACTGGAACGCGCTCTCGCCGCCATATGTTGTCGGGCCTAAAGGACGCATTGGAAAATTAGGGGCGAGCGCAGTCAAACAGTAAGTTATGTTCATTTTGGGCCTTGTTGGCGCCGCCGCTCTGCGGCTCAGGGTCATCATTTCACTTGACCCGGGGGCTCACGCCCCCGTCTAACTTCATCCCGCCGCGTTGCGGCTAGTTTTAGGGATCACACGTCGGCTTTGTGCCACGGAATGCCTACCGGCATTCCATGCTGGATTCGCCGGGGACAATTCCGCCGGAAACATAGGTAAATTGAAGGGTGCAAGTAGTGACCTTCGGTGGAAGCTCACGGAGCAGAACCACGGAAGTATCGCTATAACGGCAACGCATAAATACCTTGAGAGAGCGGTAGTCTTTGACGTTCCAGGCCTGCGTAATTTTCTTGCCTTTCTCTTTCTGATCGTCGGGAGCGAGGTCGAACTCCTGGCCATCGGCGCCCACGTTGTAGACCGAGATTCGCTCAAAGCTGTGCTGAGACTTAGCTGGTGCGACGCTCCAAGGCGCCACCGGCACGGCGGTTTCTTCTACCGTGATGCTGGCCGGGCAAACTACCGGAGTCGAAGTTTGCTTTTGTTGAGCATATCCAGCCGTGGTAGCAAACAATGCCAGTGAGCACCCAACTAACGCCAGCCGTAGTGAGCGTTCAATCGATGACATAGAACGCGTCTCCATCATTCACCGGCTTCACTCCGGGAGCTCCTCCTTGAAAGCGAATGGTGCGTTGATGGACAGGCTGTCCCTTCCATTGATCCCACACCTGCAAGCCGACTTGGTTCTGGCCCATATAGATTGCCGCGTGAGAAGTTCCATCGGTACTGTTGGTATAAGTACCTTCAGGGCCAAAAGTAGCAATCGCGGTGCCCGCCTGGATAGTCGAATTGCCCCGTACCAGATCGCCCTGCGACCAATTGGCCGTTAACGGAGCTCCGCTGGCCTGCTGCACATAGGCTACGCACTGTCCGCTGCCGACAACCTGGCCCTGATAACTTTCCGGAGCCGTCGCAATATAAGCCATAGTTCCCTAGTCTCCCTTTGGTATGACGATCGTCAAGCCGGTAGTTTGCCAATTTTCTGATCCGATTGCACGCCAATTATTGCTTTGCCTTTGCCGCGCTAGTCTGGTATTGTCCGCGGCAACAGAGCTTGGGCCTGCGCCGACGATTTGCGTCGAGCGCCGGGACTCGCTCGCATCCTCTCAGGGAGGGATTGCAATGGCGTTCTGTCGAAATTGCGGTACGCAAGTAGCAGACAACGTGGCGTTCTGTCCCAATTGCGGTAAGAGTACGGGCCAGGCCAGTCCCGGGACGGCATCGGCTGCGCCCCCGCCAACTCCACAACCCGCGCCAGCCGCGACGTATAACACTCCCTCAGCTCCGGTGGCTGCGGCTGCGCCGCTGGCGGAAAACGTTGCCGGCATGCTGGCATATTTCACCATTATTCCCGCGATCATTTTTCTACTGATCGAGCCCTACAACCGCAACCGGTTCGTGCGCTTTCACTCGTTCCAGTGCCTGTTCGTTGTCGCTGCCCTGATAGTGATCGACATCGGGCTGATGATCCTGTCATCCATTCTGCATCTGGTGCCGGTGATCGGGTGGGTGGTGACGGCGATCTTATGGCCAATCTATAGCCTCGCGCTGTTTGCCCTCTGGTTGCTGCTGGTGATTAAGGCCTACCAGCACGAGATTTACAAGCTGCCCATTGTCGGCGACATGGCGGAGAAGCAGGCCGGAGCGTAGATCGCTGTAGATCAAGCCAGGGCGTAGCTCCCGATATACTGATCGCGAGACTCTCCTGCCATGCACGACACCTCCGCTCCGACGCTGGGGCAACATCTGCTGTTCTTCTTTCTGTTGGTCGTGGCTCCGGCCTGGGATTTTTATGACACCCGCCGGCTGAAGAAGAATCCTGGCTCGCCGCAGAAAATCCACTACTACAAAACTCTTGCTGCGTGGCTGTGGATCTCGACTGTGATAGCTTGTCTGGCCGTAGGCTTTCGTCCACTGTTTACCATCAGCCCGGCGCCGGGCGAGATTCCGTGGCTGCTGGAGCACGCCTGGGTTTTCTATCTGGTGGAAGCGGTAATTGCGCTTTTTGTTGCGCTCATGCTGCTGTCGCTCGCCGTGGTCTTCTGGAAAAAAGTGAAGAGGCAGCCGCGCAAGTACTCGTCAGCCGACGCGCTGAAATCGTTCGACTACTTTTTCCCCGCGACGTGGGCAGAGCGCCGCTGGTTTGCGTTCCTCTGCACCACGGCGGGCATTTGCGAGGAAACGCTCTTCCGCGGATTCCTGCTGCAGTACCTGCATGTTTTCCCCTGGACGCTGAACCTCACCCTGGCGCTGCTGATTGCGGCAGTAATCTTCGGACTCAACCATCTTTATGGAGGCGTCGGCGGAGTTGTGGGAGGCGTTGTCGCCGGCTTCCTTTTGGGTCTGCTGTTCGTGCTCACGTGAAATCTTCTGCTTCCGATGGTCTTGCACGCCGCGATGGATTTGTGCAAGCTGGTGATCTTGCGCCCGCCGGCGGAGTGATCCACCACAGAGACACAGAGACACAGAGCTCCGGACAAATCGTTCAGGATGCTCAATCATGAAACTCTGTGCCTCTGTGTCTCTGTGGTGAACAGACGTCCGGCGCAGACCGCTTGACATTGACCGCTCGAAAATGTCATTTCTATTTACTTTTTGTTCCCGGTCACCCATGGGACGGGCAATATTCCTCTATACTGAACAGCTTTACTGCGGCGGAAAGGGTTTGTGAGGATCAAGGTCTTCTATCACGACAAGTGTTTTGACGGCGCCTGCTCGGCGGCGCTGTTCACGCGGTTTTACCGTGAGCGCATACGCGAGCATGCCGACTTCGAGTATCAGGGACTGGTACACCGCGCGGGCGCGCTGTTCAACGAAGCGGGTTTCACCGGCGACGAGAATGCCATCGTGGATTTCAAGTACTCTTCGTCGCCGCGGGTCACGTGGTGGTTCGATCACCATCAGAGCGCCTTCCTCACGCCCGAGGACGCCTCGCACTTTGAACATGAGCAGAGCACAACCAAGTTCTACGATCCCGGTTTTCGCTCCTGCACCAAGTTCATCGCGGTGGTGACGGAGCAGCGCTTCGGCTTCAATCCCGCGCCAGCAGCCGAGATGATTGAGTGGGCCGACATCATCGACGGCGCACTGTACGACAGTCCGCAGGCCGCTGTGGAGATGAAAACGCCGGCCACCAGGCTGACGATGTTGAGCGAGTCAAACCAGGACCCGCAGTTTATTCCCAGCCTGATCGCGCAGCTCGCCTACAAGCCGCTGGGGGAAATCGTCGCACAGCCGGCGATTGCCGAGCGCCTTCCGCAATTGATGGAACGGCATCGCCGCTCCATCGAGATCCTGCGCGAGCGCGCGCAGTGCAGCGATGGCACGGTCTTTTTTGACGTCACCGATTACGATCTTGAGGGCTACAACAAATTCATCCCGTACTATCTGTATCCGCAATGTGTGTACAGCGTTGGGTTGAGCAAGAGCAGCTTCCGGACGAAGGTTTCGGTGGGATCGAATCCGTGGACGACGGCGACGCACATGGAGAACCTGGCGAAGATCTGCGAGCGCTACGGCGGAGGCGGACACGCGCGGGTGGGAGCAATCTCGTTTCCGCCAAACATGTTCGAGCAGGGACGGCAGGCGGCGGAAGAGATTGTGAAGGAATTGCGCGCCAGCTACAGGGCGCACGAAGCTGAGTAGGGGACTTATCGTCGAGGTACGTGATGAACATGAAAATCAATGCCGATGGATTTGAAGGATACGCGAAGCGGGCGGTGGCGCGGGCCCGCAAGCTTGACCGACGGGAAGCCGTTCGGGCGGAGATCACGATCACCTTCGACAACCCGCTCGCCATGGTCGAGGTGCTCACCGCGGAACGGCTTCGGCTTGTGCAGAAGGTGAAGACCAAATCCTCATCCATCACGGCACTTGCGGCCTCGCTGGGGCGCGATCCGAAGGCGGTGCGCAGGGACGTGCAGAAGTTGGAGCGCGCGGGAGTTGTACGCACTCGGGAAGAGATCAATCCGGGGCACGGGCGGGCCAAGATCGTGGAACCAGTGGCCCGGGAATACCGGCTCACGGCAGTTCTTTAGGCTGAGTGTCCGCTGCGGACAAGGCGCGAAAGCAGATCCCTCGCGGGCTAAAGAGACTGTGTCACGACCGGAAATCACATTTCGCGGTGGAACAAACACTAAGAAATCCGGCTCATTCAGCCGCGAAGCGGCGGCATTTGTGTTAGGCGTGGGCGTAAGCCCGCGCTCCAAGTGGGACAACAAGTGAGCCGCGGAGCGGCGACACCAGGTCGTGACACAGTCTCTTTAGCCCGCGAGGGATGACAAAAATAAACGGCTTATCGGCACGACTGAAGTCGTGCCCTGTTACAAAGCGCTCCCAGGTCGGGTCGTGATGACAAAACACAGAGGCCGCAACTATTGTTGCGAGGTGCGGCTGGCGATGACCGAAGGTGCGCCGTCAGTTGACATGGCGTCCTCGGCGCGCTGCAACAGCCCCCAATCGGATTGGAATTCCGGCGACAACTCGCGGTGATTGGATCTCACCGAAAGCAGGGCCTCGGTGCGAGCCAACAGCAACTGCAGCGCCAGGCGGGAATCCGATTGCGAGCTGACAATGGTGCCGGTGGTCAGGCCGACACGGAGCACGCGGCCGCTCTTCTGCGCTTCCAGCCAGGGTTGGCCTCCGGCATCCAGATAAACTCGACCCTGCGCCTGAAGATTACGGAAGAGATTGTGCAGCTCGCGACGGTTGGAGACGATTCCGTCGTCGATGGCGCTTTTCAGCACTTCCTCGAAACGGTCACGGTAGGTCTTCCATTGCTGCTGATCGCCAACCTGTTCGACGCGCTCGGCGTGCAAGTCGCGCTGCAGCTCCTGCGCCTGGGCCTGGTCGCCGGCCTGCTTGGCGTCGGCCAGCTCTTCCATTAGCACCGCCGATTGCCCCGAAGGACGATTGCGCAGCTCGTGGTCGGGATCAAAGTGGCCGGTGAAGAAATAGGTGGCAGCCAGCACCGGAACCGCCTGCACCTCCACCAGCGTAATCGGCACCAGCCATTTGAGGGAGCGAACCGTCTGCTCGGTGCCCTCATGGCAGTCGGAGCTGCGCTTGTAAGTGCCGGGTACCTGCTCCACGCGAATCACATGCAGGTCGAGTTCAGGATGATGCTCGGCGTAGTGGGTGAAGCTGCGCGCGATGGCCTTGGGTCCGGTCATGGCGAAGTCGTTCACGAAATCACGGTGGGCGGAGTGGGGAAAATAAGTATTCACCACCAGCTTGGCGAAGTCGGCGCAATTGCGCGAGAAGCCGTTGTAGTGATTTACGTTGGCCCGCGCATTGAATTCTCGGACGAACTGCTCGTCCTGCGCCACCGTGGTGTGGACCTGGAAGATGTAAATCTCGCGCACGAAGGCGGCAGCCACCGAGTCGCGCCAGTTGGCTTCAGGATCATTGATGCAACGCGGCGTCGCACATAATTGCTGAAGATGCTTCAGCCGATACTGCTCCTGCAAAACCGCGCGCAATTGAGGAGATCCAAACAGAGGCCGGTCGCGCAGGTCATCGACACCATAGAGGTAGAGGCTCAGCGGAACGATATTCCACTCGTAAGGCTTATCCTCCATGTAATCTTCGTAGTTCTGAATGACCGCTCCGGGCTCGTCGGGTCCGCACATTCTGAGGGTGACGGGCGAGGCAGGACAAATCCGCGACAGGTAGACCGCCGAATGTCCCTCGCCGGTGATTTCCGCGGTCAGAGGTAAGGGATGAGCGTTGGCCTTGGCATTCAAAAGCAAGCCAATATCGGCTCGCGCTGCCGGGTGGGCTACCGCGAGAGCGAAAAGGACAAACAGAAGTTTCTGCCAAAACCGCATGTGCTCATCAAGGCCCGCCCGGCTTGATGACCTGCGGACTCGCTATCGGATTAGACTCAGCTGGGATGATGTGGGTTTCATCTGCAAAATTATCCCAACTCCTGTCACTCTTTTTTATCATACTGTCAGAATTGCGATTCCAACATTAACTAAGTGTGAACCCGAGTTCCGCCGCATATGTTTTGCAACGGATTCATAAAGGAATAGAATTTTTCCTAAGGCAATCTGTGGGGTGGCCTGCGACGTATCCAAAGATGGAGGAACGGCGGATGGCGCGGCGTAACCTGCCCTCCGCGGACAAGGGCGTCGGACCGGAGTGTTTTTCCAGAAGCCGGCCACCAAGCGGCCAATTCAAACAAGGAGATCGAAAATGAAGCGAGTTCTGCTAGTGATCGGACTCTATCTTTGCACCATGACCGTGCTGGCCGTTGCCAAAGACCAGAGTTGGGACGGATGGATCAGCGACTCCAAATGCGGCGCCCAGGGCGCGAACGCCTCTCACATGGCCTGTGCAAAGAAATGTATCGCGGCCGGCGCGAAGCCGGTCTTCGTCAGCGACAAGGACCAAAAAGTCATTTCCCTGGAGAACCCCGATGCCGTTAAGGACCACATCGGACAACACGTGCAGGTCAGCGGCAACATGACCAGCGATGGTTCGCTGCACGTAGCCAGCGTCAAGATGCTTTCGCAATCCGGCGGGACCGGCGGCGGCATGAATGACATGCACTGAGCCCGGAGTGACGCATGACCGTATAACCTCGCGCTCTAGGTCGAGTGCTTCTGGCTAGCCTTGGTTTGGGGTTTGGCCAAGACGGAGCATCGCTTCGCCACCCAAGCGAACGAGCGGAGCATTGCTCACTCAGACGACGAAGTTATGTCCGCTGAACCATCCCCAGATCATGAACGATGCCATTCCTGATGCGAAAGCGGTGTAGATGGGCCACCCAGCAGGGTACCGTTTGAGTGCGTAATTAATGGCGTACAAGAATGGCGGCTGCCACCAGATGTAACGCGCAATCGCCCAGTAACCCGCGGAGAACGGGATGAGTATCGCGAGCGCGAGGTAGATTCCGAGTTCCGGCTTGCGCAACTTGCACAGCCACACGCTGGCGGCGAGGCCAAAAAGAACCATTATGCCCCATACTCGAGGCCAGTGGTGGCTCCTTAAGGACAGCAACAGAGCGTCGAAAGGGTTGCCGGGAGTCTTGTGCCAAGCCGCATGGATGTGGAGCTGCGTAAGTGCGTCGCCGTTGAGGCGATACATATACAGCATGAAGAGCGCGGTACCCAAGGGGCACAATAGAAGTCCGATGAGCTTGGTCAGGCTGTACCTGCGCCAACGGGATTCTCGGAGCGACATGATTGCGTAGGAAAACGCGAACAGGAAGCCGACGACGCGGGTCAGCGAGAGGAAAAACCCCGCAATGCCCGAAGCGATCCACTGCCTGCGCCCGGCGAGAATGAAGGCGAAGGCTGCGAGCGCAAAGTAGAGCGGCTCGGCGTAGCCCGCATGAGCATAGATGAGATAGGGATTGAAGGCCACCAGCGAACCTGCCCTGACATGGTCGGCCGTGGAATCCAACGGCTGGCCCACCAGCAAGATGAATCCGTAGATGGCGAAGAGCAGCGCCGTCTTGCTGGCGAAAACCATGCTCAGCCCCAGGGGAAGTTTCAACCAATTGCGGAACGGGTAGGCGGTTGCCGGGAAGGCTGGATGAAATGGCCAATTGGCCGTGCCATCGGGGTGAGCGGCATGGTCGTAGCCGCCTTCCACGACCGACCCGTACCAACCGCAATCCCACTGGCAAAGATCGGCGGCGCTATGGTACCGTGCCCCGCCTTCCCAAGTCGCAAATTTTGCTATGCCAGTAACGAAAACATTGCTGGCAAGCCAGAGCACAATGGCCACCCAAATTTCCGGATTTCTCCTCAGGACCGATGCGATCTTCCGGACGACACTACCGCCATACGCAGGGTCAGCAACTGGCGCCGCAGCGGTAAGTGGCATCAGCTTCTCCAGCCGCAAGGATTTTTCAGCACAATGGCACTGCCCCAGTCATTTACCCGTTGGCCTTTCCGGCAATTTCAGCCAGCCGTGTGCTCCTCCAACCAGATTGCGGGCGATAAAAAGGTAGTAGTCTTTTTCGCCCGAGGTCTTCACAGCCACGAATGTTCCACGATCTCCGTGGCGGCGTGTGGCCACACAGGTGAGATTGTTTTCCTGCAGCATCGCGCGGGCGCATTGTTCCGTCATGCCCCAATAGTTGGTGCGGTCACCACCTTTACTTGACCCGGGATAGAACTCCATCAGGGGCCGGTTCAACAGTTCTCCGGGCAATTCGTCGTCGATGACCACGGTCTCCATGTACAGGGTTGCATTCAGGTTCATCATGTCATGGATGACGTCCAGGGCGCGCATGGGGTCGGGCAAATGGTACATAACGCCGATGAATAGAACCACATCGAAACGACCGTATGTCGCCGGTGTGAGGTTGTAAACATTGTCGTGAACGAGGTTTAACTTCGATCCCAGGATCTGTTTGGCCACAGAAAACCCGGTCCGTTCCACCGGGATATAGTCAATCGGGATGACTTCGGCAGCGCCGCGCCGCTCGCATTCGAAGGAGAAGAAGCCGTCGCGCGCGCCGATGTCCAACACGCGAAGGCCGGAGAGGTCGTCCGGCAGCTCCAGCGCCGCAAGAGCGGCAGTTGAGTCGTTAACGCCCGGCGTCGTGACACCTGGAGAAAACTCAAATCGGTGATACCAGAAAGGAACGGAATCGATCTTCTCGCGGACATTCATGCGAGGCCCTTGCGGTAGCTCAACAAATTCATACGTCAAACGAATCGAGTGTGGCGCCTGAGCTCACTAACCCATGTATCTTACTATCCAGGCAACGGGGCAACAAACGTTCAGTCCGGGCGATGCCGTTAGGCGCTTCTGACGATTGAATCGGAATGCGTTATATTTCGATTGTGACGGCAGGAAAAGAAGGATCCTTGGACGGAGCAGTCGAGAAAAAACAGACACAGGGGATGCCGAGGCCGACAGAGTTGCGCTATCGGCTGGTTGACTTCATCAACGACCGGTTGAGATTTCTCCCGCCATTGCACCGTGCCTTGAAGTCTGCTTTAGGGCGTGTCTCGGTTGGCGAGGCAGTCGCACAAAGGGCGGAGCCGGCTGCGCCGACCGAACCGACAACCGTCCAAGGTGCACCGCCGGAGCATGGTGCGGCCTTTTCGCGGCCTGCAAAACCTGGGGATTTGCCCGCTGGCGGCGAGGAAGTGCCGGTCGGCCAGCCAGCAATCTCGCTTGACGCACTTCCGTTCCCGCCATTGGAGATGCGCGAACTGATCGGCACCGCTGACCTTGCAGCGTTCTATAATCCGGCCGGAAACCTGGTGTGCGACTATCTCGATGCAAGCCTCTACGAGAAGGTGTTCGACTTCGGCTGCGGCTGCGGACGCGTTGCGCGACAGTTGCTGCAACAGCGTCCCGCTCCCAAGATGTACGTCGGCATCGATCTTCATGCGGGAATGATCCGCTGGTGCCAGCGCAACCTTCAGCCCGCTGCGCCGCATTTCTCCTTTCGGCACCATGATGTTTTCGATGTGATGTTCAACCCCAATCCAGGCAGCCCGGCGACGGCGCCGTTCCCGGTTGGCGATTCCCAGTTCACGCTGGTCAATGCGCATTCCGTCTTTACCCACCTGACCCAGGAACAAGCGCCGTATTATCTGCAGCAATGCGCCCGAATTCTGACTCCCGACGGCGTGCTGCACGCCTCGTGGTTCCTCTTCGACAAGCAGGACCACCCTATGATGCATGAGCATCACAACGTTCTGTACCTCTCCTATCAGCATCCCGGCGCGGCGGTGCTGTTCGATAAACAGTGGGTGAAAGATATTGCCCATGCCGCGGGCTTGAAGATCTGCCGGATCATTCCCCCTTGGGTAAGAGGACACCAGTGGGTGGTGATGATGACCAGGCGGCAAGATGTGCAAGAGCCGGAATTCCCGCCTGATGACGCACCGCGCGGCTGGGTGAGACCGCCGACAGGATCAGGCCGCCATCCTTCCACAATTGGCGAGGAGCCAATTCTTGAACGCGGGCGAGCTTACTCAACCTCGTGCTTCGCGGTGTAGCCATCGCGGGCGACGATGGTGTACTTGATGTCCTTGTTCTTTTCGTCCCTGAGGACGAACGGCTTGTTGTCGGGGCCAACCAGTTCCACCTTCAGCTTGCGATAGGTGCCATCCTGCTTGGTATTGGTCGGCTTGTAGGTGATGGTGTACTGGTCGCGAATGGCGCCGGCGATCTCGCGAAAAATATCGGGAAACTCGCCGATAAGGCGCGGGGCATAGGTGCGGCCGCCGGTCATTCTGGCGAAGGCGCCCATCTGATTTTTGGCCTGTGCGTAATCCAGCATGTAGCTGCTCATTCCCGGACCACCTCCGCCTGCTGCCTGCATGAATTCCAGAAAAGCCTCGCCCGTGCAGACGGTGTAAATAGTCACATTGGGCGTCATCTTGATCTTCTTCAGCGTCTGGTCAAGCGTGATCTTACTGAAGGTGTCGCGACCGCTGGCTACCACCACCAATTCCTTGCGTCCCGGAACGCGATCCAGCCGGTCCAGCGTGTCATACATCGAATCGAAAATGTCGGTCTCGCTGAAGCCGGGAAAGGTTAGTGAATTCAGGGCTGCGAAAATCGCCTGTTTATCCTGCGTGAAGTCCAGCAGAACATGGGGCTTCACGTCGAAGTAGACCACGCCCACCCAGTCTTGAGGCTGCAACATGGAGGTGAAGGTGTAGGACGCGTTGAGCGCGTCGATCATGAAGTTGTAATTGGTGGCGGCGAACTCCACCAGCAGCACCGCGGTGATCGGCGCCTTGCTCTTGGTGACGGAGATGATCTTCTGCTCTACGCCGTCTTCGTAGACCTTGAAGTGCTGCTCGGCAACGTCGAGCGGCAGGGCCAGCGGACGGCCATCCTTCGACAAAAGGTGCGCGTCGACGGTCACCACCGGAACATTAACGTGCAGCGAGAATTCAGGAACGTCGGCAGGCTTGGGCCTGGGCGGCGGAGGCGGTTCTTCCGAATCGCTCTTCTTGGGCACCGCGATAGAGCCGGATTCGCCTCCGGGGCCGCCGGCTTCGGCCGGCATCTGGTCCTGCTGTTTTTGGCTGGGCTGCGATTGGCTCTGCCCGGAGCTTTGGTCGCCGCTGCCGGATTGAGCCAAGGCCGGAATCGCGCCCAACAGGACGATCGCCAACACGGCGCCAAGCGCCGCACGAGCGGCACAAAAAACCGCAGGTGAATTACTAGGAATCGTAAGGTGCTTCTCAGAATACATCGGAGTGCCTCATGGGCCTGTCTGTCTGTTAGTATAAATGCACTTTCAAACTATCTGTTTCGGTGTGGGGAGCAGAACCTGCTTTGGGTTAGACGCTGGGTCTCCGCATTGGTATGGGCAGGGCCGCGATTTCCGGTTTTCGAGCCGGATCAAGGCAACGAAAGAAGGAACCAAGAAGTATGCTTCGCCGCTCGTTCGGGTCACTGCTGGTCTGCCTGACTACGCTTGCCGCATTTGCCGTTCAACCTAAAGTCCAGATCATGCCCGAGGACCAGGTCAAAGCTGGTATGCACGGCGTGGCTTACACCGTCTTTGAAGGCGTAACGCCGGAGCCAATGGAAGTGGAAATTCTGGGCGTGCTGCGCGATATGGCGGGACCGCAGGCCGACGTGATCCTGGCGCGCCTGCATGGCAAGAAGGTTGAATACACCGGCATTGTCGCCGGTATGAGCGGCAGCCCCGTCTACATCGACGGCAAGCTGGTGGGCGCAATCGCCTATCGCATCGGCGAGTTCTCCAAGGAGCCGATCTGCGGCATCACGCCGGCCGCGTCCATGCTGGAGATCGATGCCATGGACAAAACGCCGGTCACCGACGTATCCCACAATGTGGGACGTCCCGAACAGGATTTCAGCCGCACTTCGGGACCGGGCCTGGCCAGCGCGGAAGATTCCTCATCGGGTTATGCGAACCTGCTGAAGCCGATCGACACGCCTCTGGTCTTCAGCGGCTTCAGCCCGGAAACGCTGCGCCTCTTCGCCAAGGACTTCGCTGCGGTTGGAGTTGTGCCCGTGATGGGCGCGGGCTCGGTCAGCAACGACAAGCAGCCTGAGCCGCTACAGCCGGGCTCGGCGGTCAGCGCAATCCTGGTGCGCGGCGACATGAACATCGCCGGGACCTGCACCGTCACCTATCTGGACGACACTCACCTGCTGGCCTGCGGACATCCCTTTCTGCAGTCGGGCAACGTCGACATGCCGATGACCAAAGCGACCGTGCTGGCAACTCTGCCGTCGCCGCAGAATTCTTTCAAGATCGTGAACACGACAGAAACCGTTGGAACGTTCGTTCAGGACCGTCGCGCGGGCATCATGGGACGCTTCGATCGCCAGCCTCAGATGATTCCCGTGACCCTCACCTTCCACGGCGTTTCGCATCCCAAGCAGTTTCACTATGAAGTGCTGAACAACGCCAAGATCACGCCCGGCGCGATGATGGCCACGGTGTTCAACGCCATCCAAGGCATGAACGAATACGGCGAGGACACGACCTATCGCCTGCAGGGCGACATCACGGTGCTCGGCTATCCCGAGCTCAGCGTGAAGAACATGTTCGCTCCGGCAGACGGTTCTACTCCCACAGCGTACGAGATCGCGCTCTCGATCGGCGAGCACTTCAGCCGCATCTTCGAGAACCCTTATGAGACGCCGAAGATTGAAGGCGTGGAGCTGAACTTCGATCTCGTACCCGATCGCCGCTCGGCGCGGCTTGAGACGGCGCGCACCGACGTCACCGAAGCTCGGCCCGGCGACGAGATCACCATCGAAGCGCTGCTGCGGCCTTATCGCGGTGAGAGCATCCTGCGCCACATCGCGGTGAAGATTCCCACCTCGACGCCGCGCGGCACTCTCCACATTCTGGTCAGCGACGGCGACACGCTCGACAAGATGCATCGCGTCTCCGGCCCGATGAGCCATCACCTTGATCTCGGCTCCACCATCGCGCTGCTCAACAAGGAGCACACCAACTCCGAAGTCTACGTCTCGCTGCTGGAAGCCAACCCCCAAGCCATGGTCGAAGACAAGGTGATGCCCACGCTCCCGCTCTCCGTGATGAACGTGATGGACGGCCTCCGCGGCTCTCAGGACATGATCGTCGTCGGGGAGTCCGCCGTCGACGAAGCTGCAACGCCTGTGGACTACGTTGTCACTGGCTCGCAAATCATCACCCTGAATATCAAGTAGCGAGCTGTCAGCCGTCAGTTGTCAGTTGTCAGCTCTCAGCTTTTCGCTGTGAAAGGGCAAGGCTTCGCAAGCTACGAAAGAAGTCGCTGTCGTCGTGTTTTGAAGGGGCGCAGCTTTAGCTCTGCCGCCTGCGCTCTTTCTATCACTGTCATTCCGAGCGGAGCGAGACGTCAGTCGAGCGCAGCCGAGGAATCTGCGGTTCCATCCTCGCGCCGATTTGGCAGCCTCCACATGAATTGTCATCACGTCTATAACGACGTTGGACTTGTCAAGGTAGACGGGGGCGCCGACGCACAAAAGAGATGCGCCAGTTCGCTCTCGAGGAAAAGGTTTTTTCTTCACCAGAGGCCCGTCTTCCAATCTAGCGGCGAGTTCAGCTTCGCCACCCATCTATTCGGCCACCTACGGCGACCATGATTGCTCTGCGAACTCCCGTGTTCACGGGAGGCAGGCTGCCCATTCAAGCGGTCGGCGCTCTACTTGGCGCCACGTGATGACTCGGGCTTGCCTGCCCCACTGCTGGATAGCTGCGCATAGTTCCAACCATTGCGCAGCATCCAGTACAACCTTGTCGCCAGCCGCACATAGACCCGTTTCAACTCCGGATCCCAGCGCGCCGCGCTCTGCGCCGCCTCCACTAGCAGAAAGCGCAGAAACGGCGAGCCCTGCTTGCTGATGTGCCCCAGCCGCTGCTTGCCGCCCGAGCTGTACTCACGCGGAATCAGCCCCAGGTAGCTGCTGACCTGCTTGGCCCGGGCAAAGCGCTGCACCTCGCCCAGGGTCAGCACGAAGGCCAGGGCCGTCTGCGGCCCTACCCCAGGATGGGTCATCAGCCGCACCGCCTCCGGCCGCTTCTGCGCTTCGGCCCGCACCCCCGGGTCCAGCCCTGCGATCTGCTCGTCCAGTTGGTCTAACTGCGTCAGCAGCTCGTCGCGCCGCCGCGCCGTGTAGGGCGGCAGCACCAGCTTTTCCAGTTGCTCGCGCCCCGCCTCCGTCCAGAGCTGGCGCTGCCGGCGCAAGCCCTGGTTCAGCGCGATGGCATGCAGCTGGTTCTTTACCTGCGTCCGCATCCGCACCCCCTGATGGCGATGCATGAGCAGTTGCCGTACATCGCGCTCCCCCGCACTCGGCACCCATAGCCGGGGAAAACGATTCTCCACCAGCAAGTGCACCATGTGCTCGGCATCGCGCTGGTCCGTCTTCTGCTGCCGCACCACCGAGGCCCGGATCTGCGCCGCGTCTCCTACCCACAGCTCGTGGCCGGTTTCCTCCACCAGCCGCTCGAACCATTGCGAGAAGCCGCAACTTTCCAGCCCCAGCAGCGCTTTTTCCTCCAGCCCACGAAAGAAGGCTCCCGCTTCTTCCGGCGTGCGCAGCCGTCGATAGCTGATTTCTCCTGTTTGTTTGTCAAAGATCGCTAACTGCTGAAAGCCGGGGTGAAAATCACAACCTATAATCAACATAGCGTTGGCTCCTTCCCCGAGCCTCTGGTTTTTTTCCTACTTCAGAGTACTCGCTCGGATCGAGCCAACGTCGTTATGAAATCAAGGAGGCCTTCAGAGACTGTGTCACGACCGGAAATCATAATTCGCGGTGGAACAAACACTAAGAAATCCGGCTCATTCAGCCGCGAAGCGGCGGCATTTGTGTTAGGCGTGGGCGTAAGCCCGCGCTCCAAGTGGGACAACAAGTGAGCCGCGGAGCGGCGACACCAGGTCGTGACACAGTCTCTTCAGCCCGACGAGGGATCTGCTTTCAGCGCGGACGCAGGCTGCAGCGGCTCTATTGCTTTGCCCCATTCCAGCGACAAGTCCTCCCAGGTAGGATTAGCTTGCTCAATCAGCGCTATCCGCTTCCTCCGATCCCAGCCCTTTAATCTCCTTCTCACGCGCAATCGCATTTACGACATAGCGGAATCTCTCGCAATGGGCCAGGCGGTTGATTCTGTATCTTCGCGTAAACGCTTCAACTTTGCCGTCTTTGTGCTCCCGAATCCGCCGCTCGATATCATTCGTGACGCCTGTATATACGCGACCGGACTTGCTTGCAAGGATGTACACTCAGAAGTGCCATTCTCTTCTCATGCTGCCTAAAATCTGAATGCGGCGACATTGTATTCAGATCGACGAAAAGCAGATCCCTCGTCGGGCTGAAGAGACTGTGTCACGACCGGAAATCATATTTCGCGGTGGAACAAACACTAGAAATCCGGCTCATTCAGCCGCGAAGCGGCGGCATTTGTGTTAGGCGTGGGCGTAAGCCCGCGCTCCAAGTGGGACAACAAGTGAGCCGCGGAGCGGCGACACCAGGTCGCGACACAGTCTCTGAAGCCCTCCTTGTGATGACAATTCCATAAGGAGGACGGGCGGGCTCTTTATGTCGCTTCCCGCTAGATGCCTCTATTCAAGCTCGTCCGCCAGCCGCTGCGCCGTGTGCTCCACCTTGATCTCCGCGCCGTCCTTGTCCATGCCTCCGCGGATCTGCATCACGCAGCCCGGGCAATCCATCACCACCAGCGGTGCGCCGGTTTCCTTGATGTTCTTCAGCTTGCGCTCGAGAATGGGCGCGGAAATCTCCGGCATCTTCAGCGAGTACGAACCGCCCATGCCGCAGCACATATCAGCTTCGTACATCTCGGAGATCTCGTAGCCGGCCTGGGTCAGCAGTTCGCGCGGCTGCTGCGAGACATTGAGCGTCCGCTTCAGGTGACACGAATCGTGATAGGTCACCTTGCCGAGTTGCTGGCCTTCCTTGAACGTCAGCCGTCCTTCGTCAACCAGCTTCTTCACCAGCGTTGAAAAATCGACAACTTTGGCCGCCAGTTTGCGGGCACGGTGAAGGGAGTCCATCTGCCCAAGGCTCTCGAAGTTGCTGATGAAGTCGTGCTTCAGGGCGACGGTACAGGTTGGGCACGCTGATATCACGTATTCGACTTCCTGTTCCAGTAACGCGTTGATGTTGTCGCTCGCGTTCTGCGCGGCCACTTCGTAAGCTCCACTGAAGCGGGCGGGCGCGCCGCAACAGGTCTGGCCTTCGGGGAAGATCACCTCAATCCCAGCTTTGTTCAGGATCTTCACCACGGCCTCGCCCATCTCGGGATAGGCGAAGTCGATGAGGCAGCCGGAATAGAACGCCGCCTTCTCGGTAGAGCGGGCCTTCAGGCTCGCGTCAACATCGGCGATTTGGGATTCGATTTGCTTGAACTTGTCGCGGAAGGGTACGTCGGCAATCGCGGGCAGGCTGCGGAATTCCGTCATGTCCGACAGGAAGAACGGCAGGTGCCGGATGTAGCCGTCCTTCGCGAGCGGTTTCTGGGCCAGCGATGCGGTGCGCAACATCGAGTGAAATAGCTTGCGATTGTTGACGACGGAGAAGATCGCTTTCTGCGCGAACGTCTGTCCCTTCTCGACGGCCAGCCGCCGGCGCAACTCCAGAATCAGTCCGGGGATGTCGATCTTGCCGGGACACATTTGCGTGCAGTTGCCGCACTGAATGCACAGGCTCTGGATCTCATCGGAAGACTTCAGGGCGTCGAACCACGCGGTCAGAATGGTGCCGATGCCTCCGGTATAAATCTTGCCGAAGACATGGCCGCCCACCAGCCGAAACACCGGGCAGACGTTCAAGCACGACGCGCAGCGGATGCATTGCAGTGCCTGTTTGAATTTCGGGTCCCGCGACATCTCAGTGCGGCGGTTGTCCATCAGGATGATGTGTAACTGCTTGGGCGTGCCGTCGGTGTTCGGCACCGGCCCGCTGATGATCGAGACGTAACTGGTGAGCAGTTGCGCCGTGGCGCTTCGCGGCAGCGCGGTGAGCACCGGGACGACATCGGCAAACTCGGACATCAGCTTCTCGATGCCGACAATGGCGACGTGAATCTTCGGCAGCGTCGTAACCAGCCGCGCGTTGCCCTCATTGGTAATGATGACCAGGCTGCCGGTTTCCGCGACCGCGATATTCGCGCCCGTAATGCCCATTCCGGCGCTGAGGAACTTGGTGCGCAGCTTGCCGCGCGCAAACTTCACCAGCTTCGGAATGTCGGGCATCTGGCCCTCTTCAACCTCCTGGCTGAAGACGTCCGCGACCTCTTCCTTGGTCATGTGAATTGCGGGCATCACCATGTGCGATGGCGTTTGTTTCGCCAGTTGCACGATCCACTCGCCTAGATCGGTCTCACGAACTTCGATGCCGGCATTCTCCAGATAAGGATTGAGGTGAATTTCTTCCGATGCCATCGACTTCGACTTGACGACACTCTTCACGCCATTCTGCCGTGCGAGATCGAGGATGTATTCGCGGACCTTGGCGGGATCGTCGGTGCGAAAGACTTTGGCGCCGCGCGCTTCGGCCTGCTGGGTAAATCGATCAGCCAGTTCGTCCAGATGCGCAGCGGCATAGCCTTTGCGCTCGGCAATCTGCGTCCGCACGGCCTCGAAATCGATCCCTTCGTAAGCTTTCTCGCGGCTGATGCGGTAGGCCTCGGAGAACCGTCCCAGCGCGCCGGTAAGATTCGGATTGTGCAGAGCGGTGTTGATCGACTCGCGAAATTCTTTGCGCATCAGTTCACCCCTGCCATGTCGTCGACGAAGACGATGATAAGTTTTTCCGGGCCGTGAACGCCGATGGTCAGCACGCGCTCGATATCGGCAGTGCGACTGGGTCCGGTGATAAACGAGATGTAATTGGTCTGCTCCGGGCGAATCTTGCTGAAGACTGCCGGCATGTCAGGCACCAGACGATTGGTTTCGACGATCGCGATGTGAATGTTCGGCAACGTCGAGACCAGCCGCCGGTCGACCGGACAAGCGTCCTGAATTAACGACCCGGTATTGGCCAACGCCCAATCCAGTTGGCTGATGCCGACCTTCGAATCGGCGGCGCGCGCCCGCGTGACGTCGAAGCTCAAGCCGGGAACTCGCTCGCTCAGCAGCTCCTTGTTGACGCCGCGGAGGAACGGGCAATCAGCCCACACTGCATAGGACTGCGGCGAATCCGCTACACCGGCCCTCTGCAAATAATGGACGATGAAGTTGAGTGTCGCTTTCTTGTGCGGGAACCGGTAGACTTCGGCGCTTACCGCTTCCGCGCGTAGTTTAAAGGTGTCGAAGATGGCATCCATGGCGAACCTCCGCTGTTCGCTATTCGCTGTTCGCGCTTCGCTTTTCGCCAGAAGCGCAATGTCGGGCCCCGGACGAAAGGCGAACAAGCAAGTGGCGAAGAGCGACGTAGTCAGCATGACAGGCCGATGAACGTCATGCTGTGACATGCGTCGCCGGAGGTTGTGAGCAGATCACAAAACAGTTTTGAGTTTCGGGTGGGCGAAGCGCAGCTGCCTCGAGAGTTTCGGTGGCGCAATTTGGATCGACGGGATGCGCGGGCTGAAGCAAAGCTGCCCCGTCCTAGCCCAAAGAAGGCTGGGACGGGGCGGAAAACTACATCATGGCATGTGGCAATACGAAGTAATACAACAAGCCAATCGCAATCAGGTAAGCCAGAAAGATGAGGGTCCAGGCCATGTTGTGGCGAATCACCGCGCCTTCGCTACGTACGAACTTGCTGGTGGAGACGCCGACGGCGGCGGTCTGCGGGGCGATAGGTTTGCCAATCTCCGCGCCTACCGAGTTCAGCGAAGGAGCCAGCAGCACGGGCAGGCCCAGCAATTTGCCGGCAACCGCCTGGATGGGGCCGAACATCGCGTTGGTCGAGGTGTTGCTGCCGGACAAGGCCACGCCGATCCAGCCGAGGATTGGCGCAAAGACCACATACACCCAGCCGAATTTCGACAATCCGTAGGCGAGTGAGTTGGCCATGCCGGTGAAGACAAACGTGTAAGCGATACCGAAGATGAAGAATGCCACCAGGATCGCTCCCCACATCTGCTTCAGGGTGCGTGCGAACACCTGCTTGATAGTGCTCATTTTGGGACGGAGCAGCAGCACGATCACGATCCATGAAGCCAGGATCGAACTTCCGCCATTCCAGGGAGTGAAGCTGAAAGTCGAATGGATCGGCTTGCTCGTCACTGAGGAAATAGCCGTTGTGCTGACCTTGTACCAGCTAACCTTGCCCAGCGTGGACCAAGGCCCGGTCCAGA
This sequence comes from uncultured Acidobacteriaceae bacterium, assembly GCA_963789245.1. GTDB lineage: Bacteria > Acidobacteriota > Terriglobia > Terriglobales > Acidobacteriaceae > Bog-257. The sequence continues at coordinate 369,596 of CAWBKE010000012.1, read as the reverse complement.
TCACCACCACCACCAGCAGCACCAGGAAGGGCAGCCATGCCCGGAAACCGCTTATCCCCACTCCCTTGGCCTCCTCTTTGGCTTCCTCCGCTGCGGAAATAATCTTGCCGCCGAAGGCACGAATATTCTTCGGGTGCCAGACTTTCACGAACAGATACAGAACCCAGAAGGAGACCAGCGCACCACTGATGTCGGGCAGATACGGTCCGAGGAAGTGCGACACGGGCCACTGTCCCAAGATATAGGAGAAGGAGCCTACAAGCGCCAGCGGCCAGGCTTCTTTCAGTCCCTCCCAGCCGCTGACTAGAAAGATCAGCACAAAGCAAGGCAGTAGAGCCAGCACGGCGACGATGTCGCCCACCGAGGCCGACAGCGACATTAATGGCAGGCCAGTGACCGCGGCCAGAGCCAGGATAGGCGCACCCAAAGCGCCATACGACACCGGGGCATTGTTGGCCAGAGCGGCTACCCGGATGGCTTCCAGATCCACGATACCCAACCCCACCAGGATGGGAACGACCACGGCCCAGGGATAACCGAAGCCGACCAGTCCTTCCAGCAACGCACCAAACGCCCACGCCAGCATGATGGTCTGAATACGCACGTCGGCTGTGGCCTGCTTCACCATCCACTCTTTAAATTTATCGAAATCGCCCGTAAGCACCAGAGTGTTGAAGATGATCAGACCCCAGAAGGTAATCCAGTTGATGATCCAGCCGCCCTGCAAGGCGCCATATAGATATGCCTTGAGGGCGAGATTGACGGGAGCATGCCACGCCAGGATGCCGACAGCAAGGGTGATAACGCCACCGATGATGGTGGCTAGCCATGCGGTGATGCGCAGCACAGCCAGCATGAATAGCAAGCTGGCTAAAGGTACCAGGGCCAGCAGGATTGTAGACCACAAGCTCCCTGTGGGAGCGAGGATTTGATGGAACATTTTCTTGGACCTCGTGTACGGCTGGAAAATCGCGCCGCACGGGAAATAAAAAGTTTCCAACGGGGGCCCGTTTGCCGGCGACCTCTGGGCGGGATCGTTTCAGGCCAACCGGAGCAGGCGAGCCGCGAAAGACGACGCGAATGTTAACAGGTTCAGCGGTGCCAATCCAGAAGTTAGACGAAAGAGGCTGAATTGGGAGTGACATATGTCACATTAACGTGTGATTCTTGGGCTTTGCTGCGCTCCGGAAGCCGAGCCCGAGGAGAATCGCTGCGCTGACGGCGACCGGCGTCCGAATCCCGCCGTGCCCTCAAAAGAATGCCCCGACGCAGAAGGCGATGAGAAGCACTTGCTGACGACCTGTTGGGGGATGCTACCAGTGGTTCATGTCACGCTCGGCTGTGACGCCAGCTGTTCTCGCGCTTGGAAACACGAAGCCGTCCCCCGCCGTTTCCGGACATTTCTTCTGCAGACCCGGATCATCCGTTCAACATCGTCAGCAGCATCACGACGTCGCTCTTGGCGTAAACGGCGTGCGGCAGGTTGGCTTCCATAAACACCCACGAGCCCCGGGACAGTTCCTTTTCCTCGCCATCCAACGTGACCCGAGCTTCGCCGCTCAGAATTTCAATCATCGCCGGAACCGCTGCGGTATGTTGCGATAACTCTTGTCCGCCGGCGAAGCCGAAGAGCACGACCTTGACGCGATCGTCGCGGTGAATAGTGCGGCTCAGCGTTCCATCCTTGGGGATCTCAAGCTCGTTTAGCAGGTTCTCGATCGCGACGTAGTTGGGCACATGCTCCTCCCGGAAGTTCGGCTGCAGCGATCATGATATCGGAGCGGAGCGCTTCCGCGGGGCGCTGAAAAAGTCCACTTCCGAAAGCTTTGTAACACTGAACGCAGATCCCACTCAGTGGTAGGGATAAAAGATAAAGAACGCCAGCGATAGCGCGGTGAGCACCCACAGGCCGGATTTCAACTCGCGGCTTTTGCCGGCAACGATCTTGCACAGCGGATAGAGCACGAAGCCGGCACAGATTCCTATCGCAATGTTGAAGGTGAACGCCATGAGAGAAACCACCGCGAAGGCGGGTATCGATTCGCTGTAGTCAGCGAAGTCGATGTGGGTAATCGGCGCCAGCATGAACAATCCCACGATGATCAGCGCCGGCCCGTAGGCTACAGCGGGAATTGCGCCCACCAGCGGTGCGAAGAACAGCGCGAGCAGGAAGCAGCTTCCCGTCACCAGGACGGTAAATCCAGTTCTCCCGCCCACCTCGATTCCCGTGGCTGACTCCATATAAGCACCCGAGATTGTGGTACCGAGGACTGGCGCGATGCAGGTGGTGATGGCATCCACCAGCATGGGCCGCTCAATCTGCGGTAGCTGTCCGTCCTGGTCCAGAAAGCCGGCGCGGGCGGAGACGCCGATCAGCGTTCCCATGGTATCGACGAACGCCATAACGAACATGGTGAGCACGACCGGGAAGGCTTGCCATGTCAGCGCTCCGCGGAAGTCGAGCTTCCACAGGATGGGCGCGATGCTGGGCGGCAAGCTGACTAGCCCGTGGGGTGCGGCCGCAACTTTACTGACGAACGCAATAATCGCCGTGATCACGATGCCAATCAGGATGGCTCCCGGAACTTTGCGAATGAGGAGCACGGCCTGCAACACAATCCCCAATATTGCCACCAGCACCGTCGGCGAGGTCAGATATCCCGCTTGCACTGGCGCCCCAGCGACCCCGAGTCTGACCAGACCGCTTTCGTTCAGTCCAATGAACGTAAGGAAAAAGCCCATGCCCACCGCGAAGCTGAAACGCAACGATGTGGGTACGCCTTCGACGACCCATCGCCGCAGGTGAAACACCGTCATCAGAACAAACAACACGCCGGAGATAAAAATCGCAGCCAGAGCCGCCTGCCAACGAATTCCCAGCACCCGGCAAACGGTATAGGCAATGAATGCGTTTTCCCCCATATACGGAGCGATGGCGAAGGGGCGGTTGGCGTAGAACGCCATCAAGTAACAACCGAATGCCGCCACCAGAGCGGTGGCCACGAACGACGGGCCTTCCGGAATGCCTGCGGACGAAAGAATTGCGGGATTCACCACCACGATGTAGGACATTGTGGTGAAGGTGGTAAGTCCTGCAATCAACTCACGCGTCAGAGTCGTCTTGTGGACATCGAAAGCGAAGAGCCTGCTCAGCCAGTTCAAGAGCCCTCCGAGTGACCAGCATGACTCGAAACCGCAAGGTTGATGATAGCAAGTGGGACGTTTGACGGCCTTTGGGCGGTTTTTCTTTCATCCGAGAAAGTTTCCCGGCGAAACCGATGGGAGAACCACCTAGATATAGGTGCCAGCTTGCGGCCAAAAAGTGCCCGCAGCCCCAAAGACTTGGCATATCGGTAACGTGCTTCTCAACCAGCGCAATAGTCTGCACTCGCAGATGACAATGTCATCGCTAAGTATATGGAATGTAAAGCGGTGGGATTGGCAGCAAAAGTGCGTATATAAGATCATCGGTTAGAGCTCTAACTAGACTCCGGAGGAGATATGCGACTGAAAACCCTGCTGGTCATCGTCGCTTTTGCGTTGTTTGTTGTCTATGCGCCGACGACCTTCGCCCAGAACCTGTTGACCAACGGTAGTTTCGAAACAGGAGACTTTACCGGTTGGACGACAGGCGGTAACTTTGAAGATACTGAAGTCGTAAGCGGTGCGTTTTACGACTATACCGGTGCTCAGAACGGCAACTTCTATGCCGTCATGGGCCCTGTAGGCAGCGATGGAACGCTCAGCCAAACACTTACCGACGTAGCGGGTGCCCAATACACCGTCAGCTTCTGGTTCGGTTCTGTGGGCGATAATCCCAGCGACTTTAGCGCTTCCTGGGATGGCACTCCACTGCTCAGCCTGACGAATCCCAACACGGGCGCGGCCTGGTCGGAGTTCACCTACACGGTGACCGGGACAGGCACCGACACGCTCACGTTCGCTTTCCGTGACGATCCGGCCTACATGGCTCTGGATAACGTTTCGGTGACGGAGAACAGCGGCCAGAGCGTTCCGGAACCGAGCAGCTTCCTGCTGCTTGGGACAGGCGTGCTAGGCTTGGGCGGAATGGTTCGCCGCAAGCTGCACCTTTAAACCAATCTGACCAGCAGGTCCGACCAGCTGAGACTTTTGGCAAAGCTCAATCCAGATCAGGCACCCTTGGGGGTGCCTGTTTTTTCTTTGCCGACGGCACTCCCTCGTCGGTATCGGCAATCTTCCCTCCTTTCGGCTGTGGTGCAGCTTGATTTCGGGAGTTCGTCCTTGGGTGTATGCGTCTGCGACCAACCGTGATCTTCATCACTGACTTGGCCTACCCCGCAAATTTAGCCTAGAGCCATTGAAATCCCTTTCTGGCCGGATTCCGAACCGGAGGAACGAGGTGTAAGATGAGGCCGCATGTCCTCCCATGGATAGCTTCTGCAATGCTCGTAATGGCCGCCTTCGCCCAGGCGCAACCGGGCGCGAGCCGCACAAAGTCAGGTCCCCTGACTAAAGTCACTTTCGAAGGAAAACAAATTTCCGGTGACGACCTGCTGGTCCGCGCGGGGACAACGTACGTCAGTCTTCCTGCTCTTGCCCGGACGCTTGGCGCATCTTTGGCATCCCAAGGGTCGGTAGCTGTGCTCACCGTTCCCGCCGCGTCGGAAAGTGAGTGTGGAGACGTACCTGCCGCGAACAAGCTCTCCGACACTTACAGGAAGGCAGCAGTGCGCATTCCCGAGGCGATCGAGACTCTCAGATTACAGGTGAACAAGCACGAAACGCCTATTCCCGCTGCTAGCTTCGACCAAGTGGACCATCAGATTTTCGAGGCCGAGTTTCGGGCCCAAACCGACGCGGATAAATCCGTCTCCTACGCTCTGAGGCACGCGAATGACAGCCTCGCAATTGTGTATTACAAGCTGTGGCGTGGCGTCCCGCCCGAAGTCGCCGAGGAGGGCGAGTTGGATTCGGTTTTGTGCTCGATGGAGAGCAAGTTCGCTTTGCAGGTTGGGCGCTTTTCGGGCAAGGAAAGTTGCAGCGTCTTTCGCCCCTCTCCAACCGAAGGGGCAGCCGGCAACTAATAATTAATACCTCTACTCACCGCTGGCTGGGCCGGTGTCGATCCCCGGAAAATTTTGACTGCACCAGTTCCCTTCCCATCGCAACCGACGCTGCTCGGCGCGATCGTGCGGGGAATTATAAAATCCCTATGCAGTGTCTGAACTGGAACAACGCGAAGCTGCGACCTCGGCTGAACTTCACTTTCGCGACCCGGATGCGGCCACCAGAAACCTGGCCCACATCCGCCAATTGGTGCCGGAGAAAGTTTACGAGTCATTGTCTGCGCTGCTGCTGACCGCGGCCAATCCCGACGCGGCCGTCAACCAGTTCGAGCGTCTGGCCGAGTCGGCTTCGCCCGAGTTGCTGCGCCTGCTCGAAAAGCATCCCTCGCTGGTGCATTACGCCCTGGTGGTGTTCAGCTACAGTCCATGGCTGGGTGAGACGTTAGTGCACAATCCCGACCTCTTCTATGCCTTCGTGCGCGAGCGCAACCTTGATCGCACCCACTCTCGCGAAGAATTTCAGGAGAGTTTTGCCCGCATGCGCTCGCGCTCTCTGGAAACCGATACTGCGGCGCTGCTGGCGCGCTTTAAGCGGCGTGAGTACGTCCGCATCATGCTGCGCGATGTGCTGGGCATCGCAACTCTCGCCGAGACCACGTCGGAGATCTCCGCCCTGGCCGACGTGCTGATCGAGGAAGCGCTGCGCGAGGCTGAAGCACAACTCCACCATCGTTTTGGCACGCCGCAAAGGCTGGACGCCGACGGGCGGGTAGTTGACTCGCGTTTCGCGGTACTGTCATTGGGCAAGCTGGGCGGCAACGAGCTGAACTATAGCTCCGACATCGACCTGCTTTTTCTCTACGACGGCGGCGTCGAACCGCCCGCTGCGGAAATTTCCAACCGCGAATACTTTATTCGCCTGGCGCAACAGACCACGGAGTTGCTGGCGCGGCACACCCGCGAAGGGCCGGTGTTTCGCATTGACCTCCGACTACGCCCGCAAGGAGGCGAGGGCGAGCCGGCGGTGCCGCTGGCGCACGCCGTTCACTACTACTCGCACGCAGCTCACGATTGGGAGTTGCAAGCCATGATCAAGGTGCGCCACTCTGCTGGCGACGTTGGCCTGGCGCGCGAGTTTGCCCGCGCGGTGCAGCCCTATGTGTATCGCCCAGAACTGAACTTTATCGCCATCAAGACAGCGCTCGAGACCCGCGAGAAGATCGGCAGCCACCGGCGCAAGAGCCTGCTGAAGCAGGTGGCGCAAACCGGCATCGATGTGAAGATCGATCGCGGCGGCATTCGCGACATTGAATTCCTGGTGCAGTGCCTGCAGCGAGTCTATGGCGGTGGGGAACCGTGGCTGCGCTCGCGTGGCACCCTCTTCGCTCTTCAGAAACTGCACGACAAGGAACATATTGGCGGCAAGGACTTCCAGAATCTGACCAACGCCTACGAGTTCCTGCGCAATCTGGAACATCGTCTGCAACTACGCCAGGGCCAGCAAATCCATTGCCTGCCGAACTCGCGAACCGAGTTGCAGGCACTGGCCCGTAGCCTCGCCCGCGAGGGAACCGTCGCACTCACGCCAGAGGAATTTCTGGCCTATGTTCGGCGGCGCATGGCGGCGGTGGCGGAAATCTATCAGCGTGTCATTTACCGCGAGCAGAGCCAGGATCAGGGTTCGCTGGAATTTCAGTTGCGCCCGGAATTCACCGCGACCCATGAGAACTCATACAGCCAGATGATGCAGCGTCTGGCAATAGATTCGCCGCGATTACAGGAACTGGCCGGCAGGAGCGACTTTTCGCAACACACTCGGCGCAATCTTGATCGCTTCCTCGGATCGGCGGGAACCACGTCCGAGCGTTACGGCGCGGTGCTGCGCGCACCAGCAGCAGTGGAGCGGGCACTCACTATCTTCGAGTTCAGCGAATTCCTCACCGATATTCTGGTTCGTCATCCCGAGGAAATCGCGCTGTTGGACCAGATCGACGAGCGCTCGATCGCCGGCGAGCAGGATTTGCTTGTCGGAGATGCGCGAAACGGAAGCCCCGCTGACGATCCCGTCTTTGCCTACCTCCGTCATGGGAGCATCGATCACGCTGAGGCCATCTCGATCTTGCGGCGCCATTACCGGCAACGTGTGTTTATCTCCGGAGCCCTCGACCTGTTTCATCTGCGCGATGTCTTCGATTCGCTGGATGACAACACCGCCGCTGCTGACGCCGCGCTCCGGGCAGCTTTGGCGGTCGCCGGCCCGCCCGGCGGCTTCGCCGTGATGGGGCTGGGAAGATTGGGTGCGCGAGAGTTCGATCTCTTGTCGGACGCGGATGTGCTCTTTGTCTGCGACGAACATACCAATAAGGAAGATGTTCGCCGCGTAGCTGAGCGCCTGATGGAAGCCCTCACCGCCTACACGCGTGAGGGAACGGTATTTCCCGTGGACGCACGTTTACGTCCTCATGGCCGCGAAGGCGAGCTGATCGTCACTCCATCGCAACTCTCCGCGTACTTTCGCGATGAAGCCCAACCTTGGGAGGCTCTCACGTATCTGAAGCTGCGCTATGTCGCCGGAGACCGTGACGTCGCTGATCGCGCGATGCAAGTTGTGCAGGAAGGAATTTCAGCAATGGCCAGGCTGCCTTCGTTTGATGCCGAACTGGCCGACGTTCGGACTCGCCTGGAGCGCAGCGAAGGTGCACAGAACCTAAAGACCGGTCCGGGTGGGATTTACGATCTCGATTACTTGGCTGGATCGCTGCAGGCTCGGCATCAACTTTGGCTGGCGGGAAATTTGACGGAGCGCCTGCACTTGTTGCGCGATCACCACTTGCTGGCGGAAGACGAATATCAGTCGCTGGCGGAGAGCGCTCGCTTCCTCCGCACCGTGGAGCACGTGATTCGCCTGGTCAGCGGCCGGGCGCGCAAATGGATCCCGCTCGCCGAACATCCCCGTCGCGGCGTGCAGAAGTTGCTGTGGAGAATGCTGGGGGCCGAAGACAGCTTCGATCCGGAGATGCAACTGTCGGATGTAATGCGGAAAACGCGAAATATCTATCTCGCACATCAGAAGAGCTGAGCGTCACCGGCAGGCGCTCGACCGCTTCCGAGAGGAAAGCATAAACTGGAACGCTGGCAATTCTGCCCGCACAAAAGCCTTGAACCGTGCCGCCCGTGAGCCAAGCCGTCCTGCTGTCGTGGTCCGTGCCTCCGGCAGCGACGTTCGCGCTAGTGCTGACTGCGCTGGTGTATCTCCGCGGCTGGGTGCTGATGCGGCAAGCCCGCGTGCCCTTCGTCCCGCTGTGGCGGGCGGTCAGTTTTCTGCTGGGCCTGCTCTCGCTCTGGATCGCGCTGGCGTCGCCGCTTGATACCTTTTCCGGCTTCGTGCTTACCGCTCACATGGTCCAGCACATGATACTGATGATGCTGGCGCCGCCGCTGATCCTGCTGGGCGCTCCCGTTATTCCGCTCGTGCGGGGATTGCCTGCCTTTGCGGCCCGCGAGTTCGCCGGCCCGTTCCTCAACTGGCGCGTGGCCAATCGCGTCGGCGACGCGCTCACTCATCCCATCGTGGCCTTACTGCTGATGGGCGTAGCGATGTTTGCCTGGCACACACCGCGGCTGTACGAGTTGGCTCTGGCGTCGAGTTCCTGGCACGAAGTGGAGCACGCGTGCTTCTTTCTGGCGTCCCTAATCTTCTGGTGGCCCGTGATTCAGCCCTGGCCCAGCCGCACCCGCTGGCCGCGTTGGGCCGTCGTGCCTTATCTGATGGTGGCTGATCTGGAGAACACTGCTCTGTCCGCAATCCTGGTATTTTCCGATCGGCTGCTCTATCCGTCCTACGACGCGGTCCCGCGACTCTTCGGTTTCTCCGCGCTGCACGATCAAGCTGCTGGGGGCGCCATCATGTGGGTGATGGGAGGGCTCGCCTTTGTCGTTCCGGCAATTGTTATCGCAGTCCAATGCCTGCAAAGTAATCGTTGGCAAGCGCAGGTCGCCTCGGCTCGCAAGGCGGAGCCTTCGTCCTTAGGCGGGTTGCTAGCCCTGTCACAACGCCTATCGTTCTTAGGCCGCTTTTTGCGGAATCAAGTGAGCAGCCGCCGTGTCGAGGCAATTTCATTTCTCATGCTGTTTGCCGTAACCGGCTTGTGCCTCGCACATCTGGCCTCAAGCTCGTCCGACGATGACAACCAGGTCGTCCGGTTGCGTGAACAATCCGGCCCATTCGCAGTCGCAATCTTTGCGCCGGCGGGAGACCTGGAACCCGGGCCGTCAGAATTCAGTGTGCTGGTGCAGGACCGCAATTCGCTAGAAGTCTTGCAGGAGGCGATCGTTGCCCTGCGCGCTAATCAGGTGGAGCACCCGCATAAGGCGCAATGGGTCCGCGCTACCGCGGAAGATTCGGAGAATAGACTTCTGCAATCGGCGTCGCTGAACTTCCCCGACCACGGCGAGTGGGCATTGGACATCGCGGTTGAGCGCGGCGGAGATCAGGCTGATTTTTCGTTGCCTGTCCATGTGGTCAAGCCCGCAGCCGGCATCTCATTTCCCTGGTCTTACATAATCCTATTGGCATTTTCGGCGATATTGTTGTTTACTTACCTGCGACGTCACCGGTCAGCGAGAGCTTTGCGCCTGTCGCGTTCTGTCGCCGGTGATGGCAGCACCGCAAATCTGTCTAAGACCGCACCGACAATCAGGTAATCAATCCGCGGACTTTTCACAGCAGACTACTGGAGAACTGGGAATGGCGAATGTTAATAATTTGTCGTATAGCGATCAGGGTTTGGCGCTGACGGAGCAGTTTGAGGGCCTGCGGTTGACCGCCTATCAGGATTCGGTCGGCAAGTGGACCATTGGTTATGGTCACACAGGTGCCGATGTCACGCCTGGCCTCACCATCACCCAGGAGCAAGCCAGCGCCCTGCTGTTGCAAGACGTGGCAAGCGCCGTGGCCGCTGTCAACCGGCTGGTGACCGTCCCTCTGACTCAGAACCAATTCGACGCGCTGGTGGATTTTACCTTCAACGCAGGTCAGGGAAACCTGGCTAGCTCGACTTTGCTTCGTGAGCTGAACGCCGGCAATACTGCGGGCGCAGCAGCCCAGTTCCTCGTTTGGGTCTACGCTGGAGGGGTCCAATTGCCTGGACTGGTGAAGCGCCGTCAGGCGGAGTCTGCGCTCTTCCAATCAGCGAGCCAGTGAACTCAGAATTCTGAACGGTGTCGCGGTGATCGTCGTCCGATGCGGCTATGCGTAGTCGATCGGGTTCTTGTCGAGCCAGTGCTCGTCTTTCACGCGCCGGACTTCGCGCATTGCCGAATGAGCGAGACTCGAGGTGAGCTTCCGCGTCTTCCAGGAAAACCCCGCGCAAAAGCCGATGGCGCTCCCTGCTGCACCCAGCACCAGCGCACTCGCAAGACGGGAACGGCGCCGCATCAGCAACGCCGGTAAGATCCCAAGACACGCACCCGCCGCGGCTAGCTTTAGCGACTCTTCGGCGGAATTGCTCACCAGAGCCGAGGCACGCTGGGGATCGAATTCTTCCCGGCCGGTGCGGATTCCCGAAATTCCGGCATTCACCAGTCTGCGTCCGTAAGCGAGCCTGGTTGTTGCTGGCGTGATTCGATTCATACCCGTATCCTCATGTCGCAGCGAATGGATGTTGCCTGGCCTCACAGCGGTCCCGATACCGTAACTGCCCGTCTATCAACAACTCTCCCAATCTAGAGCTTCTCACATTCCATGAATCGCTGCAGTGATGACTGGCACCGCCCGCGGTGACGGACCGCACTTTGCGGAACGAAAACTCCGGGCGGCCATGCTGCGCGCCACGCGGGGTCCCGCATCCTTCTGATTCGGCCCAAACTTAATGTGTTGCAACAAACAAATCTGATCATCTTGCCGGCATGAATGTGGATGCAATCGCCGATTTGCTGTGATGCTTTTCCGACCCGCCCAAAATTAAGGTGTTATAACAAGCAACCCTCCATGCTCCGGCCGGGATGAATTGCGGCTTATCACCCATCTCATGTGATGCGGGTCACGCACCATGCCAACATTGCTCACTGACTGGCACCCTGCCGGTAGAACAAACTACTTGCGTTGACCAGACGAGCACGAGTCTATCCGGCCGCGCCAGGTCGCCACTTCCAGGAATCATACCGGACTCGCCCGTGCCGAAGAATCGCGGACGAAGAGTCTCACTCTAAAGCACCTCGTCTAAATTGCACTGGATGCACGTCTGGCCACGAAGCGGAGATCTGCATTTATGGTCGGTCGCGCGCCCATTCCCGGCTACACCTTAGGCGGACACGTCCCCGCCTCGGTCCTGTTTCTTGTCCTGCAACTGCTGGGGCTCGCGTGCTTTTTCTACATCGCGGCGAAGCGTGTTGCACCACTCATTCGCGCGGAGCGCGATCTTCGTCTCGACCGCCCCTGGCTGCGGCTGCAAAGGCTTCTGAAGTTCTGGTTCGCACAATGGAAGCATCCGCGCTACCGGGTCGCGGGCACGCTTCATCTTTTTATATTTGCAGGCTTCATCATTCTCGCCACGCGCGCGTTCTATCTGCTGATCTTCGGGCTGTCGGCTGACTTTGCCGAGCCGAGCGCAATCGCCCGCGTCTACGACCTCGTTGCCGATTACGCTGCTACCTTCGTCTTTTTGGCAGTGTCGGCAGCGGCTGTCCGTCGCGTGTTTTTCAAGCCGGCACGCTACGCCGTCCCAGAGAAATACGGCAAAGGCCATCCCGTCGACGCCATCTTCTTATTAGCCCTGATTGCGCTCCTGATGTTCTCGGAAAGCCTGTTCGAGGCGACCCGGGCCGCAATCCAGATGCAGCGCGGCATGGCCCCCGAGTTCCTGCCGCTCTTGTCGCTGCCGTGGCTGCTAAGAGATGTTTTCGCGGCGGCATCCCCGGCAACCCTGTGGGCGGTCCATATCGGCGCTTACTTCGCCGACGTTCTGACCTTTTACTTTCTACTGTGCTATCGGCCCTTCGGAATTCAGTTTCACATCGAGACCTCGCTGTTTAACGTGTTTTTCTCAAAGCTCAATCGCGGGACCGTGAAGCCGGTGCGCTGGGGCGTCAGCGAGAGCCAGCTCCATCAGGTGAAATCCTTCGGCGTGAAGAAATTTGAAGACTTCACCTGGAAGCACATGCTGGACTTCTATTCCTGCGCCGACTGCGGTCGCTGTTCCGACAATTGTCCGGCAAACGCGGCAGGGCGTCCGCTGTCGCCAAGATTTCTGACGACCAAGGCGCGCGACTACGCCTTCCAGCATTTTCCCGTCTTCGGCAAGTCGAACAACAGTCATGCCCTGATCGGCGGCATTTACTCGGAAGACGAAATCTGGTCCTGCACTACCTGCGGCGCCTGCGAAGAAGAATGTCCGCTGCTGATCGAATACATCGACAAGATCGTTGACCTGCGACGCGGTCTGGTCGACGACGGCAACGTACCTAAGTCCATCCAGAAGGCGCTGAAGGCGCTGGAGAGCCGCGGCAATCCCTACGGCAAGATGGAAAAAAAGAAAGCCGACTGGACCAAGGACAAAGAGTTTCAGCAGAGCTGCGAGGTCAAGGTGCTGAATGGAAGCACGACCACCGAGACCTTGTTCTTCGTCGATAGCATTACCTCCTACGACGATCGGATCCAGGCGATTGGCCGCGCCAGCGCGCGCATTCTAACCGAGGCCGGTGAGGACTTCGCAATCCTGGGCGCAGCGGAAAAAGACAGCGGTCACGACGTACGCCGCTTCGGCGAAGAGACGCTCTTTATGGCGCTGCGCGATCACAACACTGACGCCATCAAAGCCTCGGGCGCGAAGCGCATCGTGACCTCCGATCCGCACGCCTTCAACGCGCTGAAGCACGACTACAAAGATCTGCCGCCGGTGGAGCACATCAGCCAGCTAATCGCGCGCCAGGTTAAGTCGGGCAAGCTCCAGCTCAATGCGATCGAAAACACAAACAGCGTCTACACCTATCACGATCCGTGCTATCTCGGGCGTCACAACCAGGTGTACGACGATCCGCGCGACGTGCTGGATGCGATTCCTGGCTTGAAGCGGGTGGAAATGCAACGTTCCCGCGACCGCTCATTCTGCTGCGGCGGTGGTGGGCTGATGTTGTTCTACGAGCCGCAGGAAGAGGAACGGATCGGCGTGCAGCGAGTGCGCATGGCTGCCGAAGCCGGCGCGAACGTGATCGTGACCGCGTGCCCGTTCTGCATGGTGAACATTGAAGATGCGATTAAGGTCTCGGGCTTGGAAGGCAAGATGACGGCCATTGATCTGGCCGAATTGGTCGATCAGCAACTTGTGCGCGAGGGTCCGCCAACCGCGGAGACGCGCGAGGCGACGGCGATCGCTGAGGTCAACGATTGATGTCTTCAGCACGATTCGAGGCCTAACGAAGGGTTTTATCAGGGCACGATTTCAGTCGCCGGTAAAGCTTTGTATCAGGGCACGACTTAGTCGTGCCGTAGCGGTAATTCCAAGACGGCGGCTTTAGCCGCTGAGGGTGAGTTAGCAGGAAACAAAATTTCGGGAGGGTGAAGTGGAGATTCTAGTTTGCGCAAGAAGAGTACCCGACACTTCGGAGAACGAGATTCAGCTCGACAGCGCGGGAAACGACATCGAACGCGACGACCTGGTCTATTCCATTAACGAGCCGGACAACTACGCGGTGGAAGAGGCCTTGCAGATCGTCGCCAAATCCGGTGGCAATGTCACCGTGGCCACCGTCGGCACCGACGAAGACGAAGAGATCCTGCGCCGCGAGATGGCCATGGGCGCCAATCACGGCGTACTGCTCTCTGACGATGCCTTCACCGGCTCGGACGGCAAGGGGATCGCAACCGTTCTCAAGGGTTACGTGCAGAAGAACAAGTTCGACTTGGTGCTCACCGGTGTGCAGGCCGAGGACGGCGGCGCGCAGGTCGGCGGAATGCTGGCCGCGATGCTCGACTATCCCTTCGCCTCGCTGGTGAATTCCATCGAAGTCCTCGACGGCAACAAGCTGAAGATCAGCCGCGAGATCGAAGGCGGCAATCGCGAGATGAGCGAGATCGATCTTCCCTGCGTGCTCTCCATCCAGACCGGTATTAACGAACCGCGTTATGTCGGAATGCGCGGCATCCGGCAGGTCGCCTCGCTCGAGATTCCCACCTATGGCGCGTCAGACCTGGGAGTCGACACGGCTGCCGTGGGTGAAGCTGCCGCCAATGTGAAACGTGACGACTACTTTGTCCCGGTGCTTGGCAAAGGCGCCGAGATCCTCGAGGGCAGCAACGAGGAGATTGCCGGCAAACTCATCGAACTGATGAAAGCCAAAGGAGGCTTGCAATGACGGCCCGGATTTTTGCCTACATCGTACATAAGGCCGGCGTGGTTGACGATTCCGCCGCCGAGCTGTTGGCAGCGGCGAAGAAGATCGATCCCGCTGCATCTCCCACGGCGATTGTCATCGGCTCCGGCGCGGAACTTGACGCCGTCTGCAACGGTCTCACGACTTCGTATCCCGAGGTGTGGAAGGTCGCGAGCGAAAGCCTCGCTTACCCGAATGCTGAGCTTGTTCGCCAGACACTAATAAAGATACTGCCGCCAGGCGCTCTCGTGCTGGTGCCCCACAATCACTTCGGAATCGATCTTGGGCCGGGACTCTCGGTCAAGCTGAATGCTGCCTTCGTCCCCGATGTGGTCGGCATTGAGGGTGTTGACGGAACGAACCTCAAAGTCATCCGCCAGGAGTTCGGCGGACAGGTGAGCGCCCACGTCCGCTGCAATATCGCATCAGGCGCGGTGATCAACCTGCGTCCCGGCGCTTTCAAGCCGACCGACGGCGCAGCTGCCGCGGGGAAAGTTGTCGATAAGTCCTCCGAAATCGGCGCCCTCACCGCCAAGCGCCGCTACCTTACGACAATCACGCCCGAGGCTGGTGATGTCGATATCACCAAGGAAGCGGTTTTGGTTTCCGTCGGCCGGGGCATCGGCGAGAAGGACAACATTCCCATCGCCGAGGAGCTTGCGGAAGCGATGGGCGCGGTTGTGAGCTGTTCGCGCCCGGTGGTGGATGCCAAGTGGCTGCCGAAGTCCCGGCAGGTCGGCTCGTCCGGACAAACCGTAAAGCCGAAGATCTATCTGGCTTGCGGCATCAGCGGATCGTTTCAGCATTTGGCCGGGCTCAAAGGCAATCCATTCATCGTCGCCATCAACAAGAATCCCAAGGCACCGATCTTCCAGGTCGCCGAGGTTGGCATCGTTACCGACATGCTGGAGTTCCTGCCGGAGCTGACCGAAAAGGTTCGCGAGGCGAAGAAGGTCACCGTGTAGTTCCGGCGAGACCTATGAAATCACCACGGAGGCACAGAGGCCCCGAGAAAACCTGACTGAATGAACTCAGTGCGCTCCGTGGCTCCGTGGTGAAACGATTTAAGACAGATTCATGACAAGAGGTTTCATACATGATCACCAAAAAAACTTTGCAACTCAGTTTGAAGTCTCTCCGTGACTTCGCCAAAAAGCGCCTGCCCGACGAAGAACTGATCGCGCTGGACGAACGCGACGAATGTCCGGTGGAGATTGTCCGCCACATGAGCGACCCTGACAAACTGGGCATTCAACTGCTGTTCATCCCGGAAGAGTACGGCGGCATGGGTGGCAGCACCTTCGACGTCTACCTCATCTGCGAACAAATGGCGCGCATCGATCTCGGCGTCGCCACTTCCCTGTTCGCCACGTTCCTGGGCAGCGATCCCATCACCTTCGGCGCCACTCCTGAGCAAAAGAAGAAGTGGCTGGGTAAGATCGCCGACGAAGGCGTTCTGTTCGCCTACGGCGCGACCGAGCCGGAAGCCGGCAGCGATCTGGGCGCGCTGAAAACCACTGCGGACCGCGTCGAAAAAGACGGCAAGATTGTCGGCTACAAGATCAACGGCAGCAAGCAGTGGATCAGCAATGGCGGCATCGCCGATCATTACACCATCCTGGCCAACACGCCGTCCGGGCCAACCTGGTTCATCGTGGACAAGGACACCAAGGGATTTGCTCACGACAAGCCCGAGGACAAGCACGGCATTCGTCTCAGCAATACCGCGGCGCTGGCTCTCAACGACGTGTACGTAGATGCCGACCGGCTGGTCGGCGGCGTCGAAGGCCAAGGTCTGGTGCAGGCGCAAATGGTCTTCGGTTACACCCGCGTCATGGTGGCCGCCTTCGGATTGGGCGCCGGCTGGTCGGCTCTCGACCGCGCAATTCCCTACTCGACGAAACGAATCCAGGGCGGAGCGCCGCTCTCCGAGAAGCAAGGCTACACCCACAAGCTGATCGTGCCGCACGTTGTCCATTTGGAAGCCGGCCGCGCTTTCATCGAGGAGACCGCCGAGCGCATCGATGCCGGCAACGAAGGCAGCCTGAACACTGAAGGCGCAATCGCCAAATACATGTCGACTGAAGCCGGCGATGCTGCTGCCGACGCCAGCATTCAGGCGCTGGGCGGCTACGGCTACACCCACGAATATCTGGTGGAGAAGATCAGCCGCGATGTCCGCATCACCAGGATCTATGAAGGCACCTCCGAGATCATGGAGATGACCATCAGCCGCGACCGCTGGCAGCTTCACCTGAAGACCCGCGGACAGCATTACCACGAGCGCGCTCGCCAGGTTGAGGCGCTGCACGCTGCTCATCCCAACGTCGGCGCCGATGTAGCCGCACTGGCTTTGCACGCGCTGGCCGAGGTGATGGAAAAGGCGCGCGTGAATCGCCTCACGCGCTATCAACATATTCTGCTGCGTATTGGCGAGTGGATCGCCTATGCCGAATGCGCCGCTACTCTGGCGCGCCGGGCCGCGCTGGTGGCTGAAGGCAGAGTCAACGAGAAGGCCAACGACCGTTTCGATGCCGCAGCGATGGCGGCCGTCAGCCGAGTCTTTGCCCGCGAGGCGGCAATGAAGGTGGCGCAGGATGGTCTGCGCTCTATTACTGGCGCCGGTGGCGTAAGCGATACCGAAATGCCCGCGTTCGAAGCTGCTATCGGATTGTCAGCGATCCATCGCGCGCAGGCAGGCCTGATCTCCGACATGGATTATGTGGCTGACGTGCTCTATGGACGCGCCAAGAAACGCGTAGCCGAAGAACTCACGGAAGTAACCCTCCACCGTTAGCCGTGGAGCAGGCGTCCGTCCACCTTCCCGACAGACGCTTGCCCACCTGAAGAGGACACGACATCATGGAAAATACCGCACATCGTGCAATTGCAATTGTGGGGGTGGGAGCGATCCTGCCCGACGCCCCAAATGCTCCCGCCTTCTGGAATAACGTGAAGAACGGGCGCTACTGCATCAGCGAAGTTCAGCCCGATCGATGGGACACTTCGTTCTATTACGATGCCGACCCCAGCGCGCCCGACAAGACATATTCCAAGATCGGTGGCTGGGTTCGCGAGTACGCCTGGGATCCGATGAAGTGGCATTTGCCCATCCCGCCGCGCGTGGCCGACGCCATGGACGTCGCGCAAAAATGGGGCGTCGCCTGTACCCGTGAAGCGCTGGAAGATTACGGCTATCCCAAGCGGCCGCTGGATCTGGACCGCACCGCAGTGATTCTCGGCAACGCCATGGCCGGGGAAAAACATTACCGCAGCTCGTTACGCGTGTTCTTTCCGGAGTACGCGCACGAGTTGACTGAGACCCCCGGCTTTGCCCATTTGCCGGCAGCGTTGCAGCGCGAAATTTCAGAGCAGTTCCACGAGCGCATGTCCCAGTACATTGCGGCCATCACCGAAGACACCATGCCCGGCGAGTTGGCCAACTGCATGGCAGGTCGTATTGCCAACCTCTACAACCTTCACGGCCCCAATTTCGTGTGCGACGCCGCATGTGCTTCAGCAATGGCGGCGATCAGTTCGGCAGTGGAAGGCCTGATCCAGAAAGACTTTGACGTGGTTGTGACCGGCGGCATCGACCGCAACATGGGCGCTCCCACTTTCGTAAAGTTCTGCAAAATCGGCGCCCTGTCCGCCACCGGAAGCCGTCCCTTCGCTGAAGGAGCCGACGGCTTTGTCATGGGAGAAGGCGCTGCCATCTTTCTGATGAAGCGTTTGGCCGATGCTGAGCGCGACCAGGACAAGATTTATGCCGTGTTGCGCGGCTTTGCCGGCGCGAGCGACGGGAAAGGTAAAGGCATCACAGCGCCCAATCCAGTAGGCCAGAAGTTCTGCGTGGAACGCGCCTGGCAGAATGCTGGTTTGTCGCCTGCCACGGTGACATTGATGGAAGCTCACGGCACCTCGACTCGCGTGGGCGACGTCGTCGAAGCGCAAACCATGGTTGAACTGCTTGGCAGTACCAACCTTCCTACCCACTCAGTGGCCCTCGGCTCGGTCAAGTCGAATCTGGGACATTTGAAGGGAGCCGCAGGCGCGGCGGCAATGTTGAAAGCTGCAATGGCGCTGCATGAGAAGGTCCTGCCGCCCAGCTTGCATTGCGAGCATCCCAGTCCCGACATCGACTTCGCCCATTCGCCGCTTTATGTCAACACCGAGTTGCAGCCGTGGACCGTTCCGAACGATGGCCCTCGTCGTGTCGGCGTCAGCGCCTTCGGTTTCGGAGGTACCAATTTCCACATGGTGATGGAAGAACATATTCCCGGCAAGCTGAACGGAAACGGCAAGCACTCCATCGCTGTGCCCGCAATGCCACCGGCCGTAGCCAAGGAAGTGCCGATGCAGGTAAGCGGCGCCGTCGCTAATGTTGCGGCAGTTCCCGTTACCGCGCCTGCTCCTGCCACCACTGCTTCTGCCGAGATCGTAAACAAGGCGCCATTACGCGGAGCGTTGGTGATCGGCGCTGACACGGACGCTGCATTGGCCGAGCGGCTTCGCGAAGTACAGAAAGCTGCACAGGCTGGTCAAGCGCCGTCCCCAGCCGCGCCGGCAGAGTCCGATCTGCGCGCGCCGGAGCGTCTGGCGATTGATTACGCCGACGCCGCCGATCTGGCAACCAAGTGCGGCATCGCGCTCAAAGCCTTCCAGGCGAATCAAGCCGCGTTCTGGAAGGCGATTCGCGCCCAGGGAATCTTTCGCGGACACGGTCCGGCGCCCAAGGCTGCGTTCCTCTATACCGGTCAGGGCTCGCAGTACGTGAACATGCTGCGCGGTATTCGCAAAACAGAACCGGTTATCGGCGAGACCTTCGCCGAGGCTGATCGCATCATGACTCCGATGCTGGGCAAGCCGCTCAGCGAATTCGTCTTCGTTGACAAGACGGACCCCGTGGCCCTGGCCGAGTCGGAAGAAAGTTTGCGCCAGACCGAAATTACCCAGCCAGCCGTTTTGACGGCGGACATCGCCATGACCCGGCTGCTCGCCGCTTATGGCATTCAGCCTGACATGACCATGGGACACAGCATGGGTGAATACGCGGCCCTGGTTGCATCCGGCGGGCTCTCGTTCGAAGACGGCCTGGATGCCGTCAGTGCACGCGGCCGCGGGATGGCTCAGGTGGCAGTTGCGGACAAGGGCAAGATGGCGGCTGTGTTCGCACCCATTGCTGAAGTTGAGCGGATCCTCAAGACAGTTAACGGCTACGTCGTCATCGCCAATGTCAACAGCAACAGCCAGTCAGTCATTGGCGGCGCCAGCGAGGCAGTTGAGCAGGCTTCGCAGATCTTTCTGCAGGCCGGCTACGACGTCCGCGAGTTGTCGGTCAGTCACGCTTTCCATACGTCGATTGTCGCTGGGGCGACCGAGCCTTTGCGGGAGATGCTGGAGCGCCTGCACCTACAGTCGCCGATCATTCCAATCGTTGCCAACGTGGACGGTGAGTTCTACCCCACCGGAGCGGACGTCGCGCCCAAGATGATCGATCTGCTTGGCAAACAGGTGGCCGCGCCGGTGCAATTCATCAAGGGCCTGCGGACGCTCTACAACGCAGGAGCGCGCGTGTTCGTCGAAGTCGGGCCGAAGAAGGCTTTGCAAGGCTTTGCCGAGGATGTGCTCGGCAGCGAGGGCGATGTGGTTTCGCTGTTCACCAACCACCCCAAGCTCGAAGACTCTACCGCCTTCAATCAGGCGCTGTGCGGACTTTACGCAGCGGGGTTAGGCCGTGGGGTCGCCGGGACTTCCCCCGAGATCCCGGTAAAACAGGCCTCGGTATCCGCTGTTGCCCCTCAGGTGGATACCCGGATGCCGGTCGCGGTTGAAAAGCCTGCGACAGCCACGCTCCAGGCTCCTACCGCGACTTCAGTGCCGACCAACGGCGACCGTTACGTTGAACTCGGACGTGTCTTTGCGAGCGTGCTCGATCGCGGCTGGGAGATCTACAACGGCCAAAAGCCGGCTCCGACGCTGGAACCGGTAACGATTACCGGCGCGTCGCTGGGTCTGCCCGGAACCAATCGCATTTTCGACGACAGCAACGTGACCCGCATTTTGCGCGGCGACCAGTTTATCGCCTCCATCCCCGCCCGTTTCCGGCAAGCCATGCTGGATAAGCGCATCACCCGCCTGGTCAAGAGCGACCAAGGAGAAGCCACATTTGAGTCCATCACCGATGTGGCTGATGTTATCAAGCTCGCTGGCCGTGGCGGCGCCTTCGATCTGGAAAGCGAATTCGGCGTTCCCGCCGATCACCTGGCTGCCCTCGACCGCGTTACCCGCCTGGCGATTGCCGCCGGAATCGACGCCTTGCGCGATGCCGGCATCCCGCTGGTCATGCGCTACAAGACAACCACCAAGGGTACGCAGCTACCTGATCGCTGGGGCTTGCCCGACGCTATGCGTGACGATACCGGCGTGATCTTCGGCTCCGCCTTCCCCGGCTATGACTCTTATGCCGAAATCATGTCCGGCTATTTCAAGGACCGCGCTCGCCGCGAGGAACTCGCCAGGCTGGAAAGCTGGCGCATGAATGCGGCCAACGGGCATTCCGTTCTGGGACAGGAAATGGAACGGCGCATTGAGGAGGTGCGCGACACTCTCGAGAAACAGCCGTATGTCTTCGACCGGCGCTTCTTGCTCCGGGTCTTGTCGATGGGACATTCGCAGTTTGCCGAACTCATCGGCGCTCGCGGTCCTAACACCCAAATCAACGCCGCTTGTGCGACGACCGCGCAAGGCGTCGGAATGGCGCAGGACTGGATCCGCGCCGGACGCTGCCGTCGCGTCATCGTCATCTCGGCCGACGACGTCACCTCCGACAACATGATCGAGTGGTTTGGCCCCGGCTTCCTGGCCAGTGGAGCGGCAGCCACGGACGAACGGGTTGAAGACGCTGCCATTCCCTTCGATCGCCGCCGTCATGGCCTGATTATGGGCATGGGCGCCGCGGCCCTGGTGGTTGAGAGCGCCGAAGCCGCGCGGGAACGCGGTATCCAGCCGATTTGTGAAGTCTTGAGCGCGGTCACGGCCAACAGCGCTTTCCACGGCACTCGCCTCGATGTGCAGCACATCGGCCAGGTGATGGAGGAGCTGGTAAGCCAGGCGGAATTGCGCAGTGGCATCAGGCGCCAACAAGTCGCACCGCAGATGGTTTTCGTTTCTCACGAGACCTACACCCCAGCGCGCGGCGGCAGCGCCTCGGCGGAGGTCCACGCGCTGCGTCGCATCTTCGGCGATGCCGCGGATCAGATCGTGGTCGCCAACACCAAAGGAATGACTGGCCACGCGATGGCAACCGGCATCGAAGACGTCCTCGCCGTAAAGGCGCTGGAAACAGGCTTGGTGCCGCCGGTAGCGAACTTCAAGGAAGTTGATCCGGAGCTGGGTCCATTGAACCTGTCCAAGGGCGGCAAATATCCCATCGAGTACGCGCTGCACCTGGGCGCGGGATTCGGCTCGCAGATCAGCATGATGCTGCTGCGTTGGGTGCCGACGAAAGACGGCGTTCACCGCGGTCCCAACGATCTGGGCTATGCGTATCGCGTCGCCGATACGCATGCTTGGAACGCCTGGCTGAGCCATATCGCCGGCTATCCGACGACAGAGCTGGAAGTGGTCAAGCGGACATTGCGCGTGCGCGACCAAGGGCCGTGGGCGCGAGTGGCCACGAAAGTTGAAGACTCGCGTCCCGTCACGACTCCAACTCCTGCGCCAACGCAACCTGCGTCGAAACCAGCACCAACGGTTCAGACCACAGCCCCTGCGGCAGCAGCCGCTGTGGTTGCCCCGGCGCCGGCTCCTACGCCTCGCATTGAAGCTCCGAAGCCGGTCGTGGAAGTTAAAGCTGCCACGCCTCCGCCTCCAGCAGGGGAAAAATCAGCGCCGAGCGGTTCCGTGAAGGAACGCATTCTGGCGCTGGCCGTAGAGAAGACCGGCTATCCCCAGGACATGCTCGATCTGGACTTGGACCTGGAAGCTGATCTGGGCGTCGATACGGTCAAGCAGGCGGAAATCTTTGCGGCCATTCGCGAGATGTACAACATTCCGCGCGACGAGAACCGCAAGCTGCGCGACTACCCGACGCTGGCACACGTGATCCGCTTTGTTTACGAGAAGCGGCCCGACTTGGCTGGCGGAACTCCGGCAGCGCCGAAGACAGAGCAAGTCGCTGCGCCGAAGGTTACAGCAACGCCGATCGCAGCCGCAGTGCCGGTGGCTTCTGGGGTTTCAGTCCAGACGCCAGTGGCGAGCGCCCCGATTGCGAATGCGGCGACCGAAAACGTTGCTGCCGTTCCAGCACCAGTTGCGGCTACAACGCCGGACGGCTCGGTGAAGGAGCGCATTCTGGCACTCGTCGTAGAGAAAACCGGTTATCCGGAAGAGATGCTCGACCTCGATCTCGATCTGGAAGCCGATCTCGGCGTCGACACGGTCAAACAAGCGGAGTTGTTCGCGGCCATCCGCGGGACCTACAACATTCCTCGCGACGAGAACGTCAAGCTCCGTGATTACCCCACGCTGTCACACGTGATCCGCTTCGTGTACGAGAAGCGGCCCGACCTGGCAGGATCTGCTCCTGTTGCACCGAAAGCTGAGCAGGCCACTGCATCCGTCGCAACTGCGACAGCGGCTGCGCAGGTAACAGCGACGACAGCCGACACATCGGTGAAGGAGCGTGTCCTGGCCCTCGTGGTCGAAAAGACTGGCTATCCCAGTGACATGCTCGATCTCGACCTCGATCTGGAAGCGGATCTTGGGGTCGACACCGTCAAGCAGGCGGAGATGTTCGCCGCCATTCGCGAGATCTACAACATTCCGCGCGATGAGAACCGCAAACTGCGCGACTACCCGACCATCGGCCACGTGATTCGCTTCGTCTACGAAATGCGCCCTGACCTGGCCGGCGGAAAAGCCCCGCAGCCTGCGACTCCAAAGACGCCGGAGGCTGTATCTTCCCCTGCGTCCATTCCAACACCAACGCCAACGCAGACAGCACCTCCTGCCATCAATGCCGTCGCTTCGGACGAAGTGATCCAGGAAAGAGTCTTGGACATTGTGGCTGAAAAGACTGGCTATCCCAAGGAGATGCTGGACCTCGATCTCGACCTGGAAGCCGATCTCGGAATCGACACGGTGAAACAGGCAGAGATGTTTGCTTCGGTGCGCGCGGCGTACAACATACCTCGCGACGAGAACCTGAAGCTGCGCGACTTCCCCACTCTCGCGCACGTCATCAAGTTCGCGCAGAATGGGGCTGCCGGCGCCACGGCTCGCGCAGTAAAAGTCGCGAACGCAATCCCGGCAGTTCCTGCAGCGACCGTTCCCTCGCCATCACTCCCCAGCTTCGAAGCGGCGAACAGCATCCCGCGACGCGTACCTTTGCCGACCCTCCGGCCGCCGCTCCCATTGTGCAAGACAACCGGAGTGACGCTCGGCCGCGGAAGCCGCGTGGTGGTCATGTCCGACTCCGGAGGTGTAGCAGAATCGCTGGCCCAGCAACTGCGGCAGAAAGAAGTTGAAGTTCTCTCTATCACCGGCACGCCGGATGCGGACACCCTGCAGCGCACGATGGACAGTTGGCTGGCCTCGGGTGCAGTACAGGGCGTCTACTGGCTGCCCGCGCTCGACAACGAAGGGCCGCTTTCCGGCATGGATGCTACGCAGTGGCGCGAGTCGTTGCGAGTGCGTGTGAAGTCGCTCTACGTCGCCATGCGCAAGCTCTACGATCAGGTTGCCGCTTCGGGGACGTTCCTGGTGTCGGCAACACGTCTTGGCGGGCAGCATGGCTACGACGCAGCGGGAGCGTTTGCTCCCATGGGCGGCGCGGTAGTGGGATTCACCAAGGCCTACAAGCGCGAGCGCCCTGACGCCCTGGTCAAAGCTGTCGATTTTGCGGCGGATCGCGATGCTTTGGAGATCGCGGCCATCCTGATCGGGGAGACGCTGCGCGACAACGGCGCAGTCGAAATCGGCTACAAGAATGGACTGCGCTGGACCGTCGGTCTGCAGGAACAGACTGCGGAAGATGGCCAGCCCGGTCTGGCACTCAACCAAAACAGCGTCTTCGTGATCGCGGGAGCGGCGGGAAGCATCGTCTCGGCGATCACTGCGGATTTGGCCGCGGCTTCCGGCGGCACATTCTATCTGCTCGATCTGGTACCCGAGCCTGACGCCAGCAATCCTGATCTCGCGCGCTTTGTCAGCGACAAAGACAACCTCAAGCGCGATCTGTTTGGTCGCATTCAGGCACGGGGCGAGCGAGCCACTCCGGCGCTGGTGGAAAAGGAATTGGCCGCGTTGGAGCGCGCGCACGCAGCCCTCAGCGCCATCAATGCCGTGCGGGCCGCCGGCGGAACGCCTCACTACTTCAGTGTCAATCTCGCCGACGCCAACGGCGTAGCCAAAGTGATCGATCAGGTCCGGCAGAAGAGCGGGCGGATCGACGTATTGCTGCACGCTGCCGGGCTGGAGCGCAGTCACTTCCTGCCCGACAAGGACCAGCGCGAATTCGATCTGGTGTTCGATGTGAAGGCCGACGGCTGGTTCAATCTGCTGCATGCAATCGGCGACATGCCTCTGGGAGCGACCGTCGCATTCAGCTCCGTTGCCGGCCGTTTCGGCAACGGCGGCCAGACCGACTATAGCGCGGCCAACGATCTGCTTTGCAAATACACATCCAGCTTCCGCACCACTCGGCCGCAGACGCGGGGCATTGTGATTGACTGGACGGCATGGGGTGGCATCGGAATGGCCACGCGCGGTTCCATTCCGAAGATGATGGAACTGGCGGGCATCGACATGCTGCCGCCCGAGGCCGCTATTCCGGTGATCCGCCGCGAACTGACGGCTGGTGGAAGAACTGGCGAAGTCCTCATCGCAAAGCGCGTCGGCAGCTTGCTGAATGAGTGGGACGCCACAGGAGGGCTGGACACCGCGGCATTGGCCGCATCTGGCGGGGGCCAAGGTCCCATGGTCGGCAAAATCACCGGAGTCGGCATCTATAGCGGCCTGACCATGGAGACCACCCTAAATCCCAAGCTGGAGCCGTTCCTCTATGACCATCAAATCGATGGCATTCCCGTACTGCCCGGCGTCATGGGCATTGAGGCATTTGCGGAAGCGGCGCTGTGCCTGCACCCCGGCTGGTACATCGAGAGCATTGAGGAAGTGAACTTCCTGGCGCCGTTCAAGTTCTACAAGGACGAACCCAGGACGGTGATGATTCAGGCCAACCTCTATGCGCAGGATGAAAAACTGATTGCAGACTGCCGGCTTTTTGGCCGGCGAAAGCTGGCAGGCCAGGCCGAGCCGCAGGAAACGACGCACTTCACCGCCCGCGTGCGGGTAAGTCAGGAAACACCTGGCGCGATTACCGGGCCCAAGCCGCGGCTTACGGCTGAGGCCATTGTCGACGCAGCGCACATCTATCGGATTTATTTCCACGGTCCCGCATACCAGGTCATCGAAAAGGCATGGTGGGATGGCGAGCATATGGTTGGCGAGTTGATGCCAAACCTGCCGGATGAATGTCAGGCTTCGGATGGGCCGACGGTCATTGGTCCCAGGCTGATCGAGCTGTGCTTCCAGACGGCAGGGCTGTGGGAGATGGCAGCGCAGAACCGCATGGGTCTGCCCTGGCAGGTGCAGGATGTCTCGTGGCTGCGAGCTCCAGATCTTACGGACCATCACGTTTTCTACGCGCTGGTCACGCCCCATCCCGCTGAGGGAACGTTCGACGCAGAAGTGGTGGATGGCGAAGGGAACCGCTACCTGCAACTAGACGGTTATCGCACCGCGCAAGTCCCTTCCAGCGTAGACACCGAGCCGCTGAAGGCCCTGCACGACGCAGTATGTTCTCAGGAGGTCAT
Source organism: uncultured Acidobacteriaceae bacterium (assembly GCA_963789245.1). Lineage (GTDB taxonomy): Bacteria > Acidobacteriota > Terriglobia > Terriglobales > Acidobacteriaceae > Bog-257. The sequence goes on along the minus strand of CAWBKE010000012.1, from coordinate 343,300 downwards.
TTCATAACCGACAGGTTCTGACGAGTTGAAGGTGGGAGTATGCAGGAACAATTTGAACGAGTCGCCATCGTTAACCGTGGCGAAGCCGCCATGCGCTTTATCCACGCGGCACGCGAGTTCAATCAGGAGTACGGCACCGCATTACGCACCATCGCTCTGTTTACCGATCCTGATCGCCACGCAATGTTCGTTCGCCAGGCGGACGAGGCCGTCTCCCTCGGGCCGCCGCAGATCGCCGATCCCAATACCAATCACCTCAAAAGCTGTTATGTCGATTACGCCCACCTGGAACGTGCCTTAAGGGAAGCCCAGGCGGAGGCAGTTTGGGTGGGATGGGGTTTCGTGGCCGAGCACGCGCAATTTGCCGATCTCTGCCGCGAGATGGGAGTTGTCTTCATTGGCCCGGACGGTGACGTGATGCGGCGTCTGGGTGACAAGATCTCCTCGAAGCGTCTCGCCGAGCAGGCAGAGACACCGGTTGCCGACTGGAGCGGCGGACCGGTGGATACGCTGAGTGAGGCGTGGCGTCAGGCCGAGCGCCTTGGCTACCCGGTGTTCATCAAGGCCACAGCCGGAGGCGGAGGTCACGGTATTCGCCGGGTGCATGCCCCCGGCGAATTGGAAACCGCGTTCGCGAGCGCTCGCGCCGAAGCCTTCAAGGCATTCGGCGATCCCACCGTATTCCTGGAGCAAGTAGTCACCGGCGCACGCCATGTTGAGGTCCAGATCATCGCCGATCACCATGGCACAACCTGGGCGGCCGGCGTCCGTGACTGCACCATTCAGCGCCGTCAGCAGAAAATCCTGGAGGAAGCACCTTCGCCGGCACTCACTCGCGAGCTGGATCAGGAGTTGCGCCGGACAGCGGTCCGTCTAAGCCAGGTGGCCGGCTATCACAATGCCGGCACTGTCGAGTTTCTCTATCAGCCAAAGCAGCAGCGTTTCGTCTTCATGGAAATGAACACGCGCTTGCAGGTCGAGCATCCAGTCACGGAGTGTACGACCGGCCTTGATCTGGTCAAGCTGCAAATCCATGTTGCGCGCGGTGGACGCCTGGAGGGCGATCCACCTGCCACGATTGGTCATGCCATTGAAGTGCGGCTGAACGCCGAGGATCCCAACAATGGATTTGCACCCTCCCCCGGCCTGATTGAGCGTTTCCGCATGTTGACCGGACCGGGAGTACGAATCGACACCGGCGTGGAGGAAGGTGACACGATTCCCGCCGAGTTCGATTCGATGATTGCCAAAATCATCGCCCACGGGCACAACCGCAAGGAAGCGCTCTCGCGGTTGCAACGAGTGCTGCATGAAAGCGTCGTGGTAATCAAGGGTGGTGTCAGCAATCGTGCGTTCTTACTGGATTTGCTAGGCCGGCCCGAAGTGCAAAGCGGAGACGTCGATATCGGCTGGATGGATCGCCTGGCCATCAAGGGTCAGCATATTTCCCGCCGGCACCTTGACGTTGCGCTGGTGATGGCGGCAATCAAATCCTACGAATCTGAGCTCCTGGTGGAACATTCCCAGTTTTATGGCTCGGCGCTGCGTGGCAGGCCGCAGGTTCGCAGCGAGATAGGCCACACGCTCGAGCTGCGGTACAGCGATAACGCGTATTCCATGAAGGTCTATCGCATGGGACTGCGGCAGTACCGAATTGAAGTCGATGGATCGTCCATTGACGCTCAGGTAGAGCCGATTGGGCCATTTGAGTGCTGGCTGACTGTCTTTGGGCAACGCTTTCACGTGGTAGCGGTTGAGCAGGGATCAAGCTTTCGCATCGAGTTGGACGGCGTGTCACACCGCATCGATCGTGACGACGGCGGAGTCGTACGAGCGCCGTCACCGGCCGTTGTAGTCTCGATTGCGGTCAAGCCCGGCGATATGGTTTCCACCGGAGACCGCCTCGCCGTGCTTGAAGCCATGAAGATGGAAACCCAGGTGGTCGCGCCATTCCCGGGAAGAATTCGCCAGGTAATGACGATACCAAATGTCCAGGTAGCCACCGGCGATCCACTTCTGCAGATCGAGCCGGATGCCGCCCAGGCTGCAACCGAATCGACTGAGCGAGTAACGTTTGGCGCGTCGGTCGCCGCCACCAGGGACGGGCAAACCGCTGATTTGCGCTGGCGGAAGAATCTGGATGAACTTCGCCAGTTAATGCTGGGCTTCGATGTGAGCCCGGAGCACGCGTCCCGCCTGGCTGCCGAATGGAAGCAGATGGCAGCGGCGGAGAGCGACAACGACCAGGTACGCACTCAGGAAGACGCCATCCTTAATATCTTCGTTGACCTTTGGTCGTTGTTCCGAAGAAAACCAATCGTGAGCCAGCAGGTCGGCAGCGAAGCACCCAGCACCGAGGCTTATCTTTTCTCCTATCTGCGCGTGCTGGACACTCATGGCGAAGGGCTGCCGCGGGACTTTGTCAAAGCTCTGAAAAAAGCGTTAGCCCATTACGGGATCACAACGCTTGATCGCTCGCCCGAACTGGAAGAGTGCCTGCTGTGGATCTACAAGTCGCACCAAAAGGCGGAGCAGCAAATTACGCCGATACTGTCGGTCCTGCAGCGGCGGCTGGCGGCCCAGAACACGGCATCGGCCGACCAGGGCTTCCGTACCCTGCTCGATCGTATGGTCTCGATCACTCGTGAGATGTTTCCCAGTGTCAGCGATCTAGCCCGCGAACTGCGTTATCGCTGTTTCGAACAGCCATCGTTCGAGCTGGCACGCAAAGAGACCTATGCGTCGATGGAAGAACATCTGGATTATCTCGCGGCGCATCCGGACGCTCCGGATCTGCACCAAAGAACGCGCGCTCTGGTGGATTGTCCTCAGCCGCTTGCCAGCCTGCTGGCGGGCCGGTTTCCGACGGCGTCGCCCGCTCTGCGGCAGACCATGATGGAGGTGACGACCTCCCGCTATTACCTGCGCCGGCTGACCAACTTCCGCACGTTATCCATCAATGGACATTGTTTCGCAACCGCGGAATACGAAGGGGACCACAGACGAATTCATGTGTACATGGCGTACGCAGAGTATCCCCAGCTCGATGCAACCATGCGGGCGTTATTCCCGTTCCTGGTCAAGGTACCGGCGGACGAGGACATCGTGCTGGATTTCTTCACCTGGAAGCAAGATTCGCTTTCCGAAGCTGAGGGTACGCAGGGAGAAGTTAGTTCCGTCATTAATCTGGCTGCTTTTCCTCGCGCCATTCGGCGCGTAGTCGTGGCCGTTTCGGGCGCTACTGGCGATCCCGGCATGGGCGAGATGCAGCATTTTACCTACGAGCCTTCTGAGGACGGCTACAAAGAAGTGGAACTCTTCCGCGGAGTTCATCCCATGATGGGCGAACGCCTGCACCTATGGCGTTTGAAAAACTTCAAAATCAAGCGTTTGCCATCGGTGGAGGATGTCTACCTGGTGCATGCCGTCGCCAACGACAATCCGAAGGACGAGCGGCTGTTTGCCGTGGCAGAAGTACACGACCTCACGCCGGTGCGAGATAAATGGGGAAGGATCGTCCAACTTCCATATCTCGAGCGCATGTTTACCGAGGCCATCGCAGCCATACGGCAATTTCAGATGAAGCGTTCGCCACGCGAACGGCTGTACTGGAACCGCATTTTTCTCTATGTGTGGCCGGCACTCAGCCTTAAGCCTGAAGAAGTCAACGACATCGTGCATCGGTTGGCGCCCCTGGCGGACGGCGTTGGTTTGGAGCAGGTAGTGGTTCGTGTCCGTCTCCCGAATCCAAGAACTGGAGAGCTGCGGGATACGGTGATGCGCATCTCTGCTCCGGGCGACGCCGGAATGCTGATCACGTTTCGTCCCGCGAGCAAGCTGGAACCCATGAAACCTCTGACGGCTTACGACCAGAAAGTCGTCAAGATGCGCCAGCGCGGGATGCTGTATCCCTACGAGATCGTGAGGATGCTCACGTCATCGCCCAGCGACACGCGGGCCGACTTCGCGCCCGGCGAGTTCGTTGAGCATGATCTCGATGCCGCGGGAGGGCTGGCGCCGGTTCACCGTCCCTATGGCCAGAACACAGCCAATATCATCGCCGGTGTCCTGCGCAACTTTACCAACAAGTATCCCGAAGGCGTGAAACGGGTGGTGCTTCTGGGCGACCCCAGCAAGGACCTGGGAGCGCTGGCCGAGCCCGAATGCGCGCGCATTCTGGCGGCTTTGAAGTTAGCCCAAGCCATGCAGGTTCCTTTGGAATGGTTTACGTTATCGGCCGGCGCGAAGATCTCGATGAACAGCGGCGTGGAAAACATGGACTGGATCGCGCGTGTCCTGCGCCGGATCATCGACTTCACCCAGGCTGGAGGGGAAATCAACCTGGTCGTCAACGGCATCAACGTGGGCGCGCAGCCATACTGGAATGCTGAGGCGACCATGCTGATGCACACCCGCGGCATTCTGATCATGACTCCCAAAGGGGCAATGGTGCTGACCGGTAAACGCGCTCTGGATTATTCCGGCAGCGTCTCGGCGGAGGACAATCAGGGTATCGGCGGCTACGATCGCATCATGGGGTTCAATGGGCAAGCGCAGTACTTCGCCCGCGATATCGACGAGGCCTGCCAAATCCTGCTGCAACATTACGAGCACACCTACGTAGTGCCGGGTGAGCGGTTCCCGCGGCGGGCTGTCACCAGCGATCCGCTTGATCGCGACGTGCGGGTGTACCCGCATACGGACGGCGATGAGGAGGGTTTCACGCGCATCGGCGAGATCTTTTCGGATAAGACCAATGCGGGGCGCAAGAAGTCGTTCGAAATCCGCAGAGTAATGATGGCGGTTGTGGATCAGGACCATACGCCGCTGGAGCGTTGGCGAGGCATGCGATCAGCCGACACATCTGTGGTGTGGGATGCCCATCTCGGCGGCTATCCGGTATGCATAATTGGCATCGAATCGAAGCCGGTGCCGCGTTTTGGATTCGTCCCCGCCGACGGCCCCGACTACTGGACGGCCGGCACACTGTTTCCGCTTTCTTCCAAGAAGCTGGCGCGCGCCATCAATTCAGCCAGCAACAACCGGCCAGTTGTCGTGCTCGCCAATCTTTCCGGCTTCGACGGCTCGCCGGAATCCATGCGCCGCCTGCAACTGGAATATGGCGCGGAGATTGGCCGAGCGGTGGTGAACTTCAAGGGACCGATGGTATTTTGCGTCGTCTCGCGTTATCACGGCGGAGCTTATGTGGTCTTCTCGCGTGCTCTCAATGAGCAACTGGAAGTCATCGCACTGGAAGGAACCTTCGCGTCGGTAATCGGAGGCGCTCCGGCTGCTGCCGTGGTCTTTGCCGGGGAGGTCGACACCAGGGCGCGTAAGGATCCGCGAATGGAGACGCTGTCCCAAGCCATTGCTCAGGCCGAAGGCGCTGAGAAGAACCGGCTGCGCACGGAGTGGAATGATCTCTTCCCGGTTGTGCACTCCGAAAAGTTGGGCGGGATGGCTGCCGAATTCGATCGCATTCACAGCGTGCATCGCGCCCTGGAAGTGGGAGCGCTCCACCGAATCATTCCGCCGCGAGAGCTTCGGCCATACCTGATCGAAGCAATTGCGCGTGGCATAGGCAAGGAAGAAGCGGCGCGATCGGAAAAGAAGATGGCCTCAGAGGCGGATCTCCCGGAGACGCGACTTCCAGTTCTACAGGCGGATTGATGAAGGTACTTTGGTTCGAACAGTCGCTGGCGGATGTGCGCGCAGAAGACGACTGGTTCGGCGCCTGGGAAACGTCGCATCTCAGCAGCCTGCGATTTCCAAAACGGCGAGCCGATTGGCGGCTGGGGCGATGGACTGCGAAACACGCAGTTGCCGATTACTTACATCTACCGCACGATCCCGAAATTCTGGCGACGATCCAAATACGACCGGCTACCTCCGGGGCGCCCGAGGTTTTTATCGACGACGCGCCCGCCAACGTTTCTATCTCGCTCAGCCATCGTGGTGGGATAGCGGCTTGCGCTGTCGGGGAGCCCGATGCAATGCTCGGCTGCGACGTGGAAGTTGTCGAGCCGCGCAGCGACGTGTTCGTCGCCGACTATTTCACTGCGGAAGAACAGGCGATGGCGCGGCAAGCACCTGAGCCGGTCCGCTTCGCTTTGATAGCCCTGATCTGGAGCGCCAAGGAGAGCGCGCTTAAAGCGCTTCGCACCGGTCTACGCAACGACACGCGGTGTGTTTCGGTGACACTGGATGATTCCAGCATTGCGGGCCTAAATCATGATCAGCTTCCAGCTCATGAGAATTCTTTTGCGGCCCCGCGTGCCGGCATTACTTGGCGGCCATTGCGCGTCAGCTACCACGAGGAACAAGTTTTCCATGGCTGGTGGTTCTGTAGTGATGGGCTTCTGCGCACGATGGTGAGTGATCCAGCGACGGAAGAGCTAAGGGAGGTCTGATTAAGCCTCAGCGAAGTCCCTCAGCGCCTAAAGCCGCATTGATTTTGCATCTCTTACGGACGGCCTGAAGAGACTGTGTCGCGACCGGAAAACAAATTTTCTGGTGGAACAAACGGCCCGAACAACCGATCAAACTAGCCGCGCAGCGGCGAGATGGGGTTAGGCGTGGGCGTCAGCCCACGCTCAAAGTGGGACAAAACGTGAGCCGCAGAGCGGCGACACCGGGTTGCGACACAGTCTCTGAAGGCCGTCCCCTTCAAGGCCAAGTTAATCAGAGTTTCTCTAAGGGAGGTCTGATTAAGTCAGATGGCAGTCCCTCGGGGGCTAGAGCCCACTCTTGTATCGGGCATTTTACGGACGGCGTAATGGGGGAGTTTTGATCCGGATCGCGCTCCGAACGAACGTTCGCCAGACTAGCATTAAAGTGCTAACGCCTGATTGTTTTCAGTCGCTTAGCAGGTTACTTTGTGATATTTTGCAAATGTTCCACGTGGAACAATTTCGTCCAGAGAAGGAAAAAACGACTGCGAGGGTCGGCGACCTCGGATGCAGTTCTTACAGTTCCGGAACCGCCCGCCTTTGTCGGCGACGAGTGCCGCGGATTCAACGCAGTGACGCGATCTTCGTAATTATTTAGCTCTCGCTGCTGTCCGCTTCCATCCGCCATTGGGTAACTTCTCCCAATGCATGCCATGCATGTCAAGCCACAGTCCAGTGGGCTCGCCTTCTTTCGGATCGGAGCCGAGGCGAAGCACGTTGCCGTCCGGATCCTCGACTTGCATCTCGTAGGCCCATTCGTAGTTGGTCGGCGGATGCCGGATCTTCGCGCCGCTGGCTTTGTATTCTTCGAAAACCTTTCCAGCATCTCCGACGCCGATCCAGACCCAGGCACCGGGATGTCCCTGGTCGCCTTCGCATAGCATGATGTGGCAACCGCCGCGCGAAACCGATGCGAAGCCGGTCGCACCACCCCAGTCAACCTTGAAGCCGAGAGCACCGACGTAGTAGTCAATGCTGGCGGTGATATTTTTCACTGTAAAAATCGGACTAACACCTTCGAAGTGGATTGCAGTCGCTGCGTGCTCGATTGCAGGCATGGATTAGGACTCCGCTGATTGAGATGTAGGGCGCGATGAAATTATAACTGGGGGACCCAAACGTTCTCATCGCGCTCCGCCTGCACGCTCTATAATCAACGTTTCTCATCCTTCGCCCTGCTCAACGCAAGGCATCAGGAATCACTGTGGCACTTGACCAGAAAATCTACGAGCAACGCAAAGACAAGCTGAAGCAGATCGAGGCGTTGGGGCAGTCGGCCTATCCCTATCGCTACGAGACCACGCACACAATCCCGCAAATCGTCGAGGGATTTTCCGCCAAGACGGCTCCGGAGCTGGAGTCGCCGCGAGTCAATGTCAGCGTTGCCGGGCGGCTGATGTCGATTCGCGTGCAAGGCAAGGCGGGCTTCGCCCATCTGCAACAAGGCGGCCAGCGCCTGCAGATTTACGTCCGCCTCGACTCCGCTGGCGAGCAGGGCTTTCAGCTCTACAAGCTGCTCGACATCGGCGACTACATTGGCGTGAAAGGCTATCTCTTCCGCACCCGCACCAACGAGTTGACGGTCCACGTCGACGAGATCACCTTCCTGGTGAAGGACCTGCTTCCCTTGCCGGAAAAGTGGCACGGGCTGCAGGACGTGGAGACGCGTTACCGCCGGCGCTATGTCGATCTCATCATGAACCCCGAAGTGCGCGAGGTTTTCACCAAGCGTGCGAAGGTGGTGCAATCGATGCGGCGCTTCCTCGACGCGCACGGCTTCGTCGAAGTCGAGACTCCGATGATGCATCCCATCGCCGGCGGTGCCGTGGCCAAACCGTTCACCACCCATCACAACGCACTGGACGTCGATCTCTACCTCCGCATTGCACCCGAGCTTTACCTGAAGCGGCTGGTGGTAGGCGGCATGGACCGCGTCTATGAGATCAACCGCAACTTCCGCAATGAGGGCATTTCGACGCAGCACAACCCCGAGTTCACTATGCTGGAGTTCTACATGGCCTACGCGGATTACCGCGACATGATGGACTTCACCGCGGAGATGCTGGCGCAGGTGGCACGCGATGTTCTCGATCCGGTTGATGGAAAGCCCACGACCGTCGCGCACTTCAACGGGCACGACGTCGACTTCGGCAACGTGCAACGACTGACCATGCGCGAAGCCATCATCGGATATTGGCCGGAGGAGGCAACTACCGCTCCACAACCCGATGACCTCGCGAATCTAAACAACTTCAAACCTTTCGTAGAAGCGCTTGAGAAGTACTTTGCTCAAGAACATAGCCGGTTGGGAGAAAAGAGGCAGCGTATCCATACCACGTATCTTGCCCGCTCAGAAGGGAGCGAAACGGATACGGCTGACGTAAAGGCGCAAATTCGAGAAATCTCGGATTTGATGGTGATTGCAGATACCAATAGATGGACCCTGAACAGAGCCTTGAGATATTACGATGGCAAGGTATATGCGACCGTGTTTGAGATGCTGGCCGAGCCGCATCTCATCCAGCCGACGTTCATCTATGACTTCCCGCTGATCATTTCGCCGCTGTCGAAGAACAAGCGCGAACCGGAAGAGAACGCCGACTGGGTGGAGCGCTTCGAGATTTTCGCCGGCGGCCTGGAGATTGGAAACGCCTTCAGTGAGCTCAACGATCCCGAGGAGCAGCGCCGGCGCTTCGAAGGACAGTTGAGCGAACGCGCCCGGGGCGACGAAGAAGCTCATCAGATGGATGAGGACTACATTCGCGCGCTGTCGTATGGATTGCCTCCGACGGCCGGAGAAGGCGTCGGCATCGATCGCTTGACGATGCTGTTGACCGACTCGCGCTCCATTCGCGACGTAATCTTATTCCCGCTGCTGCGCCCGCTTAAGCGTGAGGAGGAAGAGGAACTGGAAAGCGGAGAGGAAGAGGCCCAGAAGAGCTAGCTTCGGCACTTGGCAAAACGGCTTGCGACGTTGCTCGGGGAACGAATCCAACGGCAAATACGTAAATTGTTTGGATAAGATTGTGTTACCAGCTCCTGGCGACAATACAATCAAGCCAGACGCAACGTTAATTCTGGGTGAGTATACCCTTCGTCCTTATATGGCTGATCAGCGCATATTAGTAGTAGATGATGAGACCTCGGTTCGCGATGTCATGTGCTCGATCTTGTCCCAAGCTGGATTCGAGTGCCGTCCCGTGGCGTCTGCTCACGATGCACTAGCCGTGCTGCGCTCCAATGAGAACATTTCCATCGTGCTGTCCGATCTGATCATGGAAGGCGTGGATGGCTTAACCTTGCTTTCCAGAATGAAGGAGGTCAACCCCGACATCCCCGTGGTCATGGTTACAGCGGTCCACGACATTTCGGTGGCGCTCGCCGCCATCCGGAATGGGGCCTACGATTACCTGTTAAAACCCTTCGAGCGGGAGCAGTTGCTGGCGATGGTGCGCCGGGCCCTGGAAACTCGCCGCCTGCGCCTGGAGAACCTGGCGTATCAAACGAACCTTGAGTCCCTGGTCTCTGCCCGCACTGAGATGTTGCGTAAGGCCCTCTCCGACCTGGAACGCTCCTACGACATCACCTTGGAGGCGCTGGGCGACGCGCTGGACCTGAAGGACGCCGAAACCGAAGGCCATTCCAGACGCGTGACCGCCTTCACCATCGCCATTGCACGGGCCATGGAGATGCCGCAGGACCGAGTACGCATCATTGCCCGCGGCGCCTTCCTGCATGACGTGGGCAAAATGGCGATTCCCGATGCCATCCTGCGCAAACCCGGACGTCTTAGTGCTGAGGAACAGGCCATCATGCGCGAACACGCCTCTCTCGGGTATCAAATGCTGCGCAAAATACCGTTCTTGCAAGAGGCGGCCGACATCGTGTATTCGCACCAGGAACGCTACGATGGCAGCGGTTATCCCCGCGGCCTCAAGGGCGACCAAATTCCCCTGGGAGCGCGCATATTCGCGGTCGCGGACACGTTCGACGCGATCACGTCCGATCGCCCTTACCGCGCCGCCCAATCCATTCCTGCCGGACGGCGCGAGATAGAACGCAATGCCGGCAAACAGTTCGACCCGGACATTGTAAAAGTGTTCCTCGGGGTATCCGAGCACATCTGGCTGGAGCTGAGAACCGAAATTGGAAGGCACAGCACGCAACGGCGTTATACTGCACGCCGGCGAAGCAATTGAGACACTGGTCACCGTCCGCAGGCTATGACCGTGGGATTCGGCTCGACTGCGTTGACCGTTAGATGCGTGGTATCGAAGCCAATAAGGAATTCACGATGAGCACAGTTTTATCCGATGCCCAAATTCAACAGGCCCTGCAACAGCTCCCCGGCTGGAAGATGAACGGCAACGTCATCGAACGCGTCTTCCAGTTCGCAGGTTTTGTCCAAGCCATGGAATTCGTGAACCATATGGCGGAAGCCGCCGAAGCCGTGAACCATCATCCCGACATCCTCATCAACTACAACAAGGTAACCCTGACTCTGGTTTCTCACGACTCCGGGGGAGTAACGCAACGCGACATCAAAATGGCAGCCAGAATCAACGAACTGGCGCCGGGTTAGGATCCGCCGCAGGCCTCCGCCTTCGGTAGATTACTGTACCCGCTCGAACACCGAGACAAAGGTGCCCTTCCCACTCGCACCCTGCGCGCTTCCCTTCAGGGTCAGCATACTTCCATCAGGTGAAAGCAAACCGCTCCCGGTTTCGATGACTGCTCCGCTCTTGTTCTTGACCACCCAGTCCAGGCCGGATGAACTCCTGGTGTAGGCGATACTGCTACCTATTTGGCTGTTTCCGTAAGGACGACCTTTGCCGTCGACCGGCCCGTCGTACATGGAAACGTAAGTCTTGCCGTCGGCGGAAGCTCCCGTCAGAAGCCACTTCACCGCGTCGGGCTTATCGGTCATCACGACTAACTTCTCGAACTTCGGGGCCGGCATGTTGCCATAGGATGACTTGGAGACATCCAGCTTCCACGTCCCCACTGCGGAGCGGCTGGTAGCGGCGCTGGCGTTGAGTGCCGTGAGAGCCAGCAAGCACTGTCCTACCATCAAGGTTCGAAACATTTTTCTTCCCATTCGTCCCATCCTTCGCGAAGTCCATAACTGGCATTCCGCGTGCGAATCGTGACACCTGTGGCGTCCAGTTGTCAACCGTCGTCGATGAGGAGTAATGGGTCAGTCTGAAATTGTGGTCAAGTGGTCTTGGGTGGAGCGCCTTCAGGCGTGCAGATTAGATCCTCTAAATGTCTCGGCTTCAGCCGCTGAGGCAAGGGTAGATTTACCTCAGGCGCTAAAGCGCGTATCGAAGTGGGGCTGCAATATGCACGCCTCAAGGCGTGCTCCACCCGACACGGGGTAAGCGCGTGAATTTCAAACTGACCCACTACCCAATGAGGATCACCTAGCGGCAATCTTCTTGGCTTCGCGAAATACTTGCTCGAACATCGGGGCCGTCAGCTTGCCCGTCGCCGTGTTCTGGTTCGAAGGATGATACGACGCCAGCAGCACTATTCCATTCGGCATTGGATAGCTTGCGGCATGGGCAAATGCATAGGCCGCCCTGCTCTGAATCACGCCGTTGCGCTTCAAGTAATTCAAATAGGCATCGAAGCCGATTTTGCCCAGCGCGACTACCACCTTCAGGTTTTTCAGAATTGCCAGCTCGCGATCGAGGAAGGGCGCGCAGTTGGCAAGCTCAGATGGCAAAGGCTTGTTATCAGGCGGAGCACAGCGAACCGCAGCCGTAATGTAGCAGTCGAGCAGCTTCAATCCATCATCACGATGATCGGCGTTGGGCTGCGACGCGAAGCCCACCTTGTACAGAATGGGATACATGAACTTACCCGACGCGTCTCCGGTAAACGGCCTGCCGGTGCGGTTGGAGCCATGGGCGCCTGGCGCCAGTCCGAGGATGAGCACACGGGCGTGGGGATCGCCGAAGCCTGGGACCGGCCGCGCCCAGTATTCGTGGTCGCGATACGCGCGCCGCTTTTCGCGGCCTACCTGCTGGCGATAAGCCACCAGACGGGGACAGAGCGTGCATTTCACGACTTCGTTGTTGAGGACAGCCAGTGCCGAAGGCATCGGGTTTTATTGTAGCGGCAGAACCCGAGCTGCTCTTACCGCCTTCGCTCCGACGGCCAACAGCCCCTGCCGTTTGACCAGTCCGCAGCGCTCTCATAAACTTAAGGCTGAGGCATTGGCTAAACCCTATGCCAGCCCGCTGCCGACTACTCGAAAACTGCGGGGCTAAAGAGCCGCAGCGCATACCTGTCGCGGTCGCAATCCGGCGTGGCAGTCACATCCAAGTTCTGAAGGCAATTCATTGACGACTGAAGCCACACCAACCGAAACCAGCTCTCCCGAACAACCAAACCCCTGTCAGCGTGAACTCACAGTCGAGGTCCCCGCTGAGGTCGTAAAAACCGAAACCGACAACCTCGTCAGCCGCTATCAGAAGCTGGCGCGCATTCCCGGCTTTCGCAAGGGCAAGGTCCCGGCCTCCATCGTGCGCCAACGCTTCGCCGAAGACATCAAGAGCGAGGTGGTTGAAGCTCTGGTACCGCGCTATTTTCGCGAAGAGGCCAAGAAGCAACACCTGTCGCCGGTGTCGCAGCCGCGGGTCACCGACTTGCACATCCATGAAGGCGAGCCGCTGACGTTCAAGGCATCGTTCGAGATTCTGCCGGAGATAAAACTCGCTCCCTATGACGACATTCGCATTACCACGCTGGATACGAATGTCACCGACGAGGATGTAGAGAACGCGCTCAACAATGTGCGCCAGCAGCATGCCGCCTATAGCGCCGTCGAGGATGATCGCCCGTTGGCCGATGGCGATTTCGCGGTAGTCAGCTTCAAGGGCACGCCCAAGGAAGGCTCAGCCGAGTCCAAGCCAGTCGAAGTCGACGAGATCATGGTTGAGATCGGCGGGGAGAACACGATTCCAGAGTTCTCTACCAACCTGCGAGGGGCCAAGGCTGGCGATCAACGGACTTTCGATGTGAAGTACGCGGACGACTTCTCCGACAAACGGCTCGCGGGCACGTCGATGACCTACGAAGTAACCGTCAAGGGCGTGAAGACGCGCAGTATTCCGGAGCTGACCGACGACTTTGCCAAGGAACTCGGCGCCGAGTTAAACACCGTTGACGATCTGCGCAATCGCTTGCGGGAAAACATGAAGGCTGAGAAAGAGCACGAAGCGCAGCACCAGGGGAAGGACAACCTTGTCGAGGAGTTGGTGAAGCGCAACGATTTTCCCATCCCGGAAGCGATGTTGGATGAACAGATCGATCTTAGGCTGGAACGAGGCTTGCGGGCCCTGGCCGCGCAGGGGATGAAAACCGAAGATATGAAGCGCATGGACTTCGGGCGGCTTCGCCTTGGCCAGCGGAACGCCGCATTGCGCGAGGTAAAGGCGTCGTTAATCCTGGAGCATATTGCTGACGAAGAAAAGATAGAGGTCAGCGACGAGGAATTTGACCGCGAAGTGGAAGCGCTGGCCAGTCAGTCGAAGCAAACGGTTGAGCAGGTCCGCGATCGTTTGACGAAGGATGGTGGGCTGGATAGAATTCGGCATCGCCTCCGCAATGAGAAGACCTTAGATTCTCTTTACCGCAGGTCCGCATAGGGCGGCTCATTGCCAACTCCGGTCGGTCGAATCCGAACGACGATGGCCGCGGAGTAGTGCAGGTGAGGTTTGTATCAGGGCACGACTTTAGTCGTGCCGCTGCGGCAGTCCAAAATGATGGCTTTAGCTGCTGCGGAGCAGGGGCTAAAGCCCAGCTCTCTGTGCACCTTTAACGGCACGTCTAAAGACGTGCCCTGATACAAAACGATTTTTGAAGGAGAGTAACCAATGCTTGTGCCCATGGTGATTGAGCAAACCAGCAGGGGCGAGCGGGCCTACGATATTTATTCCCGCCTGCTGCGGGACAATATTATTTTTCTTGGTACTCCTATCGACGATAATGTCGCGAACCTGATCATCGCGCAAATGCTTTTTCTGGAAGCGGAGGATCCGGAGAAGGACATCTCGCTGTACATCAACTCGCCGGGCGGTTCCATCACGGCAGGAATGGCGATTTACGACACCATGCAGTTCATCCGGCCCGATGTGACCACCATCTGCATTGGCCAGGCTGCGAGCATGGCGGCGACCCTGCTGGCCGGCGGAGCGCCGAAGAAACGTTTCGCACTGCCAACCTCGCGCATTCTGATTCATCAACCGTTAATGTCCGGGCTTTCCGGTCAGGCGACGGACATCGACATTCATGCCCGCGAGATTTTGCGGATGCGCGAGATTACGAATCAACTGCTTTCCAAGCACAGCGCTCAGCCCCTGGAGAAGGTGGAGCGCGACGTGGAACGCGACTTCATTATGAATGCCTATCAGGCGAAGGAATATGGCATCGTCGACGACATCATCTTTAAGCACAAGTAGGACGATGACTAAGGTAGGGAAAATTTTCGCACCCTGCTTCCAAAGTGGTACCGAATATTGCACTAACGGTACGTAGCGTAAGGCGGAATTGTGCTTCAATAGCTTCAGCGGCGCAGCAGCGCCGAAGGGTTCGCGGGCAGGTTGCTGATGGCCGACAACAGCAGCTTTCTCACAGGGGCAGCACGGCCCCTCCCGGATTCGAGCGGACGGGAAAAGCCATTCGGAATAGGAATTCCATTTTGCTGGCGTGCGCTGTAAAGGAGTTTCCGTGAGGACCAGGACCGGTTCCGAAGAAGTTCTTCGGTGTTCGTTTTGCCACAAGTCACAAGACGCCGTCGCCAAGCTGATTTCGTCGCCCACTGACTACCCGCGCGCCTACATTTGCGATGAGTGCGTCGCTGTCTGCAATTCCATTCTGGAAGACGACCGTTCCGAGGCCCAACCCAGCGCCACACCCAACCAGCTTCCCAAGCCGGCCGAGGTGAAAGCGTTCCTCGACGAATACGTGATCGGCCAGCAACAGACTAAGAAGAAGCTTGCGGTAGCGGTTTACAACCACTACAAGCGGATTTACATGAACCGCCAGCACAGCGGCGAAGTGGAACTGGCCAAGTCGAACATCATGCTGATTGGGCCAACCGGCACGGGTAAGACGCTGCTGGCGCAGACCCTGGCTAAAATGCTCGATGTTCCTTTTGCCATCGTGGACGCCACCACGCTCACGGAAGCCGGCTATGTGGGTGAGGACGTTGAGAACATCATCCTGAAGCTCTTGCAGGCCGCTGACGGCGATGTGGCGCGAGCGCAGACCGGCATCATTTACATTGACGAAGTTGACAAGATTGGCCGCAAGGACGAGAACCCATCTATCACTCGCGATGTTTCGGGCGAGGGCGTGCAGCAGGCATTGCTGAAGATACTGGAAGGAACGGTCGCGAACGTTCCGCCGCAGGGCGGACGCAAGCATCCTCACCAGGAATTCACGCCGGTGGATACGACCAACATCCTGTTCATCTGCGGCGGCGCATTCGTCGGGCTGGAACGCACCATCGGGCGTCGTCTGGGCAAGCGATCCATGGGCTTCCGCACCGACGAGGCCAAAGAAGCCGCCTTTACTGAGAGCAACAAGCGTGACACCGAATTGCTGGCGCAGGTTGAGCCGCAAGACCTGATCAAGTTTGGACTCATTCCCGAGTTCGTCGGCCGCCTGCCGGTCGTCGGCGTGCTCAGCGATCTTGACGAAGACGCTCTGGTCGAAATTCTCACCAAGCCGAAAAACGCCATCGTCAAGCAGTATCAGCGGCTGTTCGAGTTTGAGAACGTGAAGCTGCGCTTTTCCGAAGAGGCCCTGCGTGCGATCTCCCGCGAGGCCATGTCCCGCAAGGTCGGCGCTCGCGGTCTGCGTATGATTCTCGAAGAGCTGATGCTCGACCTGATGTACACGCTGCCCAGCCAAAAGCGCGTGAGGGAGTGCGAGGTTACGAGAGACATGGTGGAGAAGCGCAACGCTACGCTTGCGCTGATGGAGAAGGCTGGCTAGCAGAGTATCGACACTGGACCAGCAAAGCGCTCGAAGCAAGAAAAAGCGGCCAATTGGGCCGCTTTCTTCTTGATTCGATCAAATTTCAGTACTCGGAGTCCGCAAGCTCCGGCGGCTCGCCTTCGTCGGGCTCAATGGCAAATTCCTGGCGCGGTTCTTCAGGCGGAGCTACTGCTCCATCTTTCTTCTTCAAGCGAACCACGGTGATCTTGGCGAAACCTTCCTCGAACTTTGGCGGCCGCAACTTGGCCGCCATGCGATGCATGACATCTTCGGGAACATTGCGCTCGCGCCGGCGATTTCGCTCGATGCAGATTTCCGGCGGCACATCGAAGAAGACGGCGTGCGCCTCGTAGCCAAAATCGTGTGCCAGCTTGATCCAGGTGCGGCGCTCGTGAGCGGAAAGATTGGTTGCATCCAGATAATTCGAAGGACGGCGTGCCAGCAGCCGAGCTCGCAGCATGGTGCGAAGCGTGGAAAATACCAGGTCCTGATAACGCTGTTCCGTCACATCGTCGAACAGCAGGATGCGGACCATGTCGCTGGATAGGGGAAGAATGTTGTGGCGCTTAAACCAGGTACTCTTGCCCGAGCCGGGAAGCCCGATTGACAAGACCACAGCGCCCTTCGGCTGTTTGGCCGCTGCTACAGGCTGAGCTACAGGTTCGGCCGCTTCGGTTGGCGCTTCAGCCTCGCCGGCTTCGCCAGTTGGACCTCCTGGGGCAGGCAGAGTTGGCGGCTGCACTGCTCCCGGCGGACGATTGCCACGTCCGCGACGGCCACGGCGGCGGTTGCGGTCACGCCGGAACTGCTGCTGAGGCGCTACGTTCCCGTCAGCTTCCGCCGCGGGCTGGGATTCCTGAAGCTCAGCTTCGTCAGGCTGAGATTCGAACTCAGGCTGCTGGTTCATCGTAGCTTCCGAACCGGCCGGCTCGGGAAACTTTGGTTGCAAAGGCGCGGGACTGTCTGCTCCCGGTTTTTCTGCCTGCGGCTTGCGCCGCTTGCCGCGGTCGCGGCTCCATCTACGCATGTTGCACTTGTAACACGCTTACCTAGCTGGTAGCAATCTGGTCTTTTCCCCTTTTGTGCCACAGCAAGCTCATCTTTTATGGTTCCAGCATTGCCTCGCCTCAGTCGGGATGCTACGCTTTTTGTTTGACCGCATCGTCCGCTGGGGACTGTGCAGTGTACTGTCACACTTTCGTATTTCAATTCGCACTTCTTGACGAGGTACTATGGCAATCAAAGTAGGCATCAATGGCTTTGGCCGCATTGGCCGCAACATTCTTCGCACCGCACTTAACGATCCCGGCCTGGAATTCGTCGCCGTCAACGATCTCACCGATCCCAAAACGCTTGCCCATCTGCTGAAGTACGACTCCATCCTAGGTAATTTGCCCAACAAGATTTCCGCCGGCCCCGACTTTATCACCGTCGATGGAAAGAATATTAAGGTGTTCGCTGAGAAAGATCCGTCCAAACTCGACTGGGAATCCGTCGGCGCACAGGTCGTGATTGAAGCAACCGGCAAGTTCACCAAGGCAGAATTGGCCAAGCAGCATCTGCGTGGGCCGGTGAAGAAAGTCATCATCACCGCTCCAGCGACCAACGAAGACATCACCATCGTGATGGGAGTCAACGAAGACAAGTACGATCCGGCGAAACATCACGTCATCTCCAACGCATCCTGCACTACCAATTGCCTGGCCCCCGTCGCCAAGGTGCTCCAGGATCAGTTCAATATCGTCAGCGGGACGATGACCACGATTCACTCTTATACCAACGATCAGGTCATCCTCGATTTTCCGCACAAGGACCTGCGTCGCGCTCGCGCTGCCGCCCTGTCCATGATTCCGACTTCGACCGGGGCGGCCAAGGCTCTTTCCTTGGTTATCCCCGAGCTGAAGGGCAAACTGGACGGTTTCTCTATGCGCGTGCCGACGCCGAATGTCTCGGTCGTCGATCTGGTGGTATTCGTCGAAAAGAAGACCACGGTGGAAGAAGTGAACAATGCGCTGAAGGCTGCGTCCGAGTCGGGTCCGCTGAAGGGCTACCTGGGATACGAGACGGCGGAACTGGTTTCCATCGACTACCGTGGCGATGACCGCTCCTCGATCGTAGACGCTCCCATGACCCGCGTGGTGGCTGGTAATTGCGTGAAGGTCATCTCCTGGTACGACAACGAGTGGGGATACTCGTGCCGCGTGCGCGACCTGATTCACTACCTCGACAAGAAGGGGCTGTAAAACAGTTGTCGGTTGCCGGTTGTCAGTACAACGATTCGAGCGCACCGATACAACATTGCTTCGTGACTGGGCAGCAGGCGCTGCTATCGAATGGCTGACGGCCTTTACCGACAACTGACAACCGATAACTGACAACTGGTGTTCCCTATGTCAAAACTCTCTATTCGCGATCTTCCGCTGAACAACAAGCGCATCTTCATGCGAGTCGATTTCAATGTACCGCTCGATGATGGCCGCGTCATGGACGACACTCGCATCCGCGAGACGTTGCCGACCATCGAGTACGCGCTTCGTCACGGAGCGCGCTTGATCCTGGCCTCGCACTTGGGACGCCCCAAAGGCAAGCCCAATCCCAAGATGAGCCTGAAGCCGGTGGCCGAGCGGCTGCGCGTTCTCATCGACGACGTACTGCGTCGCGGCGAGAACGTTGGCTTCTCGCCTGACTGCGTCGGCGTGCAGGCCGAGGAGATGTCGGAGAAGTTGGAACGCGGCCAGTCATTGCTGCTGGAGAACCTGCGCTTCCATCCTGAGGAAGAAACCAACGACCCGAACTTTTCCAGGCAGTTGGCAAAGCTGTGCGATTACTACGTGAACGACGCTTTTGGCTCGGCCCATCGGGCGCATGCCTCCACCGAAGGTATCACTCATTTTGTGGAGAAGCGCGCTGCCGGCCTGCTGATGGAGAAGGAACTGGAGTATCTCGGCAAGGCGCTCTCGCATCCGCAAAAGCCGTTCGTCGCTATTCTTGGCGGGGCCAAAGTCAGCGACAAGATTGGCGTTATCAAGCACCTGATGTCGAAGGTAGACACCTTCATCATCGGCGGGGGCATGGCATATACGTTTCTGAAGGCGCAGGGCAAGGAGATCGGCAAGTCGCTGCTGGAAGCCGACAAGATCGATCTGGCGAAACAAACCCTCGCCGACGCGAAGTCCCACAATGTAAGACTCCTCTTGCCGGTCGATCATGTTGTCGCCGACAAGCCCGAAGCCGGAGCTCGCATCCGCCAGATCGGCGAGGGCGAGCCGATTCCTGCAGACATGATGGCGCTCGACATCGGGCCAAAATCGATTGAGCTGTTTTGCGAAGAAATCGGTGGCGCGCGGACCATCGTGTGGAACGGTCCCATGGGCGTCTTCGAAGTCGAGGCCTTCGCCAAGGGCACCAGGAAGATCGCTCATGCGGTCGCCGAGAACGGCGCGGCGGTTTCGATCGTCGGCGGCGGCGACAGCGTGGCGGCGGTGAAGGCCGCCGGCGTCGCCGATAAGATCACCCACATCTCGACTGGCGGTGGAGCGTCGCTCGAATTCCTAGAAGGCAAGAAGCTGCCCGGGGTGGAAGCGCTTAGCAACAAGTAGCCTTGCAGCGCCTCGACGCATCCCTGAGCCTTCCGGCTGGCACGTGTTTCGGCTTGGGCTCCGTGGAAATCGGCCGTCTAGTCCGAAAAATCAGTGAGCTTAAGAAACCGCGCAAATTGTTGAGGCAGTTCTTTGAAATGACGATCCAGAATGCTACATCTAGCCGAATTCAGTCTTAACTCTCGTTCCGTAAGCACTCTCCGAACTTGGGGATCATTCATGGGGACAGGGTCCCTCTTCATACTGTCGCAAGCGGCCATGTTGTCGAGGACTCCAGCCTGTACCTGCTCGCATAATTGATCCAGGTATTCATGGATTCCAGGATCGAGCAAGAACACTGCCTCGAGACACGCAATGTTCGCTTTCCGGAGCACAGCACCGATCTCGCTAACGCTGGTTGCGTGGAGAGCCAACAGGAGGTTCCGAAAGACGATATAAATAGCGAACCGGCGATCATATAAATCATGGCGCAACTTCTCCTTTGCAAGACGTCTCTGCCACCTATTAAAGGACCACGTCACAAAAAAGACAGCCCCAGCGACAACCGGTGCACTTAGGGCTTTTACCCATTCAAGAGCAACCGGGCAATTCGGAGCAATAAAGAGCATATTCGGAACCTCCTGAACCCTACGTCTTGTCGCGTTTGTACTCATCGAACGCATCCAGATATCGGTCGATGTCCTTCTTCCGCAGATAGTATGGCGTCGACAGCCGCAGCTTCGACGGATCGCCGCCGCGAATGCGGATCTTCTTCGTCTTCCACATCCAGTCTTCCAGCTTCATGCGTTCAATGGGCGGAACGTTGACCGTCGCTATCGCACACCGCAGTTTGGGATCGGGCGAGGTCCACGACACTGCGCCACGCTTAACCATTGACGCCAGCATGTAGTCCGCTAGTTCGCGATGCCGCTGCTCGATGCGTTCCATGCCGATCGCATTCGCCATCTGTATTGCTGCGCGTAGTCCGCACAACGACGGCACATTCGACGACCCGATTCGCTGGAAGCGTTCGGCGCGCAACTGCTTCTCGTCCCAGCCTGCGGTCGCGATGGTGTTCCACAGATAGTCCATGGCGTCGTTGCGCACATAGAGGAAGCCGGAGCCTTTGGGCGCCTGCAGCCACTTGTGCGGGCTGGAACTGTACATGTCGCAGCCAATGTCGTGCAGGTCGAGCCGCATCATGCCGGTCACGTGTGCGCCGTCCACTGCCGAGAGAATTCCCTTCGACCGCGCCAGTGCGCACAGCCCTTTCGCCGGCAGCACCACACCGGTCACGGTCGTGATGTGGCTGAAGAAAATCACACGCGTGCGCGGCCCGATGGCGTCGCTGAACAGGTTCAATACCTGTGGTGCGTCCTGCACCGGCTCCGGCAGTTTGACCTTCTTCACCACGATGCCGTAGCGCTTCGCCTTCAACTGCCAGGGCTGCTCGCCGCCGGGATGCTCCTGGTCGGTCATCAAAACTTCGTCGCCGGGCTTCAGGTCGAGACCGTTGGCGATGTAGCTGTTGGCCTCAGTGGCATTGCGCAGCAGCGCAATCTCGTCGCGCGTGCAGCCCACGAACGCCGCCAGCGGATCGCGAAATTCGTTCCACGGCCCGTATCCCCAGATCGGATAATCTTCCGGATCGGTCTCGTCCAGCTTCTCCGTCGAAGTGTAGCCGTCGAACACCGCCCTCAGAACGGGCGCGGGACTCGATCCCACGGTTCCGTTGTTCAGGTAGATCTCGTCCTCCGGGATGAGGAACTGTTTGCGCAGCTCCGTCCAATACGCTTCTTCGTCGCGCACGAACAGCGTGGGATCGGGCAACGATGAAGGCGCATTCTGCAGTTGCGCCAACAGATCGCCGCGAAAGGCGAGAGCTGCGGCGAAGCCGGCACTGGCGGTAAGGCTGGCTGTCAGAAAGCGGCGACGGTCGAGCATGAGCACCCCCCATCCTGCAAAAGCGACATC
Organism: uncultured Acidobacteriaceae bacterium; assembly: GCA_963789245.1. Lineage (GTDB taxonomy): Bacteria > Acidobacteriota > Terriglobia > Terriglobales > Acidobacteriaceae > Bog-257. The sequence goes on along the minus strand of CAWBKE010000012.1, from coordinate 321,288 downwards.
TTACACCCGCAGGCCAGTGGCCGGTCGGTATCGATCACGACAACTGCCTTAAGATAAGTCATGGCCAGCGTGCGTATGGATAAGTGGCTCTGGGCGGCGCGGTTCTTCAAGACCCGCTCCCTCGCCGCGCGAGCCTGTGAACTCGGCAGGATTCAATCCAACAACCTGCCCGCCAAGGCCGCCCGCGAGGTCCGTATAGGTGATCAATTGCACATCAAGACCGACAGCGGCGATTTTCAGGTGAAGGTTTTGCTGATGAGCGAAGTACGCGGCCCCGCAGCAGTCGCTCATACTCTTTATGAAGAAAGCGAGGAGAGCCGCGAATTGCGCATCAAGGCATCTGAGGAGCGTAAGGCCATGAGGAACTTGGCTCCCGCGCCGGAAGGCAGGCCGTCCAAACGCGACCGCCGCAGGATCATCCAATTCCGCGGTGGCCGTGATTAGCTGATTTCGGGAAACGCCCCTAAGAGCAGATTGCGACCTCACGCTGGCGTCCCCGTAGTACTCTGTTATCGCTCTATTCATGGCGCAATTTATGAATAGCCACAAGCTAGCCGTTCTCTTGGGCCTTCTTGCTGCTCTCATTTTCTCGTCTACTCTGCTAACCGCACAAAAGCCGCAGGTGCTGCCGCATCGCAGCGAGGAGAAAGCTGCTCCGCCGCCTGCACCGGCTCCACAGGTCACGCCCCAACTCACGAAAGAAGATGTGGAAGCCTTTCTTGACAGCTTCATTCCGATTGAACTGCAGCGCGACGATATCGCCGGCGCGGTGGTCACGGTGGTGAAAGACGGCAAGGTGCTCTTCGCCAAAGGCTATGGCTATGCTGACGTAGAGTCCAGGAAGCCCGTCACCGTCGATGCCACGCTCTTCCGGCCGGGTTCCATCTCCAAGACCTTCACCTGGACCGCTGTGATGCAACTGGTCGAGCAGGGCAAGATCGACCTGAACCGCGACGTGAACGACTATCTCGACTTCAATATCCCCCCGACCTTCGGCAAGCCCATCACCATGAAGGACCTGATGACGCACACGCCGGGTTTCGAGGAGACGCTGAAGGAGTTGTTCGTTGCCAATGCCGCGGACATGCGCCCGCTGCAACAGTATGTGCAGACCCATATGCCGCAGGAGATCTTCCCGCCGGGAACAACTCCGGCATACTCCAATTACGGAGCCACGCTCGCCGGCTACATCGTGCAGCGCGTTTCGGGAGTACCGTTCGACGACTACATCGAGCGGAACATCTTTATGCCGCTGGGCATGACGCACAGCACTTTCCGGCAGCCGCTGCCTGCCAATCTGAAGCCGCTGATGTCGCGGGGCTACAACAAGGCGTCGCAGCCGCCCAAGGATTTCGAGTTCGTGCAGGCGTGGCCGGCCGGCAGTCTGGCTACGACGGCGGAAGACATGTCGCATTTCATGATCGCCCACCTGCAGAACGGCGAATACAACGGCGCTCGCATCCTGAAGCCGGAGACCGCGCAGCTCATGCACTCACGCGCTTTCGGGCTGGTCCCGTCGATGAATGGCATGGCGTACGGCTTCTATGAGGAGTCGCGCAACGGCCATCGCATCATCGGACACGGCGGCGACACGCAGTGGTTCCACAGCGACATGCATCTGATGCCCGACGACCACATCGGCTTCTTCATCTCCTACAACAGCCTGGGAAATCCTGAGTTTTCCGGACGATCGGCATTATGGGAGGGTTTCCTCAACCGCTATTTCCCCTACACGCCTCCGGCTGGCGGGCAGGTGGCGAACGCGGCTCAGGATGCCGAGTCAGTAACTGGATCGTACTGGCTCAGCCGCCGCTCTCAAAACAATGTTGCTGCCGTCATCGGTGCTCTTGGCCAGTTGAAAGTGAGCGTCGACTCCGACGGTACTATCAGCGTGGATCAAGCAAAGGATTTCGCGGGCAATCCCAAGCGCTTCAAGGAAATCGCGCCGCTGATGTTTCGCGAAGTCAACCGCCAAAGCGAGCTCGCCTTCATCAGGGACTACGCGGGACGGCAGATCATCGTCACCGATCTGCCTATCTTCGTTGCCCAGCGCGTTCCGGTGTTGAAAAAGCAGAGCCTCAACCTGGGGATACTCATTTTCGCGGCGGTCATCTTCGTTCTGACGTTGCTGTTCTGGCCGCTGAATGCGATGCTGCGCTCACACTATCGCTATCGCGCTGAACTGACGCCGCAATATCGCAGACTGCGCTTCTGGATGCGATGGATCTGCGCGCTCAACCTGGTCTGTCTGGCTGGATTTGCGGCCTGGCTTATGTCAGCGGAAGATAACATAGGCTTGTTGAGCAGCCACTTTGATCTGAAGCTGCACCTGTTGCAGGTCATTGGCGTGTTGGGTGTGATCGGCACGCTGGTCGCAATTAACTATTGCGTGCGGTCCTGGCGCGATGGAACGTTGTGGTTCTGGACCAAGGTGTGGAACACGCTGCTGATGCTGGCGTGCCTGGGATTCGCGTTTTTCCTGCTGAACTGGCACATGCTGAACTTCAGGCTGAATTATTAGGACAGGTAGAGCAGGCCTTTAAGAGTCTGCGTGAAAACTAAGTTTTTCTTTTGGGCAGTGGAGTAAGAAGCTGGAGAAACGAGCGCCGCAGGCGCGGCATCATGATAGCCCAGCACGCAGCGGAGCGGAGTGCTGGGTTAGTGGGAAAAGTACTCGAGTCCCCCGGGGACGACACGGATCTCACGCAGGCATCTTACGGCTGCGTCGCAGGTGCATAGACAGTTCCGCCGTCGAGATCGGTAGATCTCGACGGCGGAATAAAATTCCACGGCAGTTGCAAACGCGGGCCTGAAGGCCCACTCTACTCTTATCCCGCTCTGCGTCCCTCGTCAAGCACTTCGTCCAGCGCTCCCTCCAGCTGTTCGGCGCGCTCATTGTAGTCGCTGGCAATGGAGTCGTACTTGCGCCTCAGCACGTGAAGTTCATCAGCGATATTCAGCGCGGCCAGCACTGCCACCCGCAGCGAGTCCACCGTTGCCGCCTGTTGCGAGATCAGTCGCATCTTGTTATCCACGTACTCTGCCAGCTCGGCGATATACTCCGCATCGGAACCCCGCAGATGATAGGTCTGATCGTAGATCTCGACCCGGACGTTACCGCCGCCATTTCCGTTCGCCTTGCTCAAACTCGCCTCCCATCAGTAGCCAGTGATCAGTGGCTAGTGGTCAGAAACGTCAACAACTCAGTACTTCTGGTCACTAGCCACTGGCCACTAACCACTGCCTTCCATTATCCCGCCGACTCGTCCAGCGCCAAAGACTCAATTTGCCCAAGCATCTTTTCTACTCTGGTACGTACCTCTTCGCGTTCGCGGCGCAGGGCAACCAACTCCTGGCGCACGGTATCCAGTTCTTCCTCGCGGTCGTTCAGCTCTTTGCGCAACCGGCTTGCATCGCGCTCGGCGACCGCCTTGGCATCGCGCGCCGACTTCAACAGCTCAATCGTGCGCAGGATCTTTTCTTCCAGGGACTTGAAGTCCGCAGTAGTGGGGGCGACTTCAACTGCATTTGCCGTCATGCTGGTGGGTGACCTTCAGAAGGATTTGTGTTTCCGAGCGCAGTATATCGCAGAACGGCATGTGCAAAAGTGCGCTGCATCACGATTCTGCGGGATTTCATCGCGCTGAACCTGAGTGTGCAACGCCCCTGGCGCGGAGGCTCCCAAAAACCTCTGTCCGCACCAATGTGAATCTAAAAGCCGGAATCTGGACAAGGGGGGTATACAATCCCATCTAACTGGGGCGAGCCATGGAAATCTCGATTGAAGCGAATTTCGGCGCGGTCTTGGATGCCACTCCCGATGCGATGCTGGTGGTCGACCGGCAAGGTCGCATTGTGCTCGCCAACACCCAGGCGGAGCAGATGTTCGGCTATGCGCATTCCGAGTTGGTTGGTCAGAAGGTCGAGGTCCTGGTTCCTTCGCGCTACCGCTCCAAGCACCCGGGACACCGGTCAGGCTATTTTTCTGGCGATCCGCATGTGAGGCCCATGGGAGTTGGCCTGAATCTATTGGGACTGCGCAAGGACGGCACGGAGTTTACGGTCGAAATCAGTCTCAGCCCGATGCAGACTCCGGAAGGCCCCATGGTCATCAGCGCGATCCGGGATGTGACCGCGCGCAAAGGGGCCGAGGACAAGTTTCGCGCCCTGCTGGAGTCCGCGCCCGACGCCATGGTGATCGTCGATCAGCGCGGAAAGATTGTGCTGGTCAACTCCCGCACTGAAGAACTATTTGGCTATCCCAGGCAGGAGCTGCTGGGATACTCTGTGGAAGTCTTGGTTCCGGAGCGTTTTCACGGGCAGCATACCCACGACCGCGCATCGTACTTTGCAGACCCGCGCCAGCGGCCCATGGGAGAAGACCTGGAGCTCTTTGGCCTGCGCAAGGATGGCACCGAGTTTCCACTCGAAATCAGTCTCAGTCCAATCAAGACGTCTGACGGGGTACTGGTGGCGAGCGCTATTCGAGATATAACCGTGCGAAAGAAAGCCGAGGACAAATTCCGTTCGCTGCTGGAAGCCGCACCCGATGCCATGGTGATCGTCGACGACCGCGGAAAAATCACCCTGGTCAATGCTCAAACCCAGAAACTGTTTGGTTACACCCGCTCTGAACTCATCGGGCAGTCGGTCGAGATGCTCATCCCGGAGCGGTATCGCAGCCAGCATCCCCGCCATCGCAAAGACTTCTTCGCCGATCCGCATGTGAGGCCGATGGGCGTTGGGCTTGAGCTATTTGGGCTGCGAAAAGATGGCAGCGAGTTCCCTGTCGAAATAAGCTTGAGCCCCCTGGTTACCGAGGCCGGCACCTACGTCACCAGCGCCATTCGCGATGTTTCCGAACGCAAGCTGGCCGAAGAACAGATCCAAAAGCTCAACGACGAGTTGGAAGAGGCGCTGCGGCGCTCGGAGAGGCTAGCGGCGACAGGGCGGTTGGTCGCAACCATCGCCCACGAGATCAATAACCCGCTGGACGCGCTCACCAACCTGATGCATTTGCTGAAGCAGAACCCTTCGCTCGATGAGAGTTCAGCCGAATTGGTCGACCTGGCGGAACGTGAGGTTCGCCGCTTATCCAACATCAGCCGCCAGACCTTGGCGCCGCATCGCGAGACCAAGTTGCCGGTCGTCACCAAGCTTTCCGAGTTGCTGGACGACGTCTGCGCCATGTATCGCCCTCGCCTGCAAGCCGCGAAAATCGAGGTGGAACGCGATTTCCAAATCACCGGAGAAGTGACCATCTTTCCCAGCGAGCTACGGCAGGTCTTTACCAACCTGTTCACCAATGCCATCGATGCCATTGGCCAGCATGGCCGCATATCGCTGGCCATCGAGCAGGCCAGTGAGACCGAGGTCGTGGTGAAGGTTCGCGATACCGGATGCGGGATTCCCCAGGCAAACCTTCAGACCATCTTCGAGCCTTTCTTCACCACCAAGGGCGACCAGGGCACCGGCATTGGCCTGTGGGTCATCAAAGGCATTGTCGACAAACTCAGCGGCCGGATCGAAGTAGAAAGCTCGACGACCGGCGAGACCGGAACCTGCTTCAGCATCTTCCTTCCCGCCAGCAAAGGAAACGGGTCTCGCAAGGCAGAGCGCGAAGAGCCTGCCTCCACCGTCTCATCCCACCCAAAATCGCAAGCTTGCTAGGAGTTCGCAAGCGCGTGATGCGGCAATGCTTGCGTAGCGCTTCAATCCACCCTGTCCTCCTTGACGTTTGCTCTCGCGGCACAATAAAGTCAAAACGCTCCATCTTGCAGCATAGCGATAGAGCGGTTATCGGACCGTTTCGGGGGACAAGTGAGGACCAAGGCTTCCGCGGTTAAGAAGGGCACCAGCAAGACGACTCAGGCTGCGCCAAGAGCAAGTTGGCTGGCATCGCTGAAGCAGGAACGTTTCGTCCTTGGACTTCTCCTGGTGGTTGCAACGGTCGTGGTTTATTTCCCCGTCGGTCACCATCCCTTCGTCAACTATGACGACATGGTGTACGTGGTCAACAACCCCCACATCCAGTCTGGTCTGGATTGGGACACGATTTCGTGGGCCTTCACCACTTTCTATCAGTTCAATTGGCATCCCTTGACCTGGCTGTCCCATGCCGTTGATGTCCAGATGTTTCAGTTGGAACCGGGCGGGCATCACGTTGTCAACCTACTGCTTCAGGTGCTGAATGCGTTGCTGCTGTTCTGGGTGCTGTTGCGGGCGACAGGTTACGTTGGGCGCAGCGCCATGGTCGCCGGATTGTTTGCGCTGCACCCCGTCAACGTGGAATCGGTGGCTTGGATTTCGGAGCGCAAGAACCTGCTCAGCATGTTGTTTTTCCTGCTGGGACTGGGCGCGTACCGTTGGTACGCATCTTCGCAGCCGGGCGGTAAACCGCAATGGCCGCGGATTCCTCGGACGCCGGTAAAAGCTTCTATTGCCGGAAGCAGCAGTGCGCAAGAGTTCCGGCTGGGTCGCTACATTATTGTAGCGTTGCTGTTTGCGATGGGGTTAATGTCCAAGCCCCAGATCATCGCTTTTCCATTTCTGTTGTTGCTGTGGGACTACTGGCCGCTGCAACGGATGGCGGCTCCATCGGATGGCCGCGCCTCCGGAACGCTGACCATGCCGCTTCTTCCGCCGCGCACTTTCTGGTGGCTGGTGAAGGAGAAGATCCCGCTTTTCGCAATGAGCGCGGCCAGCGCCGTGGTCACGGTAATAGCGCAGAAAACCGGCGGCGCCGTGGTCTCGCTGGAGGTTTATCCGTTCTCCATCCGGCTCACCAATGCGATCGTCGCGTATGTCCGATACATTGGTAAAGCTTTCTGGCCCACGAATCTCGTGCCTATTTATCCCCATCCCTGGCACGTCCTGCCGCTGTCCCAAGTCATACCCGCTCTGGCGCTTCTGATGGCGATAACGGCGCTGGCCGTCATGGGCCGCAGCCGCCGCTACTTGCTGGTGGGATGGCTTTGGTTTCTGGGCGCTTTGGTCCCGATGATTGGCTTGGTCCACGTCGGAAATCAGGCAATGGCAGACCGCTACGCCTATTTGCCATTCATTGGTCTGTTCCTGATGGTTTGCTGGGGAGTGTCCGAGTTGGCCGAGCGCCGGCATGTTCCCGTCATTCTGCTTCGCAGCGCCGGCATGATTGTGCTGCTGGTGTTGGCGGTAGTAACTCACCATCAGCTCGCATACTGGAATGACAATGTGACATTGTGGACTCACTCCATCGAGGCCAGCACCGACAACTACGTAGCTCATGACAATCTGGCGCTGTTGCTGATTGATCGCGGCCAGACCGAGGAGGCTATGAAGCACTTCCACGCTGCCCTGGCCATTTATCCGTCCGACCCCACCAGCAATCTCCAGATCGCCGTTTACGACCACCAGCATGGAAGGTTGCAGGAGGCGATCGCGCGATACGATCAGATGATCAGGATTACGCCGGATGGTCCAGGCCGAGCGGAATTGTTCAGCAACAAAGGGCTGGTCTATCTCGATCTTCGCGACAATGCCCACGCGCGGGAGAGCTTCGACAAAGCAGTTGCGATGGACCCTCACAATTATCGGGGATGGCTCGGCTTGGGAGTCCTGGCGTTCCGCTCAGGCGATCTGAATCTGGCCATCGAAGACTTCAAGCGCTCCAACGCGGCCAAGCCAACCGAGGTCGCATACGGGCTGCTCGCACAAGCCCTGGACCAGTCAGGTCGGCAGGTCGAGGCACAAGCGGCCCGCCAGCAAGCCCATCTGCTGGCGAAGAGTAGCGCGGGCTCACGGGCGCTTCCAGAAGGCCTTCTGGCGCCTTAGACGTCACCTATGCTTGGGCATCCGTTGCTACATGGCATTTCGGACAATACTGTCGCTGCATCCATCACCCCACCTTGACGCTGCCTTCCGGTAGCAATAAAGTCGAGTTACCTGGAGATTTGTCTTGGAAACCTTGGCCGGGAAGAGCATTCTGCACTACACGATCTTGAAGAAGTTGGGCGCCGGTGGCATGGGCGTAGTGTACGAAGCGGAAGACACTCGGCTGGGCCGTCACGTCGCGCTCAAGTTTCTGCCCCGCGAACTCGAACAGGACCCCAACGCGCTGGAGCGCTTCAAGCAAGAGGCGCGCGCCGCATCGGCGCTGAACCACCCCAACATCTGCACCATCTATGCCATCGAGGAGTGCGAGGGACAGCACTTCATCGCCATGGAGCTGCTGGAAGGCCAGAGCCTCGACGAAATGATCGATGGCCATCCGCTCCCCTTGGACAAAATTCTCGACATCGGCATTCAGGTCACTGACGCCTTGGATGTGGCGCATGCCAAAGGCATCGTGCATCGCGATCTGAAGCCGGCGAACATTTTTCTGACCTCGCGCGGGCAGGCGAAGATCCTCGATTTTGGATTGGCAAAACTGACCTACGATCGCCGTGCAGCGTTGGAAACGGTCGCCGGCAACGCACCAACCACTTCGCCCTTGATGCTCACGACGCCCGGAATGGCCGTAGGTACGGTCGCCTATATGTCTCCCGAGCAAGCGCGCGGCGAGGAGCTCGACGACCGCAGCGATCTATTCTCGCTGGGCAGCATCCTTTACGAAATGGCGACTGGTAAGATTGCCTTCGACGGCAATACTTCTGCCGTCATCTTCCAGGGGATTCTCGATCGCAATCCCCGTCCGCCGGCCGAACTGAATCCTGGGACTCCTTTCAAGCTCGAAGAAATCATCGACAAGGCGCTTGAGAAGGACCGCGATCTGCGTTATCAAAGTGCGGCGGAGCTGCGCTCGGACTTGAAGCGTTTGAAGCGCGATAGCCTGCAAAGCTCGAAAACTGGGATCGCAGCAGCTTCCCTTCCCGCAAGCCGTGGCAGTGGCGCGGCGCAGCGCCCTGCAGGCGAAACTGGGGCCGCACGGCGGCGTCGCAGTGGCACCAATCTCGTCCTGGCGATCAGCCTATTGATGGTTGGCGCTGGGATCTATGGCTTCTACACCCGCTTTGTTCAATGGCGCGGCGATTCCGGCCCCATTCCGTTCCAGAACATGAGCATGGAGAAGCTGACGAACTCGGGCCATGTAGTGCTGGCAACCATTTCCCCTGATGGCAAATATGTGGTCAATGCGGTCGACGAGGGGCAAGGCCAGCAAAGCTTGTGGATGCGGCACGTCGCCACTGGCAGCAATGCGCAAATCATGGCGCCGATGGAGGGCGGCTACTCCGGACTGACTTTCTCGCCCGACGGCAACTTCCTCTACTTCGTTCGCGGCGACCCTCAGCATCCGGGCGTTGGATTTCTATACCAGATTCCGGTGCTGGGTGGTACTCCGCGCAAGCTGGCTGATGATGTCGACAGCGCTGTCAGCTTCTCACCCGACGGGCAGCAGATGGTCTATCTGCGCGACAGCTCTTCGGATGCGAGTTCGACCCTGATTATCGCCCGCGCCGACGGAACCGGCGAGCGCGTGCTGTCCAAGCTTGCCCTGCCGGGATATTCCGATCCTGCGTGGTCTCCGGATGGCAAGTCGATCGCGGCCACGGTCCTCGATCCCGGCAGCCAACATCTGGGACGGGTGGTGTTGCTCAACCCTGAGAGTGGAAAAGAAAAGACAGTCTACGCCGGTGCGGCTTCCTTGAAAAAGCCGACGTGGATGCCGGACAACGAACACCTGGTCCTCATCTTCCACGATGTCTCCAGCGACTGGAATGGGCAGGTAGGCGAGATTGCAATCGCCGCCGGCAAGCTGCATCGCATCACCAACGATCTCAACTCATACAGCAATCTCACGCTGGGCGTCACCAAGGACGGCAAGCAACTCGTTGCCATCCAGATAACTCCGGAGGTTGGGCTCTACACCATGAGCTCCGATGCCAACGGCAACGCCAACGCGAAGCAGGTCGACAACCACGGCGACATTGGAGTGGGATGGTTGCCCGACGGACGCCTGGTGGCGATGGATTACGACGGCCACATCGCAATCATGAACGGTGATGGCAGCAATCGCAGCATCATTTATCAGGAGCACCTCCCGATGTCCGGTCTGTCGGTATGCCGCGATGGCGCCTATGCGCTGTTTTCCATGCCGAACAAGCAAACCAAAGCGATTAACGTCTGGCGGCTGGATCTGCAGAGCGGCTCGGCGGCTGCTCTGACGAAAGGAAATGTCGACCAGAATGCCTCCTGCTCACCCGACAGCAAGTCGTTCCTCTATACCACCTTCGAAAAAGGAAAGAAGACGCTGATGGAGATGCCGCTCAGCGGTGGCCAGGCCAAAGCGATCAGCGACAAGGTGGTGGAGTTTGGTGTATTTTCGCCAGACAGCCAGCAGATTGCGGCGCTGACCGCGGAAGGCACCGGCGTCAACTTCAAAGCTATGATCTCGATTATTCCCGCGCAGGGAGGGTTGCCGGTCAAGAGCTTTCCGCCCGTGCCGGCCATCTCCGATTTCTTCCAGTACTCGGCTGACGGGCAGGCGCTGTATTATCCGGTTACGCTGAAAGGCGTCTCAAACATCATCATGCAGCCTATCGGCGCCAGAACCGTGACGCAAATGACCAATTTCAACGATCTGCTGATCTACCACTATGACTACGACTGGAAGAACAAGCAGTTGGCGGTAACGCGCGGGCGCAACAATACGGATGTAGTTTTGCTCACACAGCAGCAGGCGCAGTAGTGAAAGTGTGGCCAATGTTCTGCAGAGTCTGCGGTCGAAGCATCCAGCCTGGAGATAATTTTTGCAGCGGTTGCGCCGCGCCTATCGCGCCGGAGCCCTTTGAGTCCGCCGCAACCTCCGACCATTCGACGGCTGGCGCTGTAATGTCCATTGCCTCGACCGCCGCAGCAGTCGAAATGCACCAGCCGCCGATCCCCGCGCAGAATCAAGCGTCCCTGGCGGCGGAGCCGGGAAGCCCCGATGCTTCACCCGATCTGACGCGTGAAGGACCCGCGCCACCGCAGGCCACTGCGTCGGTTCAGCAATTCCGCCGCTGTCCACGCTGTCGCAGAATAAACACAGGAACTGACTTGTCCTGCGACTGGTGTGGAACCGAGCTGCCCGCGGATGCTCCAGTGCCGGCGCCCGACCCGGCTGCGAATATTGCGCCTCCCACCTTTGCCGGATACGCCGGAAATAGTCTTGCCAGTGAGACTGAGGAGAAAAATCTTACCAGTACCAGTATGACACCCGCACCGGGTCTGACGAGTGAGGAACATCGCTCCACTGACGGAACTCGGCGGAGATCGCGCCTGCCGGTGGTGGAGATCCTGGTGATCGTTCTACTCGTGGTGGGCGCTGGCGCTGCCTTGTGGATACTGCGTTCGTCGTTGCCCGGCAAGACTACCACCCCGCCTTCATCCGTGGTTGTAACGATCTCTCCGGCGAGCGCTCACGTGGTCGCCGGAAAGGCCTTCGACTTCTCCGCTACCGTCAGCGGCAGCGACGATACCCAGGTGATTTGGACGGTGGAGGAAGGCAACGCCGGCGGCCGCACCGTGAATCGCGGAGCCAAAGCTGAAGGCGGCACGGTATCATCGCTGGCCGTCTACATTGCGCCGCGTAAGCCAGGAACCTACCATCTGCTGGCGACCAGCAAAGCCGACCCACGAGAGTCGGCGTCAGCCGAGGTTACTGTGACCAAGCGGTGAGCGGCCAACCATGATCTGAAGTGCAGTCTGCGAACGGACGAACAGACGGCGCTATTGTGATCCGCCTCACTGCAATGCCTGGCTCGCTTGCGGGACGATAGGTCATGGTTTCCAGCACTGTTGCACCCATCCAACGGCTTATAACCAAGTTCGTCGAACTCCGTCAGAGTGCTCAGCCGCTGGGACCGAAACGGGTTGCAATCGTCGTGGCTGACGACGAGGTTGCCCTGACAGCAGCCGATGGCGCGCTGCATCTCGGCATTGCCCTTCCGGTGCTAATCGGTAACGAACGGAAAATCCGAGCCAAGGCCGAGGCGCTCGGGCTCTCTGAGTTGATCGCATCGGCAGAGCTTATCAGTGCCGACGACGCTGCAGCGATCGCCACACAGATGGCGCGCGAGGGCCGCGTGGACATCCTCCTAAAAGGTCATCTCCGCACCGATGAACTCTTGCGGGCGGTGCTGGATAAGGAGCATGGGTTGCGAACGGGACGTCTGCTGAGCGATGTGCTTCTCTATGAAGACAGCCTTGCGGGCGAGTGCAGGCTTGTCGGTATCACTGATGGCGGGCTAAATGTTCTGCCGAATCTGGAGCAGAAGAAGCAAATCGTGCAGAATGCGATCGCAGTCATGCGTTCTCTGGGCCGGGCGCGCCCGAAGATCGCGGTTATGAGCGCCACGGAAGCGGTCAGCGAGTCGCTGCCCTCGAGTGTGGATGCCAGAGATCTGACCGCGATGGGCAAAGCCGGCCAGTTCGGTGACGCGGATATCTTTGGCCCGCTGGCCCTCGATTGTGCACTTTTGGAGTCTGCGGCGCAGGCGAAGGGTATTGTCCATCCCGTCGCCGGGCACGCCGACTGCATGGTGGTCCCGAACATCGAGGCGGGTAACCTTCTGGGGAAGGCCGTGAAGTATCTGGGCGGCTCGCAGTGCGCCCACGTCGTGGCTGGCGCGAAGGTCCCGATCCTCATTCCATCGCGCGTGGAGAGTGTGGATGACAAGGTGAACTCCATCGCTCTGGGGGTGATTTTTGCGAGCCAGTGAGTTCAGGATTCTCGCGATTAATCCCGGCTCCACGTCGACGAAGGTGGCTCTGTACGTCAACGAGCACCCTGAATTCGTCGCTAACATCCGTCACTCCGATGGTGAGATGGCGCAGTTCCTTGGACGGCCCATCCTTGATCAGCAGCAATTTCGCTGCGCTCAGGTTGAAGCTGTACTGAGTGAGGCGGGACACCACCTCCGTGAGCTTCATGCAGTGGTAGGACGTGGTGGTCTCTTGCCCGCAGTGGCCAGCGGAACATACGTCGTGAACGAAGAAATGCTGGCGGAGTTGCGACTGGCCACCCGCGGTGAACATGCCGCGAACCTGGGCGCGTTTCTGGCGTACGAGATCGCGCAGAAGGCCGGAGTACAAGCCTATGTGGTCGATCCGGTCAGCGTGGACGAGTGGCCGGGGTTTGTGCGCCTTTCGGGATCCGCGCTTCTGGAGCGGCAATGCCTGTCGCATGCGCTGAACTCGAAGGCAGTGGCCAAGCGTTATGCCCGCGAGATCGGTAAATCGTACGAATCGTTGCGGCTCATCGTAGCGCACCTGGGCAGTGGAATCTCGGTTTCCGCTCACGAAAACGGCCTCATGATAGATGTGACCAACTCGCGCGAGGAAGGGGCGTTCTCCACGGAACGGGCCGGCGGCGTACCGGTAATGCAGTTGGTCAATCTCTGCTTCAGCGGCAAGTACACAAAGAAGCAAGTGGAAGGGCTGCTATTCCGCGAGGGCGGACTGTACTCCTATCTCGGAACCAAAGACCTGATGGAAGTAGAGCGCCGGATGGCGTGTGGTGAAGCAAAGGCCAAAACGGTATTCAACGCGATGGTCTACCAGGTTGCGAAAGAGACCGGGGCAATGGCCGCCGTTCTGCACGGACATGTGAACGCGCTGCTCATCACCGGCGGCATGGCGCATTCGCAGCGTTTGATCGAGGCGCTGACCGAATACGTAAGCTGGATCGCGCCTATGACCTTGTATCCGGGCGAGGACGAACTGCAGGCGCTCGTGGAGGGCGCACTGCGAGTGCTCCGCCACGAAGAGCAATCAAGAACTCTGGCGCTCGGCGGCGTTGCCCTGGCCGAGGTTTAAGGCGACCGCCTCAAACGTCCGAATCTTGGGCGCCCCATCAATCACCTTGGAAAGAATCTTCAACACCTGCGAGTAGATATTGGCATCGTAAGCTGCTGCGTTGCTCTGGCTCTCCCACAGGCTGATTGAAATCCGTTCCAGGTTGCCGGGGTTCGACAACGTGATTTCGCCCCTGAAACCTTCTTGCTTGCGCAGTAAAGGAAGAATTTCATTCTCCAGTGTCCGGGCGAACTCGGCAGCCATGTCGAGGGATCTAACGCGGAAATGGGCATTGCGTGCGAACATCTTCAACCTCTCTTGAGGACAGCAACGGGTGCTGTCCGCCGCTGCAGCGGGTAGCCAGGCTTTAGTGAGCAGGCAAGCTGTCGCTGTAGCTCTCTCACGATTATAGAGGTACGGCTGACCACGGCTGGCGAAGCAGAAGAAATTGCTGCGAAGTGCGGGGCAGGCCGAGTGTCGCTGACACACTACCTCGCTATAACCATCAATCTAGGGATTAAAGCGCAGTTGAAGTCTGCCGATGGTTTTACCGTGGCAGACGGATTTGTTTGGTATCGGAACGCTCACCAAATTCCTGAGATCAAGTGTGCGCCCTGCCCGACATGGTTATTCGTATCGTCGGCTGAGGCCTTAGCGGAAGGGAAGAAGTGGCTCCTAACGGAGCCACTTTTCATTTGAGAGGCAATAGATGAAGACGCATCTGGGAACAGTTTTGATATTCGTTGGCTTGCTGTGCCTGGGTTCATCCCTGGCACAGGCTCAAAGCTGCATCAACGGTAATGAGGGCGCTGCGGGGACAGGTTCACAATCACCCGGCAACATTTGTATCACCACCTTTACCTACCCTTACCAAAGCGATCCTACCAAGGCACAAATCTGCGCTACGACACCATCGGCCGGCGACTTTCTGGTCGAGAGCTACTGGGAGATCAATGGAGCCAGCTCTCCGATGGCCGACAACTACGCCTACTACAGCTCGACGATGAGCACGTCGCATTGCGGCGTCGTCACCGGCCTGATGCCGGGAGGCCGAGGCAATTATTTATTGAGTGTAGCGTCCTGCGGAAGCGGCCCAGGTCACGGCGGCAGCTTCGGACAGAATTGCAAGCGCACCGATCCCAACATCAGCATCGCTCCGTGGGGTAACGCCCAGAGCAACGGCCTGCAGTTCAGCACGGTTGCACCCAGCAGCGGCACATTTAACTGGACGATGTACGCCGCCGCAGCCTCACGGAATATGTGGCAAGGGCATATGACGCCGGTCGCCATCAGCAACCAGTGGATTTCCGGTGCGTCGACGCCCGCCTATCTCATGGTGGAATCCATCACGGTCGATGGACAGACCTGCGAAACCCCGGTCGATAACAAGATGTCATGCGGAAGCACCGGCGTCCTGGTGCAGTACACTGCCGACAATAGCGAAGCGCCGAGCGCAAGCCAGAGCAACATCTCCGGCAGCTACATGGTTGAAGGTGGCGCTTATGCTGGTCACTATTTCTGTCAGGCCCAGGCGCAATGCTTCGAAGGCCCATTCAATAACTTCATCCTGGTAACGCCGGGAACCTCTACCTCGACCTGCACCAACGCCTGCCATTTGGTCTCGATGACCATGCAGGGTACGGACAGCAGCCAGAACAATGTTGGCCCTCCGGCAACTGTCACCTACAATTTCTCGGTGCTGCCACAACCCACGTTCCAACCGGCGGCAGCGACCACGTTTCCTGCGATCCCAGGCATGAGCAACTACTGGGCGTATCTGGCGAGCTATGGCCAAACCCAGAGCCAATGTGGAAGCGATTGCTACGGCGTGCAGAGTGTAGTGCAGATGTTGAATGCCGAACTCAATCCTCCGGGCTGGTACTTCGGTGGCGACAATTTCAGCAGCGGTCTTACCGTAGGCCCGCTGGGTATTTGGAATTACGACGGCACGCGAGTGGCTTACGGCGTCGAGACCGAACTTAGCACGGTGGCGCGCTGGCAGTCACTGCACAGCTACACGCAATGGTCCGCAGTGATGGATGGAAACAATGTTGAGGTAAACACCTCAGCCTGCACTTCTTCTAGTACGCGGTGTCCGACGGCAATGAACGTTGTGTGTGGGCCCCATTGGAACGGGACTATCGGTAATAAGACTACCGATGGTAGCTGCACCTGGGTCAACGTCGGCAACGCCAGTACCTGGAACCTGGTTGCGGAGCGCATCTTCGATCAAGTCTCTGACTGGCAGCGGTCACATGACCACTGGACTACGGACAGTGAATGGAACCGCTTCACGGACGGCAACACGATGCACGCCTTCCGCAATTATGAAACGGTGAATGGATCGACGCCTGACGCACGAGCGGATGAGTACTTTCTGTATCCGTTCTTCTCGCCGAGCGGCGGCTGGGCGAATACCAATCAGCGCATCATCTGGAATGCTTTCGCGCCGGAGACCGATACCATGCGCGACCGCGAGTACGAAATACCTGCGCTGTATAACTGCTGGCTTATGGGTTGCTTTGGATCGGAAGGCCCGGTGGACAACGGGGTGGACGAACTGAAGCTGCGGGTCGATGCCACCCTGGCTGACGCGGAGCGAATCTATGAGTACACACCCTCCACTGGCGGACCATTCCCCATCCCCGGCGGCATGGGAACAGCGAGCTTTGATGCTGGCCTCGTATCCGAGGCCCTTATTCACTACTGCACGGCCCAGATTTACCTGGGACAGCAGTGCGACACTCGGATTTACGTTGTCTTGCCGAAGCTATTAGACTGGCTTTACTCCAATGAGTTTAATCTTACGGGCAGTGACTGGTCGCTCCCCTATGCGCTGTGGACGGTTCCTTTTGGTCCACAGATTTGCCGGTCCGGTTGCACGTACAAGCAGAGTGACCTGAACATGCTGTTGGCTCCGGCTTACGCGTGGCTTGGCGCGAACAACGGCGGCGCTAGCTACGTTCTGCCGACCAGCGGAGTCAGCGCGTGGACGGTGGCGGACACGATGTTCCAGCATGCTTTCGATAACGTGTATGGAGGAAGCAAAGAGTTCAGCCAGCTCTATAAGTGGATACCTGAATACATCGGTTATCGCAATGGCACCTTGGCGGGAAGCGATTCGCTGATTCTTCCACCGCACAACGTTTACCTCGGGCGCACAACGCCTACCATAGAACCCTATCCGCAGGCTGAGTATCCGGCGGGTCCGAACTCTGCTGTCAATGGCGATACTGTGACCTTCACCTGGTACAACACCAAACCGGTAGTGACCAGCACGGTTAAGGTCAGCCTGGGATGTACCGGGGTCTACTCGCAGGCATTCAACGGCGGCGTAAACCGCGCGGTGAGCGGCAGCGACAATTTGTACGTGAACACAGTCGTAGCAACCGGGCTGGCGGCAGGACAATACTGCGCCGGCTTCGGCGGCACAGACTCTCTTGGTCAAGCCGGGTTTGCAGCGGTGGATGTATTGACCGGCCAGCAGGACTGGACGTTCTACGTGAATTAAAAGAAATGGCAGGGAGCGATGGTGCGCTTCCTGCCTTTTTGGCTTGTAGGATCGTTACGCCCCTGGCGGACTGCTTGCGGATGGCCCGGCCATCGGCCAAGTATCGAAGCACAAAGCTCGCAGTACCGTTCGCACCGGCCCCAGCAGCCCATCAGCCGCCGATTGATTTCTACCGCTCCGGCTTGGGCGATCGAGCCGGAACGCCCTTTTCATCATCGAGCGCCAGCCGGATACATCCAAACCGACCAAATGTATGCCGGGGATGTCCTTAATGTGACAATCCAGCGGCTGGCTCTCGGCTCGTCCTCAGTGCCAACGGGCGAGGTTTGCGCTCCGGCAACGCCTATGGCAGCCCCGCGCAATACCGGGCATCCTTTTTGAGGCAGTCTGCATCGAACAGAGAAAATCCGCCGAGGAGAAGGAACCATGCTTAAGCACATAGCTGTATTCGCAGCTGCTGTAATCCTCGCTCTGGCTGTTCTCGGCCTGGGCGTTTCCACGAAACCTGCTTCCATGACCGGAACCTGGCAGGTGGATACCCGCCATTCCGACGCGCAACTCGTCACCGACGGAACCACCAACTACGGGAAAACGAAAATCGACTTTACGCTGGGTTACGGAAGGGTGAACGGTAGTGTGAATCTTGACGACGCCGATCCTGCAAAGTCCAGTGTCGTTTTCAGGTTCTATCCGGCTACCTCGATGTCGCCTAGAATTGCTGAAAATGGAAAATTCCTCAGCCAGTGGCTGATGAACGTGTCTAACACGACGCTGGTGTGTTTCCATTCCAAGACAGTCCAGCGGATGCCCGACGGCCGGCTGCAAACCACTGGTGACCTGACCCTGACGCGCGTGGACCGCAACGTCGAGTTGGATCCAACCGAGGCTTATTCCGGGCCGACCTATGGCCCTCCGATAGTCCACCGCGTTTCGCGCGAAGCCACCTTTGTCTTCGACCTCCGGCCCGCCGATGGCAACGGTGCGATGGAGGCGACGACGTCGACGACTATTGGCCGTGAGAATTTTCCCCAGTTGGTGAAGGCTGTAGTTGGTACCACCTGGCCTGCCGTGATTCAAGATGAAAATTGCCAGAACCCGTCCGGCGGGAGTGAGAGTTATCGCGGCTTCCAATGCACGGGGACGTTTATGGAATCCTCAGGCCTCCCGCCGGCGCCCGGTCTGCAAGTCGCAGAGGACTATTCCGGTCCGCCTTCGAATTTCAATGCCGTTGTCGGAAACCATCTGAACATTATGCTTCACCTACGTTTGATGGCGAAGGCCTCCGGAGCACAGGCGGCAGCCGGGGAATAATGTAGTGCCGCATGCGGGTTGACGTTGATTTGGGGGCGCGCGAACGCGCTGCATTTTTTCAGGATGCGGAAGCTCGGGTCCCGGACGGACTAGTGTGCTTTCAAGCCCGCACGGGCGGCTAGGAGAGAATGTGGTGTTACGCAGCACTGCTCTCGCTCTGATCTCCAGAGCGGCTCTTGCGCGCTCGTGATACCCTTGACCTCATTCAGATGGTTCGTATAACGGATGAGGGTCATATGGCGAGCCAATACGACATTGACGACCTCAAGGCTACTTTGGTGTTAGTGCGGGGACGCCTTGCCATGCTGGAATTGTCGGGTCCCACCGACTCACGGGATTCCGAACTCCGCAAGCGCATCCAGGAAACTAGGATCGAGGAAGGCGTGATCCTGGCTAAATTGGCTGAGATCTGTACTACGGAAGAAGCCGGGTGACAGGATCCACTCTGTCATTCGACGTGCTTCCCGAGCGCGGGTAAGACGCGTGAGCGCGGACGGATTGCCAAACCTACCATTTCATCGAAGTGAAGGCCCAAAACAAAATTCCCGACAACACGATGGCCGCAGGCAGTGTCGGCACCCATGCCAGAATCAAGTTGCGCACCGTTGCCCCCTGTAGCCCGGTCCCGTTGGCCGCCATTGTTCCTGCCACGCCTGACGACAGCACGTGGGTCGTACTCACGGGCAAACCGTAGGCGCGAATCGATTCTTTCCTTAAGATTTCACGAGGTGTTAACAAAGAACGTTTGGCGGCGGGGGATTTTACTCGGCTTGCCTGGGAAGAGACGCAGGTTCACTTTGCGCGCAGCGCATTCCGACTCGGTGCCGTCGGAGATGGCGAGCATTGCGCTCGCCACCCCCAGGGACATTGAACAAACCTTTCGTGCGACGTCTGACCGCCCGCTTTAGTCTTCTTTCTTCAACTGCTGCGCCAGGTAATTCGCGATGCCCATCTCGCCAATCGCGTGCAGTTGCGCTTCCAGCCAGTCGATGTGGTGCTCTTCGTCCATCAAAATCTTCTCGGCCAACTCGCGCGAGGCATTGTCGCCCTGGGCTACGCAGAGCTTGATACCGTCATTCAAGCGCTTCACCGCGTCGTACTCCACTTGCAGGTCGTTCTTGAATTGCTCCTCCACAGTCGCGCCAATGTTGATCTTGAAGTAGTCGGTCATATTAGGAGTACCGTCTAGATAAAGAATGCGCTCGATGCACTTCTCGGCGTGCACCATCTCCTCGATCGACTCTTTCTTGATAAGTTTTCCCAGCCGTTCATAGCCCCAGTTCTCGCACATTTCGGCGTGGAGAAAGTATTGGTTGACGGCCGTCAACTCCGCCTTTAAAACTTGATTGAGAAACGCAATAACTTTAGGATCGCCTTTCATATCGCCTCGCAAACTTCAAAGATAAAAACAAAGTTCTAAATGCTGCCCCATGATTCAAGAAATCTGTAGCTTTGCAGTCCAATTAGCGAAAGGAAGCCACTGCCGTAGGCTCGTCGTCCTCTACTTCGAATATCGTATAAAGCTTGGTAATCTGCAGCAGGTTATGAACGTTCTTACTAAGGTTCATCAACTTGAGCTGACCGCCGCGATTACGCACCGAGGTATAACAACTCATCAGCTCGCCAACCCCTGCGCTATCAATGTGCCGGACATCGCGCAAGTTCAGCAGGATGTTCTTATAACCCTGCTCCGCTGTCTCATTCACAACCCGGCGAAGCACATTGGTCCCTTCGCCCAGCCGCAGCTCACCGATAGTGTCGATGATGACCACATCACCAATCAGCCGCGTGCTGGTATTGATGCCCACGAATGTCCACCCTTGCCGCTGAGACTGTGCCCACCTGACGGCCTTACACAATATGAGCCAGCAAATCTATCCTACACGTGTACGAATCGATGAGAAAACAAAAAGAAGCAAAAGGCCGATCCTGACCTCTCCGGGCGCGGGCTATTGGAACCTGAATATCATCACCAGCAGAAAGATGGCCTCGGCCGCAGCCAGCGAAATCCATATTTTGCGGCGGAAGCGTGTGCGTCCAATGTCACGCATTAACTGGACTCGCGCTATCAGCAGCGCCGGATCGGCGGGAGCGGCCTCAGGGAGTTCAACTGGCACAGCTTCCCCGAAGCTGACGTTGACCGGCCTGGCCTGCGGCGCATCAGCTCGAAACACCTTTGGCCCGACGATCAAACTGGACCAATCGAGGATCTGCATGCTCGAATCGGCTCCAAATGCCGCCACTGGATGGGAAGTCAACTCTAACGGCGGGAGTCTGTCGGGTGCGAGGCGGTCGCGAAGATTCTGCAAAAGAGAGTTCCACCAGCTGTGGCTCAGTTCGTCGCCCAGCAGTTCGCCGACGTCAACCGGCCGCGATTCCAATTCCAGAGGCGGCAGGGTTTCCGGCGATATCACGTCCGCAAGATTGCCAAAAACCGTGCGATACCACGGCAATTCCAGAAGTTCGCCCGGCAGAAGGCCGACGTCAACCGGTTTTGATGTCAGCACCAGCGGCGGAAGGCGCTCCGGGGCGAAGCGGTCGGCAAGGTTGATTACCAGCGAACGCCAGAGAGAACGGTTTAGCCCTTCCGGAGGAGAAAAATCGAGATCGAACACCCAGTCCTCGCGTTATGTAGTGCTTTCTGTTATTCCCCGCAGAACTCTTTCCCTGCGCGGGACGTCATCAAGGCCGGTGCGCAAGCGCTCGAGTGGTCTCGCACTCACGCTCGCTCAGCGTCCTCGGCGCTGCTACTAGCTTCTCACAACACAGGGCGATTGCGCCATGGCAGCAGTGCCCAACCCAATTGCACCATCTGATTCATTTGCTTTGAGCGGTTTTCCTACTCCTGGGCGTCGACGTCCCCGCTTCTGCTGGCTTCCCTCGCGTGATATTCTTGAGCCTGGGTAGGTGGGCTTCGGCCGGAAGTAGCGGCGCGAAAAAGAGCGGTTCACACCAAATTTCTCCCGGAGCGCCTATTGCGCTCTGAACCGATAAGGCGGCTATTAGTGACGCAGCGCGAAAAGTTCGAGACCAAGAAACTCCCCATGATGCCGATCCGTGATGTCGTCATCTTTCCGTACATGATGACGCCGTTCGTGGTGGGCCGGGAGTCCAGCGTGCGCGCCTTGGAAGAGGCGCTGGCCGGCGATAAGAAGATTTTTCTCGCTACCCAACACGACGCCTCCATCGACGAGCCCAAGCCCAACGAGATCTACCAGGTCGGCACCATCGTCAACATTGTGCAGAGCCTGAAACTTCCCGACGGCAACATCAAGGTCCTGGTGGAAGGCCTGGAGCGCGGCAAGATCCTGCAAGTCGTCGATACTGACGGCTATTTCGAAGCTACCGTGCGCACCGCGAAATATTCCGCGGAGCCGGGGCCGCAGGTCGAGACTGCCATGCAACGCGTGACCGGGCTCTTCGAGCAGTACGTCAAGCTGTGCCAGTCGCTGAACTACGAGACCATGATCGCCGCCGTCCGCAACGACGATCCGGCGAAGCTCACCGATACCATCGCCGCCAACCTGCAGCTCTCGATCGAGGAAAAACAGGAACTGCTGGAAATCTTCGATCCGGCGGAACGGCTGAATCGCATCGGCGACGTGCTCGATGTCGAAATCGAAAAGCTGAATATGGACCGCACCATCCAGTCTCGTGTGAAACGCCAGATGGAGCGCGCCCAGAAAGAGTATTACCTCAACGAGAAGATCAAGGCCATTCAAAAGGAATTGGGCCGCGGCGAGAAAAGTGAGTTCGACGAACTGAAGAAAAAGGTCGACTCCGCAGGTATGCCGCGTGAGGTTCACGAAAAAGCGCTTCAGGAACTGAAGAAGCTGGAAGCCATGCCGCCCATGTCAGCTGAGTCAACGGTATCCCGCAATTATCTGGACTGGCTGCTGGCCGTACCGTGGAAGAAGCGCTCCAAAGAAATCCGCAACATCGACATCGCCGAGAAGACGCTGAACGAAGATCACTACGGTCTTGAGAAGATCAAGGAGCGCATTCTCGAGTTCCTCGCCGTCCGGCAACTGGTGAAGAATCCCAGGGGCTCCATTCTCTGCTTCGTTGGACCTCCGGGCGTGGGTAAGACTTCTCTTGGCATGAGCATCGCCAAGGCGACCGGCCGTAAGTTCGTTCGCATGTCGCTGGGCGGCGTGCGCGACGAAGCCGAAGTCCGCGGCCACCGTCGCACTTACATCGGCGCCCTGCCCGGCCAGATCATCCAGATGATGAAGAAGGCCGGCACCAAGAACCCTGTCTTCATGCTCGACGAAGTCGACAAGATGTCGATGGACTTCCGCGGCGATCCGTCGGCCGCGCTCCTGGAAGTACTCGACCCCGAGCAGAACTTCATGTTCGTCGATCACTATCTCGACGTCGAATACGATCTCTCGCAGGTGTTCTTCATCGCCACGGCGAACGTGCTGCACACCATTCCACCTGCCTTGCAGGACCGCATGGAGGTGCTCCGGCTGCACGGCTACACTGAGCCGGAAAAGGTCGAGATTGCCAAGCAGTACCTGGTCCGCAAGCAGCGCCAACAGACCGGCCTGACCGAAGAGAACATCGTCTTCACCGACGCAGCGCTAACGACCATCATTCGCAGCTACACGCGCGAGGCCGGCGTCCGCAACCTGGAGCGCGAAATCGGCAACATCTGCCGCAAAGTCGCGCGCAAGGTCGTCAAGGAAGGTAACAAGTTTGCCATCACTCTCACCGCCGAGAACGTCAACGACTATCTGGGCGTGATGAAGTTCCGCGACAGCGAAGCTCACGAGCGCAGCGAGGTCGGTCTGGTCACTGGCCTGGCGTGGACGGAAGTGGGCGGCTCCATTCTCACCACCGAAGTTGCCACGGTTGACGGCAAGGGCAAACTCACCCTCACGGGGAAACTGGGTGACGTCATGCAGGAGTCCGCGCAAGCGGCCATGTCCTACGTGCGCTCGCGCGCGCATCGACTGGGATTGGCGCGCGACTTCTACCGCAATCTCGACATCCACGTACACGTACCTGAGGGCGCCATCCCCAAGGATGGTCCGTCCGCCGGTATCACTATGGCAACGGCGATCGCCAGCGCGCTCAGCCGAATTCCTGTGCGCCGCGACATCGCCATGACCGGCGAGATCACGCTGCGCGGCAAAGTGCTGCCCATCGGCGGTCTGAAAGAGAAGCTGCTGGCTGCGCACCGGGCCGGCATCCTCGAGGTCATCCTTCCCGCCGACAATCAGAAGGACCTGCCGGATGTCCCCGAGAACCTCCGCAATGTAATGCAGTTGCGGTTCGTCAATACCATGGATGAAGTGCTGGCCTACGCTCTAGAACGTCCGCTGCCCGAGGTGACGGATGAGGAGACGCCGACCATTCCGGCGCTGCCTCCTACACAGGAGCAGGTTCCGACGGCGCACCAGTAACATTGCGGCGTAGCAGAAAACCAAGGCCCGCTGCGGCGGGCCTTTCGCATTACCTCAGCGGCTGTAAGCCGGGATTCGAACTATCGAGTCGATGCACGGCTGAACAGGCTGCGGAAAAAGTCGAAAGAGCAGATCCCTCGCGGCCTGACGGCCGCTCGGGATCACAAGAAATAGAAGGCTCATCGGCACGACTGAAGTCGTGCCCTGTTACAACGCGCTCCACAGGCGAGTTGTTCCGCAGCGTGTGAGGCCGTGCTCCGAATTGGGCGGTTCCTCTTGCACTTTCCGTTCTCTCCGGCGATAGTAAGGCATGAAGGTCCTCACGCGCTTCGTAACGTCGGCAGCCGACCCGGGACAATTCCCTCCCCCGAGCGCGCCAGAGATCGCCTTCGTAGGCCGCTCCAACGTCGGCAAGTCGAGTCTCATTAATTCGCTGGTCGGCGGCAAAGTCGCCAAGACCAGCAACACCCCCGGCCGTACCCAGACCATCAACTTCTTCCAGGTACGCCGCCCCGGCAAGCCGCAGCCCGACTTCATCTTCGCCGATCTGCCCGGCTACGGCTATGCGCGCGTGCCGAAGGAAGTCACGGCGCAATGGGCGAAGTTCATCAATCCCTATTTGGAGACGCGCGAGTCCCTGGCGCTGTGCGTGGCACTGGTCGACGTCACCATCCCTCCACAGGAACTCGACCTTCAATTGCTCGATTGGCTGCGCCACGTCGATCGCAGATTCCTGCTGGTCGCCACCAAGGCCGACCGCATCTCGGCCAACCAGTTGCGCGCCTCGCTTCGGAAGCTGAGCGAAAAACTGGCCGTTTCGCCCGATCACGTGATTCCTTTTTCGGCTAAAGCCCGTATGGGACATAACGAGCTGTGGAAGGCCATCAAAGCCGCGGCTGGAGTGGAAGATCCCGGCCAGCACGACATCGCAAATGCCGGCTAGAGCCCAGAGCAGCCCCTCACAGCGTATGCAAGTACGCCATCAGATCGTCGAACTGCTGCTGGGTAAGCTTATTCTGGAAAGCCGGCATCTTGGCCCGGCCCAATACGATGATGTCGGTGACGCGCTCGTTGTTGGCAGGCATTCCGTTTTGCATGAAGGGCTTCTTGAACAGTCCATTCAGACTCGGACCACGCAGGTTGCGTTTACTGTAGGCATAATGGCAATCGCCGCAGCGCGCGTCATACACCCGTCGGCCGCTGGCCTGTTGCGGGTTCAGTCCCAACTCAGCGTCGGTCTTGCGAGGTTCGGAGTCGCAAGCGCTGAGGATCGCGATCACAATGAATGAGAATGCAGCTAAGAGGGCAAACCGTGCGAGCTTCAGCTTCAACATTCGATCCAGAGTTCTGGGATGTGGTTGCTGGAGACCGGCACTGCGACTCCATCAGAGTTAGAATACACCTCGCGTGACGGTTGTCATCAAACGCGTCTACGAGGCGCCTTCTTCGCAAGATGGCGCCCGGGTGTTGGTTGACCGGCTTTGGCCCCGGGGATTGACGAAGGAAGTCGCCGCTCTCGATGCCTGGCTCAAAGATGTGGCGCCCTCGAACGAACTGCGCAAGTGGATTCACGCGCACCCTCAACAGTGGAACAAGTTTCGCGAGAAATATCTCAAAGAACTCGCGTCTGAGACCGCAAACCAGGCGCTGCAACAGCTCTACGAGATTGCGAAGCAGCATCGCCGGTTGACGCTGCTTTATGCGGCGAAAGACGAAGTGCACAACAACGCTGCCGTTCTGAAGCAATTGCTCGACGGCGACCGAAAACCGCCCACCGGGACCGGCCCCATTCGCGCAGCCTCGGCAAGACGCGCCCGGGCATCGCGTCCCAGGTAGCCCAGTCGCAATTTGCACCCCGTGGCTCGCTCCCATTAGTCTCTTACTTCGGCAAGTTAAATTGTTCCGGCTTCATTGGTAGATGCATGACATCCCGACCGGCAAAATCCAACCGTCCAAAGGGAATTTCGGTTCTTTGTGAAAGGCCTCCGGGTTGTCACTAATGTGCCGCTCGGGCGCGATGCCGCTTGATGTGAAAAGAAGGGATTGAACAAGTTCGTTTTTGGGTTCATATTGGTGCGAGCAGAATTGCTATCTTGGTTTCACCGCCGGGCCACGGAGTGAACGTTGTCTCCTGAGTTAGAGCATATCCGCTGCGAAGTGGAGAGGCTGACGCTTGGCTGGTCTGAGTCTGACTGGCATCGCGCTCTGCCCGGCAAGTGGACGTCTGCCCAGATTCTGGAACATCTCCGCCTGAGCTTTACCGGCACTAGTAAGGGCATTCTCGGCGTGATGGAACTCGGAAGACCGCTGGGAAGCAAGCCGACGCTGCCGGACCGATTGCGAACGTTTTGGGTGACCAAGCTGGGTCTGATGCCGTCTGGACGTACCGCTCCCAAACAAGCCATTCCAAACGACAGTCTCGAAGACTATTCCTTGCGGCGATTCTACGATGCGCTGGTGGCGGTGGACGCTATCCTCGCCGATGCGGAGCGGAGGTTTGGCGGCAGCGTCAAACTGCTGGATCATCCTGCCCTTGGCCCGCTCAGCGCCAAAGAATTGCGCCAGTTCCACCGCACCCACGCCAGGCATCACTTGAAACAAATCGCGAAGCAAGCCCGACTAGCGAGTTCTCGTCCACGGGACAGAGAGTTTTCGCA
Organism: uncultured Acidobacteriaceae bacterium; assembly: GCA_963789245.1. Lineage (GTDB taxonomy): Bacteria > Acidobacteriota > Terriglobia > Terriglobales > Acidobacteriaceae > Bog-257. The sequence goes on along the minus strand of CAWBKE010000012.1, from coordinate 294,643 downwards.
TTAGATCCTGCGCAAGTACCAACTCCAGACAGTTTGACCAAGGAATATAGCGGCCAGAGAGCAGACGCCAAGAAACACACCAAAAGGAATTTGGCGACTGAGGAACGGTCCCTCGTCCTGTACCCGGGTCTCAGGCTTCGTTCTTGATATAAACACTTCTCGCACTAACAGAATGCATACATAGACGACTGCCAGCAGCGGCGAGCAGAAAACAACGAACAGGATGAGCTTCAACCCGAGAAACGCCCCTGACATGCCCATCAGAGTAATATCGCCAAATCCCAGACCATGCTTCTTGCGGGCAAGATAGTACAAAGCCCACGCCAGGTAAAAGAAGCCCGCGCCCACCACGGCGCCGAGCACGGAATCAAGCAGCGAAAGCCAATGGACGCTCAGGACCGGGTTATCAAACATCCGCAGCAGAAGGGCCGTAGCCGAATAGTCTGTGGGGACGATCCAAGGGAAGACCAGGCCCAGGACAATGCCTGGATAGGTAAATTCCCTCGGCAGCAGACCAGTCTCCGCGTCCATGAAGATGAGTCCGATGAGCAGGAAGCCGAAGACACAGAACTTCAGCATCAGCAACGTCCAACCAAATGACAAATAACAAGCCATGAACAGCAAAGCGGTGAGGAGCTCGACTGCCGGATTGCGCGCCGAGATACGCACCCCGCAATTGCGACAGCGACCGCGCAGCACGATCCAACTGACGAGAGGAACGTTATCGTACCAGCGAATGGGAGCGCCGCAGGCTTCACAATGGGATGGCGGATGGATAATCGACTGGTCGCGCGGAATGCGGCTGATACAAACGTTCAGAAAGCTGCCGAATGCCAATCCGGCGACAAAGAGCGCGCATTCCAGCAGTCGGTCCAAAGCGTTCAGGCGAAATCCTTGTCTAACAGTAGTGAAAACCCGGCAAATTGCCTAGTGAGGATATCGCAACCGATTCCGGCTGTGTAGTAAGAATAGATGCAAGAAAGCGCAGCCGCGGAACTTAACTGCGCCCAATACTGCCGGCCGTTACTAGGAAACTGGTGTGCGTCCGGAATCGCGATTGTTTGTACCTTGCGGCGTCACGGTCAAGGTGTTGATGAGCTGGAAGTTGAGCACCGCTTCGGGTGCGAGCTTGATCTGCTCACCTTTCTTGGCAGCGGCGACTCCAGTACCCGCGCCCGCGCCGCTGGCCGCGCCGATCGCGGCACCCCGGCCTCCGCCAATCAGTCCACCCAGGATTGCACCCGCGGCCGTGCCGATGCCGATCTTAGTCGCAGTGCTCTTGCCCTCGCCGTTACCGGACCGTGTCCACTGATTGGACTGGATGTTGTAAGTTTTTCCGTTTACGGAGAGAGCAGTCAATTCCAACGTCAGGACGGAATTTCCCGCGAAGCGCCCGGCGCTTTTGACGTTCGCCACCCGCCCGACAACGTCGGCGCCCGTTGGAATCACGGTGGAACCATCGACCACAATCGGCACGCTCAGAGAGCCATGGAACGTGTCGCCAACCTGGTTGCGCTCTGAGTCCAGTGTGTCATTCAGCCGGACAGAAAGCTGCGTTCCCGCCGGAATTGTGATTCTCTGCGGCGGTGTCGGAGGCGCTGGCGCTGGCGGTGGAGCCGGTTCCGGCGGAGGCTCCTGGGCTACAGGGGGATTGTTATTGGCCTGCAGGTCTTCGGCTTGCGAATTGTCCGATTCGCTGACCGCCTTGTCGCGGCGATGGCGAGTGTTCGCCGCCTGGGTTTGTTTCTTCTCGCGTCGCGCCGGCTGTTGCTGAACAGGAGCCGCTTCGGCCTGCTGCACCTGCAGATTGTTAATAACTGTCTTTACGCCGTCGATTCCACCTGCATCACTCGCAGCCGCAGTGCGCTCGGCATCACTGCCCACATCGCCACTCAGGGTGACGATTCCGTTGGCAGCTTGCACACTGATCTGACGGCTCTGGATTGCCTGATCACTATAGATCTTGTTTTGAACATCGCCGGCCACCTGGGCGTCGGTACGCTCCGGCTTGCGTGAGCATCCGGCCAGCAGCATGAGGCTCAAAGCCAACGTGAACGCAACATACAAGGGCCCTTTACTTCTCATCGCTTATCCTCGTTGATCGACTTCTAAGGATGAAACACCACGGCGGCGAAGTTGTCGCTCTCCCGTCCAAAATCCATTGGAGCATAGACGGCGGCTTGCTGGGAACGAAAGCAAGGGCGCGGACCGCACGCAAGGAAAATCGATTAAGCTGGCGGCTCGGTCAGCCGATTGTTGATCGCGAATAAGGCAAGTTCCAGGCGGCTGGCTACGCCCACCTTGTCGAAGATGTTCGTCAAGTGATGCTTCACCGTGTCCTCACTGAGCGAGAACCTGCGCGCAATTTCCTTATTGCTCAGGCCGGCGACAATGGTAGTAAGTATGTCCATCTCGCGCTTGGTCAAGCCATAGTTACGCGGAGCCTTCTCGCCGGAGGGATTCGTGCGCATGAATTCCACGATGTCCCCCACGGCTTCGCGGCCAATCCAATACTGCCCCAGCATGACCGTGCGGATGGCTTTCATCAGCAATTGCGTGGCAGCTTCTTTCATGACCACGCCGCGAGCACCTAATTGCAGTGCCTGGACAATCTCGAGGCGTTCGACGGCCGCGGTAAGAACGATAATCCTGGTGGGCAGATTATCGCCATCGGCTGACAGATCGCGCATCGCGTCCATACCGGGAACGCGGGGCATCGCCAGGTCGAGGAGAAGTATGTCGGGCTTGAGTTCCCGCGTCTGGCTGACCGCCTCGGCGCCGTCGGCGGCCTCGCCCACCACCTCCAATTCGGGTTCAGCTTCCAGCAAACGGCGAAGCCCATCCCGGAAAATCGTGTGGTCGTCGGCCATCACAATGCGCACTGACGGCTCCTTTTTATCCATGTGATTCGTGTCCTTTCTGCGGAATAGTAATCTCCAGCCTAGAACCGTGCCCGGGAGTCGATTCGATCACCATGTCGCCTCCGACCGCGCGTACCCGTTCCTTGATTATCGCGGGGCCGCGACGCAGACTGTCTAATTCCGTCATGGTAAAACGTCCTGTAAAAGGGAAACCGTTCCCGTCATCGTTAATCACTAACTTCCAAAAGCCGTCCTGCGCGCTAAAGCGAACCAGCGCCGAGCGGGCACCGCTGTGCTTCCGGATATTTACCAGACCCTCCTGTACCACTCGTACCAATTCGCGGCAGGTGGCATCGGGCATGGTGACCTCCTGCAGCTCCGATATAAAGCGCACAGCGATTCCGGTGTCTCTGGAAAAACGTTCCACGAGTTCGGCCATAAAGTCAAGGAGTTGATGACGCCCAATTTCAATTGGGCGCATGGTCTGCATTAGCTCGCGCAAGTTCAACACTTCATTGCGAAGCAATTCCTGAATGCGTCCCAGCTCCACCGACACCTGGCAATCAGCGTTATGCCGGCGAAGTACGTCCACTTGCATCTCGATACTGATAAGCGACTGTATTGTAGTATCGTGCAGCTCCCGGGCTACCCGGGCGCGCTCGGTCGCTCCTGCCCGCGAGCGAAACCCGCGGAAGAGATACACAGAATACAGGGCCGGAGCCACCTGACGCATAACATTCTGAGCAAATCGCAACTCGTGCTCGCGTTGCCGTCCCAAATGGGCATCGAGAAAGACGAGACGGCCACACCAGTCGCGGCCCATCTCGTGGCTCACGACCAGCAGCGAATTCGCCTCAGGCACCGGCATTTCCAGACCCTCGGTCTGGTCGATTTTCAGTCGTCGGCCATCCTCATCCAGAGCGGTAATGGAGCAAGCTCCGTTGGAAGCAGTGCGGCGCATAAAAAACGTGTGCGGATAATCCGGCATCATCTCGACAATCTTGTCTGCGGGAGCGATTTCGCGAACGTGAATCGTGGAATTTGCCAAGCCTGGAATCTCCCACCTGAAAGTGCGTCCGCTGCTGCCCTGGGCCGCAACCTCGTAAACCGCCCTTCCCTGGAAGACTCGTCCGAACTCTGACAGGACGTTCTGTAGGACAGTAGCAAAGCGGCTGCCGACGCGAGTCAGGGACAGGAGGTGGTTCGCAAAAGCGATCTCGGCCCGCAATTGCTTTTCCGTCTCTGCCAGAAATCCTAGCAACCAACCTGCCATCACCAGGAAGGCGCACCGCATAAGCACTCGTGAGGGCTCTACCGGCGCAAATAGCAGGTCGCGCAGCGTTATGGGCCCGTACGCCACCATAACGGCCTGGAAGAGTAGTAGCGTCGCGCTGATAAGCGCCGTGGCCATCGTTTCCACAAAACCCCAGCGAAATGCCGCCGCGATCATAGCGAAAAGAAAAAGCAGGAAAAAAGTCGTATTGGGCATCTCGGCAAACAAGCAAATCAGCGCTGGCCAGCCGACATCGTTCACTTGCGCAGAAATAACGAAGCTCCGGCTGGGTTCGCCGCCCATGTGCAGCCGCACAAGAAGCACCACGCTGGCCACGACATACCCGAGCAACAACATCAGTCCCACCCGGTAGTGGGCGAAGCTGCCTCCGACATGGAGGAGCCAAGCCGCCAGGGACGTTAGTGCTACAAACAGTCGCGAAACAGCCAATACATGCTCGACCCGGACGTCCCCATACTCGCGCTCCAAGCCGACGAACCGGAGTCGTGTCAGAAACCTGGGAGCAAACGAAGCGCGCACTATGAATTTTCCTCAACTGCATCTCTGAACGTGCCCTGATTATGACACGAAAGCGCTATATGGCAACCATTTGTTTCCACCAAACTAGCTATCAGCCTGGCGGCAGGTGGTAGTCCCGGGATCCTGCGAGGTCACGCCCGGCTGTGAGCCCCCTCACTGCAGCGCCGGTTGTCACGAGCTAAGTTTGAGCTTGAGTTAAGAAGAGTTTGGGCGCAATATGGCGCCACAAACGCCATTTCTCGAAAAGAGCGATGTTTCTTTGCTTCAGAGATTGCGCCCTGACGAACTCAGCAAGTGCCGCGGCGTTTTTTTCAAGGAATACCGTGGCGGCGGATGCTGGTTTCCAACTGCGAAATGTACATCGTTCGTGGGGCAGGAGTATGCTTTCGCCGAAAGGAGCGCCGACAATGAGCTACAAGCTGTGGTTGAGAATTCTGTTTAGTATTGCCGCACTGTCATTGGCACTGTCTTATGGCTCGGCTCAGAAGATGAAAGATACCGGGCCCAAGTACGACGTTGGTAATGAAGTCAAGCTCAAAGGTGTCATTGACGACATTCGTGAGGTTCCAGGGAACTTCGAAGGAACTCTTCTGGTGGTGAAGACCGATACTGGCACAGTTCTGGTACAACTGGCACCTGCCGCGTTCTTGAAGGAAATCGATGCTTCCTTCGCTAAAGGTGATCAGGTAGAAGTGACTGGGGCAAAGGCGCCAAATGCTACTGAAGAAGAGATCCTGGCGCGCGAGATTACCGTGGGCACCAACACCGTCACCTTGCGGGACGACAAAGGCATTCCGGTCTGGGCCGGGTGGAATCCGGCGAAGACATCCGGTAGGTAGCGACCGGCAATCAGCGATTGGCAGCCGCAAAGGGTTGGCGCAGACCATCCTGTGGCTAATCTGCCCGCCTTATTTTTCGACCCTCAGGAATTCGCCGGTAGAGGCGTTAACGGCGATTCGTAATTTCGCTTCCTCCTGGCTGCTGCCGTAAATCACGTGCCAGACCAATTCGTTCTTTGGCGCATCCCAATCCAATACGAAGAAGACAGGCTGTTTCGGATCTTTTTGGGTGAGCTTCTGACCGCCGTTCTTCTGCGCAACCTCATAGGCCTTGTCACTATCGGTCCGGAGAAAACCAAGATTGAAAACTTTAGTCGAGGTATTTGTCGGGCTCCAGCTGTCTTCAGCCGAGAAGCTGACGCCGTGTTCGGGCGCGTCCGGTTTAGCCAGTCCTGACCAAACGAACATCTTCATCATGCTTTTTGCCGGCGAGGCAAAAGAAGCCCGCCATACGCCGGCTTTGCCCGCGCTCACCGGAGCGTCTGGAGTGAACTGCGATTGCAGGCGGAAGGGAGCGGCGTCGCCAGCCCATTCGCGGGCGGCCAGATACATCTTTTGAAAAGCTACGCGCCCGGTTTCATATTCGGATTGTCTGGGAGCAGACTTGTCGCCAGGTCGCGACTCCGCTGGTTGGTTCGACGAGCAGGCGGCCAGTAAAAGAACCGCGGTACATGCGATGGCAATCGTTTTCTTAGCTTTTAGCATTTGGCACTTAGCAATTAGCATTTAGCATTTGGCACACGGCCAGACAGGCATCTCCAACCAGCACTTGCGCAGGTTGAGGCAGTTCAGCCTTGCTGTTTAGATTCAGCCGAGACTCAATTGGTCGGCTGAAAACGCGAGTGTTGTGCTGAGCGCTAACTGCCAAGTGCTAAATGCTAACTGCGGCCTTATCTTGCCAGCAACGCGACCCCACCGGCTACAAACAGCGCGGCTAGCCAACGGCGATGGTCGACTCGTTCCTTCAAGAAAATTCGGGCGGCGAAGGCGTTGGCGATGAAGGTGAGCGATGCGGAGGCCGGCCCGACAACGCTCACATCGTCCCATGACAGCGTGACCAACAGGCTGAAGAACGCCAGCGCCATGAACAGCAATCCCAACATGAAGCGAGAACTGGAAACGATTCGACGCACCAGATACAAGATGCCCTGTGACCGCTGAATGTCGCCCAAGTCACCAATCTCCTTCATCGCCCGCGATTGCAGGACGTCTCCCGCGGTTGCGGTAACGACGATGCAAGCGATGCCGGCCCATGTGGCCACGGCGCTCATGCGTCGCCTTTCGCACCACTGGTCAGCGCAACGGCGGAAGTACGGGGCGGACGCCGCTCTTCGTCATGCGAAGTCTGCGCCTCACTGGTCAGCGACGGTCCGGTAGCGACAAAGCCTACGCCGGCCGTTATCAGTCCGATTCCCAGCCAATGCCAGAGCGTGACGTTCTCCTGTAGAAACAGCTTCGCCAGGAAAGCCGTGACGACATAGCTGATAGCTGTCGCGGGCAAGACGTAGGTCAAGTCAGCCCAGGAAAGGGCGGAGAGATAGGAGCAAAAGAACAGGATCAGCAGGCAGATTCCAGTGACGATCCAGGGGCTCCAGAAGACGGTGAGGAGCCGTTGCCAGTTGCTGCTGGTGACGGCCCCGAAGTCACGCATGCCGCGCGCCAGGCAAACGTTGCCCGAGGAGCCGAAGATCGCCACCGCCAGTAGCACCAAGTATTTGCGAACGCTCACGCCGGCCCCTAGGCGCTGACCGATTCAGGCGTTTTGGACTCGACTCCTGTGCCGGTTCCGGCAGTCGGGGGCTGCGTGGCGGCCGAACTCTGCTGGTGGCGCGAATCCTTCACCGCACGATTCCTTTGGGCCCGAAGCTTCATGAACGATTTGGCCTCGGTGTAAAGACGTTTGCGGTCCGTGGAGTTGAACGCCGCCCGCTTCACGATGCGGAAGATCGCTTTCGGACGGAAATAGTACTCATCGTAAAAACGATGCACCATCTCCATGATGTAGTCGCGCGAGATGCCGGGGTATTCGATCATCGCCACCTGATGGCCCATATCGTCGACCATCTGCGAGCCTTCGTTCAAAATGAAGCCATTCGACTTGGCGAAGTCGTAGAGTTCGGTACCGGGATAAGCGTGGGCCAGAGAGACTTGAATGGTTTCGACGTCCAATTCCTTGGCGAAGTCGATGGTTCTGCGAATGCTCTCTTTGGTCTCGCCGGGCAGACCGAGGATGAAGTCGCCGTGGACCAACAGCCCAAGCTTCTTGCAATCACGCGTAAACTCGCGTGCCCGCTCGACGGTCGCCCCTTTCTTTACGTTCTTCAGTATCTGCTGATCGCCCGACTCGTAGCCAACGATCAGCAGCCGGCAACCGGCTTCCTTCATCGCCTTCAGAGTCTGGTAGTCGGTGGTGACGCGCGAAGTGCACGACCACGTCAGGCCCAGCGGCTTCAATTTCTCGCACAGCTCGATAGTGCGCGCCTTCTGGATGTTGAAGGTGTCGTCGTCGAAGAAAAATTCCTTGACCCACGGCCAGTATTCTTTGGCCTTCGCCATCTCGCTAGCGACTGCGTCCGAAGACCGCTTGCGCCACGGATGCCCGCTGAGCGTCTGCGGCCACAGGCAGAAAGTGCACTGTGCCGGGCAGCCTCGCGTGGTATACAGCGCGACGAACGGATAGAGCAGGAACGGAACATTGTAGCGGCGTGGATCCAGATCGCGCTTGTAGACGTCCACCACATCGGGCAACGCGTCGAGATCCGCAACCGCCGGACGGTCGGGATTGTGCAGGACCTGCCCATTCTCACCCCGATAGGAAACACCGAGAATCTCGCTCAGCGGCTTGCCATTGGCGTATTCGACAGATGCATAATCGAATTCGCGGCGCACCACAAAATCGATTGCCTGACCTTCCTTGAGCGAAGCTTCAGGCAACGTTGTGACATGTGGCCCCACAAAGCAAATCTTCAGTTTCGGATTGGCCGCCTTCATGGCGGCAGCCAGCTTGATATCCCCTTGAAATCCAGGGGTGCTGGTGAACAGCACCAGGAACTCGAACTCCTTGCCGATCTCGATGGTCTGCCGGGCATCGACCTTATGCGGCGAAGCGTCGAGCAGCCGCGATCCTTCCAGCATTCCGGCTGGATAGGCGAGCCATACCGGATACCAGTAGGACTCGATTTCACGAGTGGCCGGCCAGCGCGAACTGGCGCCACCGTCGTAGTTCTCGAAGGAGGGAGGGTTCAGGAACAGTGTTTTCAAAGGCATAGGTCTACCAACTATCGTATCATCTGTTGGAGGCGCGCGGAATTACTTGAGACGCTTTAAGTTAGATGCACTTCTTGATACCAGCGAATGGTCGATTATGGGGTCGGAACCGCCCAATTCTCCAGTTCGCCGGTAAGGCGAAGCAGTTGCAACTGGGCGCGGCTCAGCTCGAACTCTGCATCGAAGTAGGCAGCGTGCTTATCGTCGCTATCTAGTTCCGCGTTTTGCTCATCTCGGGGGTTGGCTGCGCCCGTCTGCACTCGGCCCTTCACCGCTTCCAAGTCGCCTTGCGAGACTTCCCATTCCAGTTTCGCGACATCGCGTGCGGCTGCAAGCTGACGCAGGGAACGCTGCAGTTTCAAAGCGTCCTCCCCGACCTTGTCCTTGGTGAGTTCTGCTTGCTTCTTGGCCGTCATGGCATCGGCCTCGGCTTCCTGGGCCCGGGCTTTCTGCACCGAGTTGAAGATGGGAATCCTGAGGTTCAGGCCCGCAGCCAAATTATTGGCAGTGTAGTGCAGGAAATATGAATCGTAGTTGTTGAACTTGGCGAGGTAGGCGTATTGCGAAGCCAGGTCGATGGTCGGCATGTACACCGCCTTGTGCTCACCCAGGGCTCGCGCCTCTGCGGAAGCGGCCTTCTGCTCCGCCAGTTTGACCGGCAAGCTGTTGGCGACTGCCCGCGCCGGCAAATCGTCATCCTGCGAGATCGATGGGATCTCGGGAATAGAGCCGGGCTCCGTAGTGATGGAATCGGCGGGCATTCCCAGCAGATGCGCCAAATGCTCCCGCAACAAATCCGCCTGTCCCTGAGCTTGGGCGATCCGTAATCGAATGCGTGCGGTCAGCAGTTGGCTTTTGGTGACCTCGAGCTTGCTATCCACACCTTCGTTCAGACGCTGCTCGCTGATGTACTGCGCTTTCTCCGCCGCGGTCTGTGCCTCCATCAGCGCCTTGGTTTTCGCCGTGAGCTGATCCAATTGCGTATAGGTCAGCGCGGTGTCGAGAATCACCGCGTCACGCTTGTCCTGGGTATCTAGCGAGGTCGCCTTCCAATCGATTTTGGCCGCCTTGATGTACTGTTGCAGCGAAAGATTGAACAGCGACTGCACTGAATTGAAGTTCACCACCGATGGCGCTGAGCCTTCCAAGGTAAGCGGGAATCCATAGGAATAGCCGAGGCTGGAGCCGATGGTGACTTGTGGAATATAGTTGGCGCGGGCTTCCTTGTAGACCTCTTGGGCGCGCCACTGGTTAATGGCGGCAATACCCATCACGCCGCTGTGCTGCAAGGCCAGTTGGATTGCATTGCGGAATGAAACTGGGGCCGGTGGAGCATCGGCGGCAGGGGCTATTCCGGCTGTAGACAGCAAAGCGCAGGCCAGGGCCGCGACCCTAGCGTAGCTGGCAACCGGATTCGTTTCCGTCTTGGAACGCCGGGGTTTTGGCTGCATCCCATGCTCTACACTAGCAACGCGAAGGCATGCCGTCACTGGACGCGACTAAGGGCTTTCCGGGCGGGAACAAAGCCGGAAGCCAGCGCTATGGAGGCTTCGTACTCGTTGACTGCCGCTCCGTTGTTTCCCATCTGCTCATTCAACTGACCGATCATGTAGTGGGCCCGGAACGCCGGCGCTGCCTCAACCAGCCCGCCCGACGACAAGTATTGCTGCAGATACTGCATGGCTGCGGAGAGGTTACGATTGGCCAAGTATAGTTCCTTGGCTGCGTCGAAATAGGACTCGGCCGGCTTGCCAGGCTGCGCCGTTGCCGATTGCACCGCACTCTGCATGTCGTCGAGACGCTCGCGCTGGCGGTAAAACGCAGCCAGCTGCAGCCACATATCAGCAGGATTCTTCGCGCCCAGAAGGGCGGCGCGAAATTGCGTCTCAGCCTCACCGTATTGCTTTTCTCTCACTGCGACTCGCGCCAGGATCAGATGCGCCTTCGACAGGTCGTACTTCTGCATCTGCGTCGCCTGCTCGCGGGCCTTATCCAGTCCGCCACCCATGATCGCCGGCGCCTCGGTGTAGTACTCCGCCAAATCCAGGCGCGCCGCCACGTTGGCAGGATCGAGCTGTACCGCGCGCTCAAACTCGTTCTTCGCCTTGCGAGCCAGTCCCGCCGCTGTCAGCGGTTTGGCATCTGCCGCCTTTCGTCCATACTCGCGTCCCAGCCAGAGGTGATAGGTTACATTGTTCGGATCGAGGCTGACGGCGCGTTCTCCGTACCGCACCGCCTCGTCCCACTGTTCCATGGCGAAGTAGGCGCGCGATAGCTGATTGAGCGACTCGGCGTCGGCGCGGGTGCTCAGGACACTGACCGCGTCGTTCATGCGGCCCATCGACAACAACTGGGTCGCCGCCTCATCGGCGCTGCCCGCCGTCGCAAAAATACATAACAAACCGAAAATGAGTAAGAACTTCAAACAAAAAAACTTCATGGATTAGCCGGCCTCACCGCCATGCCGCCTTTCAAGGATTGCATACTAAGGGCTCCCAACGCGAGCACCGCATTATCGGAGAGGCCGCTGGTCACCGCAACTCGCGTGAGATTCGAGACGGAAGTGGTTACATCCCTGCGCTTCAGCTCACCATCCACCACCTGAAAAACGTACTGCCCACGGGCGTCCTGATGGATCGCCTCGCGCGGGATGGTGATGGCATTCTGCTGGCGCTCCGTAACCACGGCCACGCTTACGTTCGTGTTCGGCAGCAACTTGAGATCGCTGTTGGCAATCACACAGGTCACTTCTCCAACCATTCGCGTCCCATGCTGAACTACCGTCGTCGGGAGGGTTTCCAGCGTACCTTGCCAAACTCGACCAAGCAGCGCGTCCCACGTAACCTCTACTGTCTGGCCTTCCCGTAGCCTGCCGATCTCAGGTTCGTCGATGAAGGCGCGCACACGGACATTGTGTAAGTCTGCCACCTGTACCAACAAGTCACCAGTATTGACGAAGGCGCCGTCGCGCACGGGCAGCGAGTAGACCATGCCTTTGCGTGGCGCCGCGACGTTGGAGTTCCTCAGCACATCCTGCGCCGCCTGCAACGAGGCGCGTGCTTCGGCCTGCTGCGCTTCCACGTGTCCAATCTCCTGCTGCGAATAGCGTCCCTTCAGTTTCTGTTGCAGCAGGTGCACTTCGGAGCCGGCCACCCGAAGCCGGGTTTGTGCCGCGTCCACTTCCGCCTGAGAAGCGGCTCCCGTTTGCAACAGCTTTTGCATCGCCTGCAGATTACGTTGTGCAGCTTCACGATCGGCCTGCGCCTTCACCAGAGCGTTCTTCGTGGTCAGGATTTCTTCTCGCGTGCCACCACCCTGCACGGCATTCAGATCCGCCTCCGCGCCTTTCAATTGCGCTTCGGCGCGCGCCGCCTGCAACCGGGCATCAGCATCGTCCAATTGCAAAAGCATCTCACCTGGCTTCACCCAGGTTCCTTGCTGGACATAGATCTTTTTCACCGTTGTCGGCATCGGGGCGTACGCTTGAAAATTGTCTAACGCCTCGATTTTGCCATTGGTAGCGATGCTGGCAGTGATGGTTTCGCGCTCAGCGTGGCCCACCCGAATCGCCACTGGAGAACGATGAAACGAAAGGAAGGCGGCCAGCACCACCACTGCAATGATCAAGCCAATGATGATGAGCCAGGTTCGTTTTCCGTTTGCATTACGGTGGCCGTTTTCAGATGCGGCTGCCATTTTTGTCCGAAACTACAAGTATAATGCAGGACACAACTTCCGGTTCATTACACTAGTGTCTTGTCGCAGGGAGCAGCCGGGATCAGACACCTTCTGGCGGCGACCGCCGGCTACCAACATGTGATGTTCCAGTTCGCAAGAAGACGCAAGGCTACCCATGTGACTCAACTCTTGCAGCAGCTTGCATCCGCATAGCAGCTATATTCGAGACGATCCGCGGGACCTGACATGTCACTAGGGCAAATCAAGCGAATCGCTGCCGGCGTCTTGCGGGACGTCAACACAAAGCACATCGTATCGTTTGCCGCGGCCCTATCCTACTACTTTGTGGTGGCATTTTTTCCCGCCCTGATCACCCTGGCGGCCATTGTGGCGTATCTTCCGATTCCGGACCTGTTCGATACCATCGTCAGCACCCTGGCAAGCGTCGCTCCGCCGGAGAGCATCGGCCTCATTCGCCGGATCGCCGCCGATGTCATTACGCCCAGTCGCGGAGCCTTGCTCTCTCTTGGCCTAATCGGCACGCTATGGACCTGCTCCAGCGGCTTCGCCGAGATGATTGAGGCCCTCAACGTCGCCTACGATGTTCCGGAAACCCGGCCGTTCTGGAAGACGCGGTTGCTGGCAGTCAGACTCCTATTTGTCAGCGGAACGCTGGTGACGCTGGCGTTCGTGTTCCTCGTCGTCAGCCCACGCTTCGGAGAGTTTCTCGCCGGCCACCTTGGCCTGACGCACGCGTTCGCGCTGTTGTGGCCGATATTGCGCTACCTCCTGGCAGTGAGTTCCATGGTGATCGCGATTGTGCTGCTCTATCTGCTGGCCCCGAATCTGAAACAGCGCTTCATGTCCTGCCTGCCGGGTGCAGTGCTGGCCGTGATCGGCTGGATCCTCTTCTCCGATGCTCTAAGTCTGTACTTCCATCGCTTCTCTCATCTGAACAAAACCTACGGCGTGCTTGGAGGCGGCGTAGCCCTGCTGACTTGGTTGTACTGGTCCGGATTTCTCATCTTGCTTGGAGCCGAACTGAACTCGAAGATCATTCAGCAGTCTGGAGATGGAACACTACAGCTCAAGCAACCCTCCAAGTCGAAGCCGACCGTCTCCACCGCCTCCGACGCTGCACAGCCTGCAACGACAGACCGATAGTCCGGCCTTCGGCATAGAGATCTGCTCGCTCGCCCACGCCTTTACTGCGCCGTCCTCGACTTGACTCAGGCGAGCCAGTCTCTCAACGCTCCCGCTACAATAAAAGCATGGCAAAAAGCGTGCGCTATACTCCGCAGCATGCCGAGTCCGGCCTGGATGTCAGGTTTCCGGAAATCGAGACCTGGCCCAACCAGTTCCCCAATTACGAAATCGTGATCGACATCCCCGAATTCACATCCGTTTGCCCGAAGACCGGGCTGCCCGACTTTGGCACCTTGTGGATCCGCTACATGCCCAACAAGGATTGCCTGGAGCTGAAGTCGCTGAAGGAATATCTAACCTGCTATCGCAATGTCGGGATCTTCCAGGAGAACATCGTCAACCGCGTGCTGGAGGACGTGGTCCGGGCCGCTCGGCCGAAGTGGGCTGAAGTGAAGGGCGAATTCCGGCCGCGCGGCGGCATAGGAACGGTCGTGATCGCGCGTTATCCCAGACCGAAAAAATAAGACTGCGTTACGCCGCTCGAATCTCAATCAAGCTTGCGATGGCGCGCGGCTGTAATGCCAGTCGGCCTCTATTCAGTGTCCTTCGGCCGGCTTCCAAAGTATTTGCGAACCCCGATGGCATTGTATTGTCCCCACGGGCCGTTTGGTCCGAGCCACGCCGGGCCCAAGGGTTGATCGCGCGCGCCAAAACGCGCAATCTTGGGATGCGCCGTGAAGCGTACTTCGAAGCGCTTGGGCAGGTCAATGCCTCCACCGTATGCGAACTCCATGCCAATCGGGTCCCACGACCAGGTGTAGAGCGTCTGCGGAACGTTCTTGCCGAACAGAAAGTCGGGATCGAAAAACAACATTACTCTATGGAAGACGGTCCGCCCGATGGGCCGTAACTCCACCGTTCCCGACAGCATATAGCGGGCAAACGCATTGCACTTGGCGTTGACGCCGCCATACTGGCCGGCGCTCTCCGAGCAAAGGTTGGGATCAAGTTCGTTGTGCGGCGGAGCGAGATCGAACTGTCCCCAACCCCAGTACCAGCCTTTCGGAAAGAACAGCCGCTGCTCCGGCGGCGATGAGGGCGGGGATGGCGGAGTCGTAGTCTGCGTGGTCTCGGTGGCCTGCGTAGTCCCCGAGCTCTGCGTGGTCGCTGAGGTCTGCGCCACGGCGGCGCACGAAAACGTGAATACAAGAAGAAACGGCAACAGGTACTTCATGTAGCCTCCGCAAAGTTTTATTGCTGGGATGCAGTAGCTCACAAAGGGTAGACAACTCCGGCGGCAGAAGCAACTCATCCTTTCGCGCCTCATCCTTTCGCGCCGTGGCCCTCCCGGAGATCTGCTGGATTGTTGGTCGGGTTCCCGGCACGGCAGCGGCGTGGTATCCTCCCCGCGCACCCATGTCTGCCAAAACCAGCGCGACCGTGGCACTGCTGCTGCTCACCAGCCTGAACTTCCTGAACTACATTGACCGCAATGTGCTGTTTGCGGTGCAGCCTTTGGTGCAGAGGGAGTTCGCGCTCACCGACGCGCAAGTGGGCTTTCTCACTTCCGCCTTTTTCGTGTGCTACATGGTGGCTGCGCCGCTGGTCGCTCCCTTGGCCGACCGCTATTCGCGCAAACGGATCATGGCAGCGGGCGCCTTCGTATGGAGCGCGGCCACGCTGCTGAGCGCGGTCACCCACAATTATGACGAACTGCTGCTGCGGCACGTGATCGTCGGCATCGGCGAAGCGACTTTCGTGGCCATCTCGCCCGCATTTCTGGCTGACCTGTATCCCGAGCACATACGCGGAAGAGTGATGGGGATTTTTTATCTGGCAACGCCGGTGGGCAGCGCCCTGGGTTATCTCATCGGCGGATATCTCGGCGAGCGTTATGGCTGGCGCGCTCCCTTCATGATCTCGGCGTTACCGGGGTTTGTGCTGGCGTTCGCTGTCCTCGCCTTGCGCGAGCCGGCCCGCGGCGCCAGCGATCACCTAGCAGACACGTTGGAGCGCGGCTCGGTCCTCGGCCTCGCCCGCAACAAGGCTTACTGGACCGTCACTCTGGGCGCGGCCATGATGACTTTCGCCGTCGGCGGATTGCAGGTGTGGATGCCGACGTTCCTGGTCCGCATGCGGCATCTCCCGCTGGAGCGCGCCAATACTATCTTTGGCGGCATGACGGTGGTCTCGGGAACTGTGGCTACTCTGCTGGGAGGCTGGCTTGGCGACCGTTTGCTGCGACGAACCCCTGCCGCCTATCAACTGGTCTCAGCGGTCGGTATGGCGCTCTCGATTCCCGCAGTGGTGGTCGCTATTTACTTCCCCGGAAAAGCAATGTATCCCGCGATCTTTCTCGGCGAATTCTTTCTGCTGCTGAATACCGCTCCGCTGAATGCAGCGCTGGTGAACTCGGTCAGCGCCCGCATTCGAGCCACCGCGCTGGCAGTAAATATTTTCACCATCCACCTGCTCGGCGATGCTTTTTCACCAACGTTGATCGGCTACATCTCGGATCGCAGCAATCTGGAAATGGGACTAACGGCGATGGTCGTAGCAGTGGCAATCTCAGCCGCGGTGTTGTTCTATGGAATGCGCTTCGCGCCGAAAATCAGCACTTAGCATTTAGCACTTAGCATTTAGCACTGCGCTTAGGGAGGCCCGGTTAAAGTCAGCGGACGGTGCCTCGGCGGGCTAAAGCCCATTGTTGTAGCGGGCATTTAGGGACGGCCTAAATGGGGGAGTTTTTGGGTCTGGGCTGCATCCGAACGAACGTTCGTTTAACTGGCATGAAAGTGCTAAGGGCTGATTGCTTTCAAGCGCTTAGCCGGTTACTTTGTGATATTTTGCAAATGTTCCACGTGGAACATTTTCGTCCGGAGAAGGAAAAACCCGACTGCGAGGAGCAGAGGAGCAGTCGACCTCGGGTCGGACGCAGTTCTCCGAGCACCTGGCAGTCAGCACTTAGCGCTCGTCATTCCTGGCTAAGTGCCAAATGCTAACTGCTGCGTCACTTCGTCGGCTCCATGTGAAGCGCGTTGTTGAAGCGATTGAAATAGTTGAACAGCCCAATCGCGGCCAGCAGTTCGATGATTTCGCCCTCGTCAAAGTGCTTGCGTAGCTCGTTCCAGAACGCGTCGTCCACGCCATTAGGATCGAGCGTGGTCCGTTCCGCCAGTTCGAGCGCAGCCTTCTCGGCGGCGGTGAGATGAGTGTGGTTGCGGAAGTTCGCCAGGTCGTTGATCTGCTCCTCGCTCCAACCGTGCCGCCTTGCCAAGGCGGTATGGGAAGCCAGTCAATACGCACACTGGTTGAGCTGCGAGGTGCGCACGATCGCCAGTTCCTTCAGCTTCGCGGGCACCGTTCCCGTATTCATCACCGCGCGGAAGTGCGCAATCATCGTCCGGAAGATCTCCGGGCGGTGCGCCACCGTGCGAAACATGTTGGGAACGTTGCCACGTTCTGCGAGGTAGGTGTCGTAGATCTTCGCAGTCTCCGGATCAACCTGCTCTTTTTCTAATCGTGATATGCGGGACATGAAAGAATTGTAGACCTGCCGCTGTTCAATGTCAGAATTCGTTGGGAGGG
This sequence comes from uncultured Acidobacteriaceae bacterium, assembly GCA_963789245.1. Lineage (GTDB taxonomy): Bacteria > Acidobacteriota > Terriglobia > Terriglobales > Acidobacteriaceae > Bog-257. The sequence continues at coordinate 277,451 of CAWBKE010000012.1, read as the reverse complement.
CGATACCGGCTCTAGCTCAGGATGAATCTCAGAGACGTGGGAACCAATTCGTTCAAGAATTTGCACGACTTCCTTGCCTGACAAGCGAGGCAGCCGTGTCATATGCAGATCTGCTGGATGCCCACCAGTTCCAGTTGTGTGTCCAACACATCTTCACTGGCGAGACACGGCTCAATGGCTTCGCGGACACGCTTCATCAAAGTATCGAGGGTTTTTGCCTGAGTGTGACAGCCGCGCAGGGCGGGCACGCTAGCGACGTAATAACCCTCTTCGTCCCGTTCGATGACAACGGTAAATTTTTGCTGGGTCTTCACGGCTTAGGCTCCGCGCAATTCTATCATTCCAAATCGCGAACGCTGTTACGAAAAGCGAACAGCAAGGGGCGAACAAACAACAACGCCCTTCCGCGAGGACGCAAAAGGGCGCAAGAAGTGGGTCAGGTGACAGCTAGCGGGTGCCCGCATCAGTGGCTAAAGGCGGCGATAGCTCCAGCCTCGTCGTCCTTCACATCAAAGACCGTGTAGAGCTTGGTGATCTGCAGCAGGTCGTGCACTTTTTTGGTCAGATGCAGCAGCTTCAATTCGCCGCCCTGATTGCGGACGGAGGTGAAGGCGCTGACCAGCTCGCCGATGCCGGAGCTGTCGATGTAACTGACATCGCCCAGGTTCAGCAGGATTTTCTTTTGTCCTTTGCCCAGCAGGTCCTTGATGCTGTCGCGCAAAACCACGCTGCCCTCGCCCAGAGTGATCCGTCCACTCAAGTCTACGATGGTGACGCCATCTACCTGCCGGGTGCTCGCTTTCATACTCACGTGGAAGCCTCCTGGCGGTCCAGGTCAGTGCCCGGGAGCCGCTTGATCAAAGTGATTTCAGTGCCGGGGTTCAGCTTGCGGAAGCGAACCTCATCCATGAATGCTCGCATTAAGAATATGCCACGACCAGACTGCTTCAGAAGATTCTCCGGAGCCAGCGGATCGGGAACCTCCTCCGGAACGAAGCCTTTGCCTTCGTCGGTGATGATCACGATCAGTTCCTGGTCGTTCTGCTCGAAGCTTAAGTTGACCCGCTTGGCGGTATCGTAGGCATTGCCATGCAGAACAGCGTTAATCATGGCTTCCCGCACTGCCATGGAAAATCCGCCGCGCGTGTCCTCGTCCAGACCCGCCCGTGCCGCCTGCTGGTCGGCCATCTCTTCCGATTTATTCACGCTTTCCAGCGTGGACTCCATGCGGTACGAAACGCGTTGTGGCGCGGTCATCAATTCGCTCTTGGGTGCCGAGATCGTGTTCGCGTTCCAGGGCACGGACCAGAAATCTTCAGGATGCAGCAGTTTGCCTGTTCGCAGCCACAGTTGTCAACGGAGGAGTGACCGGAACGGTGAAACGTAAGCCGGCAGTCCAACGTCCCCGCAGAAAATGTTCGCCGTGGCTCACGGGGCGGAGAGTTGATGCGCCCAGGAATCTCCGTCCGACCGCCTTGCGCAAGCTCTGCTCCGGAGGGTAAAATTAGAACGAACGTTCGACAGAACCTAACCTTGCCGAACCCTCGCACAACCATGTCCGCTTCCTCTACAATTCGAGCCCTGGAACGTCCTTCGCCTGACGATACACGCTTTGACCGTCGTCTGGCTGAGATCCTGGATTTTGCCACCGAGGTCTTCGCCGAGAAGGGATACGATGGCGCCTCGATGCGCGACCTCTCGCGCCTGAGCGGCATCTCCCTGGCCGGTCTCTATTATTACCTCGAATCCAAAGAGAAGCTGCTTTACTTCATCCAGCAGCACACCTTCGCCACCATTGTAGAACGCTTGCGCAAGCGGTTGGCCGCCACTACTGATCCCGAGACTCGCATTCGCATCTTCATCCACAATCATGTGGAGTATTCGGTCGCCAAGCAGAAGGCGATGAAGGTGCTCTCGCACGAGGACGACGTGCTGAAGAACAGCTACGGCGTCGAACTCGCCAGCATCAAGCGCGAATACTACCGCATCTGCGTCGGGCTGGTGGATGAGTTGGCCAAAGCTAAAGGCCTGAAGTCGGTCGGCCCCAGCGCCGGCGGAATCGGCACTCGCACCGCGGTGATGGGACTCTTCGGCATGATGAACTGGCTCTACACCTGGTACAACCCGAAAGTCGATCCCGATGCGAAGATTCTGGCGCGCGAGATCAGCGACATCTTCCTGCAAGGCGTCCGTGGTCAAACCAAGGCTGGCCGGGTCGACCCCGTCGGGCGCGACCGCTCGAAGCAGAAAACGGCCCCTCCCAAGGGACGAGCCACGAAAAAACGGACATGAATACGGCTATACGGCTATGAAGAACCCAGCTGCAACGCATGGCGCAGCGTCAACGGCCGCGGCCGATACCAGACAACTGATCCGGTACCGTGCGGAGTCGGGCGTAGGGGTGATCGAACTCAACGATCCTCCCGCCAACACCTACAGCTACGAGATGAATCGCCAGCTCGACCACGCCATCCTTCAGGCGCGGATGGATAACGATGTTCACGTTATGGTACTGACTGGAGCGGGCGAGAAGTTTTTCTGCGCCGGGGCGAACATCCAGATGCTGACGGAGGTGGATCCCACCTTCAAGTATTACTTCTGCCTGCACGCCAATGAGACCCTGTTGCGGTTGGAGAACACTCCCAAGCTGGTGATTGCGGCGCTGAATGGGCACTGCGTAGGCGGAGGGCTGGAGATCGCGATGGCGGCTGACCTGCGCATCGCTCGCAAGGACGGCGGCAAGATCGGATTGCCCGAGGTGAATCTTGGAGTGCTGCCGGGGACCGGCGGGACACAGCGCCTGTCGCGGATTCTGGGGAAGTCGAAAGCGATTGAACTGATGGTGACCGGGAGGACGTTCTCGTTCGACGAGGCGAAGCAGCTTGGACTGGTGAACGACGTCTTCGCGGGCGAAAACTTTATGGATCGCGTGATGGAATATGCGCATCAGTTCTGCCCGCCGAACAAAGCGGCCAAGGCGGTGGGCCGGATCAAGCGCGCCGTGCAGACCGGCTGGGAGATTCCCATCGAAGCTGGATTGGCCCTAGAGCGCGAGAACCAGCAACTGCTGTTCGAGAGCGAAGACGCGAAAGAAGGCCTGGCGGCCTACGTCGAGAAGCGTCCCGCGAAGTTTACGGGGAGGTGACGGACCTAAACCGTCATCCTGAGCGTTGAAGGCGCCTTCTCGGCATCAGGCCAGCCCGCAGGGCGAAAGTAATTAGCCCAGCGCGGAAGAGTCTGTGTGGGAACTAGGTTTTGTTTCTGGCGGTGGAGTAGGACGCACGAAGATAGACCCCGCAGGGGTGGAATTGCAGTTAGCCCAGGACGGAGCGAAGCGGAGTCCTGGGTAAAAGTGGGAAGATTCTCCGAGCCGCGGCGCGGCGGCACGGTTCTCACACAGACTCGGAAGCCCGCGAAGGATCTGCTTTTACTTTGGCATGACGGTTACCATCAATACGACTTTCACCCGCATCGCGGTGGAGTTGCAGCCTCCGGCGGCGCGGGTGACGCTCAGCAACCCGCCGCTGAATGTCATCGACATCCCGATGATGGAGGAGCTGCGCGCCGTTCTGGAGCAGATCGAGACGCGGGCGGAGATCAGCGCTATCGTGTTCGCCGGCTCGGAGCGCGCGTTCTCCGGTGGTGTAGACATCGCGGCGCACACGCCGGACAAAGTCCGCGGCATGCTGGCGGCGTTCCACAGCGTGATTCGATCGGTGGTCAGCAACAGCAAGCTGACCATCGCCAGTGTGCGGCGGCACTGCCTCGGCGGAGGCGCGGAACTGGCGCTGATGTGTGACATTGTCTACGCCTCGCCTGACTCAGTGTGGGGTTTCCCTGAAATCAAGCTGGGCTGCTATCCGCCGGTGGCATGCATCGCCTTGTCCTCCATTGTGGGACAGAAGCTGGCAGCAGACCTGGTGCTTACTGGAAGAACGCTGTCGGGCGAGGAAGCTCTCGCTGCGGGATTGGTAAACGGGCTGGCCGACGATCCGGAGACGCTGGTGACTGAGTGCTTGCAGCGCGTTTCGCAACTGAGTTCGGCGGCGATTGCTGTGACTAAGAAGGCGCTCTACTCGTGGGACGCGATCCACTTCGACAAAGGGCTGGCCCGTGCCGAGCAGATTTACTTTGACGAACTGATGAAGACCGCCGACGCGCAGGAAGGCATCGCGGCGTTCATGGAGCGCCGCCGGCCGAAGTGGGTGGGGAAATGACGAGCCTTGCCCCCGAATCGAAAGACGCTCACGGTCACTGCTCTCGCAACCGTGAGGAGATCGAACGCAGCGAGATGTGCGGATGCTTCTACTGTGAACGTGTGTTTTCGCCATCGGAAATCAGTAATTGGATTGACGAAGGCTACACGGCGATGTGTCCGCATTGCGACATCGACGCGGTTATAGGTTCGGCGTCGGGTTTACCGATCGAGAAACAGTTCCTGGAACGCATGAACAAGGTTTGGTTTTAGTTAATGGATTACGAGATCGCACCTGAAGAATTGCAGGCGCTGCTGGAAGCGAACTCTGACGTTGTGGTACTCGATTGTCGGGAGCCGTGGGAGTTTGAAACGGCCAGGATCGAGAACAGTCAACACATCCCGATGAATGACATTCCGGCGCGATTTAGTGAGGAAATCGATCCGGAAAAACATATTGTGGTGATCTGCCATCACGGCGTGCGGTCGATGAACGTGACCGTATGGCTGCGGCAGCAGGGATTTGAAAAGGTGCAATCGTTGCGAGGCGGAATCGATCGCTGGGCAAGACAGATCGATCCCAGGGTACCGGTGTATTGAAGGAAGCGATTGGCTGTTAGCTCTTGGCTTTTGGCAAACAGGCGGAGGCATCGTGGCTACTAAGAGCTAAGAGCCCTTCGGAAAAAGGTATTTCTGATGAAAAAAACTCTGATCGAACTTCGCGTCAACGGGCGCACTCACGAACTGGCCATTGAGCCGAGCAAGCTGCTGCTCGATGTATTGCGTCAGGACCTTGATTTGACTGGCTCCAAGCGCGCTTGCGACGACTCGTCCTGCGGCGCGTGCACGGTGCAAATCGACGGCGTGCCCATGCTTTCCTGCACCATGCTGGCGGCCACTTGTGAAGGCCAGGAGATCACGACCGTTGAGGGCGTCGCCGATCACGGCAGTCTCGCGGCGTTGCAGAAGGCTTACGGCGATTTCGGCGGCTCGCAGTGCGGCTTCTGCACGCCGGGATTCATGATGACGATCAAGTGGCTGCTGGCCAATAATCCCAATCCCAGCGAGGACGAGATTCGCGATGCCCTCAGCAGCAACCTGTGCCGCTGCACCGGATATTCGCAGATGTATCAGGCGATCCGCGCGGCCCTCGATGCCGAACAAAAGGGTATGAAGCATGAATTGGTGGAGGCGGAGTAGCCCTCGAAACTCTATGGCGAAGTTTGTGTCGTCCCCGAGGGACTCGGGCCTTCGTAACCGCCTACGAAGCGCTGGACTATCTTATGCCGCGCCGGGGGCGCTGTTGTTTAGCTGCGCAAGGCCCAACGCGGACCGTCCGCATCCCAAGTTGGTTGGCTGACTGCTAATTGCTGATTGCTAGTTGCTAATTGCTAAAGGCTGAACTCAATGACTGATTTTTCCGTTATCGGCAAATCCGTTGCGATGATTGACGCGGCGGGCAAAACCACCGGCGCAGGCAAGTACGCCGACGACTTCACGCTTCCCGGCATGCTGGTGGGCAAGATCCTGCATTCGCCGTATCCGCACGCGCGTATCAAGAGCATCGACACTTCGCGCGCCAAAGCGCTGGACGGCGTGGTCGCGGTGGTGACGGGCGAAGACGCGCCCAACCCTTACGGCATTCTTCCCGTCGGCCACGATGAGACGGCGTTGGCCGTTGGCAAGGTTCGCTATGTCGGCGATCACGTCGCGTGTGTTGCCGCCGTGACTGAAGAGATTGCCGAGCGGGCGCTGGAACTGATCGATGTGGAGTACGAACCGTTGCCGGCGTATTTCGATCCGGAAGAGTCGATGAAGGCGGAGACGGACCTGATTCACGAGAACCGCCCGCACAACATCGAGAAGGATTATCACCATGTTTTCGGCGATCCGGAAAAGGGCTTTGCCGAGGCCGACTATGTGGCCGAAGCGCGCTACATCGCCAACGAAGTGACGCACGCGGCGATGGAGCCGCATTGCACGCTGGCGAATTTCGAACTCGATCCGCACACCGGCAAGCTGGGACGGCTGACGGTGTGGTCGTCGACCCAGGTGCCTTACTACCTGCAGCACAAATTGTCCTTGGTGCTGGAGATGCCAATGTCGCAGATCCGCGTGATCAAGCCGCTGGTGGGCGGCGGCTTCGGCGGCAAGAGCGAAATCATCCCGTTGGAGATCATCGCGGCAGTGACGGCGCGCGCGGCCAAAGCCCCGGTAAAGATCACCTACACGCGCGAGGAAGTTTTCTGGGCCCATCGCGGACGCCCGCGCACCATCGTCGATTTGAAGACCGGGGTAAGGAATGACGGCCGCGTGACCTCGGTGGCGTGCAAGGTCATTCAGGACGGCGGCGCGTATTGCTCGTACGGGGTGGTCACCATTCTGTACTCCGGCGCGCTGATCGGCGCGCTGTACGACATCCCTCACATTCGCTACGACGGCTATCGCGTGTTGACGAACAAGCCCGCCTGTGGCGCTATGCGCGGACACGGCACGGTGAACGTGCGCTTCGCCTTCGAGTCGCAGATGGATGAGATTGCCGCGACGCTGAAGCTCGATCCCGCCGAGGTGCGGCGCGTGAACTTGCTGAAGCCGCCGACGATTACGGTGAACGGTCTGCGCGTGCTCAGCTACGGACTGCCGGAATGCATCGACCAGGTGATTACGCGATCGGGCTGGGAAGAACGCAAAGATAAGATGCCGAGGGGTCGCGGACTGGGCGTGGCATGCAGCCATTACGTCAGCGGCGCGGCCAACAGCATCATCCGTTCCGACATGCCGCACTCGACGGTGAACATCAAGATCGATCGCGACGGCGGCGTCGTAGTGTACACGGGCGCGTCGGAGATTGGACAAGGCTCGGACACGATGACCGCGCAGGTGGTGGCCGAGGTGCTGGGTTGCGATCTGGCGCGGGTCAGGGTCATCGCCGCCGATACCGACCTGACGCCCATCGATCTCGGATCGTATTCCAGTCGCGTGACCTTTATGGCCGGCAACGCCGCGTTGCGCGCGGCGCAAGATGTGAAGAAGAACATTGTGAGCGCGGCTGCCAAGCGCATGAACTGCGCTCCGGAAGACGTCATCATGTACTGCGACCGGGTGTATAAGCGCGGCGCTGTTTCGAGCGATAACAGTACCGTCGCAATGGATATCCTTGAAGAGAAAGAAGCGGCCCGCGGCCATGTGGACGGGCAGATTCTTCGCGGCTCGGTGTTGCAGACCCGAAAAGAAGAAGGTCCCAAAGAACACCTGAGCTTCGAAGAGGCAGTGGTCTCGGCAATCGACTTTCATGGCGCTTTGACTGGGACTGGATCGTACGCTCCTCCAGTGGAAGCGCGTGGCGGCAAGCACAAAGGCGGAGGGGTCGGGCCGTCGCCGGCCTACTCGTATTCGGCTCAGGTGGCCGACGTGAGCGTGGACGAGGAGACCGGCGAAGTGACGGTCCACAAGATCTGGGCTGCGCATGATTGCGGCCGGGCGCTGAATCCGGTTGCCGTGGAAGGCCAGGTGATTGGCTCCGTCTGGATGGGCCTGGGCCAGGCGCTGGAAGAAGAGATGGTGTGGAAAGACGGATTGCTGATGAACCCTGGGCTTCTGGAATACCGCAGCCCTTCGTCGGCTGAATCGCCCGATATCGAATGCATCATCGTGGAAAGCATCGATCCCGAAGGACCGTTTGGCGCGAAGGAAGCGGGCGAAGGATCGCTGGCGGCGACAATTCCTGCGATCTCGAATGCGATATACCACGCTGTGGGAGTCCGACTGCGTGAGAGTCCGTTCACGCCGGAGCGCGTCTTGTCCGCCTTGCGCGCGCAAAAAGGCATGAAGCGGATTGAGATGACAGAATCGGTCGATCCCACGGCTCCGGTAAAGTTCCGCGAGCATGGTGGATCGCTGTGGTTCCGCGGCAAAGGACCGACCCGGCATGCTCTGGATCCGGCGCGACAAGGTTCGCAAGCAGGTTCGGTCGCGGGAGGTAAGCAGTGAGTCTGCCCAGCTTCCAACTACTACGCCCGAAGACCCTCGATGAAGCTGTCGCTCTGATGGCGAAGCACGATGGCGAGGTGAAGATTGTTGCCGGTGGGACGGACCTGCTGCCGTCGATGAAGCAAAAACTGTTCACTCCACCGTATGTGTTGGATTTGCGCGGCGTAGGCGAATTGCGCGGCATTCGCAAGGCTCCGGGCAATGGGATAGAAATCGGGGCACTGACCACGCTCAGCGCCGTCGAGCACTCCACGGTCATTCGCAAGGATTATCCGGTGCTTTACGAGGCGGTGAGGACTGTGGCTTCGCCAGTACTGCGCAACATGGGAACGCTGGGCGGCAATGTCTGCCTGGACACACGCTGCCTGTGGTACAACCAGTCACTGCTGTGGCGCAAGAGTTGCGGATTCTGCCTTAAGAAGGACGGCGATTTGTGCCACGTCGCACCCGGGGGAAATTTCTGCTGGGCCGCATTTTCCGGCGATACTCCGCCGGCGCTGTTGTGTCTGGGAGCAGAACTGGAGATTGCCGGAGCGCAGGGATTGCGACGTACCCCATTGTCAGAGTTCTATGTAAATGATGGCATCGTGCGCCTGCACCTTGCGCCGAACGAGATTGTCACGCGAGTGCATCTGCCGGAGGCAACGGCGGGCTGGCGCGGGAGCTATCAGAAGTTGCGGGTGCGCGGCAGCATTGATTACCCGCTGGCTGGAGTCGCAGTCGCGCTGAGGATGAAATCCGGGCGCGTGGAAGACGCGCGAGTGGCTATTACGGCGCTGAATCCGGCGCCGTTCCTGGTGAAGGATGCCTATGCTCATCTCATCGGAATGGCGCCGACCGAAGAGATTGCAGAGCGCATTGGAGAATTGGCGGCGAGGACGGCGAAACCCCTGACCACATCGGCGCTGACGCCGGAGTACCGGCGGGAGATGGTGCGAGTGTTCGCGAAGAGGGCGGTGATGCATGCTATCGCTAACTGAGTGCGATGCCTTTAGCACGTGAACGTCGGCAGGGGCTGAAGCCCGGCCTTCCCTGTGCCTTGATCGGCACGACTGAAGTCGTGCCCTGATACAAACCTTGCTCTGATTTCTGGGATAAAGTTCCGACCACTAGCCACTGGCCACTGACTATGATCACCGACTGCCACATTCACATCCAGCCGATCGAATTATTCAAGCCGGAAGCGCTGGCGTTGATGAAGAAATCGCGCAAAGACTTCGACCGGGTTGCGGAGTACTGTCGCTCGCCGAAGGCGTTTCTGAAGCATCTGGATGAGATCGGGATCGATCGCGCGGTGCTTATCAACTACGTGGCGCCGGAGGTGATCGGCTTCACGCCGGCGGTCAACGAATTCATCGCCAACTATGTGAAAGAAGATCCCAAGCGGCTGATTCCCTGCGGCAGCGTCCATCCGCGGCACACGACCAACGTTCTGGCCGACATGGAGCAGATCGTGCGGCTGGGGATCAAGCTGATGAAGATCCATCCGCCGCATCAACTGCTTTATCCCAACGACTACGTGCACGGCGTCAAAGAGCTGGAGATCATCTATCGGGCTGCCGAGGCCAACGGCATACCGATCATGGTGCACACGGGCACGTCGATTTTTCCCGGCGCGCGCAACAAGTACGGCGATCCAATGTACGTTGACGACGTTGCGGTGGATTTCCCGCGGCTGAAGATTCTGCTGGCGCATGGCGGGCGGCCGCTATGGATGGACACCGCGTTCTTTCTGGTGCGCCGGCATCGCAATGTCTACCTCGACATCAGCGGAATTCCACCAAAGACGCTGCTGAAATATTTTCCCCGGCTGGAAGAGATCGCGCACAAGACGCTGTTTGGAACGGATTGGCCGGGACCGGGAGTACCTGAGATTGCCAACAACCTGGCGGAGTTTCGCTCGCTGCCTATCAGCGAAGCTGCGAAGGAGCATATCCTGAGCAAGACGGCGCTGGAGATCTGGCCGTAAGACAGTTGTCAGTAGACAGTTGTCGGTAACCAGTTGTCAGTTGTCAGCGAAGGCTAAATCTACCCCAAAGACTACGGCCAAACTACCGGGTCCATTTCACTTTCGAAAGCCAAGCCACCAATCGGCGAGCCGCCAGGCAGGTTTTGCCTATCCGGATTGGGCAGAGCTTGCCGGGTAGTCCTAATGACGCCGGAACGGATCCAAGTCTGCCGAGCTAAGTGCTGGCGAATGTGTCAACTTAGCAAAGATGGACGGTCGCCTGCTTTGGGCAGAGGCTTGCATTACGCATTGTGAGGCAAACCGCTAACCTGAAGTTCAGTGGGGCCTTGCCGATAAGACTTACGACAAGCCGTTCGGTCAAATCGAGAGGAGCCAACAATGTCCGTAGCCGGTATCTCCAGTAGCAATCTATTCAATATCAATGACAGCCGGGAAAGCATACAGAGCCAGATGCAGCAAGAGTTCGCGCAGCTGGGGCAGGACCTGCAGTCGGGCAATCTGTCGGCGGCGCAATCCGACTTTGCCACCTTGACGCAGATGCAGCCGCAGTCGACATCGAGTTCGTCTTCGAGCACGGCGACGAGCACCAGTCCGATGGCGCAGGCTTTTGCCCAGCTTTCGAAGGACCTGCAGTCGGGCAACCTGTCGGCGGCGCAGTCCGACTTTGCCACCATTCAGCAGGACATGCAAACCAACGCGGTGCATTCTGGCGGTCACCATCATCATCGTGGCGGCGCGGAAGGCGGACAAAGCACCATCAGCAGCTTGTTCAGCCAGTTGGGCCAGGCGCTGCAGTCCGGCGACCTCTCCACCGCGCAGTCGGTATTCAGCACATTGCAGCAGGACTTCCAGCAGGCAGGCCAGAATACCAGCGGCACAACCGAAGTGCAGCCGAACGCGGTCTCGGTGAACGCCTGAGAAGCCGCCGCCGAGGGCCTCTCGGGATAGCAAGGTCTAGGGGTATTTGTACGCCCGCTTGAGGTAGTGGCGGGCCAGATCGGCTGAGTTGGAGGCGGAGTTCTCGGCGATGACCGCCTTGTACTTCTCCAGAGCGGTGTCGCGCTTTTGCAGCAGGTCATACATCTGGCCTGCGGCCAGGGTCGCCCGCTGGCGGAAATCGGGGTCCTTGGCGCTGCCGGCGGCCAGCTCATAGGCTTCGACGGCGCCGGCATAATCCTTCTGGCCGCGCATGGCCTCGCCCAGTCCATAGGCGGGGATCTCGATGCGACACTGGTTATACGCGTTAGCGTGGCAACCAGCCAAAACCTTCTGATAGGCGGCTATGGCTGCCTGTCCGTGACCCGCGGCGTTCAGCAGGTGAGCGTATTCGGTGGCCATCAGGAAGTTGCGGGGGCGCTCGGCTTGCATGCTATTGACCACCCGCAGAGCTTCCTCATACTTCTGCTCCCGCCGCAAAAACAGCGCCAGCACGATTTTGGCATCGGTGGCCACTTCCACGTGGGGGCTGGCGGTAGCTTGCCGTAGATAATCCAAACCCTTCTGCTTGTTGCCGCTGATGCCGACGACCGAGGCAGCGACCTTCGCCGGCCAGCTCAGCGATCCAACGATGTAGAGGTCCGTGCCGACCCCGACCTTGGCGTCGACATACTTAGGATCGAGTTCCAGCACGCGCTCGTTGTCGCGGCGGGACGCCACTGCGCTGCGCAGCGCGGCGAACCAGGCTTTATCGGCGAGGCCAATGTAGGTGGACTGCAATGCTCGCGTGGCGCCGCGCGCATAGAGCGCGTCCACGTCGTTGGGATTCTTGTCGAGCTTAGCTTGCGAGAGCGCCAGAGACTGCGCAGTAAGCTGCTTGATCTGGTCGCGCACAGTGGGGTCGAGTGGCACGAGCGGCTTTTTGGTCAGGAAGTTGTCGGCAGCGTAGGCCTCGGTATCCAGCGCTCCAATGCGGTACAGCTCCTTGAAGGTAACCGCGGCCAGGGTGTGATTGACCGCGAAGGGATCGTTGGGGTGGGCCTGCTGGGCGGCTTCGAAGTCGTGGATCGCCTTGTCGTATTCCAGATTGTAGAAGTGCTCGAAACCCTTGCGAGTGTTGGCGTCGTTATCGGAACGGGTCGGGACCCAGGAGCCATCTGGGTCAGCCGCCGCACGGCACAACTGGGCTGCCAGCAGAAATCCACAACAGAGGCACCCAAAAAAGAGCAGTCGGTAGTAAGGTTTCATCGCGACCGGTTGATAGGAAGTTTACCTGATATCGCGACCCCACCCAAAGCAGGTGCAGCAATATTACAGCGGGAATGCGATGCCCCGCGAACGCGAAGGCTACGAGTGATGCCTTAAATTTATCCCTGTATCAAGCAGAAAGCCGCATCAGCGTCCGATACGCCCTTTGGCCTTGACAAGGAAGAACAGCGTGATTAAATGTCTGGGTGTGTTCTCTCGGCTGCGGTGAGGCAGTCGGAAGCTTTCCGACCACAAGATAAGCCAATATAGATCCGTGTCTCCAAGTTGCGGTAGCACGAATTCCACTGCCCTCACACCTATCGTGATTGTTGCCGCGGCGGTGTGGTGCAGGATGCAGGTGGAGACACGACAACTGCTGGCGAATTTCGCACCGGGATAGGGGCCAACACCAAGAATGGGAGCCAGTTCAAACGTAAATCAGTCGATCCCGACACCAGTCCCAAGCTCTATTTCTCCCGCCGGCAAACAGATCTCTGTTGCCACCAATGTCGAGAGTATTGCAGACCGAACAGCCCTGCGCACCAAAACGACCGTTGTGGTGGGATTCACGGCCGGACTCTTGCTTTCGCCAAAGCTGTGGGTCAGTTCACGGTTCTATCCCTTGGTTCCCGTCTTCCACGGCTTACCGCACATTCCTTTTCCGCTGGACTACATCTGTTTTGGCATTTTACTGTTTCTTCTTTTCGCAATAGCTTTCGCCGCCAAGCCGCGAGTTTATATCTTCACCTTCGTAGCTCTCATCGCGGCGTACTCGCTGCTGGACCAGACCCGGTGGCAGCCGTGGGCTTATCAGTACTGGCTGATGTTAATTGCGCTGGGATGTTTCTCCTGGAAACCAGATGACATCCGCGGACGGCAGGACGCGGTGAACATCTGCCGCCTGATCATGGGTTGTACCTACTTCTATAGTGGGCTGCAAAAGCTAAACAGCAAGTTCGTTGCCGAAGGGTTTCCGTGGGTCCTGGGCACATTGCATCTTCATATCCCTATCACGTACCTAAACTACCTGGGCTGGACTGTGCCTTTTATAGAAGTAAGTATCGGCCTATGTCTGCTAACGCGCAGATTCCGCAAGATAGGGATCGTCAATGGCATTGTGATGCACCTGTTCATCTTGTATAGCTTCGGTCCGCTGGGGCTTAACTGGAATAGCGTGGTATGGCCGTGGAATGTCGTAATGATCGCTCTTATTCTTATCTTGTTCTGGAATACCGATGTTACTTTCGCCGATATAGTATGGCGCAACAAGTTTGCGTATCAGAAGGTCGTGCTCGTGCTGCTGGGGGTATTACCCGCCCTTAGCTTTATTGGCCGGTGGCCCTCCGATCTGTCTCTGGCACTCTACACCGACAACTTGACCGAGGCGAACGTACTGATAAGTGAACAGGTGAAGCAGGCTCTTCCTGTGTCCGTCCAAAAGTACGTGAAGCCAATTCCCGGGCACATTGTGCTTCGAACCCAGGACTGGTCTTTTGGCGAGTTGAATGTACCGCCTTACGCGGAGATACAAAGCTTCACCAGCGTTGGCTCCGAAGTATGCCGCTATTCGCACAACTCTGCTGACGTCTTGCTTTCGGGATACGAGAAGAACACTCTGCTGGGTCCGGGCAAAGAAATACGCAATACATGTTTTGGTACGCTGGTCGTCAATCCCTGAGGAAGCGAAACTTTACCCAAAATGATTGACCGGCCCGATTCCCTTTCCGAGCGGATAGGCCGAAAGGATGCCCCGCCGAACGTAGTCCTTGGCGGCGTGGACGGCCTGTGGCAATTTATCGCCCAGCGCCAGGCGACATGCGAGAGCTGCAGCGAAGGCGCAACCAGTTCCGTGAGTTGAACGGGACTCGATCCGCTCGCCCGAAATGATCTCCTCACGATTTTCGCCGGACGCCGTTTTGTAACTCAGGTATTCGTTGGCCGATTGCAAATGTCCGCCGGTGATGACCACGGCCTTGGCGCCCAACTTGTGCAGGCCGATGGCGATTTCCCTGAGACTGGGCAGCGCCAAGTCCCAAGAAGCTCCGCCGGCGATTGGCTCGGCCCCGACCAACCCTGCGGCCTCGTCGATGTTAGGCGTCATCACATCACACAGGGGAATCAGCTTCGTTCGCAACACCTCCACTCCGGCCTCGTCCAGCAGTGCAGTTCCTGACGACGACCGGATCACGGGATCCAGCACGACGTTCGGCAACCGTCTGGAGTCCAGAAAGTCCGCAACCACCGCCGCAACCGCTGCCGACCCTAGCATTCCCAGCCGCACCGCCGCGATCTCCACATCATCAGCCAGCGCTTCCAGCGTCCGCGCGACCAGGTCCGGCGCCAGCGCCTGGACGCCAAAGACGCCCTGGGTCGACTGCACCGTCAGCGCGGTAATGCAGGTGACGGCATAGCAACCCAGCGAAGCCGCGATCTTGATGTCGGCAGTGATTCCGGCTCCCGACGAGGGGTCGTAGCCGGCGACGCTCAGTACAATCGGTGGTAGGCGCATGGGAGGACTCTATCGCAAACCGCTGTTTCGCGGTACTCGACAGATTCGGCGTCCAGCGTGATAGCCACCCTGTTGCGCGGCCTGCTCTGTGTGAGGCACGACTTGTTGCGCAGCCAGCTTTGTATCAGGGCACGACTTCAGTCGTGCCGCAAGGTCACAAAACAACTTGGGCCTTTAGGCCCTGCGGTTTTCTGCGCGACACAATCGTCCACCTGCACTAGAATGTGATCTTCAATTTGACGGCGGCATGTAACCGCCAGGCTCCCGAAGTCGCCCTAATCCATTTCGCGGCTTGGCAGCCGTATGCCACTCGAGGTGATCATGCAGAACTGGAAGAAGGCATTTGTATTCGGATCGATCGGCGCCGGCGCAGTCTTGATTTTTACTGGCCGCCGCCCCGTCGGTATGGCGTGCGCCGCGGCCGGTCTGGCGGTGCTGGCGTCCGAGTATCCCGAAAAATTCGAGACTGTATGGGAGAGCGCTCCTGACTACCTGCGAAAGGGAATGCAGATCTTTGCGACGCTACAGAAGGTGGGCGAAGGCTTTGCCGAAGAAGCCGAGCGCCGCAGCGTGAGCGCCTGGCGGAACGTCCGTTCCGAGTACGGATCGTAGAGCGCGGCCAGGAGTCTTCCTAGAAGGGGACGGCCTTTCAGAGTCTGCGTGAGAACTAACGTTTCTTTTGGGCCGTGGAGTAGCAAGCTCGAAAAACGAGCGCCGCAGCCGGGGTCCCCAACGCGCGCCTCTTTTGCGCGGGTTGGGGTGGTTAGGCGCGGCCTCACCTTCAGGCAGTCCGAAAATTCTGCACATCCGATTGTTGAGATTCGGCCGCTACCTGTCGGCGCGAACGAACACGCCGACCAGCATCAGCAGGTATACTTTTTGAATCCATGCCCACCAAGCTGGAAGAGATTACCGCTACCGCCCGCCGCAAGGTCGCCACTGTCAAAGGGTCAACCGACGTGCGCGCTCTGGCTTCCCGAGCGGAGCGTCACCAGCCAAGAGGCTTTCGTCGGTCTCTCCTGAAGCGCGCTGCCGCCGGCGCCACAATAATCGCTGAGCTAAAAAAAGCCTCGCCGTCAAAAGGGTTAATCCGCGCGGATTTCCCTGCAGCCGATCTCGCTCGGGAGCTTGAAGTGGCAGGCGCAGCGGCGCTTTCTGTGCTGACTGACGAGGAGTACTTCCAGGGCTCATTGCGAAACCTTGCGCTCGCCTCGGCAGCGACAAGGCTTCCCTGCCTGCGAAAAGATTTCATCGTTGACGACTTCCAAATGCTTGAGGCACGCGCGCACGGCGCTGACGCGGTCCTGCTAATTGTCGCCGCGCTTACCGAATCTGAGTTGACCAATCTGTATCGCAGTGCGCGTGAGGCTGAACTCGATGTGCTGTGCGAAGTCCACGATGCCATGGAACTGCAACGCGCACTTGACGCCGGCTTCGACATCATCGGCGTCAATAACCGCGATCTGCATACGTTTGTTGTCGATCTGAACACATCATTGCAACTGGCCGAACTCATCCCGGCGGGCATCTTGAAGATCTCCGAGAGTGGCATCGAAAGTGGCGAGGACATCGCGCGTTTGCGGCAGGCTGGATTCGAAGCCTTCCTGGTAGGCGAGTCGTTGATGCGGGCGCCGCGTCCTGGCGAGGCCTTGCGCGAATTGCTGACGCAGGCGGTTGCCGCGAGTTGATGATGGCAGGCAGGTTATGACGTGGGTCAAAGTTTGCGGCACGACGAACCTGCACGACGCGCAACTCGCTGTGGCCGCGGGAGCCGATGCGCTGGGGTTCATCTTCGCACCCAGCCCACGTCGAATTGATGTGGCTGAGGCGGCAGAAATCATCGCGCAGCTGCCGGATGGGATTGAGAAGATCGGGGTCTTCGTAAACGAAACTCCGACGCACGTGGCCGAAGTGACGCAGCAGGTATGCCTTTCCGGCGTGCAGTTGCACGGCGACGAACCGGCGGAGCGGATGGCGGAATTCCGGCAGGCGCTGGGCGAGCGCAAGATCATCAAGACGCTGCAGGCGCGCGAAATCTTGCACGCGGGTCAGCAGCAGCTCGCGGAATACTTGTCGGCGCGTGGCAGCATTGACGCTATCCTGCTTGACTCCGGCTCGGCGCAGCAGCGTGGGGGAACGGGCATTCCCTTCGCGTGGGAAGAGGTCGTGCCGCTGGCCGCTGCGATTCGGGAAGTGATGCCGCTGATTATCGCCGGCGGCTTGGATGCGGAGAATGTTTCCCGGGCGCTGCGGTTGTTCGAGCCGTGGGGCGTCGATGTTGTCTCCGGCGTGGAGCGCGAGCTCGGGAAGAAAGATGAAGCGCGGCTGCACGATTTCGTGGCTGCTGTGCGCCACACGCAGGCTTCGACAAAGCAAAAGGGAGTGATGGACGAAACCAGCATCAATGTTGAGAGCTCGCCAACAGCCGCGCAGCCCACTGAAGGCAGCAGGCCGAAGCGCGTTCGCGACGTGCCCGGACGCTTTGGCGCGTATGGCGGACGCTACGTTCCCGAAACGTTAATGGCGGCATTGCAGGAACTGGAAGCTGCCTACGCCGTGGCGCGAAAGGACAAGTCGTTCCGCGACGAGTACCATCGGCTGCTGACTGAATACGCCGGCCGGCCCACTCCATTGTTCCTGGCCGAGCGGCTTACGAAGCAATTGGGCGGCGCGAAGATCTACTTGAAGCGCGAAGATCTGCTGCACACCGGCGCGCACAAGATCAATAACTGCATTGGGCAGGCGCTGCTGGGGCGGCGAATGGGGAAGCACCGCATCATCGCGGAAACCGGCGCGGGCCAGCATGGAGTCGCCACGGCCACCGTGTGCGCGCTGTTCGGGATGGAGTGCGTGGTCTACATGGGCACGGAGGACATGCGGCGGCAGGAACTGAACGTCTTCCGCATGAAGTTGCTGGGCGCCGAGGTGCGTGGCGTCGACTCGGGATCGCGCACGCTGAAGGACGCCATCAACGAGGCCATGCGCGACTGGGTCACTAACGTCCGCACCACGCATTACCTGCTGGGCAGCGTGCTGGGAGCGCATCCTTATCCCACGATGGTGCGCGATTTCCACCGCGTCATCGGCCAGGAGGCGCGCAAGCAGATCCTCAAAGCTGAAGGCAGGCTGCCCTCGGCGGTGATTGCCTGCGTCGGCGGCGGTTCCAACGCGATTGGCGTGTTCTACGAGTTCATCAAGGACTCCGAAGTGAAACTGATTGGGGTTGAAGCTGGCGGACGCGGCCACTCGCTGGGCGAACATGCAGCCCGCTTCGACGGCGGTGGTCCGGGCGTGTTGCAGGGAACCTACTCGTACGTTCTGCAGGACCAGGCGGGCCAGATTGCGGCAACGCATTCCGTGTCGGCTGGACTGGATTATCCGGCGATCGGTCCCGAGCATGCGCTGCTCCACGATCAGGGACGCGCGGAGTACGTATCGGCAAGCGATCAAGAGGCGCTGGATGCCTGCCGAACGCTGGCTCGACTGGAAGGCATTATTCCAGCGCTGGAGTCGGCCCATGCGGTCGCGGAATGTATCAAGCGAGCTACCACAATGTCAGAGTCTGACATTGTGATAGTCAACATTTCCGGCCGCGGGGACAAAGACATAGGCATTCTGCGCGAGAATTTGGGGTTCTAGCCTTAGTTTTTCACCACAGAGACCCAGAGCGCACGGAGTTTTCGACTTCGTTTTCTCTGTGACCTCCGTGCCTCCGTGGTGAAACAGGAGCTTGAGAGGAAGATTTGGCGATTCGATTCAAACGGCGGCCGGGGCTGGTGGCGTATATCACCTGCGGCGATCCTGATCTCGACACTTCGCGCGAGGTCGCGCTGGCGGCCATTCGTGCTGGCGCTGATGTCATCGAACTGGGCGTGCCCTTCAGCGATCCGGTAGCCGATGGGCCGGTGATTCAGCGGGCCAGCGAGCGGGCACTGCATCACGGCACAAATCTGGCTGGGGTCCTCGATATCGCCAGGCAGGTGCGGCAACAATCGGAGGCCGGTCTGATCGTCTTTTCGTATCTGAATCCGATTCTGCAGTTTGGGCTCGACAAGTTCTGCTCGACTGCGGTCGAGGCTGGTGTCGATGGAGCGCTCATCACCGATCTCCCCGTCGAGGAAGCGGGCGATTATGTGCGCGTGATGAAGGCGCACAAGCTGGCACCGGTTTTTCTCGCCGCTCCCACCAGCACCGACGAGCGGCTGCGGCAGATTGCCAAACACTCGCGTGGATTTGTTTATGCGATCTCGCGGACGGGAATCACGGGCGCGCGGAAGGAGTTGGCTGGCGATGCGCGATCCCTGGTGGAGCGGTTGCGGGCGCACACCAAGTTGCCGATCGCAGTGGGCTTCGGGGTTTCCACCCCGGAGCAATTCGCGGAAGTCGGCAGCTTTGCCGATGCGGCCGTCGTGGGCAGCGCCATCGTTCAATGCATCGAGCGGAATCGCGGGCGGGAGGCCGCAGCGTTATCAGAGTTGCTGTCTTCTCTTACCGCGAGTGCGCATCCTGTCGCGGCTGGGGGATAGGGAGCAGCCAAGTCGCTGTATTTTTGGCATTGAAGGGGCACGGCTTCAGCCGTGTCGTCGGGGCCGCGAAGAGATTGGCCTTTAGGCGCTGAGGCCTTATTCCCTCAGCGGCTGAAGCCGAGTTTCCTCTTGGCTTTGGCGGCACGCCTGAAGGCGTGCCCTTTCAAGGCGGGGTTAGAATCGTTTCGGGCGAACAATCGCAGAAGCTGAAACCATGGACATCGCTGACTGGCGCAAAAAGATCGACGATCTGGACCGACGGCTGGTCGAGTTGCTGAGCGAGCGGGCGCAGTGTGCCCATGAAATCGGCAAGCTGAAGCGCAACTCAGCGATGCCGATCTACGAGCCGGTCCGCGAAAAGATCATCTACCAGAATATTGCGCGCTACAACCAAGGACCGCTATCTGAGATACAGCTGCGCCAGGTTTACGAACGCCTGATTGACGTGATGCGGCAGATCCAGCGGGATGAGATGGTGCCGGAAACTGACCCACAGAAAGATGCAACTGAGTTGGAGCCGAACGACTGAAGGGGCCGCGGCGCCCTGCTCTTACCACCCAGTGAACAAATGCCCCATCTTTTCTTTCTTGGTGCGCATATAGTTCTCGGAGTGTTCGTAGGGCTCGACTTCCGCGGAGACGCGCTCCACCACTTTGATCCCCGCGTTCTCCAGCGCCGCAACTTTCTCAGGGTTGTTGGAGATGAGACGGACTTCGCGCACGCCTAGCTGGCGCAACATCTCGGCGGGAAGCTTGTAGGCGCGATAGTCGTTGTCGTAGCCAAGCTCGACGTTGGCCTCCACGGTATCGAGGCCGCGGTCCTGCAGTTCGTAGGCTTGCAGCTTGGCCATCAAGCCGATGCCACGGCCTTCCTGCTGCTCATAGATCAGCACGCCCGCGCCCGCCTGGGTAATCATGGAGAGCGCAAGTTCCAGTTGCTGGCGGCAATCGCAGCGCATGGAGTGAAAGACGTCGCCGGTGAGGCATTGCGAATGGATGCGAACCAGTGGCGGAGTGGAATGAATGTCGCCCATCACTAGCGCGACCGCCTCTTCCTTCGCGATTCCGGAGTGGCCGTTGCCGGCCGCGCCGTTTCCTTTGGCCGACGATGCGCCGGCCGGCGGGATTTCGAATTCCCCTTCGAAGCCGTAGATGCGGAACTGTCCCCAACGGGTAGGGAAGTTCGCCTCGGCCACTTTCTTTACCAACGAGCGGGTCACACTTCGATTATAAGCTGCCGGCTCACTTCGCGATGTTCACGGATCACAGACTGGGTGTTTGTTCGGCACAGACGCAAGCGCGAAGCTATCAGCCGTCAGCTTTCAGCTATCGGCTAAGGCGCGGACGACGAGCATCAGCTGACGGCTGAATAGCTGAAAAAAGGCGGCCCTTGCGGGACCGCCTGAATGCGAGTTCGATTCGCTGCTGATTATCTTCCGTGTCCACCACCGCCGCCGTGACCGCCGCCGCCGCCACTGTGACCACCGCTGCTACTACCGTGGTAGCTGCCGCCTGAAGAGTGCGGTGCGGGGTACGATCCCGTGCTCCGGCTGCCATACGACCCGCTCGATCCATAGCTCCGCGCAGAGGAGTATGCGGACGATCCATAACCACCTCTGCCTCCGTAATATCCTCTCGACGAACCCGCCCCATAGTGGGCGGAAGCCGAGTACGTCGGTGCCGCATGGTAGGAATATCCGGCTGGCGGACGCGGCACCGAATACGCTGAGCCGTGTCCTGACGACGAATTGCCGCTGTGCGAGCCACTTTGCGAATTGCTCCGCGCCGGCGCCGATTGATGCGACGGAGTTGACGACTGCGACGCTCCCGAATGGCTAGACGTGTACGGCTGCGATGATCGCGACGCAGTCGAGTTGTTCATGCCATACCGCTGATTGTTGGCCGTCGTAGAGCTGTGGCTGTAGGCAGAGTTTGCGCTGCTACCGTTCGGCCGGGCAAAGCTGTCATTGCTGGCCGGCGGACGCGGCACGTTGTGTGACTGCGTCATGGAGCCCACGTTGTTCGATCCTCCGGCTGACGGCGGACGCGGGACATTGTGGGTTGCCGGATTGCTGGGGACACTGGCGCGCGCTTCGGTTTGACTTCCCATAGAACCGCGCCCAGCTGCGCCCGTTGCTTGCGTGTTATGCGCACTGGTGTTGGCGCCTCTGACGCCGTTGTGCGCTGCATTCGCGGAGGTCCCCGCATTCGAAGCGCCGTGTCCGACGGAGTTCGAGTTGTTGCGTGCCGTCGCCGATTGAGCGCTGCTGAAGCTGGCAGGCCGCGCCGGTGGCGTCGCCCGAGTCACGACTGAGCGATTTGCTGATGCCGCAGAAGGAACATTGGTGCGCGGCGTCTCTCCGCCCAGAACCGAAGACTTGGTTGGGTTGACGTTGGCCGTGTTCATCATGTGAGCGTTGTTAAGCGCGGATGCCGGCACAGCTCCGCCCACCTTGTTGACCGCCGCACCCGAGGTGAAGGCGGCTTTCGACGCCGAGGTCACACCATTTCTCGCGATCGAGTTGGTGTTCCCGAAATTGCCATTGCGATAGTTGTTGCTTGCGTTGTTGATGTTCGTGATATGCGTGTTGGTGACATTGACGTTGTGGAAGTAGCCGGCGGTCACATATCCGCCGCCGCGATACCAGCCGCCACGTCCCCAGCCACAGTAATGCGGATAGTACGGTGCTCCCCATCCCAAGGGATACCAGCCAAATCCGATGCCGATACCGAAGCCCCAACCGCCACCCCAGCCAAAGCCAAAGCCGAAGCCAGGTCCGCCAATCCAGCCGACCAGCGCAGGAGCATAGTAGGGGTTCCAATAGCCCAGCGGTCCAGGCGCCCAGCCCCAAGCTCCGCCGTAGTAGACCCAGCGGCCATAGTGGAACGGCGCAAATCCCCATGGAGCGCTATCGACCCACGTCCATCCCCACGGAGGAATCCACGTCCACTGGCCGTAACGATACGGAGCCCAGCCGGCGGGCACGGACGTAGGCGTCCAGACCGGGCCGTAGTCTGGCGTAGTAGCCCACGTGCCATTGGCGTCCAGATCCTGATAGCCAATCACGCCGGGCGAAACGTAGCGCGCGGACAAAGAATCATCCAGTCGCTTGTCGCGCACCTGCGCCCAGTCTTCAAAGCCGTCGCGCGCCGGAGCGCTGTAGACCACGTGTTGCAGCGAGTTGCCATTGCTGAAGCGCACTTGCGTGCCGGAATTGACCCGCACCGCTGCGCCTTTTCCGGTCGCCTGGCCGTATCCGCTGCGCACCGTTACCCAGCTCTGGTCCTGGCTGGGAAGAACGTCGAAGCGATAGACGCCGGTCTTCATCACGGTAAAAGCGTAGTTGGGAGTGTCAACTTCGTAGATCTCGCCGTTCTCCAGATGGCGGACGGTGAGATTCAGCGTGCCCTGATCGAGTTCCAGCTGGACGGTGTTGTCGCTGACGTTGGTCAGGGTCAGGCTGGTCTCGGAGTTCATGCGGATGTAGCCGTCGCCGACGTTCAGTTCGGCGCGCGAATCTTTGTCAGTCCAGATGCGGTCAGAAGTGGTGAGCGGCCGGTTCATGTTGGCGGCAATCCAGTCGTTCACGCCGCCCGGCTGCATCGAGACTTGGCCTGTCATGTATTGCACACGGGCCACGCGGCCCGAAGGGTCCTGTTGCTGCGCGCCTTGCTGATCCGGATAACCTTGCTGTCCAGGATAACCTTGTTGGCCCGGATAGCCCTGTTGGGCCATGTCACCCTGCTGCACCGAATTATCGCCCGGTGGAGGGGGAGCCATGCTCTGATCCTGACCCAAGACCGCTCCCGCCGATAAGACGACAAACAATATTGCCATCAATAGACATTCAAAGCGCCACCGTGACTTCATCTCTCGCACCTCGTGCCTCTGTCCCACCACGATATCTTTCATCTTTCCTTTTGAATCCTACCTTCTATCATCTTTCCTTTTGAATCCTACCTTCTATGGCGACCCGCTGCCGGTTGCCATATCTGGGAACTGTCGCATGCATCTGTATGAACCCCGGATTTGTGAATGTGTTGCGCGTCGTTTTTGCGGCGCCGTCACCGTTGATTTTGCGGTGACGCAGCGTTTTGAGGCTCTTACGTTTAGATGCGACGGGGTAGCCCGTTTATTCACGTCTTCTGGAGGGCGTTTCACCAGCCCGAAGGGCGGCATTTGTGTTAGCCGTGGGCGTGAGCCCGCGGATTAGTGCGGACAAAACGGTTGGGAGCCGCGGAGCGGCGACAGACACGAAGAAGTTATCAACGCAATGTTATGCCGTCCCTTCGGGACTCGGTTCCTACAACAACGCTGACCCCGCCCTGAAGGGCGGGCTATCATCTTCCGTCCCGCCGGGCGGGACTCGATCTTTCGCGGGTCACGGTGTCGAGCCAAATCACATCGCAGGGATTCTGCCTTTCGACACCCCCCCAACGCTACCGCTTCACGACGACGTGAGAAGCAGACTCAATGCAGACAAATTGCATTGCTCCTTTCCGCTCTAGCGTAAATGGGCACACCTCGAAGTCGCCGTAGATGTCTTCGTCACCGGAGGTAAACTGTAGACTTTGCGGCCAAATGGGAAAGCCTGCGTCATCAAGCGTCGGGCCTCCCGTAACGCCCAGCATCCGCTTCGTTCCCACGGGCCAAAGCCGTAGAACCACCGTATCAGCCCCCCGCGAGAGCCTCCCATGAACTGAGTAGCAAGCGCCAATGACTTTTGGGTTACCTTTGCACTTTGGTTGCCCAGCGAAAACCGTAATCGCCATTGCGAACATCACCAAGATTTGCTTCATATCTTCGGCGCCTTGACCTTTGGCCATGTCCGCGATCATCTTGCTCGAAGCTCGTGGCTCGCGGCTAGTTGCTAATTGCTAGCTGCTAGTTGCTTCTTCAACACAGCTTCCCGAACTTCGACGTGTACTGCAGCCCGATCTCGCCGCAAGTGCATTGCTCCACCGAATACACCACGCAGGAATCGAACGGGCGCGAGTACACATGCAGGCTGACGGCGCGCTGGTTCCACTCGCGCGGGTTGCTGACGTCGTGCACCGGATTCAGCGGATCGACGGCCACGGGATTTTCCGCGGTGATGTGTACCTCGTCTGCGGGAACGATGTTACAGCTATGAGCGCCCAGGTCTTCGGAGATCACGCGATAATTCTGCACGGCGAGCCGGCCGATGGGAGCGGCCATCCAGCAATTCTGGCCTTTGTGGTTGTGGATCGAGCTCTTCATGCCCGGCTCCCAGCACAGGGCCAGCAGCTCGTAGAGCTCGGTCTTGTCGATGAGGTTGCGGGTGTAATGCTGCGAGTTCCAGAAGAGATAGGGCTCGATCGCTTCCGGATCGACGCGATTCGTTTGCAGGTACTCCAGCGTGCCGCGCACTGCGGTGAAATCTTTCTCCTGCAGCTTGCGCAAACCGCTGATGAAGTCGTCGAGCGGCAGTATCTGCATTATTTTTTGCGGCGAAGGCTCGGTTGCCATAATGTCGGTCTCCTGGGACAAAACGCTCATTCTAGACCAAATTCGGCAGTTTCTGCTGGCGAATGCCACCGTGCGCCGCAAAAGCGCGCGAGAAAATCTTCCTGGCCCGCCGCGATTGCGTAAATCCGTTACGCCACAACGCGATTCCGGGCATATAATGTGCGCAAGAAGCACCCTGGCAAGGTGCGGTCCGAGTTGGGCACTGGAGTTTCCATGAAATCGCGTGCTTTCGCAGCGATGATTGCGGTGCTGCTGAGTGCCAGCCTCTCGCTTCCGGCGCTGGCACAGGACAGCCAACAATCGCAGACGTCAACGCAAGCTTCCAGCAATTCCTCCGACCAGTCGCAATCGACAAGCACCACTGGCGCTCCCACCGCTCAGCCTGCAACCAGCGCGAACGGAACAGGCAGCCCTACCGACACCGCAGCCGCAACCGCTCCTGCGGCAAGTGCCCCGAAGGACACTCACGATAAGGGCAAGACCGATATCGACGATATCGGTGACCGCAAAGTGGGCTCGACCGGACGAAGCCTGGGCAACTGGTACTCAATCGACACCGACATCAAGATAGGCAAGCAGTACGCGATGATGGTGGAGCAGAGCGCGCGCATGATTCAGGACCCCGTCATCAATGAGTACGTCAATCGCGTGGGTCAGAACCTGGTGCGCAATTCGGATGCGAAGGTGCCATTCACCATCAAGGTCATCGACTCCGACGACGTCAACGCCTTCGCTCTGCCCGGCGGATTCTTCTACGTCAACAGCGGCTTAATTCTGGCTGCCGATAACGAAGCCGAACTGGCCGGCGTCATGGCGCACGAGATCTCGCACGTTGTCCTTCGCCATGCCACGCAGGAGATGACCCGATCCAATTACGTCAGCCTCTCCACCGTTCCCCTGATGTTTGTCATTCATAGCTGGGGCGTGTATGAGGCGGTCAATATGGCCATGAGCCTGGCGCTGCCGGTAACGTTCATGAAGTTCTCGCGCGACTTTGAAGCGCAAGCCGACTACTTTGGCCTGCAATACATGTACAAAGCGGGATACGATCCCCAAGCTTTCATTGCATTCTTCGAGAAGCTGAAGGCGCTGGAGAAGGAGAAGCCGGGAGCGTTAGCCAAGGCCTTCGCCTCGCATCCGCAGACCCCGGACCGCATTCTGAAGAGCCAGGAAGAGATTCGCGAGATTCTGCCGGCACGGCCCGAATACATCGAAAACACTTCGGAGTTCGATGAGGTGAAGGCCCGGCTGGCAGCCTTCGAAAACAGCAAGAAGGCCATTCCTCCGGACAAGCAAGGTCCCACGCTACGCCGTACGCAGACTGCGGATGGCACCACGAGCCAGCCGAGCAATAGTGGGGACGATCGTCCCACGCTGCAACGCCGCGACGACGATTACGCTTCCGCCGCGAGTCCGGGGATCTTCTGAATCCAGGAACAGCAGATCCCTCGCCGACTAAGTCGGCTCGTGATGACAAGAATAGAGAACCTGTTCGGCGCAGCTGAAGCTGCGCCCCTTCGTCAGAAAATGCAACCTGCTCCGGGCGATCAACTCTCAATCAACTCGAACACCGGGTAGTTCGCCGCAATGGCGGCGAACGCCTGCGCCTCGGAGCCGGCGGCAATCGGGAAGTATCGTTGGACGGCGAGTTTGAAGCGGTCGAGATAGGCTTTCAGCAATTCGGGCTTCTCCGCATCGGGAACGGCTCGCAGTCCAAAGCTTCGCCGCCAGTTTCCTCTTTTGAGAGAAACCTCTCCCGTGGCTTCCGCGTTTCGCACCCATTGCGTGCGTCCTCGCGGAGCAACCAGGTAGCGCTTGCCATCAATCTCCAGCAGATCGATGGGCGTGGCATACAGCTTGCCCGATTTTCGCCCGCGTACCTGAAGCAGGTAGTTGTGTTTCGCACCGAGTCCCATCCCCACCAGGAATCCGAAGCAGCGGTTGAACACGCGTTCAATCGCGTTCGGCTTGCGGAAGACGGGCATGCCGGAGTTTTCCATCCCTTAATTCTATGCGCGGAGTTAGGCTTCGGTGATCTCGTCCATGTCGAAATCGGTTCTCTCAAGCACGAGTCCGCCGGAAGCGATAAAATAACTGAACGAATATCGACAAAGGGACCAGGTGAGACTTCCAAGAGTGAGCGCCTGATCGGGTATTGCATGAAGAGATTTTCCTTCCTTTCACTGGCGGTGCTTCTCGGTGCTCCGTTCCTGCTGGCCCAGACGCAGACTGCGAGCAGCGACACGGTGGTCGAAGAAATTATCGCGCGCGTCAACAACAGCATTGTGACCCGGGCCGACCTGCGCAAGGCGCGCGAGCAGTTGCTCAACGAGGCCCACCAGCAGCCGGATGCCCCAGGCGCCGAACAGCAGGCCAAGGAACACGAGAAGGACCTGCTGCGCGATCTGATTGACCAGCAACTACTCCTGCAGAAGGCCTCAGACCTGGGCATCAGCGCCGACACCGATCTGATAAAGAAACTCGACGACTTGCGCCAGCAAATGCATGCCGACTCTATGGAAGAGATGCAGAAGGCGGCCGAGGCGCAGGGCATCGCCTTCGAGGATTTCAAGCAGAACCTGAAGAACAACATCCTGACCCAGAAAGTGATTGGCCAGGAGGTGGGCGGACACATTAACGTCTCCAATCAGGAGATTCAGCAATACTACGATCAGCACAAGGCCGAGATGGACCGGCCGGAGCAGGTGCGGCTGAGCGAGATTTTGATTTCCACCCAGACCACGGCAGCAGTGAAGACGGAGAAAGGTGAGACCGCGCTGCCGGAAACGCCGACTCCCGAGGCCGTGGCACAGGCGCAAGCCAAAGCCAACCAGGTTTACGAGCTGCTGAAAAAGGGCGGCAACTTCGTTGACCTGGCCAAGAAATACTCCAGTGGCCCGACCGCCGCGCAGGGCGGCGATCTGGAGTACTTCAAACGCGGCACCTTGTCCAAGGAGTATGAGTCGAAGGTCTTCGGCCTTCAGCCTGGACAATACACCGAGCCCATCCGCACCAACCAGGGCTTCGTCATCCTGAAAGTTACGGAACACCAGTCGGCCGGCGTGCCTCCGCTGAAGGACGTTGAAACTCAGATTCAGGAACAGATTTACATGACCAAGATGCAGCCGGCCTTGCGCGATTACCTCACCAAGTTGCGCGAGGAAGCTTACATCGATATCAAACCCGGCTATATCGATACCGGCGCCAGTCCCAACGAGACCAAGCCTGTCTACACCACGGCGACTACTAGTTCCGATGACAAGCCCAAGAAAAAGAAGAAGCTGGGATTGTTCTAGAAGCAGCAACTAGCAACTAGCAATTAGCGACTAGCTGGCAGCAATTAGCAATTAGCACTTGGCAACCCCGTTCTGGACGCGGGCTCGTCCAGATGTGTCCTGACTGACGACTGGCTGCTGACAGCTGACAACTGGCTACTGGGTACTGGCAACTGCTACCATTAGGCGCTCGGCGTTCATCGCGCAGCCGGGATCTACACCGACAGACTCGAATGAAAGAATTCTACATTTCCGATTGCGCCCGGGTGGAGAACCAGACCATCACCTCGTCTTTCGTTGTCGCCCTCAAACAGGTGAAGTCAAAGAAGAGCGGCGAGTTGTATCTCTCGTTGGTACTCGCCGATCGCAGCGGCCAGGTGCAGGCCAACATGTGGGACAACGTCGCCGAAGCGATCTCCGGCTTCGAGCAGGACGACTTCGTCAAGGTGAAGGGCGTAGTCCATAAGTACAACGGCCGCTGGCAACTCACCGTTCACAAAATGCGCAAGCTGGGTGAGTCGGAGATCGACTATTCGGACTATCTTCCCAAGACCGGCAAAGACATCGAGCAACTCTGGCAGACGCTGTGCGGCTTTGTGGAGAGCTTCCAGAATCCATGGCTGAAGTCGCTGATCAAGGAATTCATCGCCGACGATGCGCTGGTCGCCGCATACAAGGCAGCTCCCGCGGCCAAGACCCTGCATCATGCCTTCGTCGGCGGCCTGCTGGACCACGTCGTCTCGCTGTTTACGGTTTGCGATCTGGCGGCGCGCAACTACCCTCAGGTCAACCGCGATTTGCTGCTCTCCGGCGTCTTCCTGCACGACATCGGCAAGTTGCACGAGCTCACCTATCAGCGCAGCATCGCCTACACCACCAAGGGCCAACTCCTGGGACACATGATCATCGAGCTGGAGATGCTGCACGAAAAGATTGCGCGCGTGCCCGGCTTCCCGGAGGAACTAAAGGTACTGCTGGAACACCTGATTATCAGCCACCACGGCGAATATGAGTTCGGGTCGCCCAAGCTGCCGATGTTCCCCGAAGCGCTCATGCTGCACTACATGGACGATCTCGACTCCAAGATGGAAAGCATGCGGGCGCAGTTCGAGCGCGAGGCTGAATTCGATTCGCCCTGGACGAGCTACAATCCTTCGCTCGCGCGGCCCTTGCTGAACCCGAAGAAATTTATCGAGAAGGGTCTGGTCAACTCACGGCTGGTGGAAGTGCCGAAAGCCACTGTGGCAGCGGCGGCAAATCCCGCCGTCGCAGCGGGCAATTCCGGCGACAATTTCGGCGAAGAGACCAATAACGGCGGCGGGACCGATGCGGCGGCGCCTGTAAGCGCCGGCGGCGACCAAGCTCCCGAGGCGCAAGCATCCTCACCGCTCGAAGCCTTGCAGCGCAAGTTCGAGTCGCATAAAGTCACACCCGTCGCGACCAAAAACCACTGATGGCCGATGCTCGACTTCGCGCAGTTCGAGTGGCTTTCCTTTGATTGCTACGGCACGCTAATCGATTGGGAATCGGGCGTCCTCGGCTATTTGCGGCCGCTGCTGCGCGAGAAGGGCTGCGCCATCGGCGATGCCGAGATCCTCAGCATGTATTCCGAGTTCGAACCGCGTGAGCAGGCCGGCGAATACCGCAGCTATCGCGAAGTTCTCAACAGCGTTTTGCGCGGCTTCGCACGCGAGCTGCGCTTCGAGGTAACTGAGGCTGAAGCAACCGGATTGGCGGATTCCATTCGCAATTGGGAGCCTTTCGCCGACACGGTTCCAGCTTTGCGCCGCCTGCATTCCCGCTACAAGCTCGCAATTCTCTCCAATATCGACGACGATCTGTTTGCCTACTCGGCGCGCAAGCTGCAAGTCCCGTTCGATTGCGTCGTCACGGCGCAGCAGGCGGGCAGCTACAAGCCGTCACTCAACAACTTCGAGGTGCTGTTGCAACGGCTGGCAGTTCCCCATGCTCGCTTGCTTCACGTTGCCGAGAGTTTGTACCACGATGTGGGAGCTGCAGGTTCGTTGGAAATTGCGACTGTGTGGGTGAATCGCAGACAGGGAAAGGCGTCGGCTGCTACTAGACTGACCGAGGCACGGCCAGATATGGAAGTATCGACCGTCGGGAAATTGGCGGACCTGGCAGGCTGTTGAGGAAAAGCAGGCTACCGCTTGCGACTGGCCTTGGCGGATTTCTTAGGAGCGGCTTTCTTCGCGGCTTTCTTCGGAGCGGCTTTCTTCGGAGCCGCTTTCTTGGGCTCCGCTTTCGGAGCGGCCTTCCTGGCCGGAGTTTGTTCTTCCTCGATAGCTTCTGCCGCCGCCTGACGCTCCAGGGCTTTGGTGACTACATAGGCCATTTCAGCGATCGGAGCGGGTTTGCCCGTCCAAATCTCAAACTGGCGGGCGCCCTGCTGGACGAACATCTCCAAGCCAGGAATTACCTGAATATTCTTGGCACGGGCCATTTTGACGAGTTTGGTCTCCGCTGGGTTATAGACCAGATCGAAGACAAACTTGGTGTTCAACTCTTTCTCTTCCAGCGGCGATTGTTTACTGCCATTCATGCCGACCGGCGTCGCATTGATGATGACATCGAATTCCTGTTTGGCGACATCGGCGCGCTTCATGTATTTCACTTTCGCCTGCCGGGCAAGCGTCTGGCCTTTCAGCGGCGTGCGATTGACGATGAAGACCTCCGCGCCCTTGCCCTTTAGTCCGAAGGCAGCCGCCCGCGCCGCACCACCGGCGCCGACAATGAGGACCCGTGCTCCAGCCAGGCTCAGGCGCTGCTGCAAGGGCACGACAATCCCAGCCACATCGGTGTTGAAGCCGTACAGCTTGCCGTCGGCGCCGCGGACCACGGTGTTGCACGCGCCAATCTGGCGGGTCAGTGGATCGGAATTCTCCAGCGCCGCAACCATCTCCTGCTTGTAGGGCATGGTCACGCTGAGACCGCGGATAGGGATATCCCGGACGCAGGCCATCAAATCTTTCATGCTCTTGGCGTGCAGCGCCAGGTAAACGGCGTTCACTGCCTCGCGCCGGAACGCCGAGTTCATCATCACCGGCGAGAGCGAATGGGACAGCGGATCTCCCACGACGCCATACACTTGCGTGGCCTGGTCGACCATGTCGATGCGATAGATGTCGCGCAGTTCGCTGGCCAGGGCCTGACCGGGCGCCGTTTCCTCGCCCTTGGTCGCCGCGCCAAAGGTGAACACGCTTCCGGCTCGCACGCCCAGCACGCGGCTGATAATGCCCTGCTCTCCCATGCACACGCCGACCATCTCGTGCTTGGCGGAGTTGGCTTCCAGAAACTTCATCATGACCACGTTGTCATGGAGGCTGGTCGCTGTAGAGACCAGCTTGTAGAAGTCCGCCGGATATTTGGTCATCGCGGCAAACTGATCGTCTAAGCCCTTGGTAGAGCGGAAGTTATGATGGGAGATGATCATGCCGACGCGGTCGTAAAGGTCGCTCAAGTCAGCCGCTTTCAAGGCCTCCGCGCTCTGGATTTCCAGATCCACGAGAGGAAAGCCACAATCCGCAGCCTTGCGCAAAACCGCCAGCTCAGCCGCGACCGATCCCTTGAACTTGCCTCCATTTACGGCGCGACGACAGGTGCCGATGAAGGTCACTTCAGGATGAACTTCGAGCAGGGATTTCAGCTTGGGCAGCGCGGCGAGAGGTTGTGAAAGGTAATCTAACCTCAACTCCAGGAATGGGTTATCTCGCGTCAGGGGCTCAGCGCGCTCGACCATGGTAGCGACATCGGAGCCGACCACCGCTATGCAGAGACGGGGCAGCCTGAAACGACGGATCCGGGATGCGTAAGTGCTTGAAGACTCGCGCATGTAGCAGCCCGATGGTAACTATGCACAGGGAAAGATGCAACCCATTTGTTACATTATTTGAAATTGAAGGCCAAAACGCCCATCCAAGGGTACGAATCAGGAGTGCTACTGCTCTGAGTGGGACACTATTCCTCGCCGAAGACTTCTGCCGTAAATGCTTGCAGCTCAGCGCCATAGCGCCAGGCATCGGGCGCCAATCCTGCCTTCTGGCAGGTCTGAGCCAGAAATGTCCCGGCATTCCAATTCCACTCCGCCGGAACTTGGGGCAAGAGAAGTCCGCGCCGACTGCCTTGAGTTACCACCAAGCCATGCCTTCCTATCACGATTTCCTCGGGAGCAATTGGCCGTAACGGAGAAAGCACGCTGATCTCGACCTTCAGGAGCATTACCTCTTCCGCGATTACGGGTTGAAAACGCGGATCGTCGAGGGCAGCAGCGCGGGCCGTCTCGGCTACGGTTCGGTAGAGTGGGCTGGTGGGAAAGACGTACCCGATACAGCCGCGCAATCGGCCGTGCAGGTGCAATGTCGTAAACGCACCACGGCATTCCGCTAAGTGTTCGCTCGGAGGTGAGAGCCCGAGGTCGCGCTCCTCCACCGCGGCTTCAATGGCCCAGTGCGCCAGACGCAGCAACAGCTCTCTTTCTGACGGAGAATATTCCGGAGCTTCGGCGGTCACGACCGGGCGAGTTTTTTCAGACGACGGGAACATCGTTACGCTTCCTTCGCCGGCTAAGCACAAAGGAACGTTTGCGCCGGCGCTTCATCGCCGTCTGGTCGATGCGCTTCCAAAATGCGATGAAGTAATCGGCGGCCGACCACAGCGACAGCGCCACCATCACCCAGATTGAAGCCAGCGCTATGGGATGCACCGGCAAGCTGAGGAAATACCACGGCAAATATGCCCAGTGATGATCGATGATGGCCGCCACTACGGAGAAAATCTGCACGAACATCTTCAGTTTTCCCAGGTCGCTGGCCTGGATAGTGAAGCCTTCCGAGGCGGCGATGGAGCGCAGGCCGCTCACCAGAAACTCGCGACCAATGATGATCACAGCCATCCATGCCGGAACGGTCCGCGGATTGAATTGGACCAGAGTGATGAACGCCGCGGCAATCAGCAGCTTGTCGGCCACCGGATCCAGCAGCATGCCCACGGTGGTGACCTGTGCGCGCCGCCGCGCCAGGTAGCCGTCGATGGCGTCGGTGAGCGAGGCCGCGATGAAGATGAAAGAAGCCAGCAGTTCGCGGTCGCCATTGGTCGAGCTGAAGCGGCTGCTGGAAAGCACCCAGATCAGCACCGGAATGCTGAAGATGCGCGTCAGCGTGATGTAGGTCGGGAGATTCACAAAAACCAGACAGGCAGACCATCGCCCGCCGCGGCGGGCCGCAGCACAGCTGATTATCCTCTACCAGTCAGATTGAAAGCAATCGCAGAAAGAGGCCTGAAACGCTACAGGGCGAGATCTTGCTGCAACCAGTCGGCTTTCCAAGAGTGGTGGTCCGTGCCAACATATCGACTCAGCTTCCCAGTCAAAGCCGCGGAATCCAGTTTGCCTTCGTCGAAGGCGATTATATGACGTGCAATGGCTTCTCCGAACCTGCAGGGGACAGCGTTTCCGATTTGTCGATATTTGTCCTGGGTAGTACCGGTGAACCGAAAGTCCTCCGGGAAGGTCTGGATTGCAGCGTATTCCTCCACGGAGAACGCTCTTAGGTACTTGTGCGTTCCCGGCTCAACATTTAACCTCGGGACAACATCACAATGAGCCCCGATGCATTGGTAGCGCTTATCCACTCAGCCCAGAGGGTCGAGTGGAACAGGCGAAATGAGGTTGCCTTCAGCGCACTCTTCGGCAGTC
This sequence comes from uncultured Acidobacteriaceae bacterium, assembly GCA_963789245.1. Taxonomy (GTDB): domain Bacteria; phylum Acidobacteriota; class Terriglobia; order Terriglobales; family Acidobacteriaceae; genus Bog-257. Next base: position 243,600 of record CAWBKE010000012.1, on the reverse strand, counting down.
CCGAGGGACGATACCCGAAAGCTGCTGAGAAGTCGGTGACGCTTCGTGCTCCCGAGATGAGCCAAGATTCTGGCGTTCCTTTCGCCGCTTACATTCATCCGGCCAATCCCACCAAGGGTGCTTATGGCGGCTTCTCGTTTGTAGTCTTCCCTGCCAACGAGGCCCCGTGTCTTGTCGCACTTGTTGTAGGGACGCAAGGGCTCGCTCCTGACGAAGCGATCTTGGGTCGTCCCGGCCACGCCCGCAAAGCGCAAGCAATATGCGCATGGTTGAACAAAACATTCGGAGCGGGCGAACAGATTGCATGGGCTAAACAAGACCCGACTCGTACAGACCTTAACGTTCCAGACGATCTGCAACGACGGTGGTCTGCATATAAACCAGTGTTCGATCGCTATGGGAAGGTGTTGTACGCAATATTCAAACCAGGCTCGGATATAAAAATTACCCGGCAAGCAGTTACGGCCCTCCTGGATTTATGTTTTGAAGAGCGCGGGTTCGACGTTAACGCGAACTGTCGAAATGATCGAGATGAGATTCGATCCAACTGGTTTGGCTGTTTGATGCGGGTGGTCACGCGAGATGAAATAGGAAAACTGCTGGACTCCAGGAGATTCGTCATTCTTCAGGGCCCACCCGGAACCGGCAAGACGAGGATGGCATTAGATCTCCTAACTGACAAGTATGCTGAGTCGGGGAGGTCTATTCAGTTTCATCCCAACACCACTTACGAGAACGTCATTGGGGGTTTAGCTCCCGTAGAATCCGGAACTCAGCTGGGGCTTCACTTCGCTCCCAAGCCTGGTTTCTTAATGGAGTCCGCCGAAAATGCGAGGGAAATCTATCCAAAGCCATACTTGTTACATATAGACGAAATCAATCGGGCTGACTTGGCAAAGATTCTCGGAGAAGCAATTTATCTGTTCGAAGCTAAGTCTCCCCAGAAACGGGAAATCGATTTGCCCTATGATTTCGGCAAACCATTTCACAACAAGTTACAACTGCCAGACAACCTGCAGGTTCTGGGCACCATGAACAGCGCCGACCGCAGTATCGCCATCGTTGATGTCGCGGTGCGGCGGCGATTCGCATTCGTTTCTCTGTGGCCGCAGATGAGCGTGGTCGAGGAGCACAGCTGCGAGCTAATGCGGGACGCGTTTCGGCGAATTGTATCGGTATTCATTGAACACGCTGGTGAGGACGCATTCTCACTGGTGCCCGGCCATTCTTACTTCCTTGAATCCGACGAAGGCGCCGCCAAAGAAAGCCTTAGAGTTAATCTGGGGCCGCTCCTAGAGGAATATCTGGCCCAGGGTTATGTCACGGGATTCGCCGAGCAGATTCGGACGTACCTGCAATGGTTACAAACCCTCTGAGGCACAGCGAAGCCCGTATCCGCCGGAGACATTCGTCGCCATTGCTGCGCCCGCAGCTCGCACGAGAAGTCTGCATCGAGTTGGAAGACAACTCCGTCCTCCAGAAGTCAGCAGTAGATTTCTTTGGCTTGCGTAGCAGTCATCGGGATCCAAACCCTACCGCAGCACGGCTACTCGAACAATTCGAAACCCAAAACCGCCCTCTCTTTTCGTTAATGGATGTTCGACTTGCTCGCCAGTACGACGGCAGTGACGTCCATGTCACACTCGATGCGGGTAATGTTGTAGGCGCGATTCCGCTATTCTCCCCTACCAGCGGAATGCTCGATTACGGATTGGTCATCAAGCCACGATTTCCCTGGCCGGGTATTGGCCCAATGCTGGCCGAAATGGGATGGCGAATAGCCCCTACGCCTTTAAGGTTGCCTCTTCTGAAACGCTCCGAGCGCAAAGTCCCGGCTTGGGTGATTTCGTGCATGGTGCTCGCCCGATTGAAGGCACTGCTGGATTCCTTAAGCCGACGCTTCGAGTTAATTCACGAGAACAGATCGGCACCCCGAGGAACGGTTCGTTGGTCTCAGTATGCGACTCAGTATTTGGCAAGGGGGCAATTTCTTTCTGTGCCCTGCACCTTCCCGGATTTGCGTGACGATCGAATGTTGGTCGGTGCGATTCGGTACTCGCTGGAAAAGCAGCGCAGTGCCCTGGAGTCGCAGCGGGAGCATGGCGGTTTTGTTCATCAGCTCATTGCGCTCTGCAACGACCTTCTGCGTAGGGTTCAACATAGTCCGCCACTCGTACCGTCGCCCAACACGATGGCCTCTTGGCTGCAAAGGCCGTTGCGAATTCAGCACTTTCGAGATGGTTTGCAGGCGATTGAATGGACGATTGAGGATCGTGGTTTGGCAGGTGTTAGCGATTTGGAAGGGATACCTTGGCGGATGCCCATGGAACAATTTTTTGAGGCGTGGGTTGAGACCGTCTTCCGTTCCGTGGCCAGGGAGATTGGAGCAGAACTTCGGGTCGGGAGGCGAAGGGAAACGCTTCACCCAATTGATTGGGAACCGTCTTACCTTGGATCACAGAAGGCCTTAATACCGGATATCTGGCTCAATTGGGGATCGGTAACTCTTATCGTCGATGCGAAATACAAGCGCCACTGGGACGAGCTAGAGGACAATGCTTGGGGATCGGTCGAAGATATGGTAAGAGAACAGCACCGGAGCGATTTGTTCCAAGTGCTTGCCTATGCGAACCTGGCACGAACAGCACGAGTTATCGTCTGCCTCGCCTATCCGTGCACACCGAACACCTGGGAGCGAATGATCCGTAGAAAGAGGGTACTTCACAAAGCAGAAATAAACACGGGCGCTCGAAGCATTACGCTCTGGTTGACTGCTATTCCGATGGCGACTGCGGTCGACAAGATCTCCGCCCCACTTCTGACGGAATTGCGTTCCGCGGTGGCGTAACAATTTACGTGACCGTAGCAGTCCCGCCGCTCGCTGCCGCTCCGGCGTATGTACTGTTGGCATCGTACATCGGCAAGCCCACAACATCCTTGATGGTCTTATATTGCTCCTCGCTGATTTCCCGCACGGAGTCCAGCGTGGATGCCGTCGTGCCGTCGTTGTACGACCAGGGGTGCTGGTCGCCACAGTCGTGATCCCAGCAGTCGGCGTCATGCGTAAGCCAATCAGCGAACCCCAGGGCTTCTTCATCGTTGTGGGCTGTAATCAGCAACCGCCCGAGATATGCATGCTCCCCGTCGATCACCGTGTATATGGCAAGATAGTTCTTGAGAGGCATCTCCACTCCAGTTCTGAGCCGGGGATTCCTCCGCCGGCTATATCATTTCAAAAGTCTACTGTTCTCGCCGGCCACCTGCCACACCAACCCAAGCATTCGCAGCCATGGCCTACAATCCCGCTGGCGAAAACCATTCGCACGTCGAATATCCCGACTCCCGATATGCGGTGCAGTTTCTCGAATTAGGCACTGACCTTATCGTCGGACGCCGATTCTGGACCGTCATCGGCGAGGAACAAACTTATGATGAATTGCTTCAGATTGCGCAGGAAGTTGGGGACGAGACGGCTGTACTCTTGAACCAATAGCTCGGCGCTACTCGTCGTGATGTACGACGATCTCGTCCAGCATGATCGGAGCCTCGTAATGCTCCCAGTAGCTGTACCCCACAGGAATCCCTCTCGCCCAGTCCAGCAAACCCATCCATACTCGTAGCGGCGTGCGCAGCCCGGTACGAAACTCCGTGGTGGAGCGCACAAGCGTAGCTGCCGCGATGTACAGCAGAATGGCTGGAAAGGCCACCGCGATGGCCAGCAAGCGCAAACAGAAATGCAGACGTGACATGATTGACCCTGTACGGGAGGCGTTTCACACGCGCTGAAAAGTTGGACGTTATTATGCCCCAACTTGAGGTGCGATGCCGCAGCTAATGAAAAATTATTTTTGTCTTGAAACAGAAACACCCTCCGTTTCGGGAAGGTGCTCCGGGCACAGGTGTTAACCGAGCTGTAACTACGCGTAGATCCCGCGTTGACGGATCGTATACGCCACTCGATCGATCGCCAGCATATAAGCGGCGATGCGGTTGTTCACGTGGTGGGTCTCGGCATAGCGCACCACGTCCTCGAACGACGAGACCATGATGTCCTCCAGCTGCGAGTTGACCACCGACTCTTTCCAGAAGTAGCCTTGCCGGTCCTGCACCCACTCGAAGTAAGAGGCAGTAACGCCGCCTGCGTTGGCCAGAATGTCAGGCATGACGAAAACATGTTTGTCGGCAAGGATGTCGTCGGCGGCGGCGGTGGTCGGCCCATTCGCGCCTTCCACCAGAATCTTCGCCTTCACATGGTCAGCGTTGGCGGAGGTAATCACGCTCTCGGTTGCCGCAGGTATCAGGATTTCGCAGTCGGTAACCAGCAGCTCTTCCGTCGGCCTGCGCTCCGCGCCTTTGAAGCCGTGGATGGTGCCTTCTTTTTGCCGGTGCTCCCACAGCGCCGCTATGTCGATGCCCTTGGCGTTGTACAGACCGCCGTCCCATTCGCCGATGCCGACAATCTTGTAGCCGGCGTTGTGCATCAGCAGCGCGGCGTTGGAGCCGACGTTGCCAAAGCCCTGAATGATCACGCGGCTGCCCTCACGCGTCATGTTGTTCTTCTTGATGGACTCATCGCAGATAATCATGACGCCGCGGCCGGTGGCCTCGCGCCGACCGCGCGATCCGCCCATGTTCAGCGGCTTGCCGGTCACGACCGCTGTCACCGTCTGCCGCATGTGCATGGAGTAGGTGTCCATCATCCACGCCATGGTCTGCTCGTTAGTGTTGACGTCGGGTGCGGGAACATCCTTTTCCGGGCCGATGAACTCGATCAACTCCGAGGTGTAGCGGCGGGTCATGCGCTCCAGCTCACCGCGCGACATGTTCTTGGGATCGCAGATGATTCCGCCTTTGGCTCCGCCAAAGGGAATGTTGACCACCGCGCACTTCCACGTCATCCAACTGGCCAGCGCGCGCACTTCGTCAAGCGTCACGTCGGGTGCATAGCGAACACCGCCTTTGGCGGGACCGCGCGCGATTGAGTGTTGCACCCGGTATCCGGTGAAGACTTCCAGTTGCCCGTTGTCCATGGCGACGGGGATGTGGACGATGATCTCGCGATTGGGCTGTTGCAGAACGCGCCACAGACCTTCATCGAGCTTCAGTTTCTCGGCGGCAAGATTGAAGCGCGCCGCCTGTTGTTCCCAAGGATTGCTTTCTTGTTCCAGCGTGTGTGCGGTAGCCATAGATTCTCCGAAAAGATTAGCCTTGCAGTATGAATGGGACCCGATGAGTTGGAGGGCGCGTCCTATATTCGGCCAAACCTTCAAAGTATATGCAGTGGTGAGGATGGCGCGCAAGTAAAGCGGAAGTGCAGCAACAGTGTGCTACGCCGCTTCGACCGTAAGCTTCAACCCCATTGCCTTGGTCACGGCCACCAGCGTGGACAGCCGAGGATTGCCGCGGGGCGACAGGGCGCGATAGAGACTTTCGCGTTCGATACCTGCGGACCTCGCTACCTTTGCCAAGCCGCCCCTAGCTTCAGCTACACGGCGTAACGCCACCAGCAGAACCCCCGGTTCGTCTTCTTGCAGAGCGGCCTTCAGATACTCGGCAGCGAGCTCGGGATCTTCGCGCAACTCCTGAAGCATCGCTTTATCGTGAGAGATGCTCGCCTTGCGTCTCATCGCTTCGTCATCCTTCTCGCACCGTTCATCGGAGCTTTCAGTAGTAGGTTGTTTTGATTCCAACAGGGATCACGGTACGGTGACGACCATCCGTCCCGACAAGTCGATTTTGCGGATGATGTCTTTCGCTGCACTCGCGGTATACCCGCGAGCGATGAGCCAATCCTGCATCTCATATTCACTGGGGGCTTCCGTTGATTCTCCGGTTGGGCCGCCGGCGAAGATCGTGTAGGACTTAACAATCGTGTACTCAGCACTCATCTGGTCTTACCTCCGAGTGCTCTCAGGATAAGCCCTTTTGTCAATTCGCTTGGCAAAATTCGGCAAGTGCCCGGGCCTGACATCTCGGAGGCAGCCTGCTGTTTGGCCAGGGCGAGATAATCGGCCCTCCCGTATAATCCCAATACCTCGCATCTCCTACGGCCATGCTGACACCCGACTATCGAAGCTTTCTCCAGCTCAGCCGCGACGCCACTCTCATTCCGGTCGTCCAAACCCTGAGCGCGGATTTGCTTACGCCGGTGGCAGCGTTCCTCAGCATCGCGGCGCGGCAGAAGTACGCGTTCCTGCTGGAATCGGTTGAAGGTGGCGAGAAGATTGGGCGCTACACGTTTCTCGGCGCCGAGCCCAGGACCGTGATCACCGCGCGTGGAAAAGAGCTGACCGTTCGCGAAGGCTCGTCGGTGCAGCAAAGCCAGGGCGATGTGATTCCTCTTCTGCGCGAGCACCTCCGACAGCATGGTCCGGCTACGCTGCCCGGCCTTCCGCCGTTTACCTCCGGCGGCGTGGGATACTTCGCTTACGACATGGTCCGTCAGTTCGAGCGCCTGCCTGATCGCACCAAAGATGACGTCGGCCTGCCCGATTGCGTCTTCACCTTTTACGACCGGCTGCTGGCCTTCGATCATCTGCGCCACCAGGTCCACATCATCGCCGCGGCTGACGTTCGTTCCGAGTCGCCGCGCAAGGCCTACGACCGCGCCCTCGCCGACATCGCCGACATCGAGCGGAAACTGGCACGCGGCGTTCGTGGACAACACCTGCACTGGTCGAATAGCGGCAAAACCAAGCGCATTAAAGTACACAACAGCACCTCGCATGACGATTTCGTTGCCAGCGTTCGGCAGGCGAAGGAATACATTGCTGCGGGCGACGTCTTCCAGGTGGTGCTGTCGCAACGGCTCGACTTCAAGCCACCCGCCGAGCCGTTCCAGATCTATCGCGCGTTGCGCACCGTCAATCCGTCGCCTTACATGTTCTTCCTCAAGCTCGACGACATGCACGTTCTCGGCGCATCGCCGGAGATGCTGGTGCGCGTCTCGGGACGAAAGCTGGAGTACCGGCCAATCGCCGGAACGCGCCCGCGCGGTGCCGACGCGGCCGAAGACGAGCGCCTGACCGAACAACTGCGCAACGACGAAAAAGAGCGCGCCGAACACGTGATGCTGGTCGACCTCGGCCGCAACGATCTGGGGCGCGTCAGCGAATATGGCAGCGTAAAGGTCCGCGAGCTGATGTACGTGGAGAAGTATTCGCATGTAATGCATCTGGTGTCGGCGCTGGAGGGACAACTGCGCGGCGATCTCGATGCGCTGGATGCACTGGCAGCATGCTTCCCGGCCGGAACGCTGAGCGGCGCGCCCAAAGTTCGCGCGATGGAAATCATCGAGGAGCTGGAGCCGGTGCGCCGCGGAGTGTACGGCGGAGCGGTGATGTATGCCGACCACGCGGGCAATCTCGACTCCTGCATTGCGATTCGGACGATGGTCTTGCATGGCAATCGGGCCTATGTACAAGCGGGCGCCGGCATCGTCGCCGATTCAAATCCGGAGAATGAGTTTGAAGAATGCATGAATAAAGCGAGGGCGCTGTTACGAGCGTGCGAGAGGGCGAGCGGCTGAAGAAATTCGAGTTCGATGAATCATGATTTTTGTCTTAGACAATTACGATTCGTTCACCTACAACTTAGTGCAATATCTAGGTGAACTCGGGGCGCGGGTCGTGGTTGCTCGCAACGACCAAACGACCCTCGCCGAGATCGAGTCGCTTCATCCTGACCGCATCGTCATCTCTCCTGGTCCGTGCACGCCTCAGGATGCTGGTATCAGCATCAATGTGATTCAACATTTTGCCGGCAAGGTTCCGCTGCTGGGAGTCTGTCTCGGGCATCAAGCTATCGGCGCGGCCTTCGGCGGCAAAGTAGTCCGCGCGCCCAACCTGATGCACGGCAAAACCAGCTCGGTGGAGCACGATGGCAAGACCATCTTTCGCGACATTCCGTCGCCCATGACGGCCACACGCTATCACTCTCTCATCGTCGAAGAGAAGAGCCTTCCCGCCGAACTGGAAATTTCCGCCACCTGCCTGGACCGCGATGGAACGCGCGTCATTATGGGACTGCGCCACCGGAGGTTCGCCGTCGAAGGCGTGCAGTTCCATCCTGAAAGCGTGCTGACCGATCAGGGAAAACGGATCGTGCGCAACTTCCTTGAGCTGTGATCTTTCTCGACACGAACGAACAGCGGCAAGTATAGTTGCCTTCGGAGACGTAGTGCTCACGACTGCTTTGTATCAGGGCACGGCTTCAGCCGTGCCGCCAGTGCATGACATCCCGACAGGGGCTTTAGAGACTGTGTCACGACCGGAAATCATATTTCGCGGTGGAACAAACATTAAGAAATCCGGCTCATTCAGCCGCGAAGCGGCGGCATTTGTGTTAGGCGTGGGCGTAAGCCCGCGCTCCAAGTGGGACAACAAGTGAGCCGCGGAGCGGCGACACCAGGTCGTGACACAGTCTCTTTAGCCCCTGTTTTCGCAGGGGCTAAAGCCCTGTCTTTTGTTGCGCGTCGTCCGGCACGACTAAAGTCGTGCCCTGATACACCCCTGGGAATTGCGGGAACCGTTCGTCCATAACCCTCTTTCCTTGTAGTCGTACCAGGATCGCATGGCTGACATTGTAGAGCTGCGGGGAATCCGCAAATCCTACGACCACTTTGTGGCCGTAGACAATCTTTCGCTGGCCATTCGTGCAGGCGGCGTCTACGGACTGCTGGGCCCCAACGGAGCAGGCAAGACGTCGACCATCCGCATGATGATCGGCATCACCATGCCCGATGACGGCGAGGTCCGCCTGTTTGGCGAGCGCTTTCATCGCGGACTGCTGCATCGTGTCGGCTATCTGCCTGAGGAGCGCGGCCTCTACAAGCGCATGAAGGTGCTCGATCACCTGGTGCTCCTCGGCGCCTTGCACAACCTTTCTGAGCAGGAGGCGCGCAAGCGTTCGCTGGCCTGGTGCGAGCGCATGCAGTTGTCCGAGTGGACCAACAAGAAAATCGAGGAACTCTCCAAGGGAATGCAGCAGAAAATACAGTTTGTGGCCGCGCTATTGCACGACCCCGAGCTGGTGATCATGGATGAGCCCTTCGCCGGCCTCGACCCCGCCAACGCGGTCATGTTGAAGGACATCCTGATCGAGCTGAAGAAGGCCGGCAAAACAATTCTCTTCTCCACCCATCGCATGGACCAGGTGGAGCGCCTGTGCGATGCCATCTGCCTTATCGACCACGGCCACACGATATTGGAAGGCGATTTGAAGAAGATCAAGGCGAGCTACGGCAAGAACCATGTGCAGATGCAGTATGAAGGCGATCCCCGTCTGGAGAGCTGTGAGCTGGTGCAATCCTTCAACAATTATGGCAACTATGTGGAGGTGCGGCTGAAGCCGGGTGCCGACCCTCAGCAACTGTTGCGCATGGCCGTGGACCTCGCGCGCATCAGCCGCTTCGAGTTGCTGGAGCCTTCGCTGGAGGAGATCTTCATCGACCAGGTGGGGAAACATGCGTAAGGTCTGGCTGTTGATCCAACGCGAGTATCTGGAGCGTGTGCGCTCGCGCTCGTTCGTGATCTTCACTCTGCTGATGCCGGCATTCATGGCCGGCGCCGTGCTGATTCCCGAGAAAGTCGAGCAGATGAATTCCGGCGGCGAGAAGCGCATCGTCGTGGTTGCCAGCAATCCGCAACTGGCGACGGCGGTTGGCCGGGAACTTAACACGTCCAAAGTCCAGGCCGAGCAGCCATTGGAAACGGAAGAAAATCTGAAACCAACGGTATATGCCATCCGGGTCGATACCGATACCAGCGACGCCGAGGCCGACCGGCTGCGCCAGCAAGTCAGCAATGGCGAGATTACTGGCTTTCTGTGGCTGACCGATAGTGCTCTGCAAGAGCACAAAGTGATCTACAGCACCAAGGAGGCTGCGGACTTTGACGAGTCTTTCGAACTCCGTAATGCCGTCAGGACCGCGGTCACCAAGCAGCGCCTGTCGCAAAAGGGCATGAATGGCCCTGAGATCGATACCATGCTGACTCCCATCAAACTCAAGACCCTTCGTATTGAAAACGGCCGCGAAGGGACGAGCGGGACAATGGTATTTTTTACCGCGTTCGCGATGGTCATGTTGCTCTACTCAGTGGTACTGATCTATGGGATCGCCGTAATGCGCTCCGTCATTGAAGAGAAAAACACGCGCATCCTGGAGGTGCTGCTCTCCGCGGTCACGCCCAAACAATTGCTTGCCGGCAAGATTCTTGGCGTGGGTGCGGTGGGACTGACGCAAATCGTAATATGGGTGACCTTCGCCATTTTGTTCTCGGTGCCGGGTTTGCTGGCGGCCAAATCCTTTCTCGGCGAAGTACACATTCCCATCGGCGGGATGATCGCTTTTGCAATTTTCTTCCTATTGGGCTACCTGCTCTACAGTTCGATGTACGCGGCCATCGGCTCCATGGTCAATACCGACCATGAGGCGCAGCAGATGCAGTGGCCCGCGATGATTCCTCTGGTACTGGGTGTTGTCTTGATGAGTCCAGTGATCCAGCACCCGAACTCGCCGCTGGCCTTCTGGCTTTCCATTTTTCCCTTCTTTGCTCCCATCCTGATGCTGGTTCGGATTCTGGTGGCGCAGCCGCCTCTGTGGCAGATAGCGTTGTGCATCGCGATCATGGTGGCGACGGTCTACGGGCTGCTGGCGCTGGCTTCGCGCATCTACCGCATCGGCATTCTGATGTATGGCAAACGTCCCACACTTCCCGAGTTGCGCCGCTGGCTGAGGTACGCAGGGTAGAATTCTCGCGTGCCCGAAAAATCCAGCGACAATCCCGGCGACATCGGAGACAAACGCCTCTCGCTGGTGGAGCAAGCGCAGCTTACGCTGGTCTCCTGGATTGTGCCTGTGCTGCTGCGGCTGATCGGCTGCACCCTGCGGCCAACCATGACGTTTGAAGAAGGCGCCATCCAGGGCCTCGACGAAATCCATCCCGGCATCTTTCCCTTCTGGCATCGCTGTGTTTTGCCCGCGGCCTGGCTCTTTCGGCATCGGCACCTGGCGGTGATGACCAGCCAGAGCCGCGACGGCGAATACATTGCCCGGGTGATCAGCCGCTTTGGATTCGTGCCGGTGCGCGGCTCGAGTTCGCGTGGCGGGCAGCGCGCGCTGATGGAGATGAACAAGCTGCTGGCTGAGGGCGATGGGGTAGCGTTTACCATCGACGGTCCGCGTGGCCCACGCTATATCGCCAAGAAGGGGCCGGTGCTGCTGGCGCGAATGAGCGGCGTGGCCATCACCGCTTTTTATGTCGCGGTGGAGCGGGCGTGGGTGTTGAAGACCTGGGATGGGCTCATGATCCCAAAACCGTTTTCGCGAATTCATGTGGGCGTCGCCCGCAAGATCTTCGTCCCGCCCGATGCCGGCGATGATGCCATGGAGCGCTATCACGCCGAGATGCAGGCCGCGCTGGAACGCGTGACCGAGTTTGCCGAAGCGCAGTTTTCGAAGACCTAGCGGACCCACCCAGATGGCAGTTTCCGCGGCCCCTGCCTGTACAATCGTCAACGCCAGTATGAGCACCGCAACCGTAGCCGCCGCGGATCGGGTGGAGCAGACACGCCCTGCTCAGGGGCGGTTATTCTCGCTGGACCTGTTTCGCGGCGCCACGATTGCGGCGATGATTGTGGTCAACAACCAGAGCAGCGACGAAGCATACTGGGCGTTGCAACACGCAAGCTGGAATGGCTGGACGCCGACCGATCTGGTTTTCCCGTTTTTTCTCTTCATCGTCGGAGTCTCGCTGGTGTTCTCTTTTCGCTCGCGGCTGGACCGCGGCAATTCCCGCCGCGCCCTGGTTCTTCACACCCTCCGCCGCAGCGCCATTCTGTTCGCCATCGGACTGGGGCTCAACGGCCTGGCTGAGCTGCAATTTGGAGTATGGCGAATCCCTGGCGTGCTCCAACGAATTGCTGTTGTGTATTGCGCGGCAGCGCTGATTACGCTGTTCGCGAGCATCCGCAGTCGAGCGGCATGGGTCGTGGGCCTGCTATTGGGCTATTGGATCGTGATGCGCTACGTGCCGGTGCCGGGTTATGGCGTGCCGGGCCGCGATATTCCGCTGCTGCACCACGATGGGAACCTTGCGGCATACTTCGATCGCAGATTCATGTTCGGTCATCTGTGGGAGCCAATGCGTGATCCGGAGGGAATCCTCAGCACATTGCCGGCGATTGCCACTGCCCTTTGCGGCGTCCTGACCGGCGAGTGGTTGCGCACGGAGCGGAGCGCGAAGCAAAAGCTGGCAGGAATGTTCGCTTGCGGATTGCTTGGCGTGCTTGCGGGCCAGGTATGGGGAGTCTGGTTTCCCATCAACAAGAACCTGTGGACCAGTTCCTACGTATTGTTCACGGCGGGTTGCGCGCTGATCTGCCTGGCAGCGTGCTATTGGGTGAGCGACATCAAGCTGCATCGTGGCTGGTGGAGCAAGCCGTTCCTGATCTTCGGCATGAACTCTATTGCCGCCTATGTGATCGCAGAGCTGATTGGCGGCTGGCTGAGCTGGAAGGGTTACACCTTCCTGCATTCACTGGCGTGGATGGATTCGGCGGGGCTGGCCTCGCTGATGCATTCTCTGGTTGTGCTGGGCTTGTGTTTCATTCCCGTGTGGTGGCTGTATCGCAGACACATCTTTCTCAAGGTATGAGGCTGTGATTGGCTTCTGCGTACAGATCTAGTCCAGTAAGTAGATCACTACCGGCTTTCGCGCGCCCAGGGTATACACTGGAGGGCTCGGCGTACAGCCTGTGCCTTTCGTGGCGCGCCTTGATGGACGCGTTTCTCCCAGCGTCCTGATATCCGGGATAAATGACGATGCCATCCCCTAGCATCGGCGACGTTTTCGGACATTACCGCCTGATCGAACAGATCGGGTCCGGTGGAATGGGCATGGTTTTTCGCGCCCATGATGAGCAGCTCCGTCGCGATGTCGCGCTCAAAATCCTGCCACCCAGTTTATTCAGCCAGGAGACCAGCCGGGAGCAGTTCCACAAAGAGGCACTGGCGGTGGGCAGGCTCAACCACCCCAACGTCGCCATGGCCTTCGACTTCGGCCAGGAAAATGGCGTCGACTACCTGGTCACGGAGTACATTCCAGGAGTCAACCTGGACCAGAAAATCGGCGGCCAACCGCTGCCGCCCAAGATGGTCCTGGAGCTTGGCGTCCAGTTGCTCAGTGGATTGGCTGCCGCTCACCGCGAGCATGTCCTGCATCGCGATTTGAAGCCAAGCAACGTTCGCCTTAATCGCGACGGCCAGGTCAAGATTCTCGATTTTGGACTGGCCCACCTGAACGAACCCGTCGACGAAAAAGCCGAGACCTGCAACCTCACCTCCGATCTGTCGCTCAGCGGGACACTGCCGTACATGGCGCCGGAGTTGTTGAAAACTGAAGTGGGCGATGAGCGCGCGGACGTTTGGGCGGCAGGCGCGGTACTTTACGAAATGGCCACCGGCAAGCGCGCCTTTCCTGATAAGCAACCGTCACTGGTGATCGATGCCATACTTCATTACGACCCAGTCAGGCCGTCCCTCCTCAATCCCCAGATCAGCACTGCTCTGGAAGCAGTGATCTTGCGGGCGCTGGACCGGAACCAGGACCAACGTTACCAGTCCGCCAGCGAGATGGCCTCCGACCTGAGTCGACTGCTAGCCGGGGATCAAATCGCAACTGAAACTCTGCGCCGCACCGGTGTGGTGGAGGTGGCCAGAAAGAGACGAACGCGAAAGCTGATGTGGGGGCTGGCCACAGTGTTGCTGGTTGTGGGCGCGATTGGATTTCTGGTTAGGTCGGTCTTCGTGCCTCAGCAGAGGATTCTGGCCGTGTTGCCCATCGACACAGTGGGGCAGGATAGCGCAACCAATGCTCTGGGTCTGGGACTGATTGAGACCCTTACGGCGAAACTGGTGGAAGCCAGCAACAGCGATTCCATCCAGGTGGTCTCACATCGCGATCTTCGCGATCAAGGAGTGAAGACGGCAGACGATGCGCGCCGCGAATTTGGCGCTGACATGGTGCTGGAGAGCAGCTTACAAAAAGAAGGACAGACCATTCGTGTCAACAGTTACCTGGTGGACGCCAGGACTCACCGGCAGTTGGCCGCCCGCACCATCACGGTCAATGCCGACGACAGCTTCGGACTTCAGGACCGGGTAGTGAGTGAGACCCTGGACATGTTGCCGGCGCGCATCGGTCCGGAGGAGCGCCACAAACTGACTGTGCGTCAGGACACGCAGCCCGCAGCCTACCAGGCTTACATCCAGGGACGTGGCTATCTGCTGGAGTTCAGCAAGCCCGAGGACATTGATAGCGCGATTGCGGAATTCTCTCAGGCAGTCAAGATCGATCCTAACTATGCGTTGGGTTACGCCGGCCTGGGCAGGACTTATCTGGCGGGATTCCGGCAATTCGCCAAGGACAACACTTGGATTGACCAAGCCTCGCACAATTGCGAGAAGGCGTTGTCTTTAAGCCCCGACCTGGTGGAAGGCCATGTCTGCCTGGGAGGCGTCTACAACGTGGCTGGCCAGTATGGCAAGGCCGTCGAAGAATTCCAGCGTGTGATGAAGTCAGACCCGGGGAGCGAGGACGCCCTGCGTGGTTTGGCCGACGCCTATACCAGCCTGGGGAAGTTCGCGGCCGCCGAAGCTGCCTACAAACAGGCTGTTGCCCTCCGGCCTAACTATTGGCTCGCGTATAACTGGCTGGGCCAGTTCTATTTCAGTCAGAACCGCTACGCCGATGCCGCGCAGGCATTTCTCACATCGACTCAACTGGCGCCTAATAACTATTTCGGTTATTTCAACCTGGGAGCGACATACGTCGCCGAAGGAATTTATCCTGAAGCTATCCAGGCGTTTAATCGCTCCATCGCTTTGCGTCCGAGTTCCGATGCTTATAGCAACCTGGGCTACACCTATACCTTGATGCATCGCAATGCGGAAGCTATCGGTGCGATGGAGCAGGCGTTAAAGCTGGACAACGGTGACTGGATGAATTGGGGCAACCTGGCGGATGCACTCTATTGGAGTTCCGACCGGCGAGGCGAATCAACCGCCAAATATAACCAGGCGATTGCGATCGCGGCTTCCAAGTTGCAGGTGAATCCGGACGATGCTTCCGTATTGGCCTATCTTGCCGACTATTCCGCAATGCTGGGCAATAAGGAGGCGGCATATAGTTACATCCAAAAAGCGCTGAAAGCAGCGCCTGCCGATGGTGACGTACTTTTCCGCGCTGCTATCGTGCACAACCACTTTGACCAGCCGGACCAAGCTCTCCTATACCTTAAGAAAGCGGCGCAAACAGGCTACTCGCGCAATCTTATACGCGACAGCCCGGATTTCGCGAACCTACAGCAAAATCCGGGATTTCGCTCGCTGGTTGCCGGTCCCTAAACCCTATGGACCACTCTTGACCCGCAGCCCCATCGATCCGACACCACTATTGCATGACTGATTGTTAATCGTAATGCTGCTGTAGTTGTAAGTGGTACCCACCGTCCCGGTCGGTTGTCCCACGTTAACGGCCGCACCATTTGGACTATTTACAGGACAGGAACCCAACGGGCAGCTCGTAAACTGCACCTGAAATTGGGTTAGTTTGGTGGCTCCCTGAAAAACTACCGGCGCGTTCTGGTAGACGTCGATCACTCCGGAAGAACCATTCTGCTGGCAAGAGCCATTGTTGTAGCTGAGGCTAATGTACTGGGTAGCAGGTTGAGCCGCGGTTACGTGCTGGCAACTTGTCAGACCAATCAAAGATGCGGCCAGAACTGCGAGAGCGAGCCGAGTGTAACGTGACGCCATAGGTCGCCTCACTTTCTTTAATAGACACACTAGCACGGCGGAGGCGACTGTCAAGCAAATAGCAAGGAATTATGGCTTTGCGAAATCCTGCGATAGCGACCCTTGCGGAGAATTAAAAGGAGCAAGCTATCGCAATGCCATTAGGGAGCAGGCTTTATGCGCAAACCCATTTTGCCGGCATTGTCGCATGACTCATGGTTCATCGTGATCCCGGAATACATAAATGTCGTACCGACGGTACCTGGATTCGGCGGCCCGACATTGATAGAACGCCCGTTGGGACTGGAAACGGGGCAGGAAGTAAACGGGCACGCTGTAAACCGTATTTCAAAATCGGTGAGCTCGGCTGCAGTCTCATAGATTACTGCCCGGTCCGGATCGATCTCAATAACATCTGAAGAACCGTTCTGCGAACAAGTACCGCCATTAAACATGAGCATGATGTAGAACGGTCCAGAGTCTTTCGTAGCGCGATGACAGCCTGGAAGAAAGAAAAGGCAACCCGCCAGAACCGCAAAAGCGCCTCGTCTGCAGTTTGAAATCATGTGCTTGTTCCTATCTCGCAATCCCAAGAAACAGTATCGCGCCGTGAACAACTGTCAGTTCCCATCATCCTTCTTCAAGTCCGACTTGATGTCCAGATTGCGAATCAAGCGGTGCAAGTAGTTAGGGTGGACGCCCAATAGTTTGGCGGCCTCGGTGTAGCTTCCCTTGCTCTGCTTCACCGCATCGGCAATCATCCGCTTCTTTAGATGGTTGATCTGGTCGTGGTACTTCACGCTGCTGCTCTCCGCTGGTTGCATTTCCAGCAGGGCCTCAGGTAAGTCGTCGGGAACAATTTCCTCGCTGGTCCCCAGAACCAGGGCGTGCTCAATAGCGTTCTCCAGCTCGCGCACATTACCCGGCCAGCTATAGCTCACCAACAGCGACCGCACGGCGGAAGAGATACCCTTCAACGGACGGTTACACCTTTCGGAATACTTTGCCGCGAAATACATTGCCAGCAGAGGGATGTCGTCGGGGCGTTCGCGCAGCGGCGGCACCACCACGGAGACCACATTCAGGCGGTAATAAAGGTCCTGGCGAAATTGGCCTGTCTTGATCGCGTCTTCCAGGTTCTTGTTGGTTGCCGCAATCACCCGGGCCGATAGCTTCAGCGTGCGCGTAGCGCCCACGCGCTCAAATTCGTGCTCCTGCACGGCGCGCAGGATCTTTGCCTGGAGTATGGGTGCCAGCTCGCCGATCTCATCCAGGAAGATTGTTCCGCCTTCGGCAATCTCCAGTTTTCCCTTCTTGGTGGCAATAGCCCCGGTGAACGAACCTTTCTCATGGCCGAACAGCTCGCTCTCCAGGAGTGCCTCGGGAATGGCGGCGCAGTTGATGGCGACGAACGGTTTGTCGGCGCGCAAGCTATTGCGATGAATGGCCCGCGCCACCAGTTCCTTGCCGGTGCCGCTTTCCCCGCGGATCAGGACGGTGGAATCGCTCTTGGCCACGCGGGCAATGAAATTCTCGACCTGATGCATGGGTTTGCTCTCGCCAATAATCACTCCCTCCAGGTCCAACTCCGCCTGCAAGCGGCGATTCTCGCTGCGCAGAGACTCGGTGGCCAAAACGTTTTCCAGGGTGACCGCGGCGATGCCGGCAACTGAATTCAAAAAGTGGACATGTCCGTCTTCGAACTTATCCCCTGAGCCGGCAGCGGCCATGTATAGAACTCCGACGGTCCTTTCCACCCCCACCAGGGGCACGCAAAGAACGCTTTCCTTTTCGCCGGAATCGGGGAGTGGCCGGCTGAGGATGGGCGAGCGCTCCCACAAAGCGCGCTGCACAATCTCACGCCGAATACTTATCTGCGGAGCGGAGTCGGGATGCCGCTGCCAGACGCAACTGGAACTGGGCTCCTCATCGGCGTGGCGCAGGATCACAATGGCGCCAGAGTCCGCGGGTACAGCTTCGCCGATCAATTGCAGCAGGAGCCGCTGTAGCACCTCAAGATCACGAACCGAATTAATGGTGTTGGCGATCTTGAAAAGGGCATTCAGATCGCGGGCCATCCGCCCGACGTCGGTGCCCTGGTGCGGCGGCGAGGTATAGGCGCGCACGTTCGACGTGGTTAAGAGATCGACGGTTTCATGCTCTTTGAATTGCACCGGTTGGAGAGTCTGTTGATCGTCCTCGGTAATCAGGAAGACCAGTTCACAGCGGCCGACGCGGACCGTATCGCCGTGCGTCAGGAATTTACGCCGCACCGGAATGCCATTTACGAAGGTTCCATTGTGACTTTCCAGATCGATGAGTTGGAATGCGGCATCGGTTTTGCTGATGGCGAAGTGCCGGCGCGACACCGCGCGATCGCGGAGGCAAAGATTGTTGGCGGAATCCCGGCCGACGGAGAGCTGGTCGCCGGCAAGCCTGACGACGCTTCCCTTCGAAGGCCCCGAAACCACCACCACTCTCGAGTCCAAGTCCGCCTCCTCCCAAGGCAGCTAGTGTAGCTGACTTCCTCGCAGGTCGTGCGTGGAATCTTAGCCGCCGGTGAAGATGTAGTTTGATGAAACAGCAATGCTACCCAGTCGCTGAAACGGCAGCTAACCAGACGGATAGTTGCGGCTATCCAATCGGATAGGAAAATAGCCGCAATTGAGCCCGTCCAGTTCTTCTTGTTCCAGTCAGGCGTTCGTATCTAAATGGAAATTAAGCTACTTCGGAATTGCTCTGATGTAGCTAGCAATGGCACGTGGCTTGCAAGAATCATTTTGCAATCGTAGCCGAGGAAGACCGAGAGACGTCGCTCAGCGATGTCGGAAGGCGCGAACAGACTCTCCGATGGCCCGGAGACCGTGATGGCAGCCAAGCGATGCTACATCACGACATAGAGAGACTTGGAGTGGGAGCGCTCCAGGTCTCTTTTTTCTTGTCATCCCCATCCCAGTCAGCGCCGCCCCTGCCGCCCAGCTCCACTCGTTTTTGTGACCTGCCTCACTGACGAACGTTTTGTCACTGCCTATGGTTAATGGAGGCTCGCGTCCAGCGACTTTTTACGTTTGAAAGGCACTTCTATGTCAACTGCTGTGGTCCCGACCACCTCCCGTGTACTGAATTCAAGCCTGGCAAACCGAATCATGAGCGCCGAAGATGCGGCCGCTTTGATCCACCACGGTCACCAGGTCGGCATGAGCGGCTTCACCGGCTCCGGCTACCCCAAAGCAGTGCCGATGGCGCTGGCGCGTCGCATCTCCGACGCTAATCTGCGGGGACAAAAGTTCCAGGTCAGCATCTTCACCGGCGCTTCCACTGGTCCCGAGCTCGACGGCGCGCTCGCCATGGCAGGCGGCATTCATTTGCGGCTGCCGTATCAGTCCGATCCGGAAACGCGCAAGCGGATCAACGCCGGCGAGATGGAGTACATGGACATCCACTTGAGCCATGTCGCGCAGTTTGTGGAATACGGATTCCTGGGCAAACTCGACCTCGCGTTGATTGAAGTGACAGCGGTGCTGGAAGACGGCCGCCTGATTCCGAGTTCGTCCATTGGCAACAACAAGACTTGGATCGAGCAGGCCGAGCGCGTGATTATCGAGGTGAACTCGTGGCAGCCCGCGGCACTGGAAGGCATGCACGACATTTACTATGGCCTGCAACCGCCGCCCAACCGCGGACCGATTCCACTGACCAGCACCGGCCAGCGTATCGGCAGCCCCTATCTTGAAATGCCGCTGGAAAAGATTGCGGCTGTCGTGCTCACCGATTCGCCCGACCGCAACAGCCCGTTCAAAGCGCCCGACGAGAACTCGCGCCGCATTGCCGGACACATCCTCGAATTTCTTTCCTGGGAAGTGAAGAAGGGACGCATTCCCGCTAACCTGCTGCCGCTGCAGTCGGGCGTGGGGAACATCGCCAATGCCGTGCTATTTGGCCTGGAAGAAGGTCCGTTTGAAGGTTTCACTTCCTACACCGAAGTTATTCAGGACGGCATGATTCGCCTGCTGAAATCGGGCAAGCTCACAGCAGCCTCGGCAACCGCGTTTTCGCTGAGCCCGGAGATGCTGACCGAAGTCAATGCCGATATGGCGAGCTATCGCAAGCAGATTGTGCTGCGCCCGCAGGAAATCTCCAACCACCCCGAGATCATTCGCCGGCTGGGCGTCATCGCGATGAATGGCATGATCGAAGCCGACATCTATGGCAACGTGAACTCGACCCACGTGATGGGATCGCGCATTCAGAACGGCATCGGCGGCTCCGGCGATTTCGCGCGCAACGGATATGTTTCGATCTTCATGGCGCCGTCGACGGCGCAGAAGGGCAGCATTTCGACCATCGTGCCGATGGCGTCGCATGTGGACCACACGGAACACGATGTCTCCGTGATTGTGACCGAACAGGGTTTGGCCGATCTGCGCGGGCTCTCGCCACGGCAGCGGGCGCACCTGATCATCGAGAAATGCGCCTCGCCCGATTACAAGCCGTTGCTGGTCGATTACCTGAATCGTGCGGAACGCCTATCGTACGGCCGGCACACCCCGCATCTGATGAGCGAATCGCTGGGTTGGCACAACCGCTATCTGCGTTGCGGCCAGATGAAACCCCACTCGGAGGACTGAGTCGGGCGGCTCGTGTGGCGTTGCGCCGCATCCGAGTGATTATGGATCTGAAATCGTTTGATGGTGCCAGCTACAAAGGCAATGCTATGCGTTGACTTGGGCGGAGTGACCCACTATTGTAGGGAAAATAGTGGCCGAACAGAAACGGTACGGTGTATGACGATTCACCTCAATTCGGAGCAGGAGCGGGTCATCGGACAAGCAATTCAGGCCGGCGTAATTCGCAATGCGGACGAGGTTGTGGATGCTGGCCTTGAGACCATCCGGCAGCGGCTGGAGGCGCGACTTGCGTCGACGGCTGCGCGGGATGTCGAGCAGTGGTCGCAGGAATTCCACGCCTGGGTCAACAGTCATTCGGCCTCCACACCTTTGCTTCCGGACGAGGCGGTTGGGCGGGACTCCATCTACGGAACACGCGGCCTATAAATGGCTGTCCTATTGGACACCAACATTTTGCTGCGCCTCTTGCAGCCACATCATCCACATTGCCCTCTAGCTGAGCGAGCGCTCATTGCCCTTACAAACCCTTGCCTCGTCGGCGCAGGTGTTTGAACTCGGTCATCAGTTCTTCTTCGTCCACATCCGCCAAGGCTTCTGAAAGGCGGTCAGCCGCCGCCCTGAGTTCGGAAATATCAGCCGTCTTTGGGTGCTTTCCGCGAGTGGGAACATAAATGCCGAGAGTCTCGCCGTGGCGGGTGACAGCTACGGGAGTATCTGACTCCAGAAAACTGGCAATTCTTTCGCGAAACTCACGGACGCCAACCTTGAGTGCAACCATAGTTAAGCTCTCGGTGGAGTGTACACCAATGTGTACACTAATTCAAACTTGCCAGATCCTTCAACCGCTTTTGCATCTGGTTCCAGCCAATAGCAATAGCCGCCCTCACGGGGCGGCTTTGTATTCTGCGTGCAAGCGGCTTAGATGCTGCTGTGCTCGAGGATTCCCTTTTCCAGCTTTTCCTGGCACTCGATGCAGTGGCGCGTCCACGGAACTGCTTCCAGGCGCTTGGCATTGATCTCGGCGCCACAAGATATACACTGACCGAAGGTCCCTTCGCGGATACGATCCAGCGCGCCGTCCACCATCTGCAACAACTGGCGATCGTTGTTGCTTTGATGAAACAGGAATTCCTTGTTGTACGAGTTGGCAGCCCGGTCGGCGATGTCCTGTGCGGACTCCACGTCGGCGTCCCGGCCATCCTGGGCCGTACGAGTCATGGCATGCCGCAACTCCCGCTGGCGCTCCTCTAAACGCTTCTTGAAAGTTTCCAGTTTCTTTCTCTCCATAGCTACCGTACCCTGCCGATCCCGCACTCCAACCTGACCGGCGAAAAATGCAATGTGCGAACGGGAATCATATGCGTCCGGAAGAACGCACGTCAACTGCACCCGTCACACTCATTTGGCATATCGGCCAACTCGGCGATTAGATGCTAAACACTCGTCTTTCGGATCAACTACACGTAAGGCGCAAGAAAAGCGGCCCAAAGGGACAGAAAATCGCCCAACACACTCACATGAGCGCTTGCTGGAGAGAATTTTCCGCAAAGGATCTGTAATGGACGGGAAATCGAAAAGGGCGGCCTCGGCTGGCCACCCTCCAGGAGAGAAACCTAGCTGCCGCCGGAGACCGTGCGGAGTTTACCTGGCATGAAGTGATACGGAGGCCAGGGACCGGTGATGGTGACGTGACAGTCTTTGAAATGCCGTGTGGCCGTGCCATAGCGGTTCTGATACTTGGCCACGGCGTTGGAGTCAATGAGATGGGCAAAATCAATCAGCATGCCGCCGGAGTCGGTACGCTTGCAGATCACGTCCTCTTCCAGCGGCGAAAACAACTTGTGCACCTGCATGGAAAGCGCGCGCGCCTTGGTCTGCCGTTCCCGGTCACGCGACGCCTGCTCCCGCAACTGGCGCAGATACTCGCCTCCTACGCCGGTGGGTAATTCCAGGATCGCTTCTTCCAGCATGCCGTCCTTCACCAGAAGCTTGAAGTGCATTTCGGCTTTGCCGCGTAAACGGTCAACCGTTTCCAGGAAGGTCCTGCGATTCGCCCTTACCGCGCGCCGCAAGGCTTCATCGGTATCGAAGATGGTGCCGAAGCGGAAAGGTAGAACGGTAAGGGTGCGAAAGCACTCGCTGACAACGCGGGAGTGATCGACGATGGCTTGTTGGGTGAGAGTTTGTCCGGTGGAATATTCGCTGACAATGACTGCGAAATCGCCGCTCGGGTAGGCCAGTATCGAAGCGCCATTCACGCCTCGAAGGTTCTCTATCGCGAAAGGACGCCGGGCTCGTGTGCCGTTCTGAAGGCCCTGTTGCTCCGTAATGCAATACGCGTACCACGCCATCTTAGTCTCTCCTGGGAGTACTCGCACACAGATTGAAGGGCGCTGTGCATGAGGGAATCTTTGACTTTCGAACGTGGAATTGCAGATCTTAGATGCTAATTTGGGAATGTACGAGGAGCCAGTCCCAACTCCTCTATCCTATGCCTTTAGGCGCATTAACTGCAACTAATAACTGACAATAAAGCTATGTTTTTATTGGCCAGAGGAAGCTAGACTTCGGAACGGCGAGGTATGCCAACTGCGGCAGCAAAAAACAACACTTTCCGGAAGTGGGAGTCCACCCCTTTCGAGGGGATAGGCGCCGCGAAGATTGCCTGGGCTTTAGATCGGGCGGCCCAGGCGCACCGGGCGAGGGGTGCGCGGATACCTGAATCCTCGCAAGACGAGCTAGACGGTCACATTGATCCCTGCGCTCGAAGCCCCTGTCGTCAGTCCGTTGGAGCTTGGGATAGGCATGGCATTGGGCGCAACCTGCTGCCAGGTCTGCTGCATCGCCGCAAAGGCCTGCTGCGCCGCCGACAGATTGCCGGACTGCAAGGCCTGCCCGAGCTGATTCAAGGCTTGCCCGAACGGGTTCTGCGTGGTGCCAACGTGAGTGTGACGGGACTCGGCAGCGGTGCCCGCCACTCCGATGGGAAGCGAAGAGAACGCTTGCCGGGCGGCCGCCAGATTCCCCGATTGCAAAGCCTGTCCGATGGTGTTTAGCGCTTTGCTCACCGCACTATTGCTGCCGAACTGGCTGGCCGCGGACTGCGACAAGGTGACGAAGTCGGTCTGCGCCTGCGCCAGATTTCCGCCCTGCAAATCCTGGCCCAGTTGTTTGAATTCGCCCCGAACCTGCTGGTAGTTACGTTGAATATTGGAAAGCTGAGAAAGACTGCTGCTGGCGATTCCGGCTACGGACATGTTTGCCTCCGAAGCGATAGCGCCTCCCGCGCCACAAGTACGCGCGGAGGACGGCGCCCGGAAGACGCTATCGCAACTGTATGTGGGGCAATCCACGTGCCGCTGAAGATTAGAGAGCTCTAGGGAAGTGGCGCGAACCTCACTACCCTGATTCAGCCAAATGCTGACGGCTGCCAGCCGACGGCTTATAATCGAGGGTTTTGTGACTTCATTGTGAGGCAAAAGTAATGGCTCAAGTGTCGATGGCAGCGATTCCCGCCCTGAAGGACAGCTTTGCGCAACTCCGCGCCCGCATGGAAAAGGCGGTGGAAGACTTCCGCCAGGAGATGGCGTCTACCCGCACCGGCCGCGCATCGGTGCACATGCTGGACAGCGTGACCGTGGACGCTTACGGCTCGCAGATGCCGCTGAACCAGTTGGCCAACGTGAGCGCGCCCGAGCCCCAACTCATCACGGTGCAGGCGTGGGACGTCAGCTTGATCGGCGCTATCGAGAAGGCCATCCGCAGTGCCGACCTCGGCTTGAATCCTATGAACGATGGCAAGCTGGTCCGTGTGCCGGTGCCCGCACTGACCGAAGAACGCCGCAAAGACATGGTGAAGCATCTGCACAAGGTGCTGGAAGAACATCGCACCGCGGTCCGCAACATCCGCCGCGACGGCAACGATCTGATCAAGAAAGCGATGAAGGACAAGAAGATCACCGAAGACGAAGAGCGCGGCGCGCTGGAGCAGATCCAGAAGCTGACTGACGACGAAATCAAAAAGATGGAAGAGCTGGCCAAGGGCAAAGAAAAAGAAGTGATGTCGATCTGATGGTAGCAATTAGCAACTAGCAATTAGCCGTTCGGATCCGAAAGACCAGCCTGTTTATGACAGCCGCAACCATCCTCGGTTTCTTCGGCGACACTCTGACGTTTGTGGGGGGAGCCGTCCTGGGCTGGGATGCGCTCATGCGTGATCGTGAGTTCAAGGAAGAACGACAGTCGGGAGATGTTGCCTTAAAGGACCTCAAAGGTATAAGGCTTAGTCGCACGGAATTAAGCTCACCGGAGCGGACGATGTTGAGCGCGTGTTCATCCGCCAGTCTGTGCGGCGAGCTCTTGTGGGTACGATCATCATGACGGCAGGGTTCATCTTGTTGCTATTCAGCCGCGGCTGCGAAGCGTGCTCCCATTCGCCGGAAACGCCCGCCACTACCCAAGGTCCCAGCCAATTGACTTGGCGGCCCTGGTTTGGTATTCTGCAGCTGTCGGATTGTCCGATTGTCGGATTCGAGGGGATACCATGCAGGAATTGTTTCGCATGAAGATTGCCGGCAAACGCCAGTTGACGTTACCGCAACGGCTTTTGGATGTTCTGGGCCTGGCCGAAGGCGACGAAATTCAGATTGAGGTGTCGGACGGACAAATCGTGGGTACTCATGCCTGCAAGACGATCCCGACGGCCCTGCTGGGTAAAGGTCTGTTGTCAAAGATCCGCAAACGCGAGGAGCGCCTGATCCAAGGCAAAGGTCTGAGTGTGGAGGAGGCGATTGCCAAGGCCGATGAGACCCCGGCGTCGCGGTGGATGACAGTCTTGACAGAGCCTGCAGGAAGAACCACGAAGGCGGAAGGGCAGCAACTGGCACGCGCAGCGGCAGCAACCGCAGCTTCGTACAAAAAGGCTAGCGGAGGCGCATAGCTCTCAACTAATATGACGGCGTGGCCGGCGCAGATCCAGATAGAAATTTACGACGACTTCGCGCCCGACTACCAGGAGAAACTCTCAACCAAAGCGCGGGAGGAGCTAAAAACATTACTGGCTCAGTTACAGATCAATCCTTACGAACCCTCCGTACAGAAAAAATGCATTCTTCACCAGCGTGAGGTTTTTGAATACCCTCTTTCGAGCGGTTATTCAATTTTTTGGAAGGTGCATCATCCAGTCCTGTCCATAACCGCGTTAGACATGCAGGTCTTTCTGCTTGCAATCGAGCGCACCTCGACGAAGAAAAAGTGATCAGCAAGGCTGCCCAAAAGCCGAGCGGGTGGCAACGGCGGCGGCCGAATCATCGCGCTGGCACCTGCCTCATAGCAGGTGCTATGCGTTATTCTTAACTCGTAAACATGCTGCTCGATCTCGGCGATCTGCGGGTACGCGATTGGCGCAGGGACGATCTCGACGCCTTGCTCCGCTGTGCCAATAATCCCAAGATTGCCGCCAACCTGCGCGATCAATTTCCTTACCCTTACACCCGGCGCGATGGCATCGACTATCTCAACTATGTGCGATCCATGAGCGTGCCCATGTCTTTCGCGATCGAGTATGACGGCGAGGCCATCGGCGGCATCGGCTTCAAGCTGGGCACCGACATCGCGCGCCTGAGTCTGGAAATGGGCTACTGGATCGCCGAACCCTTCTGGGGACGCGGCTTCACCAGCCGGGCCGTGACCGCGGCCTCCGACTGGGCTTTGGACAACTACAAGATCGTCCGCATCTTCGCCACGGTTTTCTCCCACAATGTGGCATCCATACGAGTGCTGGAGAAAGCCGGGTTCGAGCGCGAGGGAATCCTGCGTCGGAGTGCGATCAAGAACGGCAACATTCTGGATCAGGTGATGTATGCCAAGGTGCGATGAATCTCCGTTCACGACCTGCGCTCGTTCTGACAGGTCTCCAGTTGCCGCGCTAAACACCTGCTAGCATACCTGTGTGTCCCCGCTGCTGGATGTTCGTAACCTGAGCGTCGAATTCAACACCGCTCAGGGGATGGTGACCGCAGTGCGCGATGTCAGCTTTCGCATCGGCGCGGGCGAGGTGCTGGGACTGGTTGGGGAATCGGGTTCGGGAAAATCGGTCAGCGCGCTGGCCATCCTGCGCCTGCTGCCGCCGCAAGCCCGCATTCACGGCAGCATTCAATTTCGCGGCGAAGAGTTGCTGACGTTGCCTGAAGCAGAGATGCGGCATGTCCGCGGCGCGGGTATCAGCATGATCTTTCAGGAGCCTATGACTGCGCTCAATCCGGTGATGCGCGTCGGCGACCAGATTGCCGAAGCCGTTCTGGCACATGCGGGCTTTGCGGCGAGGCCGAACAGCCTGCCGACAGAGGCGGAACAGCAGATCCCTCGCTTCGCTCGTGATGACAAGGATAATAAGGGCGCTGATTCGGCGCAGCTGAAGCCGCGCCCCGGGGCTGAAGCCCCGAGTCATTTACCCTGGCCTGACGCGGGCCCTTCGGCAAGCTCAGGGCAGGATGTGAAGGCCCGCTCTACCACCGTCGGCAAAACCGAGGCGTGGCGCCTGGCTGTGGAGGCGCTTCGCACGGTGGCCATCGACGACGCTGACCGGCGCGCGCGCGACTATCCGCACCAGCTTTCCGGCGGGCAGCGCCAGCGAGTGATGATCGCCATGGCCGTGGTGAATCGCCCGGCGCTGCTGATCGCCGACGAGCCTACAACGGCGCTGGACGTCACCATCCAGGCGCAGGTCCTTGACCTGCTCGCCGAACTGCGCGAAAAATTCTCTCTGGCCATGTTCTTCATCTCGCACGATCTCGCCGTGGTCTCGCAGATCTCGCACCGCATCGGTGTGATGTACGCGGGAAGCGTGGTCGAGATGGGAACGGCGACGGAGGTTTTTCGCCATCCGGCGCACCCTTACACGCGCGGGCTGTTACACTCGGTGCCAACGTTGCGCTCCGATCGGGACAAACCGCTGCCAACCATTGAAGGGGCCGTCCCCGCGATTGCCGCTTTGCCGCCGGGCTGCGCCTTCGAGCCGCGCTGCAACTGGCGGATTGCGAGCTGTTCCGCCGCGATGCCGCCGCTGGTCGAAGTTGCCCCCGAGCATCTCGCGCGCTGTCCCGTGATTGCGCCGGAGGCTCGCTGACCATGCGCCTGCTCCTGCTCAGCGACATTCACGCCAACCTGGAAGCGCTGGAGGCCTGCATGGAGGCTGCGCCCGCCCACGACAGCGTGGTGAACCTGGGCGATGTCGTGGGTTACAACGCCTCACCCAACGAGGTTTGCGACCGAGTGCGGGCCATGAAATGCCCGGTGGTGCGTGGCAACCACGATCGCGCCTGCTCCGGCCTGCTGGCCCTTGCGGAATTCAATATGGTGGCGGCCCTGTCGGCGCGCTGGACCCAGACCGCGCTGGAGAATCACCATCTGAACTGGCTAAGGGCCTTGCCGCAAGGACCATTGCGCCGCGAAGAGCTGCCCGGCATCGAGTTTGTGCACGGCTCCCCGCGTGACGAAGACGAGTACGTGCTGAACAATTCGACCGCCGGCCTCGACTTTCACATGCCAGGCCATAGCGACGTCATCTTTTTCGGACACACCCATCTGCAGGGCGGCTTCGCTTACAAAGACGGCCAGACGCTTCCCTTCGCGCCGCGATATCAAAGCAGCGATGGAATTGCGCGCGCTGAGATGACCCTGGCTCCGGAGGAACGATATCTCATCAATCCCGGTTCGGTGGGGCAGCCTCGGGACAACGACTGGCGGGCAGCCTTTGCGCTGTACGAAGCCGACGGAGAAAAGCCGGCACGCTTGACCTTCTACCGCGTTCCCTATGATGTTGAGCAAACCCAGGCCAAGATTCTTAAAGCCGATCTTCCGGAACGGCTGGCAACCCGGCTGGCCCTGGGACGGTGATGGGAAGTTCTGCCGTCTGGTCCTATCGCCTACTTGCAGGTTTGTCCTGAACTTGTTTTGATAATTTCGTTGCAACCCCGTGCCGTCTTTGGGCATCGCACATAACGTAGCCACTCGTCTGCTAGCTGGAGGGTCACATGCTCAGCCCGGACGAGGTTATGCCGATGTGTCCTGTCTGCTGTGGCGACAGGACCTCAATGACGAGTAAGCGAGAGATTTACTGCGCAGACTGCAACCGCATCTACCCTGTTGTTGAATTGAGAATCGAGACCGCGAAGGTCATAAGGCGCAGAGCGGATGCGATTCGAGAAGCTGCCTGAAGGCGGAAGTCTCGACAATTCTGCTTGCGGGACGGCGCTGTCATCTAACGTGATAGGGTTGCTGATACATTTATGCCCATTCGTCCCTTCCCAGAGAAGTCGCGCTATCGGTCGCAGGAGTTCATCGGCGCGCCGATCACCAGTCACGATCAGGGATACCTCGTGGCCTTCATCGACGGCGGCGCGCGGGGCAATCCCGGCCCGGCGGGATATGGAGTTGTGATCGAAGATGAACTCGGCCGCCCGGTGGCCGAGCTCAGCGAGTTCCTCGGCCGCCAGACGAACAATTACGCCGAGTACTCCGGCCTGCTGGCAGCCCTGAACTATTCCATACGGCATGGCTTTAAGGCGATGAAAGTGGTCAGCGACTCGGAGCTGATGGTGAAGCAGATCAACGGCCAGTACAAGGTCAACAATCCCACATTGAAAGAATTGCATGGCCGGGCGATGAAGCTCATCGATCAGTTCGAATACTTCGAGATCAGCCACGTGCTGCGCGAGAAGAACCGCGACGCCGACCGGCTGGCCAATCTGGCGATGGACCGTGGAATCGCCAAGCGCGCGCCGGCGGTCAGTGCTACCGATGTCGGAGGCGTCGCCTCGGTCGTGCCCGAGCTCAATGGCGTGGTGCGCGACGGCGTCGTCCACTTCACCGGCAATCCCCTGCCCGATGGGACGCTGGTCAAAATCCGCGCGATAAAGCCGTAGCGCCTCGGCGGATCATCGTATCCCGAGCCCTGTGTCGGAGATTGGTTGTTAGCCGGCCTGTTCTCGCCGACCACCTTGAATCGGCGAACTAAGTCCATTGCTATCAATCCATTAAATCGTAATACAAAATTAAGTTGACGCGCCTTTCCAATCGCGTGACACTCGTGCCGCGACAAAGATGGGTAGTGGACAAACGTCAGAATGGTACCCGACGGTCGTAGAGGAGCTCATCATGAAAAACCAGCCAGGCTTCACGGTTCGCCCGCCGTTGCCCGCGCTCCCGCTCGCAATGCTCTGCGCGCTGATAATGATCGCGACCCAACCAGCGCAGTCGCAAACATTCACCGTGCTCTACAACTTCGCTGGCGGTGCGAGTGGAGAGTACCCATCGACTGGACTGACCCTGGACCGCGGTGGCAATTTGTATGGGACTACGAGTGGTGAATTTTACGCGACTGCAGGTTCGGGCGGCCTCGGCAATCAGACGGTCTCTAACTATGGGACGGTCTTTAAGCTGACGCACCACGGCTCGGGATGGGTCCTTAGCCCGCTCTACACCTTCCTCGGCACCAATGGGATAACTCCGTCTTCGCCCCTCATCTTCGGTCCGGACGGCGCTCTGTACGGTACGACGGAGTATGGCGGTCAAAATGACGGCGGTACCGTGTACGTTCTCAGGCCGCAGGGGACGTTCTGCAAGTCCGTTCTCTGCCCATGGAACGAAACCGTACTCTATAACTTCACCGGCAGTACCGACTCGCTTGCGCCACAGGGAAATCTGGCCTTCGATTCGTCGGGCAATCTGTATGGGACAACGGCAGGAGAACCTCCTGAATTCCAGGGTAACGTTTGGGAATTGGTGCACTCCGGCGGCACGTGGATCTTCAATGTCCTGCACGAGTTTAGCGGCGAGCAAGGTGACGGGGACGGATCGAGCCCGCTGGGAGGCGTGATCTTCAATGGCGAAAACCTTTATGGCACGACGGTCTCTGGAGGCTCGCCCTACAATGCGGGAGCAGTATTCCAGCTGACCCCTTCAGGATCGGGCTGGACTGAGCAGACCTTGTATAGCTTTGGAGGAGCCCAAGGCGGTGCCTATCCTTATGCAGGCCTGGTCGCTGACCAATTGGGCAATATGTATGGCGCAACCCACCTCGGAAGTTATGCCTTCGAATTAACACCATCCGGCAGCGGCTGGAACTTCGCCTTCATTTACGAACTTTCCAGTGGCAATTATGGACCAGCGTCCAGCCTGACGGTCGATGTGCAGGGGAATGTTTATGGAACGATTCCCACCGCTGGGCAGAACCAGATGGGGACTGTCTTCAAACTAAGCCAGTCTAATGGCGTCTGGACCTACACCGACCTGCATGACTTTACGGGCGAAAGCGACGGGGATGGGCCGACCGGCAGTGTGATATTAGACGCCAACGGCAATATCTATGGCACAGCGTACGGCGGCGGCGCTAACGGCTTTGGCACCGTGTGGGAAATCACCCCGTAGCTACTAGATGCGTATTTACATCGAACCGGACAGTACGACCGAGCGGGGGTAACATTTGCGTAGTTTTGTGAATTAATTGGCCCTTAGTCTAAGAATGTATTTTGGTGCGTGGCGGGATCCGAATCGCTTGCTTCCAGCGGACGCAGTAGGCTCCGTCCGGAGCCCCTGAAACTCCGTCGAGCAACCTTCTCGCAACGCGGCGCTGATCTGATTCGTTCTTCCGCTCGATCACTGCCCGCAACAGATCCATTGGCGTATTATCCCCACAGCGCCCATTGACCTGAGACTGGGGTTTTGAGTGTAACGGCCCTTTCATAATGCGTTGTCAACAAAATGCCACAAACAGCACTGTCCGTCCGCCATTTCGTGACCCTACAGAGGGGCCGCCTGCCCGGCGGATTCGAAGAGGCCTCATGAAAACTTCGAGCTGGACGTCGTTCGGAACGCGAGTGTTGTCCAGAACACTCCTCATCACGTTAGTGTTTTCTATGGTAGCGGCGATCACGTCGCCTGCCCAAACCCTCACCACGCTGGTGACCTTCGTCTATAGCAACGGTAGCGTACCGTTCTGGCCCCTTACTCAAGGCAGCGACGGATACCTCTACGGGACAACTTCACGAGGTGGGAACTTCGGTTCTGGCGCGATCTTCAAGATGACGACCGGGAGGTTCGTACCCCTTTACAGCTTCTCCGGCACGGACGGCACCTCCCCTGAAGCGCTCATCGAAGGCACCGACGGGAACTTCTACGGGATGACCTACAATGGCGGCATCAATAACGATGGCACGGTCTTCAAGATCACCTCAAGCGGCACGTTGACCACACTGCATAACTTCACCAGTACTGATGGAATGATTCCCAACGGCGGGTTGGTGCAGGCCACCGACGGGAACTTCTATGGGACAACAGACCTTGGGGGGACCAACGGTAGTGGCACGGTCTTCAAGATCACCCCCAGCGGTGTTCTGACCAGGCTGTATAGCTTTTGCTCTCAACCGAACTGTGCTGATGGAGCCGGCCCTGTTGGCGTCCTGGTGCAAGGCACCGACGGAAGCCTCTATGGGACCACAGGCGGAGGCGGCGCGGCCAACAGTTATGGCACGGTCTTCAAAATTACTCCTGGCGGCGTGCTGACCACCCTGCATAGCTTCACCGAGGCCGATGGCTTCGCTCCCTCCAACGGACTGGTGCAGGCCACCGACGGAAATTTCTACGGCACGACCTCATACGGCGGCCCTAACGATACCTGTCCAAACAACAATCTCAATACCTGCGGGACCATTTTCAAAATGACTCCCAGCGGCGCGTTGACCATGCTGCACAACTTCGCCGGCACGGATGGAGCCACGCCTCAGTCCGCTCTAATACAAGCCACCGATGGAACCTTCTACGGGGCGACCACCTATGGCGGCAACAACAATGAGGGCACAGCCTTCAAAATCACCCCCGGCGGCGTGCTGACCACGCTCTACAGCTTTTGTTCGGAAGCTAACTGCCCTGATGGTGAGCAACCGGTAGGCGGGCTGGTGCAAGCCAACAACGGGCAATTGTTCGGGACAACGTCTGGAGGTGGCGACCTCGGGTGCAACTCGCCTTACGGCTGCGGCACCGTCTTCGAGTTGTCCGGGGTCAATCCAAGTTCAACCGAGTTTGTTCCCGTAACCCCGTGCCGGCTGGTGGACACGAGGCAAGGCAGTCCGATTCAGGGCGGCACGTGGGACGTATTCGTTGTCCCGCAACTGGGCGGCTGCAACATTCCTGCGAATGCTGCCGCCTACTCGCTGAACGTTACGGTTGTCCCGCACGGCCCGCTGGGATATCTGACGATCTGGCCCGCGCAGCGCCCGCAACCTTACGTCTCCACCATGAATTCGCCCGATGGCCGCATCAAGGCAAACGCGGCGATTGTGCCCGCCGGAGCTGACGGCGCGGTCAGCGTGTACGTCACCGACACAACCGATGTCATTCTCGACATCGATGGCTACTTCACCACGTCAAGCTCGCAGGCGTTGCAGTTCTATCCGCTCGTGCCGTGCCGCATTGTGGACACACGCAATGGACAAAATGGAGGGACGCTGCAGGCCGGAGCAGAGCGCGATTACTTGATGACGGGGAGCTGCGGGATTCCGGGCAGCGCAGCGGCGTATTCGTTGAACGTCACCGTGCTTCCGGCTCCCGGCGGGCTTGACTATCTGACGGTATGGCCACAAGGAGAGTCGAGGCCGGTTGTCTCCACCCTCAATGACAACACCGGAACGGTGGTAGCCAATGCGGCCATTGTGCCTGCGGGAGACAATCAGACAGTTGCCTTTTATCCCAACAGCAACAAGACCAACCTGCTGGTGGACGTGAACGGATATTTCGCGCTGCCGGGGACGGGCGGCTATTCGTTCTATTCGGTTCCTCCATGCCGCGCATACGACAGCCGCAACAACCACGGCCAGCCGTTCCAGGACGAGCGAACGGTGAACATCGTCGACAGCCAGTGTGCGCCGCCGAGCAATGCAACGGCCTACGTCTTCAACGCGACGGTGGTACCGAGTCCCACATTGGGGTATCTGACATTGTGGGCAGACGGCCAGACGATGCCGATAGTCTCGACCCTGAATGCCTACGACGGGTTTATTACGTCGAATATGGCGATTGTGCCGAACACGGATGGTTCGACAGACGCCTTCGCCTCGGACTTGACGCAGTTGATTCTGGACATTTCGGGATACTTCGCGCCGTAGTGTGGTTAGTCCCTAGCAGGCTGCTGAAAAAAAGTCGGCGTTGCCGTGTTTTGAAGGGGCGCAGCTTTAAGCTGTACCGTTGCAAGTCCCTTGAATTTGTCGTCACGAGGAGGCCTCTAGAGACTGTGTCGCGACTGGTGTCGCCGCTCCGCGGCTCGGGCTCTTTTCCCACTTGACCCAGGGCTTACGAGACGGTGTCGCAGCCCGGTGTCGCCGCTCTGCGGCTCGCATTTCTTCCCACTTCGAGCGTGGGCTTACGCCCACGCCTAAACCCATCGCGCCGCTGCGCGGCTGTTTTGATCCCTATTTCCGGCGTTTATTCCACCCACAAATTTCTTCGTCAGTCGCGACACAGTCTCCTACGCCCTGGGCTAACTGCGATTCCGCCGCTGCGCGGCTGATTTTGGCGCGATCGACGGTTTTGTCCCACCAGAAAATCCAATTTCCGGTTACCACACAGTCTCTTTAGGCCGACGAGGGATCTGCTTTGGACTTTTTCAGCGGCCTGCTAGGCGGTTAATCGTCGCGCAGAAGCCCGCTCCGGCCGAGTCTCTACGGCGTGGCGGCGGGTTCGTCTTCCTCGGCGCGCATCAAGCCAAACTTCTTCAGCTTGTAGCGCAGGGCATCGCGGCTGATGTCAAGTAACTTCGCGGCGTGGGTCTGATTGCCGTTGGCTTGCCCCATGGCAATCTCCACCAGCTCGCGCTCCACTTCTTCCAGCGAAGTCCCGCCTTCGGGAATCTCCAGCTTGGGCAGGCTGCGTCCGTTGGGCAACTCCTTGGCGGCGTTGCCGCCGTTGTTCGCCGACGAAATCTCGAATGCCGTGAGCACGGAGTGTTGTTGCGCCACCGCAAACGGCAGGTAGTCAGGATTCAGCTCACTCTTCTCTTCCAGAATCATGGCCCGCTCGACGGCGTTCTTCAGCTCGCGAACATTGCCCGGCCAGTCGTACTTGAGCATCAGCTTGCGGGTCTCGTCGGTGATGCCGGTAACGTTCTTGCGGAACTTGCGGTTGTAGCGCGAGATGAAGAACTCCACCAGCGGCAGAATGTCTTCTTTGCGCTCGCGCAACGTCGGCAGGAAGATGGAGATGATCGCCAGCCGGTAGTACAGGTCCTGGCGGAACTGGCCATCCTTAACCGCGCGTTCCAGATCGCGATTGGAGGCGGCGATCACGCGCACGTCTACCTGCATATCGCGCACCCCGCCCACCCGGCGGATCACCTGGTCTTCCAGCACGCGCAGCAATTTCGCCTGCAGCAACGGAGACAGCTCGCCGATCTCGTCGAGAAAGAGCGTGCCGCCGTCGGCCATCTCGAACAGACCTTTCTTCATGGTCTTGGCGTCGGTGAAAGCGCCGCGCTCATGACCGAAAAGTTCGGCCTCCATCAGCGTCTCCGGGATGGCCGAGCAGTTGATGGCGACGAACGGCTTCTCCGCCCGCCGGCTCTGATAGTGGATGGCCTTCGCGATCAGGTCCTTGCCGGTGCCGCTCTCGCCTTGCACCAGAATGGTGGTGGCCTCGCTGGCTGCGATTTTGTTGACGAATCCCAACAGCTCGGACATCTTCTGGGAGACACCGATCACATTGTGATAACCGGTGCGGCGGCGCATCTCACCGCGCAGCGATTCTACTTCCGAACGCAACCGCGTGGCTTCCAGCGCGTTCTTGACGGCGACGCCGAGCTCGTCGAAATCCAGGGGCTTGCCCACGAAATCGTAGGCGCCAAGCTTGAGCGCGGTCTTCACGTCCTCAAGCTGCGGGTCGGCGGTAATCATGATGACGGCGCGCGCGTCGCCGGATTTCTTCAGTTGTTCCAGGACTTCGATGCCGCTGGCATCGGGCAGGCGCACGTCCAGCAATACGAGGTCGGGAGACTCGTTGTGGGCCACGCGCAGCGCAGCCGAGCCGTTGTCAGCCTCCAGTACGTGATAACCCCACTCTTCACATTTCTGGCGTAGAGACCAACGAACCAGCTTCTCGTCGTCAACAATTAAAACTTTTTCCGAGGGCATTAACTTCTATGCAATAGGGTACTACAGGACGGCGCCTGAGACGGAGCACAGCACATGCCACTAACAGGGCATGGCTGACGTTAACCGTCAGCTTCCGGGAAGAAATATTTTTTATGCGGGCACTCACCGGCCGCCAACCTGAGGTATTATCTCCAGCAATTATTGGGGTGGGGGTGGCACCGTGTGGGCTGGAAGGCTCGGGCGGGTGCACATCGTCCGGCGAACCGTCAGCCTTCTGATTGCGGCTGCGGGTCCACGATTCCGGCAATCGAAGCTCTCGGCGGTCTACGCTGGCGTTCGTGCAGGCCGATTTCTATTTCTTCTCAAGCTGCTCTGCTGGGTGGCCGATAACTCTCTTGTGCAGAGGTCGGCGCTCATCACAGGGTTGTCGCTCGCCTTGAGCGGGGTGACCTTGGCGGGCGTCAGCGAGTGGGCTTCCGGTCGCTTCGATAGCTCAAGCGCTGATGGCGGATGGTCGAGTTCGTCCGCTTCCTCGCCCGGCTATGATGGCAGCCGTGGTGTTGCCGCCGTTCCGTTTGCACTCCCGGCCCTGCCGGAGACCAGCGACCATCTTCCGGCAGGCAGTCCGGGATACACCCTCCGCCACGACGTTCCCGAAGTGCGCCTGCAATTTACCGTAGCCGACGAGCAGGGCCGCGTGATCCAGGACCTTTCCCCGGACGAGGTCCGCATTTTCGATAACCAGGCGCCAGTAGCCCGCTTCAACGACTTCGAACGTGCCCAGGACCTTCCGCTGCAACTGGGGCTCATTCTGGATACCAGCGATTCCGTCAAACGCGTGCTCCCCGAGGAGAAAGCTGCGGCAGTCAACTTCCTGCAGCAGATCATGCGGCCCCAAACCGACACCGCATTCGTCATGGGATTTGGCGGAGACGTCAAGTTGTGGCAGGACTCGACTGCGAACCGGCAGCAACTGATCGATGCCATTGCGCGCTTGAAGCAACCGGGCTGGGGCACCCGCTTGTTCGACGCGCTATACTCCGCCTGTGACCGCCAGCTTTCCAACAATGGCGATGGCAAACTGGTTCATCGTGCCGTCGTGGTTCTCACCGACGGCGACGATACCCAGAGCTTTCGCAGTTTGGCCAACGCAATTGCCGCGGCCCAGCGCAGCGAAATTCAGATCTATGCTTTGACCATTCATCCTCAGGGAGCGATAGATCGCGGCGACCGGGTATTGCAGCGCCTGGCCGATGCGACGGGTGGCCGACTCTATGTCGCGCCATCGAGCCGTGACCTGGACGCCGCCTTTGCGCAGATCGAGCGGGACCTGCGCACGCAATACTATGTTTCGTTTCCTCCACAACAGGCAACCCCGGGATATCACGCGCTGCGCATAGAAGTTCGTCCCGCGCAGAAGCTGGAGATTCACGCCCGCAAGGGTTACTACGCCATAGCGCAGTGAGGCCGCGGTTCGCGAGGAAGTTCTCACCTGTCAGCTCTCAGCCGTCAGCCGTCAGCCAAAACAAGAGCGTCGATTCCGGATATCTAGCTGACGGCTGATGGCTGATAGCTGACAGCTCCAATCAGCTATACTCGTCCAGCGAAGGGGATAAGGTGAGTTCCGTCGGCCTGCAACCTGATCAAAAAGTGCAATCGCGCCCGGCCTCATTCACTTTGTCAGGCAACCGCGACTACCTTCTGGGACTGCTGCTAATAATCCTCACCGTCGCCTTGTACTATCCGGTCAGGACCCATCCCTACGTCAACTACGACGACAATGTCTACGTAACCGACAACGCTCACGTGAAGGACGGCCTCACCTGGGACACCGTCACTTGGGCGTTTGTCACCAACCACGGCGGCAACTGGCATCCTCTGACCTGGATTTCTCACGCCTTGGACGTTGAGATGTACGACTTAGCGCCCGGCGGCCATCACCAGACCAGCATGTTGTTGCACGCTCTCAACGCGGCGCTGCTGTTCTGGGTGTTATTGCGCGCCACCGGCTACGCGGGACGCAGCTTCATGGTCGCCGTGCTGTTTGCCGTCCATCCCATCAACGTCGAGTCGGTGGTCTGGATTGCCGAGCGTAAGACCGTGCTTAGCATGACGTTCTTTCTGCTGGCGCTGGGCGCATGGCGCTGGTATGCAGCCAAGCCGCACGTGCTTCGCTATGCATGGGTCGCGGTGCTGTTCGCGCTCGGGCTGATGGCCAAGCCGCAAATCATTACCTTCCCATTCGTCCTGCTGCTTTGGGATTACTGGCCGCTGCGCCGGATGGCATTCGCGGGCAAGAAGTCTCGCACGTCGGACACTTCTGCGAGCGGTCCTCCACAGAAGAGCTTTTGGGCGCTAGTACTGGAAAAGCTTCCGTTGCTCGCCATTGCTGCGGCCAGTGCCGTGCTGACGATGAAGGCGCAGCGCGCCAGCGGCGCAGTTCTTTCCCTGGGCGCGACGCCGCTCTCGATTCGCTTGTCGAACGGCCTGGTCTCTTACGTCAAGTATCTGATGAATGCCTTCTGGCCAACCGGGCTCGCGCCAATGTATCCGCATCCCGGAGACTCCCTGCGCGCCTGGCAAGTCTACGGAGCGCTGCTGGTCCTGCTCACCATCACGCTGCTGGTCGTCGAGCGCCGGCGTCGCCCTTACCTGCTGGTTGGATGGCTCTGGTTCCTGGGAACGCTGGTCCCGATGATCGGCTTGGTACAGGTTGGGCGGCAAGCCATGGCGGACCGCTATGCCTATCTGCCGCTCATCGGAATATTCATCATGGTGTGTTGGGGCGTTGCGGATTTATCCCAGCCCAGCCAAGAAACGGCTGGAATGGGGCACCCGCGCCTGCCCGCGGCGTTGCTGCCGGCAATGAGCATCGTCGTGGTGCTGGCGCTCAGCCTCGTGGCCCGTCGCCAGATCGGATATTGGGCGAATAACGTAATCCTCTGGACGCACACCATACAGGTGACGCCGCCCAATTACGTTGC
Source organism: uncultured Acidobacteriaceae bacterium (assembly GCA_963789245.1). Classification (GTDB taxonomy): domain Bacteria; phylum Acidobacteriota; class Terriglobia; order Terriglobales; family Acidobacteriaceae; genus Bog-257. The sequence goes on along the minus strand of CAWBKE010000012.1, from coordinate 205,055 downwards.
ACAGGACAATCTGGGTGGGGCGCTGATGGTACATAAGCGGCTGGACGACGCCATCGTACATTTCCGCGAGGCGGCGGCAATTCACCCGGTCGATCCCATCAGCGCCTTCAACATCGGCTTCTACGACCAGGAACATGGCGACTTCTACGACGCGATCGGGCAATACAAGAGGGCGATTATCCTGACCACCAGCCCGTCGGTGAAGATCCAGGCGTGGAACGATATGGGTTTCGCCTATCGCAGTCTGGGCAATACGCAGCAGGCGCGCGAGTGCTTCGAGGCGGCGAAGAACCTGCAAGGGCAGTAGAGGAGTTTCGCTTCAAGTGCGTGTCGCCGACGGGTGGAGCACGCCTTCAGGCGTGCAGAAATGCAAGTGCAACAATTGGAGCGCGCTTTAGCGCCTGAGGTAATGCTTTTCCTTTACCCCAGCGGCTAAAGCCGACTCGTCTCGGACCCACAACTGCACCGCTGAAGCGGTGCTCCACCCTTCGAATAGAACGCGGGCAGTGCTGGAGGACGATTGAATCCGGTGGGCCTCAAAACTGACGAGACGACTCAATCGCAACTCGGCGCCTCGCGGCAGCGCCAGCTCGTGCTCAGCCTGTTCCTCGTCGTCATTACCGTCGCGCTCTATTTCCGCGTCAATCACTATCCGTTCGTCAACTACGACGACACTCTCTACGTCACGCAAAATCCGCACGTGCAAGACGGCCTGACGTGGGACACGGTGCGGTGGGCCTTCACCACCTATCACGTCGGCACCTGGCATCCGCTGACGTGGCTTTCTCACGCTCTCGACTGCCAACTCTTCGATCTCGATCCCGCCGGCCCGCACGATGTGAATCTTCTGCTCCATGTGCTGAACGTCCTCTTGCTGTTCTGGGTGCTGCAGCGGGCCACCGGCTTCAGCGGCCGCAGCTTCATGGTGGTGGCGTTGTTTGCGCTGCATCCCATCAACGTCGAGTCCGTGGTGTGGATCGCGGAGCGCAAGAACTCGCTCAGCATGTTGTTCTTCCTGCTGGCGCTGGGGGCTTATCGCTGGTACGCGGCCGATCGCAAAGCCGGCCGTTATGCGGTGGTGGCCGTCTTGTTCGCCCTGGGATTGATGGCCAAGCCGCAGGTGATTACTTTTCCCTTCGTCCTGTTGCTGTGGGATTACTGGCCTCTGCGGCGGATATCGTTCGCAAGTGACGCGCGGTCCCGCGGTCGAACCATCTCCGACTTTTCTCGACTGGTGTGGGAAAAGACTCCGCTGTTCGCGCTGGCTGGAATCAGCGCCGCCGTAACCATGAGCGCGCAGCGCGCCGATGCCACCAAGACCTGGTATCCGCTCGGATTGCGCGTGGAGTATGCGCTCGTCTCCTACATCGACTACATGGGCAAAGCGCTGTGGCCGGCGCGGCTGTCGGCTTTTTATCCGCACCCGGATTACGTTCCGTTGCGGCAAGCGGCTCTGGCAATCTTGGTCCTCGCGCTGGTGACGGCCCTGACCATTGCCAATCGGCGCCGCCGGCCTTATCTGCTGGTTGGCTGGCTATTTTTTCTGGGAACGCTGGTACCCATGCTCGGCCTTGAAGGCGTCGGCTATCAGGGAAAGCAAGGTATCGCGGACCGATATGCGTATCTGCCGTTCATCGGGCTTTTCATCATGATTTGCTGGGCCGTTGCGGATTGGGCGCAGCAGAAGCATCTCCCGGCTGCTGTGCTGCGCGCCGTTTGCCTTGCCGTGTTGCTTGCGCTGGGAGTGGCCGCTTATCGCCAGCTCGGCTACTGGCAGGACAATGTGACGCTGTGGTCGCACGCCGTGCAGGTCACGGATGGCAACTTTCTCGCCGAGAACAATCTGGGCAAAGCCCTGGTGGCCGAAGGACGAGCCGATGAGGCCGTCTCGCATTTCTACAGAGCGGTTGCGATTTACCCTGACGATCCCGTCGGCAACCTGAACATCGGAATCTATGAGCAGACGCGGGGAAATTTCTCGTCCGCCATCGAGCGCTACAAAAAAACCATCAGCCTGACCCATGACGCCGAGCTAAAGGCAGCGGCTTTTACGAATATGGCGACAGCGTATCGCCAGCTCGGGGATTTCTCAGACGCCCAGCAAAGCCAGGACGCCGCCGCGAAGCTGCGGCGGTAGGGCGATTCCTGAAAATTGCCCCATCCCGCAGCCGGGCGGCAGAGCGGCGCTTCAGCGCCGTGTGCTCGGCAGGCTCTTTTCGTGAGGCTGTCCGCTCACGGCGCTGCAGTGGGCGGACAGCCAACACTTCGGGAGCGCGCTTGGACGCGGACCTGAAGGTCCGCTCTACCCGTACAAGTCGACGCAGGAACCCATCGTTGGATCCGGACCTGGAACACGCGTAACCTTGCCCGAAGTGCCCTATCCATGCAAGTCGCTTCCCACATTGGAACCAATGGTAGGCGTCGCAGTACTACTGTCTCACTTTGGCGTGTACTTTTTACATGTCAACTATGAGAAATGCAACATTAAGCCGTAATCAACTGATAATGCAGTGGATATAAAGTTTGCAAAAGGTGAACAAAACTCCCTTTCGTGTGCTATAATGGAATTAGAATCAAAGTTTGAAAGAGCCCAGTCCTAACGGCTGGCTTTTGTGTTTTAGGGCACCGTCAGCCGCAACCCCAATCATCATGATCGTTTGACTTGCCATACCCTCCTGCGTAACGTTCTACTTCTGAACTCAGAGCTACATTGCTTCTTGACGGTTCACAGGAAACTCACTCGAGCGGATAGGGTGGAGCGGCGCTTCACCATCGATCACGTATCTTGCAAGCGCGCCGCAGCAGCCGAAAGGAGGATGTATGACGTCTGTTGATCCCAAGCCTACGCAACAGACCCGCGTCCCGGCCTGGTGGGCTTCGCCCCTCGCGCAAAAGATTTTTCTCAGCCTGGTGCTGGCCCAGGCCGTCTTCGCTGTCTACTGTCCGGTTCACTGGCAGCCCTTCGCCAATTACGATGACCCCGACTACGTCACCGACAACCTCCACGTCAAAGCCGGCCTGACCTGGCAGACCGTCAAGTGGGCGATGACTACCCAGGACGCGGCCAACTGGCACCCGGTCACCTGGATCTCGCACGCCCTCGACACGTCGATGTTCGGGTTGAATCCCGCCGGCCCTCACGATGTCAACGTTCTATTTCACATCTTGAACGCGCTGCTGCTGTTCTGGGTGCTGCAACGTGCGACTGGCTTCATCGGCCGCAGTTGGATGGTCGCCGCGCTCTTCGCGCTGCATCCCATCAACGTCGAGAGCGTGGCCTGGATCGCCGAGCGCAAGAATCTGCTCAGCATGTTTTTCTTTCTGCTGACGCTGGCCGCTTACCGCTGGTACGCCTGCAAGCCTCGAATGACCCGTTACCTGGTCGTCGCCGCTCTGTTTGCCTTGGGACTGATGTCGAAGCCGCAGGTGATTACTCTGCCCTTCGTTCTGCTGCTGTGGGATTACTGGCCACTACAGCGAATTTCCTTCGGGTCGAAGAGCCCCGCCCTAGCCAACACAGGGCTAGAACGGGGCACCCAAATTCCGCCCAGAAGCTTGCCGGCGTTGCTTTTGGAGAAAGTGCCGCTGCTGGCTTTATCTGCGGCGAGTGCCGTCCTCACTGTGAACGCGCAGGCCCGCGGCGGCGCAACCAGTTATTACGGACTTACCTTGCGCCTGGAGAACGCGCTCGTCTCCTACGCGCGATATCTGGGGAAGGCCTTTTGGCCATCGCGGCTGGCGCTTTTCTACCCCTACCCGCTCAAACCGTATCCAGTCTGGCAGGTCTGCGGAGCAGCAATCATCCTGCTGGCTATCACTTTCGCAGTTGCCGTGGCGTATCGCCGCCGCTATCTCACCGTCGGCTGGTTGTGGTTTCTGGGAACGCTGGTTCCGATGATCGGCTTGATGCAGGTCGGTACGCAGACCATGGCCGACCGTTACGCTTATCTCTCGTTCGTCGGATTGTTCGTGATGGTGTGCTGGCTGGTCGCGGAGTGGGCAGGGCAAGTGCGCTTGTCTCCCGGGCTTCTGCGCGTTGCGAGTGTCGTGGCCCTTCTGGCGCTGGCGCTGGTCAGCTATCGCCAAGTCAACTTCTGGAACGATCACATCACGTTGTGGACTCACGCGCTGGAGGTCACAAACAATAACTGGGTAGCGGAGAACAATCTGGGAACGGCGCTGCTGAAGACGGGCCGCATGGAAGAAGCGATACCGCATTTTCGGGCGGCTGTAGCGTTGGATCCTTCCGATCCCAACAGCACCATGAACATCGGCACCTACGAACAGTCGCACGGCAACCTTTCCGCTGCCATCCAGATGTACAAAAGGGCCGCGGAGATAGCGCGCAATCCGAAGGTCAAAGCCCGGGCGTACAACAATCTCGCTTATGCGTACAAGGATTCCGGCGACCTTGCCGATGCCCGGACAAATCTTCAGAGTGCGGTGTCCGTCGATCCGGAATTTGTCGGCGCCTGGATCAGCCTTGGCCTGGTGGCGCAGCGAATGGGAAATTTGCCGCTGGCCGTCAGCTCCTATTCCCGCGCCATGCAGATCCATCCCTCCGACTTTGGATACTTGTTGCTGGCGAGAGCGTTGGAAGCCAGCGGGGATCAGACTCACGCTGCCAGCGCCCGGCAAAAGGCCGCCCAGCTTTCGGACAACCTCATTAGCGCACAGCACTACGCGGACAAACTCCTGGCTCAGTAGGCGATCGGGTAGGGCTGGCCTTCAGAGTCTGCTTGAGAACTAACTTTTCTTTCCGGCAATGGAGTAAGAAGCTCGAAAAACGAGCGCCGCAGGCGCGGCGTCATGATAGCCCAGCACGGAGCGGAGCGGAGTGCTGGGTTAGGCGGAAAAAGTGCCTGAGTCCCTCGGGGACGACACGGTTCTCACGCAGACACTTCAGGTCAGCGTCCAGAGCAGCTTTGAAGAATTAGGCATCAGCCCCAAGCACTTCGTCGGAAGCCGCCAATCCCGAAACCGGCCCCGATTTTCAAGGACAGGTAACTCCGGTGGCATTGTGAAGCAGATCACAGGCTTTCGAGCCAGTGCTCGCTTATAATCGCGCTCGCAGGGGGCGAGATGAATTCGGTTGTTTTAGATCCTGCGCCGGTGGCGCAATCGCAGCACAAACCGCGTCGACTTTCCGTGACCCACAAACAGGCATTGGGTCTCAGTCTCGTTCTCCTCGCGGCCACCATCGCCCTGTATTATCCCGTCATTCATCATCCCTTCGCCAACATGGACGACATGGGATATGTCTACCAGAACCTGCATGTGCAGGATGGTTTGAGTTGGCCCACCATCAAGTGGGCGTTGCTGACGTTTGACGATAACAACTGGCACCCCCTCACCTGGTTCTCGCATGCGCTCGATTGCCAGATGTTCGGCATCGACCCCGCCGGACATCACGTGATGAACGCGATCTGGCATGCCATCGATGTGGTGGTGTTGTTTTGGGTGTTGCTGCTGGCGACGGGCTATCTGGGGCGCAGCTTCATGGTGGCTGCGTTGTTCGCTGTGCATCCCATCAACGTCGAATCCGTGGCCTGGATGGCGGAACGCAAGACCCTGTTGAGCACTTTTTTCTTTCTGCTGGCGCTGGGAGCCTACCGCTGGTATGCGAGTAAGCCTGGCCATGTCCGATACGCGGTCGTCGCCCTGTTGTTCATTCTGGGTCTGATGTCGAAGCCGCAGATTATTACGCTACCGTGCGTGCTGCTGTTATGGGACTACTGGCCGCTGCAACGGATGGACACTCCCTGGCGCGAACCCGCTGCCGCCGGTCCGCCGTCGAAGTTTGCACGCAAGAGTCTCTTCTGGCTGATCAAGGAAAAGATTCCGCTCTTTGCGATTTGCGCGGCCAGCGCCCTGATTACCATGAAGGCGCAACGCGTCGGCCGGCCGCAGCATTGGCCGTATTCCACCTCGATCCGGGTCGGCAACGCGATCGTCGCTTACGTCCGGTATATCGGCAAGGCCTTTTGGCCCTCGCACCTTGCCATCATGTATCTGCACCCCGGCTTCTCGCTGAGGTTCTGGCAGGTAGCTGTGTGTGCATTAGTTTTGCTGGCAATCACCGTTCTGGTAATCGTCGGTCGCCGTTATCGGTATCTGCCCGTCGGTTGGTTCTGGTTTCTGGGAACTCTGGTGCCGACCATTGGTTTAATGCAGGTCGGCAGGCAGGCGATGGCTGACCGCTACGCCTACCAGTCATTTCTTGGCCTGTTCATTCTCATCTGCTGGGGTGCAGCGGATTGGGCCCGGCACAAGCACTGGCCCAAGGCTGTCCTACCCACCGCCAGCATCGCAATCCTGCTGGTGCTCACCGTCATCACGCATCGTCAGATTGGCTACTGGGGCGACAACCTGACCCTGTGGTCGCACACCGCACAGGTCACAACGGACAACTGGGTGGCCGAAGACATGGTCGCTGGCATCCTGCTCAACACGGGACATCGCGAGGAGGCCATCGCTCACTACTATGTCGCCTCCGCTCTCAACCCGACTGACTCCGGGAGCAATCTGGCGATTGCCATCTACGAGCAACAACGCGGCAACCTGCAGGAAGCGATTCGGCGCTACAACCTTGCCGTCATCGAGATGGACGATCCCCTGGAGCAGGCCAAACTTTATCAGAATCTATCGATAGCATATCGCGATGCCGGCGAGATTCCGCAATCGGCGGAAGCCTTCAGCAAGATGAAGAAGTTGCGCAAGATGCACTGATGCGACACTTGGCAAATGCTTCGTTCGCGGGTGTCCGTTTTCTCACGTATAATCATATATAAGTGATTTCCAATCATAAAGGGAAATTCGCTTGCAGAATCATAAAAAAGTGATACCATTTCCTTCGGGTAGTTGGCGTTTTTTCGACTACGCCGACGAGATCGAGAACTGGTACCAGAGATTGTCGGAAGGGCAGGATACTTTTCAGGCCCTGCTTAAGGTCAATTCTAAAGCCACTATTCCGATCCAATGGACTGGCTGTAAGATGTTGCAGGGAAAGTACACAAACGAACGGCTATGGGAGTGGCGATTCCTTGCCGATGGTTGTCAGCAGCGGCTGTTAGGGATGTTCGGAGAGGAGCGTGGGACAGCGATTTTTCTTATAGGCTGCTCTCACAAGCAAACTATCTACACGCCACACGATTGCTTGGACACGGCCATTAAGCGAGCGAGGGAGGTGCGAGATGGAAGGGCGAAGCTCAACAAACGGGCGGTCAGATCGGATCTCTAGGCTGCTCAGTAGCCAGGAATCTAGAGTCGCGTACATAAAGGCAAAACTGGCCGTGCTCGTCCCTGCCCAGATTCGCGCTCTGCGTCTCAGGTCAACAAATCCGCCTATGCCAAAGCAGAGTGATTTGGCACGCCAATCCGCTATGCACCAATCTAGGATTTCGATGTTTGAGACTCCTGGCGCGGCGAATATAACGCTCGAGACTTTGTCCAAGGTAGCCGCTGGACTGCGATGTGGTGTTGTAGTAAAGTTCGCACCTTTCAGCGAGATGTTGCGGTGGGAAAACTCTTTTTCCCCAGACCTGTTCAATGTCCCCAGAATCGAAGAGGATTACGAATTCATTAGACCCGCTTCATCTCACACGGAAAATGCGCGCTGCTGCGTGGCGTCGTCGAGCCAAAACGAAAATGCGGCAGGCTCGGTTATGACTTTTGGTAACGCTGCGGCTGAGAGCAGGCGGAGGCCCGTGGGAGGGCAGATGGCTGCATCAGCGGTCGCTAGCGTCGGAGCAAGATAAAATGGCAAACGAAAACAGGCCCCCTCAGTCCGTTCCTCCGTTCGGTCCGACGCAGTACAAGTGGATTCCAGCGCGAAACGGTGTCAACCAAGAAATTTACGGCAACTTTGTTCACCCAAGCTGGACGCTATTTGATGTAAGGCTGCGGGTGGGTCAATTGATTCCTGACGAAGCTTCAAAAACGTTCGTCGTTGAAGAGCGGGCCGCAGTCACGTTCGCTTGGCCCCAAGCTAAGGTTCTCCGTGATATGTTCGCCCGACTTGTCGATGCCTACGAGGAAGCGAACGGCGAGATAGAGCCTCTCAAACTGCCGCCAGACAAGAGCGTCATAACCAGCGGGCTTGACGATTCCGGCGGTCCCAAGGCGGAGGCGCCTGAGCCCTCGAAACGTCACAAGAGGGCCATAAGCTTCGAAGATGTTTAGGCCAGCAACCTGGCAACAGCCGGCCACCGTCTTGACGGGCTGGTTGCACAAATCTCTCATTCGAGCGAAAATGCCTCAGCTTGGGCTCCGCGCTGCTCCTGCGTTCTCGCGCGGTAGATCGGGAAATCATCTTCCACAAGAGGGCCTTATGATACCGCAGTTGCAGCAGAACGCTCCGGTTTCGTCGCCGGACACTGCGCCGCAATGGTCACTGGCAACCCGCATCGCCTTTCGTTTCGGCTTTTGCTATTTCCTCCTATACGTCTATCCGCGCTCTGTGGGATCCCTCGGGGCCTTCGTCAAATACAACAATCCGTTGCGGGATTTGTGGCACGCCGTTGTGCCCTGGGTGGGAGCCAATGTGCTTCGCCTGAGCGGCGACTTCAGGGAGGTGGCCAATGGCAGCGGCGACCAGCTGTATGACTACGTCCTGGTGTTTTGCATTGCCGTAACCGCCCTGATCGCCACCGTTATCTGGTCCTGGCTTGACCGGAAGCGCCCCAACTATGAAGTGCTCTACCAGTGGCTTCGTATATTCGTCCGCCTGGTAGTCGCGGTCGCCATGATTAGCTACGGCTCGAACAAGCTGTTCCGCATGCAGTTTGCAACACCGGGACTAGCAAGATATGTGGATACCTATGGCCAAACCGCTCCCATGGGACTGCTGTGGGCGTTCATGGGGATGTCGTACGCTTACAGCTTTTTTGGCGGTATTGGCGAGATGCTGGGAGGGTTGCTTCTGCTCATTCCCAGGTTCACGGCACTTGGAGCCCTGGTTACCGGCGCCGTCATGACCAATGTGCTCATGCTGAACCTCGGCTATGACGTGCCCAGGAAGATTTATTCCATTCACCTCATACTATTTTGCCTGTTCCTGCTGCTTCCAGATATGCGGCGAATAGCCGACTTCTTCCTGCTGAATAAAACAAGTAAACTTACCCCCACGGTTAACCTTTTCAAAGACAAGTTCCTGAACTATGGAGTGTGGGGCCTCCAAATTCTAATCGGGGCCGCTGCCCTTATCGTTTGCGGGCACCAAGCCTATCTCGACCAAGTCAAGAACGAAACTTATATCCAACCCGCCCTTCGCGGCATCTGGTCGGTGCAGAATTTCGCTCTGAACAACGATCCGCTCCCGCCGCTGCTTACCGATACGCAGCGCTGGCAGCGGGTTATCTTCGACGCTCCCGATATCATCACCATACAATCCATGGATGGCACGCTGAAGAAGTACTACCTTCAACTCGACACCCAGAAGAAGTGGTTGACCCTTTGGGACCCACCGGATACTCATTGGAATGCCCGCCTCACCTTCGATATTTCAAAACCGAACCAGATGTCGTTGGATGGCCGCTTTGGTCAGGAACACGTGTACGCCGATCTGAAGCGGGTCGATATGTCCGATCCAGTAAAGTTTTTGCTCTTTAACCGGGGAATGCACTGGCACTGGATAAATCAATATCCTAACAACCGCTGAGCCATTTCGACGACTCCCGCGCCTTACTTAGCCTGCAGGCCGGCCGCTTGGGCAAAGCATTCATTTGCCTTTTGAAGGTCGTTAAGATCACGATATGCAACGCCCATATTTCGTAAAATATGCGCTCTATCTTCGTCCGATAAATTGTAGTCACGAAGAGCATGCTGGTACCTTGAAATAGCTTCCTGCAAATGCCCAAGCGACTGTTCGCGATAGCCGATGACCCTGCCGCTGAAGCTCTCATCGGGATTAATAGCTGAACCTTTATATAAATGCGGCAGGGCCTCAGCCTCGTTTCCCTGACCCATCAGTAGAATACCAATATTGATTTCCGCCGCCCAGTCGTTAGGTACAGTGGCCGCGCCATGTTCCCATAGCGTAAGGTTGTCTTTCCAATAACCGATCTGGCGGTAGGTGACGGTAGTCAACGCCAACAGGACAATGGCACTCGCAGCCCCGACCCAAGCTACGGAAATATGGCGCTGCTCAGCCCAGTCCGCCACACCCCAGCAAACCATGATGAACAAGCCAAGGTAGGCCTGATATGCGTACCGGTCGGCCATCCCCTGTCTGCCGGCCTGCAGGACTCCTATCATGGGTACCAAAGTTCCCAGGAACCAGAACCATCCTACAGGCAGATAGCGGTAGCGCCGGGCTGCCAGCACCAGCGCAGTAATTGCGAGCAAGATCGCAATGCATCCGACTACTTGCCAAGCCGCTAAAGAAGCACCTCGATGCGGTAACTCAGGAACCATGCCTGAGGGCCAGAAGGCCTCCTTGATATACATGACATAAGAGAACACCGCATTCTTCAGGCGCGATGATAAGGGCGGCATAAGGCCCGGACGAACCGAATTCTGAGCATAGAGTGTGAGCATCGCGTCTGCGATGCACAAAAAAAGGAGTGGGATCTTCTCCTTGATTAGCTGGGAAACGGTTTGTGGAGGAAATGTACTGGTTCCGGGCGGAGCCGAAGAGCTGGGAGCCTTGGGAAACATTCGCTGCAATGGCCAGTAGTCCCAGAGCAGCAAAACGAATGGCAGGGTTATCACCTGCGGCTTAGCCAGCAGCGCCAAGGCAAACAGCAAGGCAATTACGGTGTAGCGGCGGTCGGTCGGGCCGCGCGCATACCAGCGGTACGCGCCCAGGGCCAACAGGAAAAACACCATGCTCAGCAGGGTTTTACGTTCGGCTATCCAGGCCACAGCTTCCACATTCATGGGATGAACAGCAAACAGCGCCGCCACCATGAAGCTCCGTCCCATATAGCCGGTGGCGCGTTTCAGCACCCAGAAGAGCAGGACCACGTTGAGGGCGTGGAACAACACGTTCATATCGTGATGTCCGGCGGGATTGCGCCCGAACATCCGATAGTCGATCGCGTGCGAAATCCAGCTCAAGGGAATCCAATTGGCCATGCTCACCTTGGTGAACGACCACTTTATGGTTTCCCAGTCCAGCCCGTGGTGAATGTGGACATTGTTAACTACGTCAAGGTAGTCATCGAGATTGAAGAACGGATGACTATGCACCGGCGCATAAAGCGCGACAGTGATAACCACCAGCAAGGTGCCGAGCAGAAACGTGCGGGCGCGAGAGTCCGCCAGGAAAAAATTTTTGGACGATGGAAGCCCTAATGGAGGCTTGAGGTCGACGGAAGCCACAGCTCCTCCGCATGGATTGCGAGGAGTATACTCGAAAATCCCTTAGCCGCAGAATCCCGCCGCCTGGCGGAAGGCCTCGCTCTTCTCGGTCGCTTCCGAACTAATTGGGCGGCCAAGAATGCTCGCAGTCCAGGCTTCATGTAGAAGCGATGGATGTGACGGACCGAAACTGGACAACTTCGCCGCCTCAACTATGGTGCGCTAAGGCGTGCCGACTTCTGAAAGCATTCCACAGCTTTCGCATTGTCGCCAAGACTACGATAAGCAACGCCCAGATTACGCCAAAGTAATGCCCTTCTGTCCTCCGGCAGTGTCTGGTCCTTGAGGGCCCGGTCGTAATGAAATATCGCTCCCGGCAGGTCCCCAGTCGCTTGCTCATAGTAGCCAACCTCCGAATTGCTGTAAGCGTCCTCGGGATTGATGGCCGCCGCCCGGTAGAAATGCTCCATCGCCTCAAGCGGTTTTGCCTGTGCCCGCAGCAGTGAGGCAACATTGTCCTGAGCAAGCCAGTGGTACGGATTGACTTCCGCGGCATGGGTCCAGATGGTGGCTTCGTTTTTCCAGTAGCCAATCTGGCGGTAGCTCACGATCGTTAGCGCCAGCAGCACCAAGGCGCTGGCGCCGGCAAGCCACACCCTGGAAACATGCCGCTCTTGCGCCAGGTAATACAAAGCGAAAGTTGCGATTGCCAGAAGCGCTATCAGGAGAAAAGTTCGCGCGGCGGAACCCGTCGACAGCCAATTACCTTCCCTCCGAAACTCCGTTTTGGGTTGGGTGCCAGTCGAAGCCATGAGTCACCCTGAATGGCGGGAAGTATATCTGAACTTTTTTCACCCGGCAATTTCACACGGCCGCTTCCGATGCCTCGGCGCAGGTCAATTTTTGTTCACCTTCGAGTCTCCCGCTGCGAACAGGCTTCCGGCTTAATACCCAAACCAGGTTCAGCAGCAGCACAGGCTCAACTGGCTTACGATAACGCCCCTCCATGAGCATCGCATTTTGCAGCGCCATGACCAGGGTAAACAGCGTGACCGCGACGGGAATAAGGTCGAACCGGCGGTGTGCGAATTCGCGCGCATTGCATACGAAGACGAAAAGAATTAATGGCGCCCAAATCCAGCGGGTTCGATATTCCAGGTGTCCGTCCCACTCGCCTGTGCCCGTCTCCGGCCACGACGGGGCAAAGAAAAAAAGGATGATATTCTCGCGCCACTGGGCCAACCACTCGTCCGGGTCATGATTGTACTGCTCATAAGCGGCTTTCCAGTCTCGTTCTCCATAAGATCCGTTGATGGTGACGTAAGCTTTGGAATCTCCGAAGGCCCGCCGCATGGCCCAGTGGCTCACCGGCTCCAGTGGCCTTATGAAAGCACTTGGCGAGCCGAATGCCATATTTATCTCCGGAACGCTGATCTTCACGTGCCCGACGCCAGCGGACGGGGGGTAATAATGAAAATAGGTCATTCGCGCCCCATCCCGATGAATGATTCGCGTCAGCCAGGGATTGCCAAACGGCGCAACAAACCCAAGCTCTACCTTGCTGCGTACCGCCTGCGGTACAAGCATGATGATCGCTAATACAGCGCCTGCCGCAATGTCACGCAGTGGCGTGGACTTCTTCCACCAACCCCATAGAAAACAAACCACTGCTAAGGGAACGACGGTTGGCTTGGTCAGCGAAGCTAGTGTCCAGAAGAATATCGAGGTCAGAAAAGCTTCCGTTCCTCCTTTGCGTAGATAGCGCGCTGTCATCCACAGAGCGGCGCCCTCCAGCAGCAGCAGCAGCGTCTCCATCATGATGAAGTGGTAGATGACGAACAGCGACGGAGCCCAGGCAATCAGTGCCCAAACCCATAGTGCCGGTGTTTTCCGTAGTCCAAACTCCCGCGCGGCGCGGTAGTAAGTCCACGGCATAAGTACTGAGAGCATTGCCGATGCGAAAGCAATCAGCAGCTTGTTGTCCCCGGTGAGATGATGTAGCAGCCATATATAGGCCTGATAGACAATGGGGTCCGCACCACCGGCATAGTTACCCCTCGGAAAAAGCACTCCATTGTGCCAATGGCGCTCCATGTCGGACCAGATATAGTTCATCGGATTGTGTACAAAACAAATGAACACTCGAAAGCAGGATGCGACAACAATGAGGAAGACAAGTAGTTTGTAGTAAGTCGAGTACTGCGACGGCTTTTTCATGATCTGGTTTCCTATTCCCTACCTGCGTGGCCCGAGAGCGCCAGGTATCTCCGATACTCTGGGCCGACGGAGGTCTCACTTGTAGACCCGCATTCTATCGATTACCGCGAAACATTTGTCCGCATGACCGGTATCTCCCAGTCCGCGGTAGGCATAGCACATGCTGTTGAACGCTTCGAGCTTGATGACAGGGCTGGTGCGCGCCACGTTGATCACTTTCTTGTAGCGCTCAATTGCCTCTCGCAGCTTCCCCTGCTTCTGCTCGTAAGAACCAATCGCCAGATTAGCGAAAGCATCATCTGGAACCAGCACCACGGCGCGGTAGAAGTAAGGCATTCCTTCTTCAACTTTTCCCTGGGCGACCAGCAACTCGCCCGTCTTGTCGTCAGCAACCCAATTGTCGTTGGTGACCTGTAGAGCGTGAGACCACAATGTCATGCTGTCACGCCAATAGCCGACTTGCCTATAGGTGACGGCGCTGAGCAATAATAGCGTTGCGGCGCTTCCCGCTCGCAGGATATTGGGAGACCATTGTACTTGCTGGAACCAGTCGGCCATCCCCCAACAGACCATGATGAACAAGCCAACAAATGAAAGATAAGCGTAGCGATCGGCGATCGCCTGTACTCCGACCTGTACTAAGCCGATCATCGGCACCAGGGTCCCCAGAAACCAGAACCAGCCGACAGGAAGATATCCGCGATTCCTTTTTTCAATCACGAGGGCCGAAATTGCAACCAGAAATACGAGCGCGAGTGAAACTTTCCAGACAGCGATGCCGTTCATAGGATACGGGTACAGAATCGTCAGCCGCGATGGCCATACCGCTTTCGCCAAATATCTGACGTAAGAAAAGATGGCATTACCCAGCCGAAGTGGGAGTGCATACCCCACTACTGCGCCGCCGGCGGCCTGGAGTCGCATCGTCAACACGGCGCTCGCCGCAGACAAAACCAGGAGCGGGAGCTTCTCCAGGAGCAGCCATCGTTCGCTGTTCGTCCTCGGCTGTCCGCCGGAAGGTCGCTCTTCGCTGTTCGTTATTCGCTTTTCGGCGGAGATTTCATCCAAGCTATTCTGGCGAAGGGCGGATGACGGAGGGCGAAGAGCGAGCCTTCCCAGCGGCCAGTAGTCCCACAGAAGCAAGACGAAGGGCAACGTGATCACCTGGGGTTTGGCCATCAACCCCAGGCAGTAGAGTAACGCTACCAGAAGGTAGCGGCGCACCCCGGGCTGGCTCGCGTACCAGCGATAGGCTCCCAGCGCAAGCAGAAAAAACAACATGCTGAGCACGTTCTTGCGTTCCGAAATCCAGACCACGGATTCGACGTTGATTGGATGTATGGCAAAGAGGGCCGCCACCATAAAGCTGCGTTCCTTGAACCCTGTGGCACGGTACAGTACCCAGAACAGAAGTAAGACATTGAGGGCGTGGATCGCCAGATTCATAGCATGATGACCACCGGAATTCCCTCCAAAAATCTGGCAGTCGAGCGCATGGGAGAGCCAGGTCAATGGATGCCAGTTGTCCGCAACGTAGGTCGACCGGAAGGCCCATTCAGTAGTGCTCCAAGTCAAGCCCTTCTGTACCTGCAGGTTCCGCGTAACATAAACGTCATCGTCGAAATTTATGAATGGGTAATAACTAACGGGATAGTAGAGAGCTATAGTAGCAATAAGAAGAACTAGACTAGCTAGAACTGTCCCCCGCTCCGGCAACGACCAGCGACGCCAACGATTGTGAGGCGCTATTATCGGAGGGATGGAAGTCACAATACCCTCGGTTCGCGATTAGAGCGTGATGGTTTGGTCCGGAGCACTACCAATATCCTCGATAGGTTGACATCATAGCGAGAGTGCGCGCTGATGACGTAGTTGAACTGCTGTGAAGGCCAGTGGGCGTTTCCTTGTTTAGCTAGGGTTTTACGTCGCTGTAGTTTTGCAATCCATGTTGGCGCATGAATCCGGTCACGTCCCTGGTGTCGTGGGCCAGGGCGAAAGGATTCTCCCGCATCAGCTTCAATGCGAGATTGCACTCCTGCTCGGCCGCGCCTTGCTGTCCAAGGGTGGCTTGAGCGTAGCACAGCACGGCGTGCGCCAGACCGTTATTCGGGTCGAACGCAAGCACCTGGCTCGCCTGGCTGATAGCAAATTGCGGATCGCGCGGGCCCATCGATGTCGCTAGTTTTAGGCGTTCCGCCGCCACGATAGGGACCATATCGAAGCTGCCATCATAGACAAACAGTGCGCTGCCGCCCAGCTTTGCCGCCGGCTGCATACCTTTGAACATACTGGCCCCTCTTGCTCCAAAAGGACTCATGATGCCGTCCACAAAAATGCTGCTGACTACCAGTGTGCCGTCAAAGTGCAGCGGCGGAATACCAACGTAGATGTCGCCGCACGGGATACCATAGTCGCCGGCGGTTTCGTTGTAGGGCTGTATCAACCAGCAATGGGTGATCTTGTTTCGGGCGATGTAGTCACGAGTTATTTTCAGGGCTTGCCCCATGTCGGTGTTGGAATCGGAAAGATACTTATAGGTATTTGAAGGGCCGCCCCAAAGCTCGTTGCTGTAGCTCAGGTAATTTGGGAACGCGTGCAAAGACGAGACGGCATGGAAAACAAGCAAGGCCACCAGCGCAAGCGTTGGCCACCGGCGGTTGCCGACCAGGCCCCAAGTGCCCGCCGCCGCAAGGATCACTAGAAACGGGAGCAGCGGCAGGAGATGTCGAATGCCGATATCTATCGTGTAGTTCATGGCACTTGCCAGCAAGACTGCACCTGGGATCAGGAGAAACGCCGCTTCCCGTTTGTGCTTTCGCCAGAACGGGACCGCGAATGCCGAGACCACCAGCAGCAGCAATGTCGGCAAGGTGAACTTAATGGTTGCCGCCACCGGGAAGTAGAACCAGCGTCCGGTCGGATAAATCTGGCCGAGCAGGAAGGTTCGCTTGCCCTCATCCGATTCCACCAAAACATCCTGCAGCCCTATGAGGTAGGCCTGGGGCAGCAATCGCGCGCGTTCCATGGCCGGAATGATTTTGGTGGCAACCAGACCGTGAGCCGAGGCGAGTCGCGCCGGCGTCCATGGTTTCGCCTGGCCCGGCCGCGCGGCGTACCGGAAGCCGTACACTCCCCACAGCAGCGTGAGGGCCACGACCATGACCGCCGTCAAGGCTACCAGGTTGCGTAGCGCGGTCCGTGTCCGCTGCTGGCCGCCGGAGATGAAAGCGTCGGCCACCGCCAGAGCCGGAAGAATTATGGCGAGCAGAATCGTCGAGTGCTTCAGGCAGAGCGCAAATCCGACCGCCAGAGCTACCAAGGCAAGCCGGCTGGAACTGGGCGCCGACAGATAAGCGTAGAAAGCGTAAACCGCGAGGACAAAGCCGAGCGCCGCTCCAACGTCGGTCATAATCAAGCTGCCGTGCGCCAACAGATTTGGCTCGAAAGCGATCAGCACTCCGGAAATGATTGCCGCCTCCGTGCCAAACATTCTGCGGGCGAAGGACCAGACCGCCAGCAGCAGGCAAATTGTCAGGATGGATGCGGCCATCCTGCCCGCCATGAGCACCGGCTCAGGGTTGGCAAATACAAAGTCATGGCCCACCTGGAAATCCCTCAGCTTGTTACTCGGCATTCCGCAGGGCGACGGAATGGGATCAATGATCTCCATCCCCAGTAGTGGAAGAGCAGCCAGCATCTTTACCAACGGGGGGTGTTCGGGATTCCAGCCGAAATCCCGGCACTGCAGGTAGCGATAGCCGGAGTGAAGGTGATCGGCTTCATCGGAAGTAATTGAGAGGCGGGAAACGCTAAGCCACATTTGCGCCAGCATTACGATGGCGAGCAGAGCCAGGACAATATGTGGCCAAGAGAGCCAGCGAGTTCTAGCTTCCAGCTTTTCCTCGTGGGCCACATTCATACATTCATCGGTAAGCAGGAAAGCGTGCCTCGCTCGCTGAGAAGAAGCCAGCCGGATATTTCTTGATCTGCAAGCTCATGACCGGGGCGCGCTCTCAATTGAGCAAACCATAGACATCCACCTCGTTCTGAGCGCCTACAAAAACCATGCCATCGGCGATGGTCGGAACCGCAAACTTTACCGCCAGCCCGGCCTCGTCGCGATTCTGGTTCATGTCCGAGTTATAGAACTCCGTGGCCAGATTGTTGGCGTCATAAGCGCGCAGGACGGCGTTGCCGTTGTTTTCGAAGGCATCCGTCTCGATCACCCAAAGGATCGCGTTGCTGGTACCGTTGGCGGAGACAGAAGGAGTAGGGCCGGGAAAAACAAAGGTCTCAGGCGTGGCCGAGGTGTATTGGGCCTGGATTTGTTGGGACACGGGATCATAATAAAAGGCTTCCAGCGGGGAGTGTTGCCCTCCAAAATAAAGATTGTTGTTCCATAAGGCCGGCCCGCCAAAAATTCCGCCGGTAGCAAAAGGCAAGGTTTCCACGATCTGAGTGTCGCCGCTGGGGTCATAGTGGCCCATGTGGTCACGATCCACCAGATCGATGGTGCCTTCTTTCCCGTCTTGAACCAGCAGATGAGGATAAGGCGCGCCCGGCTGGTCAGGAAGAATCAGAACGCCTCCGGAGGCGACATCCTGATCGTGAGAACTCAGCGTGGCTTGGTCCCAGGGCGTGAAATAATCGGCCACGCTGGGAAACGGGGTGCTCCAGGTCAGGCGCAGGATGCTGTCGCCGTAATCGCTCCCGCCAACATTCGCGTCGAAATAGCCATTCCCGGTGGTCATATAAATGTAGCCGGCAGAATCCACGGCCGGGCCAACCCCACCCATCCAGATTCCACCCTGGTAAGCGTCGGGAGTGTCCACATACACACCGTCAGGACGCGCCGAACCCTTCTGAAAGGCCATCACATAACCGTGATAGTTTCGGATATCGCAGTGTGAGCCCCACTCCACGTAGATCAAGTTATTGGACAGCGTCAGCGCCGCGCGCTGGTTCTCGATCCGGGTATCAAAGGTGAGGTATCCATCGACGGACCCCGCACCGGTTCCGGGTGTCGTTGCCGTAATGGGCGCACCAAAATACGGATCCGACAGGTTTTCGACTCCCGTGCGGATGTCCAGAACATGCATTCTTTGATAAAAAACGTAGATGTTGCCGAAAAGTTCCTTGGTCCTTGCCACCATGTAGATTTCGTTGCTGGTGAGGTCAATCACCGGCGTGCTGGTGATGCCGACTTCCGGTTCAAGGTTGTAGCAATCCTCAAGGTCGTGATAGGACACCGGAATCGTTTGGTGGCCGCCGATGGTGCCAATAAAGCTGGTTTGCCAAAGCCGCTGACCGCTATTGGCGTCAAAAGCGTAAGCCTGGTCGTGCTCCGTGACCACATACACCACGTTGTGCAGAGTGCCGTTAATGTTCACTCCCGGGACATAGAGCGGCTGGGCATAGACTTGTCCGGTAACCGGCAACACTAGAACTTTGCCGAACTGCACCTCGTTGACGTTGGATGGCGTCAAGATGGCTTCGTTGGCATTGAGTCCACTGCGTGAGTTGTCGTTGTGATAAGTCGTAACCGCGACCTGTCCGATGGCGAGAAGCAAAGATGACAGCAGAAGTACGGCGACAACACCAGCACAGCGGACAACGCGGCTCTTCACAAGTACCCTCCGATTACTAGCGTGAGGCTCTGACTAGGTGCAACGAAGTGGTGGGCGCGATTATCTCGCAAAATCGTGTCAACTGCAATCGGGTTGCCTCACAGCCTACTAGAGCTCATCTCATAAATGATTGCGGGGTTGTATCAGGGCACGACCTTTAGTCGTGCCGACACAGGCATACCGAGGATCAGGGCTTTAGCCCCTGTAAAATCAAAGTTTTCAGGGGCTAAAGAGACTGTGTCACGACCTGGTGTCGCCGCTCCGCGGCTCACTTGTTGTCCCACTTGGAGCGCGGGCTTACGCCCACGCCTAACACAAATGCCGCCGCTTCGCGGCTGAATGAGCCGGATTTCTTAGTGTTTGTTCCACCGCGAATTATGATTTCCGGTCGTGACACAGTCTCTAAAGCCCGAATCATTCAGGATCCGCGTACGGCACAGCTTGAAGCCGTGCCCTGACACAAAGCATTTATGAGATGGCTACTAGCAAGATTTTGCAAAGACACGTGCTAATCCTTCAACGACAGCCGCAGAGCAGGCGCAATCTCGTTGACGATTCCATTTACTCGCGGCGTCGCAGACTCATTCGCTGCCGATTTGTCTTCGCTTGCTTACAGTCGTATGACCCGATCCAGGGTCGCGGTGTTATCTTCGACCTATGACGCGCCTGCAAATCCGCCACCAGATGGGCCGTCTACTCTCGCCGGCAATGCGGCGTCTCCTCCTGGCTTTCGTTATCGTGGCCTTGACGCTGGTGGTGTATGCGCCGGTGACGCAGCATCCCTTCATTCATCTCGATGACTACGGTTATGTTGTCAACAACTTCCACATCCAACACCTGGACTGGGAGACAGTCAAGTGGTCCTTCACCGCCTTCCCTTACGCTAACTGGGATCCGCTGACCTGGCTGTCTCATGCCTTGGACATCCACTTCTTTGGCCTCGACCCCGGCCGGCATCACGAAATCAGCATGCTGCTGCATGCGCTGAATGCCCTGCTGCTCTTCTGGTTGCTGTGGCAAGCGACCGGCTATGCGGGGCGCAGCTTCGCGGCGGCGGCACTGTTCGCGCTGCATCCCTGCAACGTTGAGGCGGTCGCCTGGGTTGCCGAACGCAAGACCGTACTGAGCATGGTTTTCTTCCTGCTGACGCTGATGGCGTACCGCTGGTATGCGCGCCAGCCGGCAGTAAGCCGCTATCTGGTGGTGATGATGTTGTTCGCCCTGGGTTTGATGTCCAAGCCCCAGATCATCACCCTGCCGTTCGTGCTGCTGCTGTGGGACTACTGGCCGCTGGGGCGAATGTTCCATGCCGGCGGCTCGCCTTTGGCAGGCGAGACGCCGGACCACGTTGTTCCGGGCAAGAGCTTTTCCTGGCTGTTGCTGGAGAAACTGCCGCTGCTGGCGCTCTCCGCCGGTAGCGCGTTTCTTACCATGAAGGCGCAGTGGGCGAATCGCACCCTGGGCGGCATGAACACGTATTCCTTTGCCGTACGCATGAGCAGCGTCATCCTCACGTATCTGCGATATCTTGCCCATGCCTTCTGGCCGGCGCATCTGTCATTTTTCTATCCTCACGCGCGGAGTGCAGCGCCCGCCGGGCAACTTGCCGCGGCATTGCTCCTGTTATTGCTGACCACCTGGTTGGCGCTCGTCAGCCGCAGTCGTCGCTACCTGGCGGTAGGGTGGTTCTGGTTCCTGGGCACGCTGGTTCCCATGATTGGGCTGATCCAACTGGGCAACGGAGAAGCCATGACCGATCGTTTCGGCTATGTGCCATTCGTCGGATTGTTTATCGCCTTCTGTTGGGGCGTGGCCGATTGGGCAGAACGATCGCGTTTTTCGCGGATCTGGTTGCCTGCCGGTACGATTGCCATCCTGCTGCTCCTGGCGTTCGCCACACGTCGCCAGCTCAGCTACTGGACCGATGATCTCACCCTCTGGACACATGCCGCCGAGGCCGTAAGCAATAACGCGATGGCCGAGAACATGATTGGCGAAACCTTGCAGCAGCGAGGAGATCGGGATGCCGCCCTGGCGCATTTCGAAGCCGCGGCGGCGATGGATCCAATTTTCCCCTATCCCCACCTCCACATCGGTATCTACGAAGAAGAGCACCATCACCCGCGCGAGGCCATCGAGCAGTTGCAGAAAGTCATTGAGCTCACCCAGAGCGCTGCCGATCATATGCCGGCCCTCAGGGCCAACGCTTTCATCCACATGAGCTTCGCATACAATCAGCTTGGCGACTATGCCGAGGAGCAGAAGAGCCTCGAAATGGCCACTCGGCAACAGCAGCCCTGATGCCAATGCGATCCGCCAGTATGGCCTAGGCGTGGCAGTCAGCGCCTTTGGCTAAGACGCGCCCAATCTGAGTGGCGAATCCTGACTTGCTGACCGCGAAACTGCCGTTGCGGAATGTATTCCGCCGGGAAAAAAGTGAATGTCGAGCTACAATCGGCATAGGGGGGACGGTCACCCGTCCTCCCCTGCCACACCACCGTACATGCGGGTCCGCATACGGCGGTTCGGTTGGTTAAGTTAGGCTGCGGACAAGCGTGGCAGTCCCAACGAATCGAAGTAGGCAACGGGATATGCGGAGTGCAGGAGAGGGCGATACACCGCGCTCCAGCCAGCACGCCGCTTCCGCTGTTTCCAGATCACGGATCGCAGCCTCCGCCGTATCCATTGATCCAGACGGTGCAGCACGGAGGGGGTTTCGCAGAAGCCGAAGTAACTCTTCCAGCCACGCAAGTAGCTGGCCAGTTCCTTCACCATCCGCTGCAAACTAATCCCTCGCGTCCGGCGCGTCAGCTCCCGTATCTTCCGCTTGCAGCGCAGCAGGGCCTTGGGCGCAATGCGCCGTTTCGCCTCTGCTCCGCCCGTAAAGCTGAAGCCCAGAAACTTCCGCTGCTGCCCTCGCGCCACCGCGCTCTTCGTCTCGTTCACCTTGAGCTTCCGTCGCTGCCGTAGGAAACTCGTCACGCTTCGCATGACACGCTTCCCCGCCCGCTCGCTCACCACGTAGATATTGCAATCATCCGCGTAGCGCACAAAGCGATGCCGACGGCGCTCCAACTCCCGGTCCAGTTCGTCGAGCACCAGGTTCGATAGCAGCGGTGACAATGGCCCGCCTTGCGGCGTACCCTCGTCCACCGGACTTACCAGCCCGTTCTCCATCACTCCCGCCTGCAGAAACGCGCGGATTAACGTCAGCATCCGTTTGTCCCCTACGCGGCGAGCGATCGCGCTCATCAGCCGGTCGTGGTTCACTCGATCAAAGAACTTCTCCAGATCGAGGTCCACCACCCAGCGGCGGCCGGCGCGTACATACTGCTGCGCCTTCGCCACCGCCTGATGCGCGCTACGCCCGGGCCGAAACCCGTGGCTGTGTTCAGAGAACGTTGGGTCCCATTTGCTTTGCAGTACCTGCATCACCGCCTGCTGGACAAAGCGATCCAGCACCGTCGGAATGCCCAACTTCCTCATTCCTCCGTCCGGCTTGGGGATTTCCACCCGCCTCACCGGTTGCGGCTTGTAGCTCCCGCTCAGCAACTGTTCCCGCATGGCTGGCCAGTGCTGCTTCAGGTAGCCCGGCAACGCGCCGACTTTCATGCCGTCGATTCCCGGACTCCCCTTATTCGACTTCACTCGCTGCAAGGCCCGCAGCAGGTTCTCCCTGCCGCAGACCTCTTCCATCACTTGCTCACTGCTAACCGGGCTTTCGCACGCGCGTTTCGCCGTGGACGTTTCGGTCCCTTCCTGTCGAGCCCTTGGAGCTTCACTCCTCCCCTCGTCAGTAAAGGCCAGCGCCATCTGTAGCTGGTTCTTCTGCCGCTTGCCGCCCATCGAGTCCCGCCGGCTACTTGCCGCTCCTTCCGTTTGGGCCTTCGCCCCGGCTCGCCGGGACTACTATGCCCGCTGCTGACTTCTGCGACGCGGTCAGAATGAATTGCTCCACCCTCAGTCCCGCTTCCGGGACGCGCCGCAGATCTCCCGAGGTAAGTTCAACCGCCTTCAGCGCACAACCGCCGGATTTACCACCAGCCGCCTTGATGGATATGGGCTTCGCGGTCTTTTGCCCGCTCGCCCGCTGCCGTAGGCCTCATCATCCGGTTTTTGTTCATCGGCTCGCGCCTTTGCTCCGCGCTTCTTTCAGACCCCGCCTCGCGACGACGCCCTTGCGCTTTGCTATCCCTTCTCCTCCATCAGGATGGGAAGAGGACTTTCACCTCCAAGCTGTTGATCATGCTCGGCACACAAAAAAGCCGGAGCACTAGGCTCCGGCTCGAAAAGACCTGGGGGAAGGGTCGAGTGAATTAGAACAGCTTGCGGCGCAGCATGCCAGCCAGGCCGAGGATGCCAGAACCGAACAGCATGATGCTGCTGGGCTCAGGAACCGTGCCGGTCGTGGTGGTGCTGGTGCTGGTGGTGGTGCTGCTTTCGCTGCCCAGAACCGTGAAGGATTCCGAAGGAATCGTGCCTACGGTGTTCTCCGAAGCCTGTGACGGACCGGAGTTCTCATCCCAGTAAACTGGGTCGCCGTCGGATACGCTGGCGTTCTGGATGTTCAGCCAGTAGGTGCCGGTGCTGGCAAGGGTCGCGCCGCCGCCGCCCAAGGTGCCGTTCTCGTTGCAGACGTTGTAGCTGTACTGGTTGCCGACGCAGCCGCTCTGGGTGAAGCTGACCGTCTGGTCAAAGTAGCTGGTGCCGCCGTTTTCGGACGAGGTGATGGACACTTCAGCCGATGACAGTACGTCGCCAGGAGCCATCCAGGTGGCGAAGGTGATGCCACTGATGGTGGTGTTAGGACTGTTGGTGTTGAAGGTGTCGCTAACGATAAACCCGAAGTTAACGGTCCACGCGTCGGTGTTACCGTTAGTCGGACCGTTGCTATAGACTGTCTGTGCCATAGCGGGAACGGCCGCCAGTGTCAGACATAGTGCGAGCAGTGACAGCGAAGCGATACGCATTTTCAAGGATCGAACCCTCCTTTAGGTTCAATTCACGTACAGACCCAATTTGCCCCATAGCGAGAGAGGCTGTCCTGACAAGGAGCAATCCTCGTGCCACGCTAAGCCCAATGTTTCCCGTCTTTTCGGAGACTTGACTGTGCAGGTGTTTGCGACATTGTTCTACGCAATTTCCCTCCCAATCTGGGCACAGAATCCATTATGGTGCTGTTTTTGTAGAACTAAAGTGCCTGGTTTGACTAACTTAGAGTCTGCAGATCACACCCCTATAGCTTGCTGGATAGCTACAGCTATGGCATCGGTATGGCGGCGCATCTGCTGTTCCGACTCGGCTTCGATCATCACCCGCGCCAGCTTCTCAGTACCGGAGTAACGCACCACCACCCGGCCATTGCCTTCCAGTTCACTTTCCGCTTTGCGGATCGACTCCATCACCGTGGGCAATTGTTCGAAGGGCCGTTTCTCACGCACCTGGATGTTCTTGATCTCCTGAGGGAAGACCTTCATGTCGGCGACGAGCGAGGCCAGCGACTTGGCAGTGCGCGCCATCACTTCCAGAACGCGCAGCGCGGTCAGGATGCCGTCGCCGGTGGTAGTGTCGATGTCGCGGAAGAGGATGTGACCTGACTGCTCGCCGCCGAGCGTCGCGCCCGTCTTGAGCATCTGCTCCAACACGTATTTATCTCCCACTGGAGCGCGCAACATACTGATTCTACTACGCTTAAGAGCGGCCTCCAAACCCATGTTCGACATCGTGGTCGCCACCACCATGTCGTTGTGCAGCCGCACATGCGTCTTCATGTCGCGGGCGGCCAGCAGCAGCACCGCATCGCCGTTAACCACGCGCCCGGCGGCATCGGAAAACAACGCCCGGTCGGCATCGCCATCGAAGGTTATGCCCAAGCCATACTTCCCCTTCGCGGCGGCAACAGCTTCAGCTACATGCTCGGGATGAAGCGCTCCGCAGCCGGCATTGATGTTGCGGCCATCGGGTGCAATGTGGAGGAAGTCGGCGGCAATTCCGCAGTCGCGAAATACCAGCGGAGCGATGGTGCTGGCGGCGCCGTTGGCGCAATCCACCAGCACTCGCAAGTTGCTGAAATCCGTTCCCGTGACGAACTCCGCCAGCCACTGCGCGTACTGCTCACGCAGCTTGCCATCTCCCGGAAGCATCTCGGAATGAGGTGCCTCATTGTGGGATGCGGCTGAGGCCAGTTGCTCGATGTGAGCGAAGATGTCCGCCTCGATGGCGTGCTCCAGTTCGTCGGAGAGCTTGTAGCCGTCGGCGCCGAAAATCTTGATGCCATTGTCCTGCCAGGGATTGTGCGAGGCCGAAATCACGATGCCGGCCGCGAATTTATTGGCGCGGGTGAGATACGCGACTCCTGGCGTGGTGATGACTCCGGCGCTGACGACCTGGACTTTGGCGGACTCCAGACCCACCGCCAGGGCTGCGCTGATCCACGAACTCGACTGGCGCGTGTCCTGCCCAACAATGACGCGAGCGGCCTCATCGCGGGCGGCCACCCGTTGCCCAAGGGCGCGCCCAATTGCGAAGACGGTCTTCTGGTCGAGCGGATACTCGCCTGCGACTCCCCGAATTCCATCTGTTCCGAATAATTGCCGCATGGATCCCGTCGTAACGCTGCTCAAGGTTGGCCTGACCCGCCGGACATCTTTCCTGTAGTAAGAGTCACTTGGATTGGCTGGGGCGCTCGCACCCGCACCAGCGGATCGGACACGTAAGCATGGGTGGTGAAGGTTGCCTCGCCGACCACGCCGGTAGCGTCCACCGGATCGGTCATCGCCGTTTTTATGGCTTCTACCCTGCGCTCCGGCCCCACAATGGTAACCGTAGACGGACTTGCCGTCACGGTTGTTATTCCATATCCGCTCAGCAAAGTGCCAATCACCCGCGGCTGCACCGGGACCGTCCGGACAACGCTGCGATCAAAGCTGATGTGAAACTGCGCCGGCACAATCTGCACCACCCTCACATTGCGGGGGACGTGAATGTCTTTGCGGGAAAGTTCGAAGGTGCGCTCGCCGGGAGCAGCCTGCTGCAGATCGAGAACGGCATGGACTTCGGAAGGATTCAACTGCTGCAACAAGAGCTGCGGGCCGCGCAGAGTCAGCCGTGCCTGGAACGGATATTCGGAATTGATCTCCAGGTTCTGGGGCGCGTTCTGGAACTCCAGGGGCACGGTCATGGGGATCTCGATGGGCTGACTGCGACCTACCGACCACCACAGCAGAATGGCAATGGCCAGCGAGACCAGCTTGAACGGCAGGTTCTTGAGCACGTATCTGCGAAAGAAATTGCCAACCGATGGGCGCATGGCTAACGTTCCGCTCCGTCGGCAAGATCCTTCTCGTGACTGAAGCGTTCGAGCTTGCGATCTTCGCTGGCCAGCTCGCGGTCGGTCACCGTAGTGGGCAGCGCCGCTGTCGGGACGTAGCGGCGCAGAAGTTCACTAAGCCGTTCGCGCAGGTATTCCACGGTGATGTCACGCTCGATAGCGCCGCCCGCGGAAATGCTGATCGCGGCCGTCTCCTCCGAGACGACGACGGAGATGGCGTCGGTTTCTTCGGTAATGCCGATGGCCGCGCGATGCCGGGTGCCGAACTGCGTCGACAATACGGGATTCATCGACAGCGGCAAAAAGCAGGCAGCGGCGGCGATGCGCCCCTTCTGCACGATGACGGCGCCGTCGTGCAAGGGCGCGCTGGGCCGGAAGATGGTAATCAGCAAATCGTAAGAAAGGTTCGCGTCCAGCGGCACGCCGCTCTCGATAAAGGTCCGCAGGCCGATCTCGCGCTCGATGACGATGAGCGCGCCGGTACCGGCCTGCGCGAAGTGGTCGGCGGCCAGCACGATGTCTTCGTAACTGTCGGTGCCGTCGAACACGCCTCCGCGAGCTGCCGAGAGACGACGGCCGAGACGGGCCAGAGCGTGGCGAATTTCGGCGCCGAAAACCACAATCAGCGCGAAGATCGCATAGGGGAAAAGCGTGGTGATGAGCCAGTCGACGGTGCGCAGTTGTTCGATGTGCGCCAGCCAGAATGCCACAACCAGCAACACCACCGCAGCCAGCATCGGAATAGCGCGCGTGCCCTTAATAAGCTTCAGGAACTCATAGATAATGAACGCCACAACCAGGATGTCGATGATGGAGATCACCGAGAATTGCGGAATGTGGCCAAAACGCTGCAGCATCCTGGTACCTTTGGCGGCAGAAAGAGTGACGCGCCATGATTCGAAAAAAAACGGAGTATTTCCTTACTGGCTACAACCAATTAAGGAAGCTTCTGATCAAGTATTGCCTTGAAAGGGACCGCCTTCAGGCGGTCCGCAAAGTCCGAGCAAATGAACCCGGCTTTAGCCGCTGAGGGCCTCGGCATTGTCAATCAGGGTCTCCCTAACGATTCTGTTTAATTCTAATGCAGCGGGAAGCCCAGCTTGGTAGAAATCGGCGTGGTCTGCCGAAGCTCATGAAATTAGAGACCTAGCTTTTCTTTTGGGCAGTGGAGTAGGAAGCGCAGCGGCTCAAGCCTCATATCGGCAAATTGCCGGGACGCCAGCCTGAAGGCTGGCTCTACCCGGTCCACGCTAGCTCCGAAACTGGATATGGCTACTTGCCGAGCGCATCAAGCCAATGATTCTGGCCTCTTCCCGCGATTACTTCGGAGCAATGTCGTCCTCAACTTGCTCCACCTGGGCCGTGAATTCGCCGCGGCCAAGCTGAGTACGAACGCGTTCGCCCGGCGCGAGCTGGGAAGCTTGCTTGACCAGACGGCCCTCGGCGTCGAAGACCAGCGCGTAGCCGCGAGCAAGGATCGCCTTCGGGGAAAGCGCTTCCAGGCTGCTACGGGCTCGCTCCCAGCGCGAACGCCGTCGCAGCAGAATCATCTCCGGTGTGCTGCACAGAGCGACGGTAAGGCGATCAAGGTCCGTCCTCCGCGAGACCAGCAGCCGCAAGACGGCGGCGTTCAGCTCCCCTGTGCGCGAGTCGAGTTGGCGGCGCATGACGCCGGTGCGCACCCGCAGATCATGGCGACGGAGTTGGGCTTCCAGCGCATCGACGCGCCGAGTATGGTTCTTCAGCAGGCGCAACTGCGATTGCGCCAAGCGGTACATCAGCTCGTCAACGCGCTGCTGGCGGCGGGCGATGGTGTCCTGCATGCGCGCGAAGACCGCGTGCTGCGCCATCGCCGACAGCGCGTTATTGGCCCGCAGCAGTTTGTAGTTGATGGCCTGCGTCATGCGCTTGTGGAAGCCTTGCAGCTTCTCCGAGAGCTCGTGTTTGGAGCGGATGACTAACTCTGCCGCAGCGGACGGAGTGGGCGCGCGCAGGTCGGCGACAAAGTCGCAGATGGTGAAATCGGTCTCGTGCCCGATGGCCGAGATGACCGGGATCGTAGACGCGGAGATCGTGCGGGCCAGCCCTTCATCGTTGAAGGCGAACAGGTCTTCGAACGAGCCGCCGCCGCGGGCGACGATGATGACGTCGACATGGCCGTGCCGGTTGAAATAGCGTACGCCGGTGCTCACTTCGGAGGCGGCAACCTCGCCTTGCACCTGCGCCGGATAGATCAGCACGTTTACCGACTCGTGCCGGCGGCGAAGGATATTCAGGATGTCCTGCACCGCGGCGCCGCGCGGCGAAGTCACCAGTCCGATGCGCCGCGGCAGCACGGGAACAGGCTTCTTGCGCGCTTGATCGAACAGCCCTTCAGCGGCCAGCTTGGTCTTGAGCTGCTCAAACGCGATTTGCAGCGCGCCCGTTCCTTTGGGTTCGAGATGTTCAGCCTGGAACTGGAGGTCGCCACGCTCGTCGTAAATGGTGACGCGTCCGCGCGCGATGACTTGCAGGCCGTTCTCCGGACGAAAACGCAGCAGCCGCGCCTGGGTCCGCCACATCACCACGCGAAGCTGGGATGAGCCGTCCTTCAGCGTGAAGTAGAGATGGCCGGATTCGGCGGGCCGGTAGTTGGAGATTTCGCCTTCCACGTAAACGTCCGTGAAGGCGCGCTCCACCAGGGTGCGCACGGCTGCAACCAGCTCGCGGACGGGATAAATCTTGCGAGCTGGCGCCTGAAACATCAGCCCGAGTTGTTCCGTGCCGGACATGGGGGAAGTGTATCAAGGACAGCCGTCAGCTATCAGCTGTCAGCAAAACCTGCGCGGCAGAAAATTATTTGGAAAGTCGCAAATGCAGGCGCGGAGGAAGTTGCTCTAGCTGAAAGCTGATGGCTGAAAGCTGATGGCTGAAAGCTGATGGCTGAAAGCTGATGGCTGAAAGCTGATGGCTGAAAGCTGATGGCTGAAAGCTGATGGCTGAAAGCTGATGGCTGACAGCTGATGGCTGACGACTGACAACTCCTTCACCTCATCCGGTTCACGAAATACAGCACCAGCGACAGAATGATGCTGAGAAGGATCGAGGTCATCAGCGGGAAGTAGAAGGTGGTGTGCTTTCCGCGATATACGATGTCACCCGGGAGACGCCCGATGGGCAGATTGACCTTGCCCGCAAAAATCAGGACCACCCCAATGACCAGCAGCAGTCCGCCGACAAACACCAGCATGCGGCCAAGATCGCCCATAGCTCTAGACGGTAGGATACTCGGATTCTGGCGCTAAGAGGTTGGTCGAACTCCTCACAAGGCTTGCGCTGCCTGATCGAACAGATCGTTCAGCACCAGCTGAATCGGGGTTCCGGGTACAACCAGTTCGCCGGTCTGCGGCTCCTGAAATCCTGTGCGGCTACATACGTACGCTCGCCGCGTAGCCGGGTCCAAAATCCAGACGTGCTGCACCCCGAAATTGAGGTAGTCGTCCACCCGTTCTCTCATGCTGCGCAGGGTGTCGTCCTTTGAGAGCACCTCGATCAGAATTAAAGGCGGCACGGTGATGATCGGCTCGCGCGGCTGATCGGCGCGCAAGATGCTCACATCCGGGATCCGAAAGCGAGTTGTGGCAACCTGCACCCTCTGCTCCACCACCGGCACAATGTTCCATGCTCTCTTATTCGCCCAGAAACATGCGGCGATCGCGGTTTGCAAAAGAGCGTGCTCAAGTTCTCCCAAGTTTCTCTCCCGCACCTCACCATCAACGTAATCGCAGTCTGGGCGGTAACTGGTGGCGACATATTCCTGCACCGAAATGAGAGTAGTGCTCGACATCGAGGGTGTCTTCCTTCTGAGTATTATCCTCCCTTTCCTGGCTCCGGCAAAGCATTTGCTGATCAGCAGTACCTACGGCGTAATCGGCCCGCAGGCGATGCGGTCCCCGGAGTTGCCGGAGGGATCGGTCTTGTAGTCGTCAGCCTTGGCATGGACCATGATCGACGTACCTCCGTTGGCGAGCAACGAATTCGACTCACTGCCTGTGCCCAGCACAACGTCGCCGTCCTTCACCGTCACCTTTGCGGTGCCGTTTTCCTTGACGGTGAAGTTCATCATGTCGCCGGCGTGATGACCCTGTGGATTGTCGAAGCCGTGCTGCTTGCCCGTCGGATTGAAATGTCCGCCGGCGGACTTAAAGTCCGGAGGATCGCACATGGCCTTCTGATGAAAGTGCACCGCATGGACACCCGGCGGCAAGTCCTTCAAGTCGAGCTTCACTTCCACGCCCGATCCCTTCGAGATAATGGTTGCGGTGCCAACGTCGTTGCCTTTGGCATCTTTCAACTCGACGGTTTTCTTCTTCGTCGCCTTGGTTTGCGCGGACCCGGAAGCGATGCCAAGACCGAGGGCGGCAGTAACCAACAGAGCGCGAATTGTGAATTTGTAGCTCATAGCTTGGGAGTTTTATCACGAAGCGGGCTGCTCGCGCTCGTCGTCTTATGGTGTTGTAACAAGTAATGGCGTGGCGCTTTGGGTTGCAAGCGTTGTACCGCTCATCTGGTATCCTTTCCCGTTTGCCTCTTAGCGCAGAGGCCACTCCATTTCACGAAAGGCGGGGAATTGGCGGTCGATCCTGTGATTCTGGTCCACGGTGGGGCGTGGGCCATTCCTGAAGACATGCTGGAGCCGCATCTGCGCGGCGTGAAGGCGGCGGCCGATGAAGGCTGGCAGGTGCTGCGGCGCGGCGGAAGCTCGCTCGACGCGACGGAAGCCGCTGTGGTCGCCATGGAAGAGGACGAGACCTTCGACGCCGGCCGGGGTTCGTTTCTCAACATGGACGGCCGGGTGCAACTCGATGCGCTCATCATGGATGGCGCGACGTTGCGCGCGGGCGGCGTCGGTTGCGTGGAGCACATCCGCAATCCCATTCGCGCGGCGAAAAAAATCCTGACCGAGAGCCCGCATGTCTACTTCGTCGGCACCGGTGCGGAGCGCTTCGCGCAGGAGCACGGCATCGACCTGTGCTCGAATGACGAGCTGGTGATCCCACGCGAAGTGGAGCGATTGCGCGAGGCCAAGAAGCAAGCCTATCTGAAGATGCCGGACGAGTTCGGGCCGACGCGCTCGCACGACACGGTGGGCGCGGTGGCGCTGGATGCCGATGGCAATATCGCCGCGGCAACTTCGACTGGCGGCACGCTGAACAAAGCACCGGGGCGCGTCGGCGACTCGTCGCTGATCGGCTGCGGCTGCTATGCCGACAATCGCAGCGCGGCCGTCTCCACCACCGGCTGGGGCGAGCCGATGATGAAGCTGGTGCTGGCCAAGTGGACCGCCGACCGGGTGGAGGCTGGGCAGGCTCCGCAAGAGGCGGCGCAGCAGGCGCTCTTTTACTTGAAAGCGCGCCTCAACGGACACGGAGGAATCATCATCGTCGATACCCGCGGGCGGATTGGAATCGCGCACAACACGCCGCGCATGGCATGGGCACTGTGCACGAAGCAGGGTACAAAGGCAGCGATTGTGATTGAGGGGTAATGGCGTCCAAGCGCCGCGCTCGGACGCATCAAGAAACGCAATATGACCAATATGGTCAGGTTGCTATCATTGATCCATGCGTACTGTAAATATCAGCGATCTAAAGGCTCGGCTTAGCGCTCATATCCAGATGGTTCGAGACGGCGAAGAGGTGCTGGTTTGTGATCGCAATCGTCCGGTTGCGCGAATTGTTCCCGTTCGCCTTGATGGATTCTCGGAACAGGAGCGGCGGCTCATTGCCCGGGGCGCAATGACGCCGCCCTTAAGAAGACGGAAAGCGTCAGATCCTTGGCCCAAGCCAGTAGGCAACGTCCCCGATGGGGTGATGAAAGAGATATGGCGTCGAGAACGGGAAGGCCGCTGACGCGGCCTTCAGCATTTTGGGACGCGAGTGCTCTGGTTCCTCTCTATGTGCATGAGGAAAACACAGCGCAGGCGGCCGGCTGGTACAAGGAATACGAAGTCATGATCTGGTGGGCAACTCCGGCGGAGATTGCCAGCGCGCTGGCAAGACTGTTGCGAACGAAGATCCTGGACACCGGCCAGTGGCGTGAGGCTGTGGAATCGGTTTCGGAACAGGCGAAGATGTGGTCTGTGATCGAACCGAGTGAGGAGGTTCGAGCTAATGCGATTCAACTTGTTAAACGTTGCGATCTGCGTGCGGGCGATGCGCTCCAGTTGGCTGCGGCCCTTGAGTGGTGCGGCGGCATGCTGCGCGGGCGCAGATTCTTGACTGCGGATGACAAGTTACGGGACGCCGCGATGCTGAGCGGCTTTGACACCTAAACCCGTCGTTTAGACAAGATAGCTTCCCGACGATTGTCGATTGCATCGTTCCATTACAATCGACTGTCCCACCCGAAGGTAATGCTCCATGAGCAAGCCCAATCCAAAGAAGCCACCCGCCGATGCCACGCGCTGCGTTCATTCCGGCGAAGACCGGCATGGGCAGAGCACGCCGCTGACTACACCCATTGCGCAGACCTCGGTGTTCGTGGTGCCACGCGTTGAGGATCTGCGCCGCTACGCCAAGGGCGATAGCGACATGTATCTGTACTCGCGCTACGCTAATCCAACAATTGCCGCGGCGGAGGAAAAGATTGCCGCGCTGGAAGGCGCCGAGGCGGCCATCGCGACTTCGAGCGGCATGGCCGCGGAGATGATCGCGGTGCTGGCAACATGCCAGGCGGGCGACGAGATCGTCTCCATGCTCGACATCTACGGCGGGACGGTAAAGCTGTTCGAGCAGGTACTCCCACGTTGTGGGATCAAGGTGCGCTTCGTTCCGTATCACGACATCGACAACGCCACGCGCTACTTCAGCCGCAAGACGCGGATGTTGTTTCTGGAGTCGCCTACCAATCCCACCCTGCGCTGCGTCGATCTGGCCGCGCTGTGCGAACTCGGCCGCAAGCGCAAGGCTTGCGTTGTGGTGGACAACACCTTCGCTACGCCGGTGCTGCAAAAACCGCTGGAGTTGGGCGCGGACATCGTAATCCATTCGGCGACAAAGTATCTTGGTGGGCACAGCGACCTGACGGCGGGCGTGCTCGCCGGCTCGAAAAAGTGGATGGACCTGGCCCGGCCGATCATGATCCTGACCGGTGGTTGTCTTGATCCTGGCTGCGCGTATCTGCTGTTGCGCGGACTGAAGACGCTGGAGGTGCGGGTTGAGCGGGCTTGCCGAAACGCGGCGCGCATCGCCAAGATGTTGCGGCAGCATCCCAAGGTGGCGCGCGTGTACTATCCCGGGCTGCCGGACCACGACGGTCACGAGATTGCGCGCCGGCAGATGAAAGATTTCGGGATGATGGTCTCGTTCGATCTGCGCGGCGGCGGGCGGTCAGCGGAGCGGTTTATCGACAGTCTGACATTGTGGTACCTGGCCGCGAGCCTGGGCGGAGTGGAATCGACGGTCTCGTACCCGGTGCTCACGTCGCACACAGGGCTGAGCGCGAAGCAACTCAAGTTGCTGGGAGTCTCGGCAGCGACAGTGCGGCTGTCGGTAGGAATCGAAGACAGCGCCGATTTGATCGACGATCTGGAGCAGGCGTTGAGGATGGCGTAGCTTCCACCCTGTCGCCAAAAGATGACGAGAAGGATGGGACACCCGCATTGTGCAGAACTTTGCGAAATGCAACGGGTTGTAGTCACGCAGGTATGGCGATGCAGGTCTTGCGCAGCTTTGTGTTTCTGCTTCTCACCGCGGCGTTGGCAATCGCGCAAGAAACCGCGCCCGCAAAGCCGGCTGAGTCATCGCCGCCAGCAAGTCCGTCCACGCTTTCGCAAGAACAAATCCCCGACTTGATTCGCCTCTCCGCCGACAAGGATTTGGAGAACGACAAGAAACTGCGCGATTACACCTATGTCGAGCGACAAGAGGAACGCAGGCTCGACGGCAACGGACAAGTAAAGTCAACCGAGACGAAGACCTACGATGTAATGGAAATTTATGGCGAGCAGGTGCAAAAGCTGATTGCGAAAGACGACAAGCCGCTCTCTGCGAAGGACGCCCAAAAGGAAGACGAGAAAATCCAGAAACTGATCGACAAGCGCAAGAACGAATCTGCAGCGGACCGTAAGAAACGGCTGGAGAAAGAAGAGAAGGAACGCGAAGATGAGCGGCAGTTTGTGCGCGAGGTGGCCGATGCCTACAACTTCAAGTTCGTTGGCATCGAGAAGCTGGACGGGCGCGAAAACTATGTCATCGACGGCGATCCCAAGCCGGGATATCAGCCGGTCCGTAAGGAAGCCAAGATCCTGCCCAAGACACGCTTCCGGGTGTGGATCGACAAAGACGATTCGCAGATGAAAAAGCTGGACGTGCAGGTCATCGACACTGTTTCGTTCGGCCTGTTCATCGCCCGCCTGCACAAGGGATCGCACGTCGTCATCGAGCAAACCCGGGTAAACGATGAGGTGTGGTTGCAGCAGCACATTGCAGTCAAAGTGGACGTACGGCTGGCATTGCTGAAAGATTTCAACGTTGACGTGGACGTCACGGACCGCGACTACAAGAAATTCCGCACCGACACGAAGATTGTTCCGATCGAGGCCAATGCGAATACGGTCTCGCCACGCTAAATCACTCATCGGCAACCAGTTACGTCGTTCCTTCCTGGTTTCGTTGACCGTGAAATTCGTGGCGTAGTAACATCACAGCAACCGGTGGAACGCAGGAGAGGGTTGTTTCGGAATTGTCGCAACGATGAGACTGCTTCGCCTTAAGGCTCCGGTCGCAACACTGCTGTTCGTCAGCTTCCTACTCATCCTCACCAGTTGCGAGACTAGCGAACCCAAGAAATCCGCTGCTCTTCCCGCACACGCCGACACGGCGCCTGAAGTCACTGCCCCGGTAGTCCAGAAGGCCGCACCCCCGCCGAAGATCCAGGAATATCCCAAGCCCCAGGTTGATCCCGTCGACGCCCTGATCGCACTGGCGGAGAAGCAATATGCCGCCGGGCAGGCCAACTATCAGGCTGGACACCTGGAAGCGGCAAAGGCCAACTTCGACCAGGCCTTCAACACGCTGTTAAGCAGCAATCTCGACGTGCGCAACAATGAGCAGCTGGAGCGCGAATTCGACAAGATCGTCGAGGCTGTCCACGAGTTGGAGATGGCAGCGTTGCAGCAGGGCGACGGTTTCTCCGAGCCGCGCTCCGAGCCAGCGCCTATCGACGAGGCCAATGACATCACGTTCCCGGTCGATCCCAACGTCCGGGCAGTAGCGGAAGCTGAGATCAAGAACACCAAGTCCGACCTGCCGCTGGTGATGAATGACCAGGTGGCGATGTTCATCAACTATTACTCCAGCCCGCGCGGAAAGGCGACGCTGGAGCACGCCTGGGCTCGCGCGGGACGTTATCGCGAGATGATTGCGAGCATCCTGAAGGAAGAAGGCGTGCCGCAGGACCTGATCTATCTGGCGCAGGCCGAGTCGGGCTTCCAGCCGCTGGCGTTGTCGCGGGCCGGAGCGCGCGGCATGTGGCAGTTCATGGCCGGAGCGGCGGAAATTTATGGGCTGGAGCGTAGCTGGTGGGTCGATGAGCGGCAAGATCCGGAGAAGGCGACGCGCGCGGCCGCTCACCACTTGAAGGACCTGTACAACCAGTTCGGCGACTGGTACCTGGCGATGGCCGCCTATAACTCAGGCGCCAGCACGGTGCAGCACGCGGTGGAGCGCACTGGCTACGCCGATTTCTGGGAGCTCTACCGGCGCGGCGTGCTGCCCACAGGAGACTCGGAACTACGTTCCCATCATCCTGGCCGAGACCATTATCGCGAAGAACCCGGAGCAGTATGGTCTGCAGCGGGTACGCGCCCGAGCCGCCCGAGCAGACGGACCAGGTGACAATCAACTATCCCGTTGACTTGCGCCTGGTGGCCGAATGCGTGGACACCTCGGTGGATCGCCTCCAGGAACTGAATCCCAGCCTGCTGCGGATGACCACCCCGAAAGACCAGCCGTTCATCCTGAAGCTGCCGGCTGGGTCGCAGGAGAAGTATGAGACCGCGATGGCCACTATCCCACAGGACATGCGCACCTACTGGCGCTATCACCGGGTGGAATACGGGGACACGCTGCCCTCGATCGCGCGCAAATATCACACCTCGGCTTCGTCGATTGCAGAGGCGAACAATCTCTCTGACGATGAGGTTATAGCGGGGACAAAGCTGATTATTCCAATCGCGCCAGGCCGGCACGACACCCAGACAGCCACTTACTCCCACAAGGCCACGCATTACAAAGTGCGCAAGGGCGACACCGTGGCCTCGGTGGCCGACGATTTCGAGGTTCCCGTCGACAAAGTCCGCAAATGGAACCACTTGCGGGGCACTGAGCTGACGCCCGGACGGACGCTGGTCATCTACAAGCCTACCAACTCGGAGAGCGCCGAAGCCGATCCGTCAGAGATGAAGGCTGAGAGTAAAAGCGCCTCGGCCAGCACCGGGCACAGCAGCCGTAAGTCCAATAGGAGTGAGACTTCCGACGCCGCGAAGTATCACAAGGTCAAGAAGGGCGAGACCCTTAGCAGCATCGCTGAGTCGAACCACACCTCGGTCGCCGCCCTGAAACGCGACAATCCGAAGCTGGCGGCCAATCTGCGCGCCGGCGAGATGCTGCT
The DNA here is from genome assembly GCA_963789245.1 of uncultured Acidobacteriaceae bacterium. Classification (GTDB taxonomy): domain Bacteria; phylum Acidobacteriota; class Terriglobia; order Terriglobales; family Acidobacteriaceae; genus Bog-257. Next base: position 167,927 of record CAWBKE010000012.1, on the reverse strand, counting down.
GATCCGAAAATAGGTGTCAGCTATCAGCCGTCAGCCATCAGCTAAACCGGAATCGAAGCCGCGGGAGACCCATAGGCTTTCCTGCCTCGGCGACCGACTGACGCGGCTGACGGCTGAAAGCTGATAGCTGACGGCTGTTTTTCCCCTCGCACCCCTTCCCTTCGCGCGGATGTTCTGTTACAACAGGCGCGTTGCACTAATTTGCCGGGCAGGCGATGCTGCGAAGCCATCGGAACGTCGCGTTGTGATCGCGTGCCTCTTGTGTGAAGGTTGTCGTTGGTATAAAAACAAGTTTTGCTTAGCGAGCTGCCTCCGTGCAGTCATGCGGAGTCCGGCACCATCAGGAGGACAAGCATATGACATTCGATGAAACGCTCTATGGCCGCAGAGACGATGAAATGGATGACTACGGAGACGGCGCCTACGGCGATTCCGCCGACGACGAAGAATACGAAGAAGAAGAGGAAGAAGAAGAAGAACCCGAATCCGTAACCATTGTGGAAGAAGACATTGAGATGGAACCGGCGGTTCCCGAAATTCCGCCGCCTCCGGCCGCACGCAAGCCCGCTCCCAAGAAACCGGCGAAACCCGCCGCCAAGAAAGCGCCGGCCAAGAAGCCGGCCAAGCCCAAGAAAGCTGCAAAGAAAAAAGCAGCCAAGAAGGCAGCCAAAAAAGCCCCTGCCAAGAAGGCGGCCAAGAAAGCTCCGGCGAAGAAAAAGGCTGGCGCCAAGAAGAAGGCCGCCAAGAAGCGCCGCCGCTAACGAATCGCGCGGGCGAGAGCGAGCTTACTGGAGTCGGACAGCCGCGGTTCAGGCCGCGGCCTTTTCTGCTCGGCTGGGCGGCGGCAAGTACCGCACATGCGGATGCGACCTGGCTCACATCACCGTGGTGCAATGTGGCACGTTGAAGCGTGATCCTTGTTGCTGCGCGGCGGCTGGCTTGAGAGTACGATTCTGCCGTAATACCTCATGTCGTGCCGGCTCGCTGGCCGCGATTCCGACCCCCGGTAGCTGACCAGCATCCGGCACGGCTTTTCGTTTCTTGTTCCGATTCCATCTATTGAGACTCCTTGTTGTTCACCCAAAAGACACTTTGACACGGAGCGTAGAGCAGTTAGGGAAGATCTGATTAAGTTGGAATTCCCTCCGGGGCCGAAGCCCCGCTTAATATTGGGCAGATACGGACGGCCTGAAGAGACTGTGTGGCAACCGGAAATTGGATTTTCTGGTGGGACAAAACCGTCGAGCGCGCCAAAATCAGCCGCGTAGCGGCGGAATCGTAGTTAGCCCAGGGCGAAGTCCTGGGTCAAGTGGGAAAAGAGACCGAGCCGCGGAGCGGCGACACCAGTCGCGACACAGTCTCTGAAGCCCGTCCCCTTCAAAGCCAGCAGTTAATCAGAGGGTCCTTAGCAGCATCGTGATACGGGTAACTCGGCATGGGGATGCATCTTCTCGTAGTAAACCAGCGTCTCATGGCCGAGCAGCGGCGCAAATACGTCCCGATCCGTACAAGTGTCAACATCAACAAAGCCCACTGGATCTAAAACCACGTTGAGATTGTTGCACGGGACGTCATCCGGTGAGCCAGTGGGATAGGCGGGTAGCAATACTTCCGCGTGCTTCCTTTTTCCCGAGAGAACATAGTCGCACCGGACCGGGACACGGTCGCGATGCACTTTGTGTATGGTGAACTTGCAGGTGGGACTGCTGATGCTCTCCAAGTGACTGCGCAGAGTACTCACCGTCATAACCGTAACGTTCTGGCGGCGGCGAGTCAGCATATGCATGGCATCCCCACATTCGCACTCTTCGGAATCGAGAAGAGTTGATGCTCTCCTGCGGCTGACCCGATTATAGGCTTTCGTAGTCAGTCGACCTTGCACGCAAGCGAAAACTAACACCGGCGCACACTCCGACTCGCTCTATTTCCTGGCGAGCAGCGAGGCGCGCAACTGGATGGGCGGGGAACCGTCGAGGAGGATGTCGCTGGTGGGTACCTGGGCCAGCGCCGCAGCATCAGTTGCCATCACCGACCACATCAGCAACAGCTTTTTATAGCGCGTAGCGAAGATTGCCTGCGACATGCGTTGCCCCAGATCTTCCCCTCGCTGGGTGGTCGCCATGGTGCCATGGAAGATCATGAACAGGTGGCCATGTATCGACATCAGCGCATCGGAATCGATCTCCCCGAAGTCGCCCATCTGCTCCAGGCTGGCGGCAACCTCATCGGCAGCTCGCTTGTCGGTGAGGGAGACGGCGGTGCGCATCGACAGGCAATTGGGATCGAGAGCGCGCAAGATGATGGTGGGGCCGGGCGGCTGCTCTGTCACGCCGACCGGAAGACGAGGAGCAATCTGCAGCAGGGTTTGCGAGCAGGCGTGAAAAAACTTGTACTCGCGCAAGGTTGATTCATCTTGCGGAGGAGGAGGGTCGCTCTTGTCGGCGGGAACAGCGTCCCAGCCGCGCGGCAGCCGGTACTGTAAGCCTGCCTCAGGATTGCGGTAGACTCCGTCAACCATTTCTCCAGGAGGAATATTCTTGCCGGGCTCGTCGCGCAGAGCGGCATTCACCCGAAACGTCGGCACGGTGGGTCCGGTGTAAGGTGCACCCTCGACCTTCACCAGCTTGCCATCTTCGTCAATCAGCGTGCCATCGTCCTGCGGGCAATAGAAACGGGCATCCGCCATCAGGTCTTTGGCCTTGCGCAGGAAGTCCTTATCGTTGGTGCGGATCACCACCTTGACCATGTAGTTGTTGATGCCCGCCCAGTACTGCGCGGCATAGTTCCGCCCGACACGCCGCGTGGAAGAATAGAAACGCCCGGAACGCAACATGAAGCTGGGGACGGGGAATTGCAATGGCCCTCCAAAGGCGGTTTGGTTTCGTGCCCAGCGCTCCAGTTCCTGTTGTTCCTTCTCGGGCGTGCTGACCTCATAGCCGGGACGCGGATCGGTGGCCGTCACCTCGATGTAGCCGTTGTGCTCTCCCTTTTCGTATTGCAGCATGAGCAGAGCATGCTGTTTTTCCGGCATCACCGGCTCCATGATTTCGTGACCCTGCACAGTGAGCGGAAGATCGAAGCCAAAGCCAAAAAACTGGCTGGTGTAATGGGTGTTCGACAGGAATCCGGCCTCCGGCAGCAAGGGCTCCTGGTTCGCAGACTTCTTAACCGGAGCCGGCCGTTTGAAGATGAGATTGGGATCGTTTGGATTGGCGTCGGGCGGCGAGGGACACTGTGCGTGCAGCCCGATCACGGCACCTGCGACCAGCAGGACCAGCGCATAAATGCGAAGCTCACGTGACAAACGACGCGCGGCTGCACTTAATGCTGACATCTGGGCGTTATCCCTGGGTTGGCTACGCGGGGAGTTAGCTCATCATGCCAGCATCAAGTGCGTCGGCGCAAGTGCGGAGCTGCCGTTTCGCGGGCCTATGCGGGCTGAGGACATCGCCAGTCTGACATGCGCGGGACGAGTCGTCAGATCGCCGGCGCTGCGAGTTCACCGTGTGCAACTGTTGCTTAGCATACTCAAAGTGAGCACTCGTAGGCCGGGCGTAGGTTTGTTGCCGCCCTCGGCCGTTCCGCCCTGCTGGCTGCTTGCTTCCTGCTGCTTCGGTGGCATCGCTGGCTTGCCGGTGACGGCGACCACCTGATTCAGATGCTCCGCCAGGTTCACCTTATCGGAGGTCAGCAGCCAGGTTGTGCCGTTGTGATCCGTAAGCCGGTAGCCGCCCTCGTTACTGCGCTTCAGGCAGCCGGTCACGGCTATCTGGATCGGCGGGCTCGCAGTCCCAGGCTGATTCGCATCGGACTGGCCGCCGGGCGTTGCGCTCGACTGCGCGTCAAGAGACAGCCCCAAGCTGAGAACCGCCAGGATAACAAGCCCGGACATGAATGCTGGACGAGGTTTCATGATTTCGCTCCTTGGTGTTATAGATGCGTTGTGACGCCCGAAAGTGCACTATCATCCTGCTCGCGCGCAGCTGTCTCCGGTCAGACGCTTCGCTCGGAGTGCTTCGCACGTCCACATGTGCTCCGCATCACTTGCACTCTGTATTCGGCTCCCATATTCTCTGCCTGTGCCCAGGGGAGTAAAGCGATACCAGCCCAGCGAAAATCTGCGCCTTGTCACGTTTGCCGGCGGCGACCGCCGCTTCTGGCGGCTCACGACAGCTCAAGCATCTTTAGCCTGTGCCTGTGCCTGTGGCCTTGCCGCCCACATAATCGGAGACCGAGGTAAGGGCTGCTCATGAGTACGCCTAGGGTTGCGGAATTCTTTCGGGGAGCGGTTCAGGACCTGCGGGTGCGGCCGCGCGGCAATGTTCCGGCCCTCGACGTCCTGCGCAGTCTGGCCATCGTACTGGTCTTCACCGCCCACTACGGAGCGGCGTTCCAGGCCCTGCCACAGGTAGAGGCGCTGCCCATGTTCAACTGGGGCTGGACCGGCGTCGACTTGTTCTTCGTGCTCAGCGGCTTTCTGATCGGCGGGCAGCTGTGGAAGGAGCTCAAACGCACCAACAACATTCAGATTGGGCGCTTCCTGCTGCGCCGCGGCCTGCGCATCTGGCCGCTCTACTACGCATTCGTAGCGTTGGTGGCTGCCGAGGGACTGTTTGGCCGGAATCTCAGCGGCCTGTGGTCCGACATCTGTTTCCTCTCCAACGACTTCCACAACCAGATTGGCGGAGGATGGTCGTTATCCACGGAAGAGCAATTTTACGTTCTCGCTCCCCTGTCGATTGCGCTTTTCTCGCGGATCATCAAACCCACGCGGCTTTGGATTCTGCCGGTTGTTGGCATGTTCCTGGTTGTGATGAACCGGGCGATCGCCATCAAATATGTGGAGCCTCGCCTGACTCACTATTCCCTTGATCTGTTCAAAACAATTTATGCGCATTCGGATGGGCTGGCGATCGGCGGGCTGCTCGCCTGGTTCAGCGTCTTTCGTCCTGAGCTGATTCGTTCTACGCGGCTGCGCCTGTCAGTTTGCAGCGCTATGGTTGTGGCGGGCATCGGGTTGCACTTCGTCGATCGGGAGGTGTTCGCCTTTACCTCCCTGGCGTTGATTTTCGGCGCCGCTACTCTGTGGGGCCTGGGGCTGCAACGGACACCAAGGGTTCTGAACTGGCACGGCTTTTATATCGTCAGCCGGCTTTCCTATGGAATGTACCTGAATCACTTTGGTCTGCTGGAGCGATCGAGCGCGCTGCTGTTGGGATGGCGTGTGTCGGGTGGCGAAGCCGGCTTCTGGATCCTCTACCTGCTTAACCTGCTGGCGTCGATAGCAATCGCTTTCGTGACCTTTCAACTGATCGAGTGGCCATTTCTTCAGATCCGTGCTCGCTGGCTGGCGTCGAAGAAGCAGCCGCAGATGGAAGCCGCCGAGCCGGCGATCGCTGCTCCCTGAGTCGCCTCGCAGCTGCCCGCTACGAATCATCTCTCGGGCCACTCGCCCGATTTTTTCTGGATGATAAAGATGGCAGTCACGTTGCGAACGTCGTGGTAGTCCGGCGTCGTCCCTTCCAGGTCGATGGCGCCCACATACGGCTTCTGAATCTTCGCCCAACTCTTGGACAAAGTAAGAGTCGTGGAATCATCGAAAATAAAGAATTTCTCTTTCAGCGGCTGGCCGCTGGGAAGCTTTGCGCCCTTTTTCAGCCACGGCGGCGTGCGTACCTTGCCCAGATTCCGGTAAAAGGCGACTACCTTCGAGTACGAATCGTGAGTGAAATAGATGGTCTCGGTCGCGCCCGGAGGCATGGCCTGCATGGCTTTTTCAGTCGACGGAGGAGTGAAGCGCTTTGCGCCCGGATAGATTTGGATATCCTGCGCGCAGACTCCGGCTGCCACGGCCAGTACAAGCGCGGATACAGCAGCAAGCTTCAAAGGGTTCATGTTCCACCTCCAGGACGCAAAGTTCAGTGAGGCCAGACACGGGAGCGGTCATCTGCCTGGGACGCCGAGGCTCGCGTCCCTCGCTTGGATGCTGGACAGGGTAGAGGAAGATTCGCGATCATGGCCGCGATTATCGCGATGCGATGGTGAAGCGCACCACCAGCCCGTCCACGTAAGTGATCTCCACCCGCCGATCGCCCGGAAGGTACTCGAACACCTGGGTCTTCAGGTTGTCGCTGGAGGTTGACTCCGAAAGCAACCTGCCCTGGCCAAGTAATTTGGTAACGTCCTGCATCGTCATGCCGCGCTTCAGTTGCGCGGTGGGCGAGCTGTCCGCCACGGGCGCGGGAGCCGCTGCGGGGGCCACGGCAGCATTCGCCGGCGCGCTCGCCTGCTGCAGGCTGCCAAAGTCAACGTAGTCGGCCAGCAACTTCATGATGGCATCGGGATTGAGTTGGTCCTGCGGAATCGATCCCTTCCAGCGCAGGTTGAAGCGCGAGCCGCCCTGGGCGCGCTTCTCGGCCACCTGCTCCGCCTTCAGTTGGCTGGCAATCTGCGCGGCGCGGTCGTTGGCCTGTTGCTCACGCCGGCGCTTCGCCTGTTCGCGGTCCAGGTCGCGCTGCAGCTGCGTCTTCTTGTCGGAATCGTCGGTTTGCGAAATCTGCTGCTCCAACTGCTTCTCGTAATCGCTCTTCTCTACCTGCTTGGGAGCGACCGTGGTCTGGGTATCGTCGCCGAAGGTACCGAAGCCGCCGCCGTCGAGCTGAAATTCGATCATGTCGCCCTTGACCACGATGGTGGTCACGCGCGCGGTATCGCCCTTGCGGATGGCCGCGCCAAACTGCTTGACGCGCGAGGAATAATCCTTCCAGTTCATCGCAGGCGACTGGTTGAACTTCAGGTCGACGCCTTTCTGCGTGCCCGGCATATCGACCTTCAACACCACCTGCTTGCCAGTGAAGTAGCTCTTCACCGAGTCAGCGCCGTTCTGCGCCTGCATTGGCGATGCCGCGAGAAGCAGCGCCGCCACTCCCAAACCGAAGGTTGCCCGAATCATAGAAACAATCTCCTCTCGATACCGGGGCACGGGTTGATCCGGAAGTCGCCATAGTTTGCCGCTGATCGCGTCCGGAGCACAGTTGGACACTCTGCCATCCTACGGGATGAATTGTCCAACATTATCCGGGATACGCCGCGAGTTGGGAATAGTGTAGGAAGAAATTTGGGTGCCCCACACATTCGCGGGGTCCGAATGTGTGGGAAAAGAAAAATTGTCCGACGCGCCTTGACGCCCCCACTCATTCCAAAAAGATGGAATGAGTGGGGCACCCGCGCTTGAGCGGGGCACCCGAATGCTTACCCGGGGCGCCCAACGATCCACCATCCACGAACTACGAACATCCGCTGGTCGACCCGCACTCAACACACCGATAACAACTTCCGTTCCTGGTCATGATGGCGCCGCAGACGGTGCAGACGGGCGCATCGCCCATGTCGATCAGGTCTTTCAACGCGTCGGCTGCGTGAACATGACCCATGCCACCTAGAACAGCAGGTCCCTCCACTCCGCTGCGCTCCGGTCGGGATGACAAATTGGTAGAAAGCTCCGGTCGGGATGACACATCAGAAGAGAGAGCGCCTTCGCTGACATCGCCAAACGATTTCTGGCCGTAGCCGTTTTCGTCGGGCGTGCCCGGCGGCGGGGCGTTGACGTACTTCGGACGCAGGCCGTCGAACAGCGCCTGCTGTTGGCCGGTGAGGAAGCGCAGTTGCAGCCAGCGGAAGATGTAATCCATGATCGACTTGGCGTAGCCGATGTCGGGATTGCGGCTCCAGCCGCTGGGCTCGAAGCGGGTGTGGGCGAACTTCTCGCACAGCAGCTTCAGCGGCACGCCGTGTTGCAATCCGATGGAGATGGCGCAGGCGAAGCTGTCCATCAGGCCGCTGACCGTCGAGCCTTCCTTCGCCATGGTGATGAAGATCTCGCCCGGCATCCCTTCTTTGTAGAGCCCGACGGTGAGATAGCCTTCGTGTCCGCCGACATTGAATTTGTGGGTGATCGACAAACGTTCGTCCGGCAGACGATGACGCACCGCGCGCGGAGGAGCGTCGGATTCGTTCACAAGCAGGTCCTTCGACTCCCTCTCTCTACGCTCGAGGTCGCTCAGGATGACACCTGAAGAGTTTTTGTCGCTCTTCGCCGTCGCCGAGCCCATGGAACTCAGCGGCTGCGCCTTCTTCGATCCGTCGCGATAGACCGCGACCGCCTTCAACCCCAGCTTCCACGCCTGGATGTAAGCTTCGCTGATCTCTTCGACGGTTGCGTTCTCCGGCATGTTGATGGTCTTGGAAATTGCGCCGGAGATAAAGGGCTGCGCCGCCGACATCATGCGCAGATGTCCCATGTAGTGGATGGTGCGCGTGCCTTTGGTAGGTTTGAAGGAGCAGTCGAAGACCGGCAGGTGCTCGTCCTTGATGGCGGGTGCACCTTCAATGGTGCCCGTCGCGTCGATGTAGCTGACGATGGCGTTGGTCTGGTCGGCGGTGTAGCCCAGCTTGAAGAGCGCGGCGGGTACGGTGTTGTTGACGATCTTGATCATGCCACCGCCGACAAGTTTCTTGTACTTCACCAGCGCCAGGTCAGGCTCGATGCCTGTGGTGTCGCAGTCCATCATGAAGCCGATGGTGCCCGTGGGCGCCAGCACCGTCACCTGCGCGTTGCGATAACCGAACTTCTCGCCGTGCTTCAGGGCTTCGTCCCAGGTGTCCTTGCTGGCTTCATAGAGTGCCGAAGGGACGTTCGTCCGGTTGATGTTGTTCACCGACGCGCGATGCATGCGGATCACGTCGAGGAACGGTTCGCGGTTGATGTACCAGCCGGGACAAGCTGCGCCGCGCGAGTGGTCAGTGGCCAGTGGCCAGTTGTCAGTAGAAGCAGTTCCCTCCACTCCGCTTCGCTCCGGTCGGGATGACACATTGGAAGAAAGCTCCGGCCGGGATGACACATCTTTAAGAGCGCCGGTTGCCTCGGTGGCGGGCGCCAGCGGCTGGCAGAGCTCGGCAATCTTCGACGACTGGAGGTAGGCTTCGCCGCACATGATCGCGGTCACGCAGGCCGCGTAGTCGCGTCCCGCATCGGAGTCGTAAGGCAGGCCCGCGGCCATCAGCAGCGCGCCCAGGTTGGCGTAGCCCAATCCCAGCGGACGATAGTCATGCGAGTTCTTGCCGATGGCTTCCGTGGGATAGCCGCTGTTGTCCACCAGAATTTCCTGCGCGGTGATGACGACGGCGCAGGCGTAGCGATAGGCCTCGACATCGAACGTACCGTTGGGCGCGAACTTCATCAAGTTCAGGCTGGCAAGATTGCAGGCCGAATCGTCGAGGAACATGTACTCGCTGCACGGATTGGAGGCGTTGATGCGCGCCGTGTTCTTGGAGGTGTGCCAGCGATTGACCGTGGTGTCGTACTGCATGCCGGGATCGCCGCAGTGCCATGTGGCGTCGGAGATGCGGCGCAGCAGCTCGCGCGCCTTGAAGGTCTGCACCGGCTTGCCGTCCTTCACCGCGCGGGTGGAGAAGTCGCCGTCTTTGAGAACGGCAAACATGAAGTCGTCGGTAACGCGCACCGAGTTGTTGGCGTTCTGGAAGAAGATCGACGAGTAGGCGTCGCTGTCGGGACTGCTGCCATCGTAGCCGCGCTCGATGAGCGCCCACGCTTTGGCTTCTTCTTTCTGCTTGCAGTCGATGAAGTCGGCGATGTCGGGATGGTCAACGTTGAGGATGACCATCTTGGCGGCGCGCCGCGTTTTGCCGCCGCTCTTAATAACGCCGGCGAAAGCGTCGAAGCCTTTCATGAAGCTGAGCGGCCCGCTCGCCGTGCCGCCGCCGGAGAGCGATTCGGTTGACGAGCGCAGCGGCGATAGATTCGTTCCCGTGCCCGATCCCCACTTAAACAACATGCCTTCGGTCTTGGCCAGCGTCAGGATGGAGTCGAGCGAATCGTGCACCGAATTGATGAAGCAGGCCGAGCACTGTGGATTGCGATAGCCGGTCACGCCATATTCGACACGCTGCGTCTCGGAATTCCAGTGCCAGTTGCGCGCGTCGGAGTCGGGCTCAATGCGATCGCAGCCCACGTTGAACCATACTGGCGAGTTGAACGCGGCTTTCTGCTGCAGGAGCAGGTGCGCCAGTTCGTCATGGAAGATGGCCGCGTCGTCAGCCGAGCGGAAGTAGCCGCCGGCAATGCCCCAATCGCGAATGGTCTCAGCCACGCGCGTGACCAACGCGCGGACGCCGCTCTCGCGCTCGGGCGTGTCGAGCGGGCCATGCAGATATTTGCTGGCCACAATGTTGGTCGCGGTCATCGACCAGTCCTTGGGGACCTCGACATCTTTCTGCTCGAAGATGATGCCGCCTTGCGAGTCGGTGATCTGCGCGAGGCGCAGCTCCCACTCGAGTTCGTCATAGGGCGAGACGCCGGCTTTGGTGAAATAGCGCTTGAAGGTCAGGCCGGGCGCGGTCTTCGAGCGTTGCGATGGTTGGCCGGGCGCCTGATTCTTGGTCGTGGAGACGGCGGCGCTCGTCGTTGATGTCGTAGTTGTTTCGGCCATTGTGGTTGCTCCTGATCGATATTATGTATTGCTATTCTTGCCCTATATGACCTTCATGTCGCTGCGTCATCCTGAGCGGAGGTTCGCTGCCTTTGCGAAGCGGAGTCGAAGGACCCCCACCTAATCAGGATGCCACTTGCAAGACTGCGAGGGCCTCTTCTCTCGCACATCGCTGGCGAAGAAGAAGCCCCCGGTTGATGTCACCGCAAAACTTTTCGTCGGCGGCACGGGCCGCACGACGGGCTGATCGGACTTGGTAATGAGCACCGCAGATGCCATCGTCTAGGCGATGACTTCGTCGGTTGGTTACTGCCACCATTTAAGGGCCCGACAACTCTCTCGCAAAACTCGAAAAACGATTGCTCAAGGGCCCAAACCAATCGCCGCTGCGGTCACCTCTGGCCCACATCGGCTTGCCTGGGGGAGGAATCTTGGCGCCTTCACAACCAAGCTGTTGACGAACACTACTCCCGACATCTTGTGGATGTCAAGAGCCTAATACCACATATTGTTATTTTACCACCCGGAGGCCGAATCTAACTAGTAACCCCCACCCTACAATCTTCCTTCGAATTCGACCCTCGAATCGGTCAATCGGAGCGCCCACCTTTGAAAACATCTTTCCCCACTGCGCGACGCCACCGTTCCCCGACTCTAGCCCCGCCACCCGGCGTATTCAACGCCTATTCATAGTGCAGTTATGTGGATTCCTGTGGATCGTGAGGAAAACCCGTCCACGGAGCCAAGCCAGCCTGCCCACTGTCCGCATTTCAACACGTTACAAACGCGCCTTCCCGAACCGAACCCAAACTTGATCTCATCTTCCCCGTCACCACACCCGCAATCGTTCAGCTCAGGTTAGAATTGAGGATCGAAAAAACTGTTGCTGCGGAATCATCCCGTTTCCGGGCGAATCGAAACGTTTATGGCATCTCACAGTCTCAGGGCATTTTCTCGCGCTTCACGCGCCAATGCCCCTATCTTGGGCTTGGCTCTCGCGCTGGCGCTGGCGTTCGCCGGTTGCAGCCGTAGCAGCGCCGATGCTCCTCAGGGCCCTCCGGTCATGCCGGTCAAAGTGCAAACCGTGCAGGACCAATCCATCGGCAATGCCTCTGAGTACGAAGCCACCATCAAGTCGCGCAACTCCGCCACCATCATGTCCGACGTGGAAGGCTGGATCTTCGGCATCCACGTGCACTCGGGCCAGTTTGTCCACAAGGGCGACACGCTGATGGAGATCGATCCGCGGCGGCAGGTGGCGATGGTCTCCAACATCGACTCCCAGAGGAAGTCCAAGGAGGCGGCCTTAGCCTGGGCGAAATCTCAGTTTGATCGCGTCAGCGCTCTGGCCGCCAGCGGCGTGATGAGCCAGCAGGATCTGCAGCAAGCGCAATCGGCCTACGACAGCGCCCTGAACGACGTGAAGTCGTTGGAGGCCCAGATCACGCAGCAGCAGGTGCAATTGAAGTACTACAGCGTCTTCGCTCCCACCGATGGCATTGTCGGCGACGTTCCCGTCCATGTCGGCGATCGCGTCACCAACACCACGGTGCTCACCACCATCGATGAGCGCAGCGGCCTGGAGGTCTACATCTCGATTCCCTCCGAGCACGCGGGCGATATCAAGCTGGGCGCGCCGGTCGAAGTTGTCGATCAAGCCGGCAAAGTGCTGTTGCGCACCAAGGTGGACTTCATCTCGGCCCAGGTCGAAACCGGCACGCAATCGATCCTGGTAAAGGCGCCGGCCGATCAGGCAGCCGACGCGCTGCGCGCCCTGCAGTTGGTGCGTGCGCGCATTGTGTGGAGCACGCACTCCGGCGCCACCGTACCGGTGATCGCAGTCACCCGCGTCAGCGGACAGTTCTTCGCCTTCATCGCCAAGCAGGACAATGGCAAGCTAGTGGCCCGTCAGGTTCCTGTGGAGTTGGGAGAAATCGTCGGCAATGACTACGCAGTGCTCAGCGGATTGAAGCCTGGCGATCAAGTGGTCGTCGCCGGTGGCCAGAACCTTGCCGATGGCATGCCCATCCGCATTGAACAGTAGGCACTAATTTTGTTTTCCGACTTCTTCATCAAGCGTCCGGTCTTCTCCACCGTCACCTCGCTGTTCATCGTGATCGCGGGCGCGGTCTGCATTCCGTTTCTGCCCATCGCCCAGTTCCCTGATCTGGCTCCGCCGCAGATTTCCGTGAATGCCTCCTATATCGGCGCCAACGCCACCGCGGTCGAATCCTCGGTGACCACCATTCTGGAGCAAGCCATCAACGGCGTGGAAGGCATGCGCTACATGACTTCCACTAGCGGCAACGATGGCAGCTCGTCCATCAACGTCACCTTCGAGTTGACGCGTCCCCTCGATCTCGCCGCAGTTGACGTGCAGAACCGCGTGCAGGGCGTGATGGGCCGCCTGCCCGACGCGGTGAAGAATACCGGCGTCACCATCAACAAGGTTTCCACCTCGTTCGTTCTGGCCGCCGGCTTTTACAGCAGTGACAATCGCTACAGTGAAGAGTTCATCAGCAACTACATCGACATTTATGTGAAAGATGCCATCAAGCGCATCCCCGGCGTCGCCGACGCGCAGATCTTCGGCGAACGCAAATACTCCATGCGCTTGTGGCTCGATCCAGCGCGGCTGGCGGCGCGCGGCCTTACCGCCTCCGATGTCGTTGACGCGCTGCAACAGCAGAACGTGCAGATCGCCTCTGGCCAGGTTGGAGCCGAACCGACTGCCAGCACGCAGATGTACCAGATCAGCGTGCGCGCGCTAGGCCGGCTCACCGAGGTGGCGCAGTTCGACAACATTGTCCTGAAGCCGGGCAGCAATGGTGCGCTGGTGCGACTCGCCGATGTTGGCCACGCCGAACTTGGCGCCGAGGACTACAGCGGCAAGCTTCGATATAACGGCTACAAAGGCATCGGTATCGGCGTCAGCCAGTTGCCAACGGCGAACGCGCTCGATGTCGACAAAGCTGTGCGCGCCGAATTGGCGCGGCTCTCCAAACGCTTTCCGCCCGGACTGCGTTACGCCGTCGCCTTCGACACTACGACCTTCGTCGGCGACTCCATCCGCGAAGTGCTGAAGACCCTGGTCGAAGCCATTATCTTCGTCATGTTGGTGATGTTCGTCTTCCTACAGGACTGGCGCAGCACGCTGATTCCGGCAGTCACCATTCCCGTCTCGCTGGTGGGAGCCTTCGCCTTCATCAGCTTGCTGAATTTCTCCATCAATACGCTCACGTTGTTTGGCATCGTGCTGGCCACCGGCCTCGTCGTTGACGATGCCATCGTGGTGATCGAAAATATTCAGCGCCACATGTCCGAGGAGCGTTGCGATTCCCATATCGCCGCCTCGGAGGCCATGGGCGAGGTCACCGGCGCGGTCGTCGCCACCTCTCTGGTGCTGATTGCGGTGTTCGTCCCCGTTGCCTTCTTTCCCGGAACCACTGGCCTGCTCTACAAGCAATTCTCGCTGACCATCGCGTTCTCCATCGCCATCTCTGCGTTCAATTCGCTGACGTTCACGCCGTCGCTTTCAGCGCTGTTGCTACGGCCTGAGACGGGCAAGAAAAACATCTTCTTCCGCGGCGTCGAGCATGTGATCCATCGCACCACCGCCTACTACGTTTACAGCGCGAAGAAAGCGCTGAAGCTGCGTTACCTCGTCCTGGTGATCTTCTTCTGCGGACTGGCCGCAACCTACGTTGTCTACAAGATGGTGCCCACCGGCTTCGTCCCCGATGAAGATCAGGGTTGGTTCATGATCACGGTGCAAGCACCTCAGGGCGCCTCGGTGGAATACACCTCGCAGGCCATGCGGCAGGTTGAGGCGGTGCTCGCCCGCGAGAAGGACATCACCGGGGCCTTTAGCGTCGTAGGCTTCAGCTTCACCGGCAGCGGCGCCAACAAAGGCATGATCTTCCTCAACTTGGCGGACGCTAGCAAGCGCAAAGGCGACCAGGACTCCGCTGCCGCCATTGTCAATCGCATTCGCGGGCCGTTGATGCAGTTGACCGACGTGCAGGCTTTCCCGTTCCTGCCGCCGGCCATCTCCGGCATCAGCAGCTTTGGCGGCTTCACCTTCGAGGTGCAGGACCAAGGCGGCAACACCGTCGAACAGCTTTACAACGTCACCCAACAACTGGTGCGCGATGGCAACTCGCGCAAAGATCTCAGCGGCCTGTTCAGCGCCTTCACCGCCAACGATCCGCAATTTGTAGTCAACATCGATCGCGCCAAGGCGCGCAGCTTGCAGGTGCCCATTCAGCAGATCAGCGACACGCTGCAGGTCTACCTGGGCTCGTCCTACGTCAACGACTTCGACTTCAACAATCGCGCCTATCGCGTCTACGTGCAGGCCGATCAGAGCTTCCGCAGCCAGCCGCGTGACATTCGCGAGTTCTATGTCCGCTCCGACACCAACCAGATGATCCCGCTGGACAATGTCGTCAACATTACCGAGTCCACGTCGCCGCAGGTCATCAATCACTACAATCTTTTCCGCTCGGCTGAAATCGATGGCTCGGCCGCGCCCGGTTTCAGCTCGGGCCAGGCGATCCAGGCCATGGACAAGGTCGCGGAGAACCTGCCGCTCGGCTTCAACTACTCGTGGTCGGGGCTCTCGCTGGAAGAAATCAAGTCGGGCAAGCAGTCGGCACTGCTCTTCGGCTTGGGATTGCTGCTCGTCTATCTCACGCTGTGCGCGCAGTATGAGAGCTGGGTGCTGCCTTTCATCATTCTGCTCAGCGTGCCTATGGCGATGCTGGGCGCGCTGATCGCGCAGTCCTTGCGCGGCCAGTTGAACGACGTTTACTGCCAGATCGGATTGGTGATGCTGATCGGACTGGCGTCGAAGAACGGCATTCTGATCGTCGAGTTCGCCGAACAGTTGCGCCACAAAGGGCTGTCGGTCAAAGAGGCTGCCGTCGAGGCCGCTCGCATCCGCTTGCGTCCCATCCTGATGACCTCCTTCGCCTTCATTCTCGGCGTTCTGCCCCTGGTCTTCGCCAGCGGCGCAGGATCGCAAAGCCGCCACTCCGTGGGCACCACCGTCTTCGGGGGAATGATCGTCTCCACCGCCCTGAACCTGTTCTTCATTCCCGTGCTGTACGTGATCGTGAAGTCAATGGTGGAGCGCGAAAAAGCCCCAGTGGCGTCCGCCTCATAACTATTAGGAGACATCTCCTAAATCGCTCCGGGGTTGTATCTGGGCATCTGAGACGGCTTCTAGAAGTCCCTGCTTCTCGGCGGTGAAGCTCGAGCGCCGAAAAAAGAGCGCCGTAAGGCGCGGCGTCAGTCTAGCTCAGCACGGAGCGAAGCCGGAACGGCGAGCGCAGTGCTGGGTAGGTTGGGAAAGATACCTGAGCCCCGAAGGGGCGGCACGAATCCGCCCGCCACCGGTCCGTCCACAAGCCGCGGTGAATGCTTTTCCTATACATTCAAGCACGGCGATCAATTCAGAGGGGACTGTAAATCCTATTGAGCAACGGAAGAGTACCGTCTGCCATGATTGCTTGGTTCATCCACCCTCGCTCAACTGCACCTACATCGACAGCAGAGCGCAAGAAATAATAGAACCAAAACGGAACGCCCGCCGGGCCAGCCTTTCGCTTCTCTGGACCGTCGAGATGAATTCCCATTCGGTCGCGAATACTGGCAGTAGCGAGCCCCACGTAAAGCACATCGCCGGCATAGCTCACCAATGCGTAACAGCCTGGCTGCTCGGGAACAGTTACATGATGGGACCAGGCAAACTGCGTGCGCCGATCTGGTACTGGGTGCAGCGCAGTAACTTTCACGACACCCTCACAGCGCTATTGTGCCTACGTTATCTTGAACATTTATCGCGTGATTAAGCGCCATAGCCAACTTGCGGACTGCAGCAGTGTTTAGCCCTGAAGCGACGCCGCCACGCTGCCACCATTCACGATCAGAAATGCCAACGTTGTCGCCGGTCAAGTTCCCGAAGCCTCTGGACAGCAAATCCTTGATCGTGTCTTTCTTGAAAACTTTAACATTAGCCAGGTGCATAAAGATTGTGGCTGACACGATATGAAAGAGGTCGACTCCAGTAGTCTTAAATAGAACAGACGGCTTGTCCGATTGCTCATCGACCAGTAACTCGACAACTGCCTTCCAATAGTTTGACAGAATTTTCGGCCGCATTTCATCCCATTCAGGATTTGAAAGAGGATTGTTCGAAGAAAAGATGTATTTCTTGAGGGAATTAACGAAGCTCTTTTGATTTATGGTGGCGGCTGCTCCGTCATCGTCATTCGCCATTCGTATCTTGCCGAGCCATGGCGAGTTGGCATCGGCGTTTAGGAAGTTGGCGACGACGAGCGCACGCGCATCTTCGCCCTTCTCGACCTGTCGCCGAATCCAGCGGGGTATAGTCGGCATTTCTTCGAGATTGAGCATCCTGGTCAATCGCGCTACGATTTGCTGCTCTACAGCCTTGTCCACGGACCGCTGCGTCGTATTGACAATGAGGAAATGGCACATTTGACTGACGTCGTTGAGGCCGCCTGCGATATTGACAGGGATCTCGAACTGCAAAAGATCAGGGTTCTTAGCAGCCGCCGCGATTAGGCCAGCAATTCGGTGCTGCCCATCGACGACGTTGAAGGGACCAACCTGGCTCACATCAAACGTAATGGTATTAGTAGACGGGTCAAAAGGGATGTCCTTACTTGTAGCCAGAAAGATCGAGGTGGGTAGAAAAGCATCGCCCTCCGTTTGACCGTCCAGCAGGTAGTCCGCCAGCCTCTTGGCTCGCCCTTCGTTGAGGATGCGCTGGTATCCTGGCCCTTCTTCCTCAGGGTCAAGTTTGTTAATTGTATAAAAGTTAGGAAGGACAAGGTCGCTGACCTTGATCGATGTCGCGTATAGTTTTAGAGAACCTTGGCGAACCAAAGCCGCCGGACGGGATATTGTTGCCATGAGGAACCTCCGCTGGAAAGCCGTCCTGGCCGTTTATCTCTAACGCTGGATGGCGCGCAAAAGTCGGTCGCGATAGCTCATTCAAGTATACATGCGACTGTCGAGTGCCCAAGACACTCTCAGCGGCCGGTAGTGTCTGAAAGGTGCAGTGACGGGCGGAAAGTGGTAGCAAGCCGCGGCTTGCCGTGACAATGTGCTAGAGTGATCTCGTCGAATCTTGTATCGGCTCGCATTGACAATGAGTACTCACGCGGTCATACCGGCAAAACCGACGGCCTCAATGGCGATCTACCAGCTACCGAATGCGCCATATAGGCTGAAAAAGCCACTGCTCATTGAAATCGAAAGGGACGAATCCGGAGCTTTTATCGTCTCCGAACCAGGTACGGGCGTCTTCCACTACGGTCCCGACTTCGGAGCGGCAGTAACTGGCTTTCTACGCATCCTGGTCGATGAGTTTGAGTTTCTCCAGAGCAATCAATCTAATTTGTCTACTGCACTCAGCGCAGAGCTGGAGCGATTCCGCCAGTACCTGGAACCAGTCTAGACAGTATGGCATCCCTCGACTCCGACAAAGTGAGCAGCGCTCTCAAGGACAAGATGGGCTGCGTGGAAGAGCGCGGCAACGATCACATCCGATATGTGCTGCGGGAGGGCGATAAGATTCTGTCTCGCACCAAGATCTCCCATGGTCCCAAACACACAATCGGCGACGTCCTGATTTCGAAGATGTCACGGCAACTTAGGTTGGGAACCAGCGCCAATTTTGTCGCGATGGTGCAGTGTACGAAGGACAAACAGGATTGCCTGGCAATCATCCGCGCCGCGACGAGTTAACAGCCATCGGCGAGGCGCCACCCGCACAAATGCGACTTTGTTCACTACGGGCCGCGCCAATCTAGCTCATCGATAGCCGTTTTCCCCGCATGGTACTCCATCACCCTCGCACTTGACCTGCGTCACATCGCTTCCGTCCGCTTCGCGTTACAACTATAAGTGCAAGGTTAAATGGAAGCTGCTGGCTACCCGATACAGGGCGGCTGCACGCAGCTCGGAAACGTCCCCACCGCGTGGGGAGAATGGTCGCAGCATGGCCACAGCACAGCTCACACCGGTCGGGGTGGGCATTCAGAATGTGCTCATCGCGACAGACTTTTCCTGCTACTCCAACACCGCCCTTAACTTCGGCCTGCAAGTGGCAAAGGCCTATAGCGCCCAGGCCCATGTGGTCTTCGTCATTCCCAGCGACCAATTCCTCGTCGCCGGCCCTGAGGCCTTCGTCGCTGCCAAGGACGCAGCCCGTCGCGACCTGGAAGAACTACAGGCCGAATTGCACCGCACCCACGCGCACGTTGAGGGCGAGGACTACCACCTTTATCTGCTGGAAGGCGACGTGGCCCAGTCCATTCTGGATTTCACCCAGCAGAAGCGGATTGACCTAATCGTGGTCGGGACACATGGCCGCGGCGGATTGGGCAAAGCTCTCATTGGCTCGGTGGCCGAGCGCGTCTTTCGGCAGTCGCCTGTGCCAGTGCTCACCCTCGGACCTCACCTGCGTCCCCAGACGCTCGATCATGTGGCCAGAAACATCCTGGTAGCGGCTGACTTTACCCCCTCGTCCGCGCGCGCCGCCCGCTACGCTGCCTTGCTGGCGCGCGAAAACAAAGCTAAGTTGACCCTCCTGCACGTCGTGGATCACAAGAAGCTCGACCATGTCCCGGACCCCGTCGCCGTCAAGCGTGGAATCGAACGGCGGCTGGTGGATTTGCTCGGGATCGAAGGCAACGCTGTCGATTGCTCGGCCCAAGTCGAAGTTGGGCCGGTGGTTCCGGCCATCCTTCACACCTTGAACGAAAGGGGCGCCGATCTCCTGGTGATCGGTGTCCACCGGTCCAGCAGCGTGCTGGATCGTCTGATGTTTCCCCATGCCTATGAGCTTGTGTGCGAGTCGTCATGCCCGGTGCTGACCCTTCGGGGCGGCCAAGCTTCGGCTCGAACAAGTGAAGTGAAATGAACTGAGAGGGAAAAATGCGGAAGAATAACGTTGTTATGGAAGATGAAGCGGCAGCCCCAGCGCTGACGCCGGACATGATGTCGAAGATCAAAAAGGAAGACATGAAGCAAGCCGTTGTCGAGCGCTTCGGCGGCAGAACCAAGCCCGCCGAGACGCGCACGGCTGTCCGGACGGGCAAACCCTAGCCCGCCGGCAGTCAGCAGACGATCAGCGCTAATCGGCCTGATCGGCCGCCCAGAACAAGCAGGCAGTTGTTCTGGGGCCAGAATTCGAACGAACGTTACTTAGAATCCTTGGCCCTCCCGCTATTCTTGAAAAGCCTCCTCCCCAAACCCTGATGCGCCCCTGAATCCCCCTCCTCACAAATCCATCCAATTTCCGGTAGCCTTAAACTTTCGAGCTAGAAACACCGGGCTTCGTTCCCAGGACCAGCACATGATGCGAATCGGAATTACCTGTTATCCCACCTACGGCGGCAGTGGCGTGGTGGCCACCGAGCTCGGACTGGAGCTGGCGCAGCGCGGTCACCAGGTGCATTTCATCTCCTACTCGCAACCCATTCGGCTGACCCAGCCGCAGCCCAACATTCACTACCACGAGGTTGAAGTCTCGCGTTATCCGCTTTTCGAGTATCCGCCTTACGACCTGGCGCTGGCCACGCGCATGGCCGAGGTCGCCGAGATTTACGATCTCGACCTGCTGCACGTGCACTACGCCATCCCGCATTCCGTCAGCGCGATGCTGGCCCGTCAAATGCTTGGTTGCGATCACGCCCGCAATCGCCGCCATCTACCTTATGTCACCACCCTGCACGGCACCGACATCACATTAGTCGGCGCCGATCCGTCCTATCTGCCGATCACTCGCTTCTCCATCGACCAAAGCGACGGCGTCACCTCCATCTCCAACTATCTGAAGCAACGCACGCTGGAGGTGTTCGAGGTGCAGACTCCGATCGAGGTCATCCCCAACTTCGTTAACTGCGATCTCTACGAACGCACACCCGAAGTCATGCAGCGCCGCTCCGAATATGCACGCGCTGATGAGAAAATCCTGGTGCACCTGTCGAACTTCCGTCCGGTAAAGCGCATTCCCGACGTCATCGAGATCTTCGATCGCGTGCAGAAGAAAGTTCCCATCGCGCCTGCTCATGATCGGCGACGGCCCCGAACGCTCGCGCGCCGAGTGGCTGGCCGTCAACAAGGGCATCCACAACAAAGTCGAATTCCTCGGCAAGCAGGACCAGATTCACGAAAAGCTGGGAGTCGCCGATGTAATGCTCTTGCCCAGTCAACTTGAATCCTTCGGCCTCGCTGCGCTGGAAGCGATGGCTTGCGAGGTTGTTCCCATCGCCACCAACGAGGGCGGCGTACCGGAGGTCATCGATCACGGCAGGACCGGATTTCTGGCCGCCGTCGGCGATGTAGAGACAATGGCCAACTACGCTATCGAAGTCCTGTCCGATGAGACGAAGCTGAAGCAGATGGGTGAGCAGGCACGCGCCAGCGCGCAGGCCAAGTTCTGCGCCAGCAAAATCATTCCACTCTATGAAAAGCACTACCGCGCGGTGTTGGACCGTTCCTCGTAGATTGCGCCCACCACCGAGCCGCCCATCTCCTCGGCGTTCACCACCGGTAGCACCAGCCGCACCATGGTGCCGCGGTTAGGCTGACTCTCCACGGTGAGCTCCGCTGCATCGCCGTACAGCACTTGCAGGCGCTCGGTCACATTTTGCATACCGATGCCGGTTCCCGAAGAAGCGCTCGCGCCATTCAGCGGCATACCTACTCCGTCATCTTCCACCTCAATCGTCAGTCGCTGATCCGCAGTGCGGCTGCGCAGATAAATGCTGCCGCTCTCCACCTTCGCGGCAAAGCCGTGCTTCACCGCGTTCTCCACCAGTGGTTGCAGGATCATGCTGGGGACAAGATGGTCGAGCGAAGCCGGCTCCAACTCTTTCACCACCCTCAGCTTGTCGCGGCCAAAGCGCGCCACTTCGATGTCGAGATAATCGTCCAGGAACTCCAGCTCTTCGCGCAGGGGAACGAACGAATCGCCCTTGCGCAACAGGCGCCGCAGAATGTTGCCCAGCTTTACGATCATGTCTCGAGCCGAGTCCGGATTGCCCCGCACCAGCGACGAAATCGAATTCAGCGTGTTGAATAAGAAGTGCGGATTGATCTGGCTTTGCAGCGCTTCCATGCGTGCCTGCAGCAGCAGCCGCTCCTGCTGCTCCAGCTTCATTTCGATGCGCACGTTGTTCAGCACCTTCAGTGCGATGGCCACGGCCATCACCGTGCCCGCGTAGATGGCGAACTTCACCCACAGGTTCGGGGAATAAAGCGCGAAGATCCGCCTGGGCCACTCCTGATGCAGCTGGATGTGAAGAAACTCCAGCCCGAGGATCAGAAAGAAGAACGACGTCTGCCAGTCGATGAACGATTTACGGATGCTGCGCCGAATCCAGTGATAGATGCTCAGATCGAACAGCGGCGAGAACGACCAGATGGCTTCGCGGTCCTGCGCGATGTGGCGCAGCATGCCGGCAGCGGCTCCGGCAAACACGTACATGGGAAGCGCCAGCCATTCGCCCCAGAAGAGCGACGGCAAGGCAACCAGAATCCCTCCCGCAGTGCCAACCAGTCGCCCGCCGATGACACCCATCAGGATCGCGCCTTCGAACGCGATATCGGCCGCGTAGAAGTTATGCACCCAATGCCGGGCAAGCACGCCTAATGCAATCGGTGTCCCCACGATGAAGACGATCTCCAGCTTTTCGCTGAAGGTGCGGGCCTCGCGAAACAGCAGCACACGGAAGCGCCGCGCGCGCACCAACACGCTGCTGATCGCCGCGGCGACGCCCAGGCGGATCAGCAAGGTAACGAGAATGAGACGTTGGTCCAAAGTCAGTTGTCAGTTATCGGTTATGGAAGCTCTATTAAGAATGGCCTTGAAAGGGACCGCCTTCAGGCGGTCCGCAAAGTCGAGCAAATGAACCCGGCTTTTAGCCGCTGAGGACCTGGGCATTGACTTAATCAGAGCCTCCTTTCCGGTTGTCAGTTATCAGCTTAGAGAATAACGAAACCGTCCTATCAGAAGTGTCGTCCCGCCAGAAGTGTCATCCCGACCAAGGACTTTAGTCCGCCTGGAGGGACCTGCTGTCCCGCACCCGCAGGCGCAGGCTACAGCGCAACCAACTTCGCCGCTTCGACAATCGCGCGCTCCGCCCTGTCGCCATCGGGCGCGCCGCCCTGTGCCATATCGCGATTGCCGCCGCCGCGAGTTCCCAGCGCCTGCACCGTCTGCTTCATCAACGCGCCCATGTCGCTGGGCAGCCCGGACGTCTGCGCGAACACCAGTGACGGCTGTGTGCCTCCGCAGGCGAGAAGCGCCACGGCATTGTCGCCTTTCGTCAGCTTCTGCGCCAGCATCTTGATGAAGCCCAGATCGCGCTCGGCGAAATATTGCACCACCAGCTTCTGACTGCCGCGCTCCGGCGCCGATTGCAGCAGTGACACCGCCTGCAACTCCGCTACTTCTTCCAATAGCCTATGCTGCGCCTTCTGCGCCGCTTTCATCTCCTCTTGCGCTTTGCGTATCTGCTGCGGAACCTCCCAGATGTGCGTGGAGAACAGCGTTGCAGCTTCGGTCAAGGTTTCAAAGTCGCGCCTGGCCGTGCCCACCGCGCGCAGCCCGCAGACAAACTCCACACGCACGCCTTGCTTCACCTTCTCGGTTTTACGCAGCAGGATGCTCCCGATCTGTCCGGTGCTCCCAACATGCGTGCCTCCGCAGGCATTCAAATCGAAATCGCGAATATCGATCAGGCGCAGCTTCTCGCGTTCGGCGGGAGGAATCTTGCGCACGCCCATCGTGCGCGCCTCATCCGGCGTGGCGAAGCGAATCTCCACCGGCCGATCTTCTGCGACGACCTGGTTGGCCAGCCGCTCCGCGGCTTGTAATTGTTTCGGATTGACGGAGCCGGTTGCGAGGTCGATCGTGCAGCCCTCATCGCCCATGTGGAACGACACCGTCGCCATGTCATACAGCTTCTCGAAGGCTGCTGACAGGACGTGCTGGCCCGAATGCTGCTGCATGTGATCGCGCCGGCGTTCGCCATCGATCATTCCGCGAACCACGGCTCCCACCAGCAGCGCGGAACCGTCACCTTCAACCCCTTCGACAAAGTGCAGCACGTCTCCAGTCTGTTCGTCTTCGGTGACATCTCGCACTCGTACACGCCCCCAACGGCTCGCATCGCCGACGAGCTCGAGCCATCCAGTGTCGAACACCTGACCACCGCTGGTGGGATAGAAGGCCGAGCGGTCGAGCACCACGGAAATTCCTCCCGGCTGGCTCGCGACCGCTATCACGCGCGCCTCAAATTCGTGCAGGAAGGAATCGTTGTAGTAGAGACGATCAGTCAAACTGCGTTACCTCATCGTGCTTCGTATTACCCTAGGGTGGAGCACGCCTTCACAGGCTGCTGAAAAAGTTCGCTTCCGAAAGCTTTGTAACAGGGCGCGACTTCAGTCGTGCCGATAAGCCCCTTATTTTTCTTCCCGAGCCGGCTTTAGGCGGCTGTTCAGCATCCGTGCAGCTTCCGCATACTGTTCCGCCGTCCCCTGATCAAACAGCACGAATCGTACCTCGCGCAAGTGTGCCGCTTTCTCCAACGCGTCCGCGGCGCTGCCGACGGCAACTTGCGCCGCCTGCTCTACTGGATAGCGATACGCCCCGGTCGAGATCGCCGGAAACGCAATCGAGGCAAGCTGTAGCTCGTCAGCAATCCGGATCGACTCACGATGACAGCTCGCCAGCGTCTCCGGTTCGTCGCTCCGTCCACCGCTCCAGAACGGCCCCACGGTATGGATCACATATCGCGCCGCAAGCTTGCCCGCACATGTCGCCACCGCTTGGCCGGCAGGCAACCGGCCGATGCGACCGACAATTTGTCTGCATTCCTCCAAAATGGCCGGCCCCCCGGCGCGATGAATCGCTCCATCCACGCCGCCTCCGCCCAACAGTGATGAGTTGGCGGCATTCACGATCGCGTCGGTGTCCTCGCGTGTGATGTCACCGGGTCCCGCGATGATCAGAGACCGCTCGCCAATGCTCACGCGAAGCACTTCCGGGATGCCGCTCATGATTGTCCCGCCGAAACTTGGCTAGACCGCACTTTGCCCATCGTATCGCAAATCTTGATCTGAGAAAGAGGATGGATCGCAACCGAGATTTGCAGTTCCGAAACTCAGAGTGCCGCGCAATCATACGTAACCGCCTTGATGCAGCCCCGCACTACTCACCGTAACGATAACTATAATCGCCTTAGATGAACTTCCTCGAGCTGTTGGATGGGGCGGAATACGTTGCGCAGCAGGGTAATCCGGCCATCGCAGGCCTGGACTACGACAGCCGGCGGGTGAAGCCGGGCTGGTGTTTCGTGGCCATGCGCGGCGGCAGCGCCGACGGCAATGAGTACATCGATGCGGCGTTGCAGGCTGGCGCAGTGGCCGTCGTTAGCGATTCCCTGCCCCCGCGGCCGTATATTCCCTGGGCGCAAGTGCAACACGGACGACGCGCGCTGGCGCGGCTGAGCGCCAACTTCTACGGCCATCCCGCCGAGCGCCTTTTCATCACCGGAATCACGGGCACCAATGGCAAGACAACAACATCGTTCCTGTTGAATGCGATGCTGCGGGCCAGTGGCCGCAAGACCGCGCTGGTCGGCACCGTGGAATACCGCATTGAGGACGAAGTTTATCCCGCTCCTCACACCACCCCGGAGCCGCTGGAGCTGAACCAATTCTTTGCGCGCTCGCTCGCAGCAGGCTGCACGGAAGCGGTGATGGAAGTTTCCTCCCACGCTCTTCAGCAGCAGCGGGTTTATGGTGTGCCGTTCGATGTAGCCATCTTCACCAACCTGACGCGCGATCATCTCGATTACCACGGCACCATGGAAGAATACTTCGCCTCGAAAGCAATCCTCTTTCAGGGATCGGGAACGGAGCCGCCGCGTGCCGCAGTCATCAATATCGAAGACGAATACGGCAAGCGGCTGATCAAGCTTTGCAAGAAGCAGCAGGAAGTAATCACCTACGGAGTAGACAGCGGTGACTTCCATGCGAAGAACCTGGACATCACGAGCACGGGAACCAGATTCGAGCTGGTGACGCCGACCGGCGATCATTCGATCTGGAGTCCGTTGCTGGGCCGCGTGAACGTGTTCAACCTGGTATCGGCGGCGGCTGCGGCTTACGCGCGAAATGTGGAGCCGCGCGCAATCATTGACGCTGTTTATCAATTTGACCGCGTGGCCGGTCGCTTCGAACGCGTGGATGCGGGCCAGCCGTTCACTATGATTGTGGACTACGCGCACAGCGACGATGCGCTGCGTAATCTCACTGCCGCTGCCAGGGACTTTCTCGCGCAACGCGGAGGCGCAGGACGCATCATCATTGTCTTCGGCTGCGGCGGCGACCGCGATCGCAGCAAGCGTCCCCTGATGGGCGAGGCCGCGGGTGCAGGCAGCGACTTCGTAATCCTGACCAGCGACAACCCGCGCAGCGAGAATCCCCTCGACATCATGAACGACGCGCTCCCCGGCTTGCAGCGCAGCGGCACGCGCTATACGCTGGAACCCGACCGGCGTCAGGCGATCGCCCTCGCCGTTCAGCGAAGCGCAGGCGGGCGACATCGTGCTGATTGCCGGCAAGGGACACGAGAAAATCCAAGTCACCAGCTGCGGAGCCGTTCCCTTCGACGACATCGAAGAAGCGCGCAAAGCGCTGCAAGCCGCGGGCTATGGAGCCGCCGGGGCCCATCCCGCCAAATCATGAAGCTCACCCTCTCACGCGCCGCCGAGTTCATGCCTGCCACCGGTGACTTCGCTCAGGAGGCGATTGCCGCCGGCTACTCCATTGACTCGCGGACCTTGCAGCCGGGAGACTTGTTCTTCGCCGTTCGCGGCGAGCGGCTTGACGGCCACGATTACGTGGAAGCCGCGCTTGCCAAGGGCGCAGTCGCCGCAGTCGTGGAGCGGGCACAAGTCGGGCGATTTTCTTTTGGGTCGCAATTGCTGGTGGTTGACGATTCCCTGCGGGCTCTGCAACGTCTCGGCGCTGCGGTGCGGCGAATGTGGGGAAAGCCGCTGATTGGCGTGACTGGCTCAGCCGGAAAAACCACCACCAAGGAAGCTATCGCGCACGTACTGGGAACGCGCCATCGTGTACTGAAGTCCCACGGCAATCTGAACAACCATTTCGGCATGCCGCTGCAATTGCTCAAGCTGGAGCCGGAGCACGAGATCGCGGTCATCGAGATGGGGATGTCGCACGCCGGCGAAATTACTGCGCTGGCCAAACTGGCGCAGCCGGATTGCGGCGTGGTGACCATGGTCGCGCCCGTTCACCTGGAGTTCTTCGACTCGGTCGCCGCAATCGCGCGCGCCAAGTATGAGCTGATCGAGTCGCTGCACTGCCGGCGGCATTGCGGTGCTGAACGCCGACGACGAATATGTCTCGCAGTTCGGGCGCGACTTTCACGGGCGGGTCGTAATGTTTGGTCTGCACAAGCCGGCCGATGTTGCCGCGCAGAATATTGAATCGCGCGGTCCCGAGGGATCTGCCTTCGACATCGTTGTTGACGACCAGCGGGCGCGCGCTATCTTGCCGATGCTTGGCGAGCACAACATCTACAACGCGCTGGCAGGGGTGGCCGTGGGACTGCAATACGGCGTGCCGCTCCAGGCAGCGGCGGAATCGCTGGCTACGTCGTCAGCTGGTGACAAGCGAGGAGAAATTCTCGAGATCGCAGGGGCGACGGTCATCAACGATTGCTACAATTCGAATCCAAAGGCCCTCGACAGCATGCTTCGCTCGTTGGCGCAGATTCCGGCGCGGCGCCGCATTGTAGTTGCTGGAGAGATGCTGGAGCTGGGTCTTTCGGCTGAACAAATGCATCGCCAGGCCGGCCTGCATGCAGCGGAATGCGGCATCGATTTGCTATTGGGCGTGCGCGGACTGGCGCAAGTAATGGTCGACGGCGCGAAGCAGGCGGGCATGCGCGCTGAGTTTGTAAATACGCCCGAGGAAGCCGGCGAATGGTTGCGGCGCGAGATCAAGCCGGGCGATGCGGTTCTGCTGAAGGCGTCCCGTGGCGTCCGCCTGGAGCGTGCGCTGGAAGTGTGGAAAAGTGATTCTGGGCAGTAATCTCTGTGCAGCATCACTTCATGACGTCGGCTGAAGCCGACTCGGATTGAATGGAATGCTGCAACGGCGCACTTGAGGTGCGCCCCTTCAATGCTTAGAACGGGGAAGAATTTTGCTCTATTGGCTGCTGTATCAGAAAGGATTCGTCGTTTTTCATATCGGCCCGTTCCGAATCTTCCGCTACCTTACGTTTCGCACCGCTTTCGCCAGTCTCACCGCACTGTTCATCGGGCTGATCATTGGGCCGGCCGTCATTCGCCGCATCCGGGAATTTCAGATTGGCCAATACATTCGCGAGGACGGCCCCAAAGCCCATCAGCAGAAAGCCGGAACTCCAACCATGGGCGGCCTTCTGATTGTAGTGGGCATGGTGATTCCCACGCTGCTGTGGGCCGATCTCGGTAATCGCTTCGTGTGGATCGCACTGGTTGCGACTCTGGCTTTCGGTGCCATCGGCTTCGCCGACGACTATCTGAAAGTTGTGCATCGCCGCAATCTGGGCCTGACCGCGCGCGCCAAGCTGTTCTACCAGTTCCTGGCGGCCATTGCGGTGGGAGCGACGCTGAGCGGACTGGAAAAGCATGGCTTGTATTCGACGCGTCTGATCGTGCCCTTCCTGAAACATTTCCGCCCTGACCTGGTGATCAGCAAATGGCACCACGGCTATTTGTCGCCGCTGGCTTTTCTGCCGTTTCATCGCGTTTGTGGCCCTTGTGATTGTGGGTTCCAGCAACGCGGTGAACTTGACCGACGGACTGGACGGGCTGGCGATTGGCTGCACTGTGATCGCCGCCGGCGCGCTTACGGTGCTGACCTACGTGAGCGGCCACGCCGTCTTTGCCGATTATCTCGAGCTATCCAAGATGCCTCAGGTTTCGGAGGTGACCGTCTTCTGCGGCTCGATGGTGGGTTCGGCGATTGGCTTCCTCTGGTACAACGCCCATCCGGCCGAGATCTTCATGGGCGATGTCGGCTCGCTGGCGCTGGGCGGCGCCATCGGCACTGTTGCCGTCATCGTCAAACAGGAACTCCTGCTGCCGTTCATCGGCGGCGTGTTTGTGATCGAGGCGCTGTCGGTGATTCTGCAGGTGGGCTCGTACAAGCTGAGGCGCAAGCGAATCTTCAAGATGGCGCCCATCCACCACCACTTTCGAACTGTTGGGCTGGAGCGAGTCGAAGGTGATTGTGCGCTTCTGGATCGCATCCTTGGTGTTTGCACTCTTTGCTCTCACCACATTGAAGTTGAGGTAGTGGCGCCGGGAACGTGGCACAATGGCGGGTTGGGTAGAGCGGCGATGAACCTTCAAGGCAAACGCGTGCTGGTGGTGGGGCTGGGGAAGTCCGGCGCGGCCAGCGCTCTGTTTCTGGCCGAGCGCGGCGCCAAGGTTGCCGTCTCCGACGCCAAGTCGCAAGAGCAACTGCGCGAGGAAATCCCGGTATTGCTCGATCACGGCATCAGCGTAGAAACCGGGCAGCACGGCGAACGCACATTTCGTGATCAGGACCTGATCGTCGTCAGCCCGGGCGTGCCCTTCGATGTTCCGCAACTGGTACACGCACGCGAGCGTGGTATTCCCGTGATCGGTGAAGTGGAACTAGCGGCGCGCTTCCTGAAGGGCCACATCGTCGCCATCACCGGCTCCAACGGCAAGACCACCACGACGACTCTGGCCGGCGAGATCATTTCTGCCGGCGGTTACAAGGCGCTGGTGGGCGGCAACATCGGAACACCCGCGATAACTTTCGTGGACCGTTCTACGGATGACACCTGGATCGTGCTGGAGATCAGCAGCTTTCAATTGGAGACGATCGAGGCCTTTCATGCGCACATCGCAGTTGTGCTGAATGTCACGCCCGACCATCTGGACCGTCATTACACTTTCGAGAACTATGCCGCCGCCAAGGCTCGCATTTTCGAGAACCAGACCGCCAGCGACTTCGCCGTTCTGAATGCCGATAACGAGCCGTGCGTAGCGATGGTGTCAAGTACCAAAGCCAAGGTCTGCTCGTTCAGCCGCTTGAAAGAGGTTGCGAGCGGTAGTTTTCTCCGCGGAAGTCACATCGTTTGGCGCGACGAAAAGGGCGATCGCGAAATTGTGCCCGTCAGCGAGATTGAACTGAAGGGCGCGCACAATGTCGAGAACGTACTGGCAGCGGTTTGTATCGGGATGATTGCGGGAGTTGAGCCGGCGCAGGTTCGCCAGGCCGTCGGTGGGTTCAAGGCCGTCGAGCATCGCCTGGAATATGTCGCAACCGTTCGCGGCGTGGAGTACTACAACGATTCGAAAGCGACGAACGTTGACGCGACGATCAAGGCGCTGGAGTCGTTTTCCGGGCGGATTCACCTCATCCTCGGCGGCAAGGACAAGGGCAGCGATTACAGCCTGCTGAATTCCCTGCTGAAGGATCGGGTAAAGCGGGTGTACACGATTGGCGCAGCGGCGGCGAAGATTGAAGCGCAGGCGAGTGGAACCGAGATCGTCAGCGCTGGCACGCTCGAGGCCGCGGTTCGACGTGCCAGCGAGGCCGCGACTGCAGGTGACGTCGTGCTGTTGGCTCCGGCTTGCGCCAGCTTCGATCAGTTCGACAGCTACGAACATCGCGGGCAGGTCTTCAAGACACTCGTGCGGCAATTGCTGGCGAGGACGCAGGAACGCGACCGCGTCGGCACCGGCGTTCCTGGAGGCAGTGAATAATGGCGAAGCGCGTCAGCGTCGACAAGTGGCTCTTCACCGTGACGCTATTGCTGGTCTTCATCGGATTGGTCATGGTGTTCAGCGCCTCGGCGGTGATGGCGAAGGAGCGTTTTGGCTCGCCCTACGGCTTCCTGGTGCGGCAGATGGCGTGGGCCGTCGCCGGCATCGCCTTCATGATCGTCATCATGAATGTCGACTACAAGAATTTCCGCAGGCCGCCGGTGGTGTTCAGTTTCCTGGGCATTACCTCGCTGCTGCTGATTGTGGTGTTTCTGTTTCGCGACTCGCACAACACCCATCGCTGGATTAAATTCGCCGGCCTATCGTTCCAACCCTCCGAGGTGGCCAAGCCCACGTTGATTTTGTATCTGGCGTACTTTCTGGAATCGCGCTGGCAGGAGATCACCGACGTCAAGAATGTCCTGATTCCCGCCGTCGCGCCGACGCTGTTGTTCGCACTGCTCATTGTGAAAGAGCCGGACCTGGGGACGGCGATCGCCTGTGTTGCCATTTCGACCGCTGTGCTGTTCGTTGCCGGCATGAATATGAAGTATCTGTGGTATGGGCTGGCGGCGTCAGTGTTGCCGCTCTACTTTCTGATTGTGCGTGTGCCTTGGCGATGGGCCAGAATGCAGGCCTTTATTGATCCGTTCAAGGACCCGCAGGGCAAGGGATTTCATATCATCCAGTCGATGATTGCCGTCAGTACCGGCGGGTTAACCGGACTGGGGCTGATGGAAGGCAAGCAGAAATTGTTTTACCTGCCTGAGCCGCATACCGACTTTATTTTCGCGGTCACCGCGGAAGAGTTGGGCTTGTGGGGCTCGCTGCTGGTGGTCGGACTCTTCGGCATCTTCCTGTATCGCGGCATTCGGACAGCGTTGCGCACCGACGACATGTTCGGCAAATTCATAGCCACTGGCATCACGGCGATGGTGGTGGTGCAGGCGCTGTTCAATATCAGCGTGGTGCTGGCGCTGGTCCCGGCCAAGGGCATTCCCCTGCCATTCATCTCCTACGGCGGCTCATCGCTGTTCATCACCCTGGCCAGTGTCGGGGTTCTGCTCAACATCTCGCAGCAAGCGGAATAGCCATGCGGGTGATTGTGGCTGGAGGCGGTACCGGCGGACATGTGATTCCCGCCCTGGCGATCGCGCAGGAGTTGCGCTCGCACTATCGCGCCGAAGTCGTGTTCGTTGGCACGAGGCGCGGAATTGAGACGCGTCTAGTGCCGGCGGCGGGATTTGAACTGCATCTCATCGAAGTCGGCGCCTTGAACCGTGTGGATTTTGCGACGAGAGCGAAGACCTTGCTGGACCTGCCGCGTGCGGCGATGGCATCGGCGAAGCTCATCCGCGAATTCCGTCCTGACGTGATGATCGGCGTGGGCGGATACGCGTCAGGACCGGCGATGTTGGTCGCGGCATTGATGAACATTCCCACCGTCGCGTTTGAGCCAAATGTGGTTCCCGGCTTCGCCAATCGTCTGCTCGCGCCGACCATCCGGGCCGCGGCGGTGCACTTCCAGCAGACTTGCCACTACTTCCGCAACTGTCACGTGACCGGCGTCCCGGTGCGGCGCGAGTTCTTTAACGTGCCATCGCGGCCGAGGGATGCGCACCCCACGCTGCTGGTATTCGGAGGCAGTCAGGGAGCACATGCCATTAATCGCGCCGTGATCGATGCCTTACCGCAGTTGATGGCAGCCTTGCCCGCGATCCACATTATTCATCAAACCGGCGAACGAGATTATCCCGATGCGCAGGAAGCCTATCTGAGCACGATGGTTTCCGCCGAGGTTTCGCCCTTTATCGACGATATGCCGGGAGCCTTTGCCCGCGCCGACCTGCTGATATGCCGCTCCGGCGCAAGTACAGTTGCAGAAGTCACCGCGGCTGGAAAGCCGGCAATCTTCATTCCTCTTCCAACCGCAGCCGACGATCATCAGCGGCATAATGCGGCGACCCTGGCGGCGGCCGGCGCAGCGCAGTTGCTGCCCCAGTCGGAGCTTTCGCCTGAGCGACTGGTGCAGGAGGTTGTTTCGCTGCTCGGCGATCGCGCGGCCTTGACCAGAATGTCGCAGGCGGCGCGCAGCTTTGCTCATCCCGACGCGGCTGCTACCATTGCCTCTCTTGCTGTGCGAGTGGCTGGCGGCGAGCGTCAGCGCGCCATCGCCTGAAGCAGGTTTAATGTTGAAATATCGGTAGGGTGGAGCACCGCTTTAGCGGTGCAGTTATCCGACGAAAATTAACCGGCTTTAGCCGCTGGGGTAAGGAACCAATTACCTCAGGCGCTAAAGCGCGATCCAATTGTCGCCAGCGGAAATGCACGCCTGAAAGGCGTGCTCCACCCTTCTGTCCGCCATCTGTGAAGCTGGCCGAGAGTTAGCTCTCCCATGTTTGCGAAGATCCAGCGCATCCATTTTGTCGGTATCGGCGGCATCGGCATGAGCGGTATCGCCGAGGTGCTGCTCAACCTCGGCTACAAGGTGTCCGGCTCCGACCTTCGCCATTCCGCTGTGACGGCGCGGCTGACCGGCTTGGGCGCGAGAATCGACGAAGGCCATCGCGCGGAGAACATTGCCGGCGCCGAAGTTGTGATTGTCAGTTCCGCCATTGCGCAGGGCAACCCGGAAGTGATCGCTGCGCACCAGCAGCACATCCCGGTGATCCAGCGTGCGGAGATGCTGGCTGAACTGATGCGATTGAAGTACGGCATCGCCATCGCCGGCATGCACGGCAAGACCACTACGACGTCGATGGTGGCAGCAGTGCTGGCAGCGGGGGGACTCGATCCCACAGTTGTCGTCGGCGGCCGCGTCGATGCCATGGGATCGAACGCGCGGCTGGGCAAGTCGCAATATCTGGTGGCAGAGGCCGATGAGAGCGACCGTTCGTTCCTCAAGCTGTCGCCGATTCTCGCCGTGGTGACCAACATCGACCGTGAGCACATGGATTGTTACCACGACATGGAAGACGTGGAGCGGACCTTCCTGCAGTTCATGAACTCGGTGCCGTTCTATGGAATGGTCGTCGCCTGCAATGACAACGATGATTTGCGCCGTCTGCTGGCCGGAGTGCGGCGAAGAACCATCACCTACGGTCTGCGCGAGGACTCCGATTTTTGCATCTCCAATCTGCAATGCGGTCCCAGCAAAGAGAGCGCAGCCTTGAGCCGCTTTCGCGTGACCTATCGTGGCAACGATCTAGGCGAGTTTGAGCTGCGGGTCCCAGGCGCACATAACATCGGCAACGCGACGGCGGCCATTGCGGTCGGAGTCGGGCTCGACATGCAGGTGGAGGAAATTCGGCACGCGTTAGCGCACTTCAACGGTGTTGACCGCCGCTTCCAGTTGATCGGCAGCGCCGATGGCGTGACCGTGATCGACGACTACGGACATCATCCCACTGAAATTCGAGCGACCCTGGCGGCGGCCCGGCAATGCGGATTCCAGAAGGTGCATGTCATCTTCCAGCCGCATCGCTACACGCGAACACAGTTGCTGCTGGATGAATTCACGACTGCCTTTCGCGATGCCGATTCCGTCCTGGTACTGGACATCTATGCCGCCAGCGAGACTCCGATTCCAGGAATTACCGGAGAACTGCTGGCCAACCGCATCACCGAGGACGGCGGCCAGGAAGCGTTATACGTTTCTTCTTTCGCCGAAGCGCTGGAACTGGCGGCCAGCGCGGCGAGCCCGGGAGACATGATTCTGACTCTCGGCGCAGGAAGTATCTCGCAGCTTGGACCGCAGGTGCTGGAGCACTTGCAGAACAGGGCAACACAGAGTGTTGGGTGATGGTCGCAAGTAATTAGACACTGAAACTTGCTAAAAGAACTGCAACTTCACGCCGCAGGGCTGCCAGGTCAGTATGGATGACACTCCAAACGATCTCATCGTTAACAAAACTGTATCCATGAATCAAAATATTCCGGAATGCAATAATTTCAACATGCCGACTAATCCGTGCTGCAGTATCCGGAAATTGCCGCGCAAGCTGAGCTAATGCTCCCCGACGATTCCTAATTGTCGCTCGACCGCGGACCGAAGCATCGGATCTCGCGGGTAGTCCGCTAACGTCTGGTGCCCAACAACTCCCGGATCAGGTCCACTGAGTTGCATATGTCCCAGAGATAGGCTCTCTGGTCACGCTGCATAAAGCGATACCTGTGAGGATTCAATATTGCGCCGGATATAGGGATTGCGAATGGCGGACACCTCGACCAGATCGATTTTGCGTTTGAACATTTCTTCCAGCTCTCTGCGAAGGCCAAAATAAGAGCAAGCGTGCTCGTCGGGCGGCATAGGCGCAAACTCGACCACGAAATCAAGGTCGCTAGTTTCCGCGCGAAAGTCGTCGCGAATGACCGAACCGAATAGACCCAGGCTGAGTACACCAAATCGCGGACAGATAAGCGCGAGTTCCTCTTGCGGTCCTCGATCAGGTCAACCATTGCGATGAAATCATAACGCAATCGGGACTTTCTGCGTAGGCACGCATTTGGCCCTGACCTGCGATCTGCAAGTTTACCTTTGTGGTTCACTGACTCGCATGCGCGCGTCTAGGCGGAAAAGCGTCTCCGCAATCCATGACAAAACAGTTATAGTGGGCGAATAGACGACGCCGTTGTCGTCTCATTCTGTTTTCATGGCGCGCAAAAATTCATCGGTGATATCGGAAGACGAGCTCGAAGAATCCGCGAGCGAGTCTGCGCGTCGCGCGCGAAATGCCGACGAGTCGCCGCTCGATGCGCGCATGCTGGACCTTGACGATGAAGCCGAGTCGTCGCCCTTTCTGCGCGGTCAAAAACGCGTTCCCGTGCGCCGTGGAGCGCTTCCACGTAAGGCCGCGAGCCGCGTCAAGATCCTCCTTATCCTCTTGTGCGTCGGGGTCGCAGTCGCGGTGCTGGGTATCGCTTTGCAGCGATACGGGACCGAGTCGTGGCGCTTTCGCCTCGATTCCAGCGACAACATTTCGATCTCCGGCACCAACAATGTGAGCCGCGCGCAGGTTCGAAATGTGATGGCCAGCGACATCGATCGCAATGTCTTCTTCGTTCCTCTGGAGGAGCGCAAGCAGCAACTGGAGCAGATCCCGTGGGTGCAGTCGGCGTCGGTCATGCGTCTGCTGCCCAACCGGCTGAAGATCGACATTACGGAACGCACTCCCGTGGCCTTCGTCGAGATTGGTTCGCACATCGCGCTGATCGATGCCAACGGCGTGATCATGGAACTTCCGCCAGGCCAGACTACGAAGTATTCGTTCCCGGTTGTCGTCGGCATTTCGGACAGCGATCCGCTTTCGACTCGCGCGGCGCGCATGAAAATCTATTCGCAATTCATGAAGGAGTTGGATTCGAGTGGTGGTCAGTATTCTGCTGATATCAGCGACGTCGATCTGTCGGATCCGTACGACATAAAGGCAACGGTTACGGATCCGCAGGGCGCGGTTCTGGTGCATCTTGGCCCATCGAATTTCCTGGAGCACTTCAAGGTGTATGTCGCTCACGTGCAGGAGTGGCGCTCGCAGTTCAAGAAACTGGAGTCGGTGGATTTGCGCTATGACCACCAGGTAATCGTTAACCCGGATTCGCCGGCCGTTGAGGGTCCGCAGGGGGCAACGAATACTCCGGCCAGCACCGTCACTGCGACGCCGCCGGCGCAGCCGAAGAAGACGACGCCCAGTAAGACGAAGAAGCATACGTAAACCATGGGAAGCCAAACAGAGAACTTGCTTACGGTGATCGACGTCGGTAGCGCCAAGACGTGCGTGATCGTCGCCGAAGTTAACGACTACGCGCTGCGCTATCGCGGGCATGGCATCTCCGATTCGCGCGGCATGCGCAAAGGCGTGATTGCCGATCTCGACAAAGCAGTGGACTCGATCAAGAAGGCCGTAGAAGAGGCCGAGAACGTGGCGCAAGTGCCGGTGGAGCATGCCGTGGTGGGCGTGGCCGGATCGCACATTCGCGGCGTCAACAGCCACGGGGGCATCACTCTGGGCTCACGCTCGCGGGAGGTCAGCCGCGATGATGTCCGCTTGGCGGTGGAGAAGGCGCGCAGCATTGCAATGCCCGACGATCGCGAGGTGCTGCACTTGTTGCCGCAGGAGTTCATCCTCGATGGTCAGGGTGGGGTGCGCGATCCAGCCGGACTGATGGGAAGAAAACTTGAAGTACGGGTCCACATCGTCACCGGAGGCGGCACCGCGACCCAGAACGTGATCTCCGCGGTCAACCGCGCCGGGATCCATGTCGATGACACCGTGTTCGAAGCGCTGGCCTGCGCTGACTCCGTGCTGCAAACCGACGAGCGCGAGTTGGGCGTTTGCCTGGTAGACGTCGGCGCCGGCTCGACCGACCTGATCGTCTACTACGAGGGCGTCGTGATCCATACCGGCGCCATTCCAATTGGCGGCGATCACTTCACCAACGATGTCGGAGTAGGCTTCCAAACCCCGCTGCCTGATGCGGAGAACATCAAGAAGATGTTCGGCTGCGCTATCGTGACGCGTATTCCTGAGGGCAATGAGATTGAAGTGCCTTCGGTCGGCGACCGCCCTTCGCGATTGATGCAGCAACGCATGCTAGGCGAGATCCTAGAGCCGCGCGCACGCGAGCTGATGGAGTTGCTGCGCGATCATCTGCGGCAAGCAGGCATCTCTGAATTGCTGGGCGCGGGGCTGGTCATCACCGGCGGCGGCTCGCGGCTGAACGGCTCGCTCGAAGTCGCGGAAGACATACTGCGCCGGCCGATTCGCCAGGGATATCCCGTGCCCATCGCCAAGCTGCCATCCCAACTGCTGGAGCCGGAATTCGGAACCGCGATCGGCATGGTGCTCTATGGACACCGGGCGCGGCAGGCACGCATGAATCTCGATCGAGGATTGGGCGCGAAGATCAAAGCCCTGTTTGCCAGGCAGGGCGTGTAAATAACCTTCCGATTTGAACAGCGCTGCAAGCGGCGCTGAATGGGGTCAGCGATGATTGAAGATTTCAACGACAAGAACCAGCCGGAAAGCGACATTCGCATCCACTTCAACGAAGAGCTGCTGAACAGCGCCAAGATCAAGGTCATTGGCGTCGGCGGCGGCGGCGGCAACGCCGTCAATCGCATGATCGAGTCGCACCTGGAAGGCGTGGAGTTCGTCGTCGCCAACACCGATTTGCAGGCGCTGAAAGGATCCAAGGCGCCGGTAAAGATCCAGCTCGGGGTGAAGCTGACGAACGGACTTGGCGCGGGTGCAAATCCTGAAGTCGGCCGCAGGGCCGCGCTGGAGGATGCCGACAAGATCATCGAAGCGCTGGAGGGTGCGGACATGGTGTTCGTCACCACAGGTCTCGGCGGTGGCACAGGCACTGGCTCGGCTCCGATCATCGCCTCGCTGGCGAGCGAGATGGGCGCGCTGACGGTCGCAGTCGTGACCAAGCCGTTTGCCTTCGAGGGCAAGCGCCGCCAGAACCAGGCAGAGCGCGGCTTACAGGAGCTGATCGACTCAGTCGATACCACCGTCGTCATCCCCAACGAAAAGCTGCTGGCGGTCGCGAAAGACGCCGGCTTCTTCGAGTCGTTCCGCGTTGCCGACGACATTCTGCGGCAGGCCGTACAAGGCATCTCGGACATCATCACCATTCCCGGCATCATCAACCGCGACTTCGCCGACGTGAAAACCATCATGGCGGGCATGGGCTACGCGGTGATGGGCACCGCGACCGCGAAGGGCGAAGGCCGTGCGACTCTGGCGGCGCAGGCCGCGATTGCATCGCCGCTGCTGGAGGCGGGCGCGATCGATGGCGCGCGCGGCATCCTCATCAACATCACCGGCTCAAGCTCGCTGCGGCTGGCCGAGGTGAATGAAGCTTCCACCATCATTCAGAGCGCTGCCCATGAGGATGCGAACATCATCTTCGGCGCCGTGCTCGACGAGAAGATGAAGGACGAAGTGAAGATCACGGTGATCGCCACCGGCTTCAGGGAAGTTCGTCCGCGGCGCGAGCACTCCGAGCCAGCGACAGCGCTTCACAATGCACGGGCAGCGGCAGCCAGCGTGAATGCGACCTACGAAGTGGCGGCCATGCGGGAGACGAAAACGCCCGCAAATCCCGAACCCGTCAAAGCACCAGAGCCGGAGATGCCAGTGCCGGAACGTCCGCGCGCGGCTTCCTATCTTCCCGACAACTTCGACGACATCGATTCGGAGATCGTGCGCCACGCCGAGCCGTTAGAGGAAACTCTGCGACGGCAGAATGCCGCGCCCGAGCCGATGGATACTGTGAGCAGCAGCGTCGAAATTCGCTACGATACGGATGATCTGGAGATTCCAGCATTCCTGCGCAAGCGCGCAGAAAGCTGACCGCCAATCTTGAAGGGGACGGCCTTCAGGGCCGTCCGTCAATGCCGCAAAATCGGTACGGCTTTAGCCGCTGGGGGCCTCCGCTGGGACTTGATTAGGCCATCCTCAGGTCACATCGTCGCTGACAATCGGCAACTGACCCACCCCTCCCCCCTGCCAGCTCGTAAAATATTGAAAACACAGGAGACCGTCCGCAAAATATTGATCCCGAAGGAGTTATAGGTAAAAATTTGAGCCGCAAGGACTTAGCTGATGGCTGACGGCTACCGCTGATAGCTAACGGCCGAAACCTGGCCGCTGACGGCGATTTTTCAAAGAGCATCTCCGACGCCCCATACTGGGCGGCGCGCCGCTTGGGCAAATGTGGCCCAACCTATTAGCCTAGCTCAGAAACCATTCCTGTCAAGTTACGAAAGTACATGTACCAGGGTCGCACTTGCTGATGGGTATCCTCGGCGGCCGAAACTCACTCCGCGTAGGTTAGTGCCCAACATCTGGGGGCGAAGCTACGACACCAGGCCGCTGACGATCAGGCATTCCCCTTCGCGCGCCCACTCATTCGAACCCCGCGAATGAGTGGGGCACCCGGCCGTGGCGCTACAGGCGCTAAAGCAGTCGGTGGCGCGAAGACTGATCGGCGACCAGGAACACTTCTGGCAGGCGCGTTATTACGACTTCAACGTGTATACCAAAAAGAAGCGGATTGAAAAACTGAGATACATGCATCGCAATCCGGTGAAGCGGGGATTGGTCCAAGAGCCGCAAGACTGGCCTTGGAGTAGTTTTCGTCACTACCTGACGGGAGAAGAAGGCGTGGTGGAGATCGAGTCGGAGTGGACGGGAAGGAAGCGGGAGCGGACGGGAGTGCCGTTGCGGGTGAGGCCGGTCAGTCCCGTCAGCTTTGGTACTTGCGAGGAGAAGCCCCACCCGAGCAAACGAAGCTCGGATGGGGCACCCACGGAATGGTAGGATGGGCCACCCGCCGCGACCACTCATTCGAACCCCGCGAATGAGTGGGGCACCCGTGCTCGACAATCTCCTGTCGCTGGAGAAACAAGGCAAGCTGCAAAAGTACGTCGAGCACCAGTCGAAATGCATGGAAGAGTAATAGGGAGAACGCCTCGAGCTTTGAGTCCTAAGCACCAGTAAGCGCTCTCCCATCAATTCGGTTCTAAGGGCGAGAATCTACCCCCGCGATCTCCCACACCACGTCGCAGCTGTAGCCATTGCAGATCTCCGTCCCTCCCTCAACCGTTGTGCCGTAAAGATTGCCGTGCGCATCGAGCACCGGGCTCCCGTTAGGGTACTCGCCGTCGCCGCCGCTGAAGTCGTGAAGATCGGCCACGGTGCACGTTTCGCTGCAATTGGTCAGCTCGAAGATCCAGCCGTCTCCATAGGCGCCGCCCGCCCCACACGCCCCAAAAAAATTTCCGTCTGTGTCCATGGTTAAGCCACCTTGGGGGCCGCAGGAGCTAAAGGGGTGAAGCACAGAGTAGGTAAACCCTCCGCCTGAGGGCGCGAGTTTGAAAACTACGCCGCTTCCATACTGTCCGCCAGCGGTCGCGGTGCCATAGAGGTTGCCGGAAGCATCGATGATTAGGTTACCGTCCGGGTAATTCCCATTCGTCCCGTCGAAGTTAACCAGTACATTCTCTACCCACCCCCCATTGGAAGGCATGAGCTGGTAAACCATTCCGCAGGTGTCCAGGCATTCGTTTCCGGTTCCTCCGAAGATTGTGGTTCCGTACACATTTCCGGCGGTATCGAGGACCACACCCGACTGTGGGTTCTCCCCGTCAGTGCCGCTGCCGAAGCTGTGAATGACGTTCTCCGTGTATCCGGCGCCTGAAGGGGTCAGTTCGAACGCAGTCCCCCCGTCCCCCTCGTCATACATACCTCCCGCAACTGTCGTGCCGTAGATGTCTCCCGCTTGATCGAAGGCTAAATTCTCGTAACCGGGGGCGAGCCCATCCGGGGGCTCCGTAAAGGTGTGAAGCACGGTTTCGTTCCAATAGCACGGTGTCGACCTGCAAATGCAACCCCAGGTCTCAGTTCGAACACCGTCCCGAGGCGAGTCGTGCCATATAAAGCACCGTTTGGGCCGAACACCACCCCGCCGTATGGAGCGCCTCCATCGCTGCCCCCGGTAAATTCGTACAAGGGAGTGAGAGCCCCACTCAAATTAACTTGGCTTAGCTTGAAAACTGTGCCCCAATCGTAGGTTCCGCCCTCTGACGTCGTTCCGTACAGCACTCCGGAAGGCCCAATGGTAACCCCTGCGTAAGGATTTCCCCCGTCTGCTCCGCCGGTGAAGTTGTGAAGCACGCTGAACGTCTGCGCCTCGATGGCGTGGGTTGTGAAGAGTGTCAGCGCGAAAACCACCGCGAACGTACTCACGCACGAGCTGACGTTGAAGCGGAATTTGCTAAGAGATACTGTTTGACCGTCCATAGCATTCTCCTTTTTGAGATTTGGCGGGAAATGACCTTCCGGTGCGGCGTACTTTAACCCTGGAACAGAGCTGGCGTCAACACCTTTCTGTTTGACACCTTTCTGTTTGACAGGTAATTCGCCACCGAGCAAAATGGCAAAAAAAGGGCGTAAAAGGGCCTATCCTGTGGGCACTGACGGGGCTGGGTTCTCATTCAAGCACCAGCGTGTCAACGCCGGTCGCCAAACCTCGAGCCAATAAAAAGCGCGCTCCTGATTTTCAGGAACGCGCTCATTTCGTCTGATCACACCTGCAATTACTTGACGATGTTTTTTCCAAACCCGAACTTCGTTCCTATCGATAGCCGCACGCTGTTCCGGGGACCATTCAGAACGTCCGAGAAGAAATTATAGCGAGCATAGTCGACGGTTGCGCGGATACCAAAGTGCGGATTGATCTCCCATGTCGCTCCGCCGCCAAAGCCGTAAAACACTACGGTGTCAGATTTCGACAAGCTCCCATTCAGCAGGCCCTTGACGATTTCCTGAAGTAGCGGGTTGTCTGACGTGGAGGAAAAATTTGCGTGCAAAGCTCCGAGGGCCGGACGCGCGAACAAGGTCACGTATTTGAAATGGCGATAATTGAACTGCGGCCCGCCCTCATACGTCTGGGTGGAAGAGTTGTAAGGCACGGCCAACGTGTAACCCGGCGGGAGGTACGGCAGAAACGGCGCCAATTTCGCCTGTGTAGCCAAATTAAGATCGTCCGGCACCAGTGAGCTGTGTCCGGTGAAAGTGCTGAAATCAAAACCGAGCGTCAACCAGCTGTTGTAGTTGTATCCGAAGTCGCCATCGAACCCGCGCTGCGTCAGATTCAACGAGGGCGTGCTCAGGTACGAATAGCCGCCAAAAGCGGCGAACTGCGTGATGTCGGTTTGTTGTGAGAAGCACGTAAGAGCGGTTAGAAGAACAAAAAGAATCACAACTGCGAAGAGAGCTTTGGGCCGCATGAAAAAATCTCCTTGCCAATCGCCCAGGGTTCGGGAAGTCGGCCAAAAAATATTTAGTTGGGCTCCCGATCTGGCATACGGATCTTTTTCGTAAGATTGCAAATCAGCCAAAATCGACTGAGCCTGATTCAGTATGCTCCTCTTATCCGGATCGATTCAGTAACCAAGAACGCAATGTTTCGATAAATTCCCGAATCGGTACGGCATGTGCGAGCTCGAACCCTGCTAAGCCTACCGCAACGTAACTCGGTCGCAACGCAGAATATACGCTGGGCCCTGCGACTTTTGTGGCAGAGTGGCTCTGTGGTCGCCGTTGTGAGAATTGTCGCTACTTCGCTGCTTGTGCCATGGCCAGACGCTTGGCAACGATGGCATAGACCGACGCGTTGAAAGCGAGACCTACATGCGTACCAGGCACCTCGAAGTCGTTTTTGCAATCGCCGGTCATGCAGTATCGCCAGTCGGCGATTCCGTCGTTGCGGGTGTAGATGGCCGTCTCCAGCACAGTGCTGGGCAGCTTGCGGCGGAGTGAGGAAAGAAAATCGCACGTGCAGCGTCCGGTATAGCACGTGGGGAGAACGCCGGGGCCGTGTTCCTGCAAAATCTGCCTGCGCACGGATTCGGCTGCATGCAGGATGGTTCGATGAACGACGGTGCCACGAAATGGCGACGCCAGCGTAATCACCGAGGCGATGTCATGTGGTCGCTGGCCCGCCACAGAGCGCGCGATAATGCCACCGAGACTGTGGCCGATCAGATGAATTTTTTTCCCGGTGTCGCACAGCGCTTTTTCAATATTGTCTTTCAGCCGCTGCTGGATGAGTAGGTTGGGACACTCTGCATTCAGCCCGATTCCCGAAAAGTAC
The DNA here is from genome assembly GCA_963789245.1 of uncultured Acidobacteriaceae bacterium. GTDB lineage: Bacteria > Acidobacteriota > Terriglobia > Terriglobales > Acidobacteriaceae > Bog-257. The sequence continues at coordinate 124,894 of CAWBKE010000012.1, read as the reverse complement.
GGCCGATAGCCGATGCGGCCCAGCCAGGAATGCATCTGGGTGAGATAGGCGTCTGTTCCCAGAAAGCCCGGCACCAGAACAATAGCGGAGCCGTCGCCGCGGGGAATGCCGAGGCCGTAGTAAACCGGAGAAGCATGCAACAGGAGAAGGTCGGCTGCGAACAGAGCTTCTTTCCAGATGGTGATGTCGGCTTCGGCGTTTTCCTGCTGAAAGGTTCGGGCTGGCGGCGGGGCCATAGACGAGTCTGCGCTCTCCCTGTCTGGTTCGGTTGGAACTGCCTACCTGACCGACAAAACTCCTTGGAGAGCAATCGGTCCAGAAGTAGCTTCCGGGAGATAAGTGTAGATACAGAGGGTGGGGATTGCCAATAAAAATTTTGATGCCTCTGAAACCCGCGAGGCACCTCGGCTGCTTCGTAGGCAACCGGCGGGGCGGTTCGACCTCCAGCAGCGAAAATAAGATGACGTGCCGCCCTTGCAGACGGCACGTCAACTAGGTGATTCGCGCCTCCTGGTTCGGAGTCAGCGCGACACCTGACAGCGTAGGTTCGCTTACTTACATCGCCGCGTGCGCTACGGGCACCTTCGCCATCCGTGCCGGACGCTTGCGATGAGGTGCAGGTTTGCTCGCGTGCTTGGTCTCGGGACGATGCATCACGGTATCAATCAGGGCCTTCTCCGCCGAGACGAAGTTCTTGACTCCCTCCCGCGTGAGGTCGGGTATCGGAATGAAGGGAAACGGCGCAACCAGATTCACGGTTCGTCCGGCCGCCCGCATCGCGACGTTCACTTGCTTGCCGGCCACGTCAATCAGCTTCTTCTGTGCGTCGATGAATGCTTCCGTGGCTTCTTTGGCAAGCTCGGTGAGCTCCGTCTTCTTCATCTTCTTCACTTCCTTGCCGCTGGTTGCCTTGGTGGTCTCTTCGGCGATCACGTCAAGGAACTTCTTTTGTGTGCGAACGAAGGTGTCCATCGCCTCGCGGGCCATTTCCACCAGGCTTTCGCCCTCGAAGCCCTTGCCATCCTTGACTGCCGTCAGCCAGGTGTGGGTCTGCTTGCCGGCCATCTTGAGAATGTCCTGCTGCATTTCGATGAAGCTGTCGAAGCCACGCTGCGCGAGTTCGGTGACGGCTACGGCAGGCGTGTAACCGGCAACGCGCTCCTTCAATCCGTTGGTTATGATTTCGTGCTCTTTCTGTGCCAGATTGAGAAGTAATTTCTGGCCCTCGATGAAGTTTGACATGGCTTCGCCGGCTACCTCGCTGGCAATCGAAACCGGACAAAATTCGGGATCGGCGAAGCGGCCGCGGACCAGGTTCATGGCATTGGCGTTCTGGGTCATCGCCAGATCCACCAGGATGCGCTGGGTGGCAAAGAAATTTTCTACTCCCTGCTGCACCCATCCGGACAGCAGAGAAACAAAGGATGAATCCCCGATGTGGACTGTGGAGGACTCGGGCTTTCCATTTCTAGGCATTATAACCTCCAATTTGCTGCAGTGCAGCATCAACTAGAATGTAGTATCCTCAGGGTTGGATGTCAAGTATTATGTGAGATCATTTTGCATCGCAACAGGAGGATAAGCAGGTGGACACCGGCAAGGTGGTGATCAAGAAATACGCAAACCGCAGACTATACGACACTTCCAACAGCCGCTACATCAATCTCGAGGATATTGCGGCGCTGGTCCGAAATGGGAAAGAGGTGCAAGTCGTCGATGCAAGCACTGGCGACGACATCACGCGCGTTACCTTGACCCAGATCATCGTAGAGGATGCAAAGGGCCAGCCGGCCGGTCTCCCACTGGAATTGCTGCGGCAACTTATCGTAACCACCGATCACGTCGGCCAGGAATTCATCATGTGGTATCTGAAGTCGGCCTTCGACAGCTATCAGAAAGTGCAAAGCTCGTTGCAGGACCGCTTCAGCCAGATGCAGTCTGCCGCACTCTCTCCATTGCAGTTGGTCAAGAACTTCCTGCAAGCCTCGGAGCCGCAGAAAAGCAGCGAAGGCAATCCCGAACTGGAGGAAATGCAGAAGCGAATTGCGGAACTTGAGATGCAGCTACAAGAAACCAAAGCTCCCAAAAAGCCTGGGAAGAGAAGCCGTAAGAAGGCATAGATTCCAGCTTTCGCGTTGGTGTGAGGCAATAGACAATTCCCTGTGTGGCCGTACCTTGACAAGTCACAGAGCACGGGTACACGATTCGCTTAGAGCCCAGCGTGCCAAGGGACGGTGCAAGGCCATGGCCGGATGCGCCGGCGATTGTCCTTGGTGAGTCATTAGCGATCAGGTTTTGCTGGGCCCGGCGTCGTGAGAGAGAGTGCCTTTGGATCTCTGATGCCCGACCACAAGGGGAACGATGGAAAAAATGCTCGGTTTGGCCATGACAGGCGGCGGAGCTCGCGGGGCGTACCAGGCAGGCGTTCTTAAACGCATCGGGGAGATCAAGCGGCTTCAGAATCGGGGCAATCCTTTTCCCATTATCGGGGGCGCGTCCGCCGGGGCGATCAACGGTTCCGCGCTGGCAGCGGGCAGCGACAACTTTGCCCTGGTGACAACGCGTCTGGCCGAGCTTTGGGCCAGCCTCAAACCTTCCGACGTCTTTCGCTGCGACCTCATGTCGCAGGCCCACAACTCCCTCATCTGGATACTGGACCTATCCTTTGGAGGAGCTCTCGGTGGAGGCAACGCCCGGTCGTTGCTGGATGCGACTCCTCTGCGTCACTTCCTCAACTCCCACCTCGATTGCAGCCGGATCCAGGAGAACATCAAGCGGGGCAATCTTTACGCCCTTGCCATCTCGGCAACCAACTACAGCTCAGGCAAAAGCTACCTCTTCATTCAAGGAGCCAAGGGCCATCCCATGTGGAACCGGAGCCGGCGCGTCACCCTGGCGACGAAAATCACGGTGGAGCATATTTGCGCTTCGGCCGCCATCCCGATGGTGTTTCAACCGGTACGGCTCGACACCGCGCGCGGCACCGCTTTCTTTGGCGACGGCTGTTTGCGCCTGCAGCAACCGCTGAGCCCGATCATTCGCCTGGGAGCGGAAAAGATTTTCGCCATAGGTGTGCGCTGCGAAAACCTCGAACATCAGGAAGAGACTACGGACCAGAAGGACCCCTCGGTGGCGCAAGTAATGGGAGTTCTTTTCAACGTAATGTTTCTAGATCATCTGGCCACCGACGTCGAGCACCTGGAGCGGTTGAACCAACTGCTCAGTAGCGGCCATATCAGCCAGCTTGGCATTGAAGGCTGCGAAAAGATGCGGCCGTTGACCGTGCTGCAGGTTGCTCCTTCGGTGGACTTGACCGCAGTGGCGGCGCAACACCAGAAGGATATGCCGTACCTTATCCAGTATTTCGTCAATAGTCTGGGACGGGATGCGGCTTCATGTTCGGACTTGATGAGCTACCTTCTGTTCACGCCGAAGTACACGCGTGAGCTGATCCAGCTTGGTTACCACGACGCCGACAGACGCATCGACGAGATCGAAGATTATCTGTTTTCCTCGGATAATGGAGACAGCAAGGGCGTTGTCGCTACTCCACGAAACGGCAAATCGCGCGAGGCGGAATCGGCATCGCGACGGACTGCAAGCCCAGCACGCTCGCGTGGGTGATGGGACCAGGGCATGGGAAATCGCGCCTCGTGATAACGGATCGCTTGTGGACGCCTTCGCTTCGAGCAGATTCGGGTGGAGCACGCCTTCAAGGCGTGCAGAAAGGCCGGATGATTCTTGTCCGGCTTTAGCCGCTGCGGTAACTCTGCCGAATTTACCTCAGCGGCTGAAGCCGATCATTTACAGCCTGTATCCTTGATTACACGCCTGAAGGCGTATTCCACCCACTCTCGATCTAGCGATCTCGGAATGGCTATAGTCCAGGTCCTCCATGGTGCAGACCGCAAACCTCGTGCAGTTGAAGCCCCGAACGCTGCAGGCATTCGAGGACTACATTCACGAGGCTGAAGCGAGGATGGAGCCATCGCTGCATGGCAGCGGCGCCTTCCTGTGGTCCAATGGCAACTCCGAACGAGCGCAGCATGTTCGGCAGGGGCAGATCGTCGCCCAACTCTGGGCCGGCGATGCGCCGGTCAAGGTTCCGAATGGTCTGATTCACGACTGGATCGCAGGGGCCTACGTTCCGGCCGCAACCGTTGAACAGGCGTTGGCCCTCGTACAGAATTACGATAACCACAAGAATATCTACAAGCCGGAGGTAATCGACTCAAAGCTGATAAGTCACGATGGCAACGATTTCAAGATCTTCATGCGCCTGCTGAAGAAGAAGATCATCACCGTGGTCCTCGACACCGACCACGACGTTCATTATTCCAAAGTCGATGAGAGCCGCTGGTTCTGCCGCTCCTACACCACGCGCATTGCCGAGGTGGAAGACGCGGGCACACCCAAGGAAAAAGTGCTGGAACCCGACACAGGCTATGGCTTCCTATGGCGCCTTTACTCCTATTGGAGGTTCGACGAGAAGATCGGTGCGGCCGGGTCTGCCAACGATCGCCATACTTCCGCTCACCAGAATGAAGGAGTCTACATCGAGTGCCGGGCCATTTCGCTTACGCGCGACATACCGCTGGGACTGGGATGGATCATCGAGCCGATTATCCGCAAGCTGCCGCAGGAATCGCTGATTCACACGCTGGAATGCACGCGGAAAGCGTTAGCGACCGGCTAAGGTAGCCGCAGCAGCTTCGTCAGTCTCCCACCCCAGCCAACACCTCTTCTATCTGTGGTTCAGGAGCGACTTGTGCGCGAGGGGCTGCCTTTACCGCTGGTGCCGCAACTTCTGCGAGCGGGGCTTGTCTGCGACTTGCTCGTGCAGGTTTGCGCGCGACCGGTATCTCCGCATCTCGCCGCTTGCGCTTTGGTCGTTTCTCCTTGGCTCCCGTTGCCGGCTCGGGATTCTTCTGCAGAGCCTCCACCTTCGCGCGCTTGCTCGCATCTCGCAGCTCGGCACAACTCGTAGCCAGAAACTTCTCCAGGTTCTCTGGATCGGGCACCGCATTCACGTCGCACGTGAATCCGAAATAGGCGACGCCGTTGTAGCTGAGGATGGCGCAATTAAGACCCATCTCGCCGCCGATCGGCACATAGGGATACCAGGACAGCATCTTGCGGCCGAGCAGATAAAGCGGCACCTGCGGCCCGGGAATATTGGTGATGATGGTGTTGCACAAGCTGAGCGGCAACTGGCTGGCGACCGGCCCTATCGCGGCCCAGATCGCGCTTGGAATGGTGGAAAACAGTCCGCCTGCGAAGCCGACCAGCTCAGCAGCGCGCGAGCGCTTCAGCATCTCCATGTGTTCGCGAACGAAGGCGAACAGCTTCAGCGGATCGCGAATGTCCAGCGGAATGGTCACGGGAAGAAAGGAAATGCGATTACCCAGTTCCTTGGCGTTATCGTTGCCTCGCACATTTACCGGGATCATGATCCGCGCCGAACGCCCTTTTACGCGCACACCGCGCAGCTGCGCGTAACGCCGGATGGTGGCTGTCATGATCGTGAGGATGACATCGTTCACGGTGCCGCCACAGAGTTGACGGATGGACTGGATCTCCGCCATCGGCACCTCCGTCCAGCCAAACTTCTGCGGGCCGTGGCACACTACGTTGAAGGGAAGTCTCTCGGCGGGCGCAGCCAGCTCCGGCATCACCTTCATCAGATCGTTAACCGGCCCACTCGGATTAGCCAGCATCTCTTGCACGATGTTCAGCGCCTCAGACTGCAGGGTAAGGGCGCCTTTGACCGCGGAGAAATACGACTTCAGCAAGCCGTCCAGCAGTTGAGCGCCCGGATCGCGTGCCGGCGGAGCAGGCAATGCCGGCTGCTTACGAGGCAGAGGCACCGTCACCGGACTTGGATCCATTAGAACATTCATGATGGCCAGCCCAGCTATCCCATCGGCCAGGCAATGGTGGATTCGAACAATCATTCCGGTGCGATTGCCTTCCAGTCCGCGCACCAGAGTCACATCCCACAACGGCTTCTGCCGGTCGAGGTGTGTGCTCACGATCTTCGAAGCCAGGGCTTTCAAGTCGCGCTCGGTTCCGTGCCGCAAAGTCACTTGCCGGATGTGATTGCGAATGTCGAAGTTGGGATCGAACTGCCAGCTAGGCAAGCCAATATTGAATGCCGGAAAAACCACGTGCTGCCGATAACGCGGGACCAGAGAAAGTTTGGAGTCGACAAAGTCCCGGCACGCTTTTAGCGGGATCGTGCCCTCGAATACGCTGACGCTGGCAATGCTGAGTGGCTGGCCGGGACGCTCGATGTACAGGAACAGCGCGTCTGCCCAGGAGAAGGAATTGTTTGGCTGAGATTCCGGCATAAATGGCTCCCTACCGAGATGGGCGATAGTGGTCCTTCGCACTTTCATGATGCCGTGAAGGTGACCATGTCCGCAGTGACAAATGACCAATTTGGGAGTGATTCCGGTTTCGGGAATCAGCCCCAACCCTGCCTCATATCACCGTAAGAAATGATCGTTTTGTGAGATGTTGAAGAGGACAAGTGCCCGCTCTCGCTCTAGCACGATTTTCGAGCATGTGGGTGGAGCACCGCTTTAGCGGTGCACTCAAGAGCGCAGAGATGGACCGGCTTTAGCCGCTGAGGTTACAAGGCGTAACCTCAGGCGCTAAAGCGCACCGAAGAGGTGCCGTGCCGTCATCCGTGCACGCCTGAAGGCGTGCTCCACCCGCGACCAGGCTCGTGAGATGCAACTGGGATCGGAAACCGCCTTGCCCCAAAGCACGCACCAATACGATTTCGATTTCATCGTTATCGGCTCCGGATTCGGCGGCAGTGTCAGCGCTCTCCGGCTCACCGAAAAAGGCTACCGCGTCGCGGTAATCGAAATGGGTCGCCGCTGGACACCGGAAAATCTTCCCCGCACAAGTTGGTCACTGAATCGCTGGTTCTGGCGGCCAAGCCTCGCCCTGCGCGGCTTCTTCAGTATGAGATTCTTCCGGCATGTCACCATCTTGCACGGGTGCGCCGTTGGCGGCGGATCGATAACCTACGCCTGTACCCTGCTGCGTCCGCCGGACAAGGTTTGGGACAGCGGATCGTGGAAGGATTTGGCTGATTGGCGGTCCGAAATGCCGCAGCATTACGACACGGCATCACGCATGCTGGGCGTTATCGAAAACAGAATTCTTGGCCCGGCTGATCGTCTGCTGCAACGCGTTGCTGACGAGGTTGGCGTCGGGCGTACCTTTTATCGCACGCATGTTGCGATTCTTCAGCCGCCCGAAGGCGAGCCGGGCGGCACGACTGTCCCCGATCCGTTTTTCGGCGGCGAGGGTCCGGACCGCGCTACCTGCATAGCGTGCGGCGGGTGCATGATGGGTTGCCGTCATGGCGCCAAGAACACTCTCGATATGAACTATCTGTATCTGGCCGAAAAGCGCGGCGCGAAGGTTTTCGCCGAGACCAAAGTCGTTGATGTTCGTCCGCTCGATGGTATCGCCGACGGCAGCAACGGGTACGAAGTTCGAACCGTCAAGTCGACTGCTCACTTCAATCGGCAGCCTCGCCGCTTCACCTGTCGCGGCGTGGTATTTGCCGCCTCGTCGTTGGGCACCATGGAGCTGCTCTTCCACCTCAAGGACAAAGGTTCGCTGCCGGCGATCAGCCAGCAAGTTGGAAAATACGTGCGCACCAATTCCGAATCGCTGATCGGAGTACGTGTGCCGCGCTCGAAACAAGACCTGTCGAAGGGCGTCGCGATTGGGTCGGGCGTTTACATCGACGAGCATACCCACATCGAGGCGGTGCGCTATCCCGAAGGTTCCGACACCATGGGCGCGCTCGCAACCATCTTGACCGGTGGTCATCCTGGGCCGGGGCGGGTTGCACTATGGCTGCGGAATCTCACAGTCGCGCTGCTGCTGCATCCGTTCAGGACGGTGCGCCTGCTCCTGCCGTTTCACTGGGCAAGAGAGTGTGTGATCCTGCTCTGCATGCAGGCGCAAGAGGGCCACATCGATATGCAGTGGGGCCGCCACGTGTTTTGGCCGTTTCGCAAATTTCTGGTGAGCCGGGGGAAGAAAGTCCCGACCTTCATTCCTGCGGCCAACGAATTTGCCGAAAAATTCGCGCAGCTCGCCGGCGGGACCGCGATGAGCATGCTGCCGGAAATTCTCTTCGACGTTCCCGGCACGGCCCACTGCCTTGGCGGGGCCATCATCGCCGACTCGCCCGCCAACGGCGTCGTCGACTACCGCAATCGTGTCTTCGGCTACAGGAACATGTATGTCTGCGACGGCTCGGTCGTCGCCGCGAACTTAGGCGTCAATCCCAGCCTCACCATCACCGCTCTTACCGAACGCGCCATGAGCTTCATCCCGCCGGCATCAGAAGCAGCCTGGAGTGACGCGGCTGACGTGGCGTTGCAGAGCCGATAGACAGTCTCAGCCGATGGATACGCTGCAACGATCTCAGCAACATCTTGAGTAAGCGTCTCGTGGCCGCGCGCTCCGCGATGAAGGCCTTTCAAGAATGCTGCTCGGAGACAGCTTTCGTCACAAAAAGTAAAAGTGCTAGATTCACTCTCATGGTTCTTGCCCTCAAACCGGCCCGGCGAAAGTTGCTTCTGTTGCCGCTGATTGCGGCCACGTACTTTATGGTGGCGGGCGGACCTTATGGAATCGAGGACATTCTGGGCGGCGCTGGTTACGGCAGAGCCATCGTAATCCTGCTGGTGCTACCCGTGCTTTGGAGCCTGCCGACTGCGCTGATGATCGGCGAGCTGGCCAGCGCGATTCCCGCCGAGGGTGGCTTTTACATCTGGGTACGGCGCGCTCTCGGCCCGTTCTGGGGCTATCAGGAGAGCTGGCTCTCGCTCTCGGCCAGTGTCTTTGATATGGCCATCTATCCCGCCATCTTTGTTCTTTACCTTGGCCAATTCGATCATGCGCTGACCGCCGGTTGGCACGGCTATGCGTGGTCGTTAGCTGTGGTGGCCGCTTGTTGCTTGTGGAACCTGCGTGGTGCACGCGCTGTCGGCGAGGGCTCTGTCGGCTTGTTCGTTCTTTTGCTGGCTCCATTCGCGGTCCTCGTGGCGTTGGCCTTGTGGCGTGGGGTTGCCTCTCATCCGGCCGTGCACTGGGGGCAGACCGGCTCCCAAGCCGCTCTTTCGACAGCGATTCTGGTGGCCATGTGGAATTACATGGGCTGGGACAATGCCTCCACCGTAGCTCAGGAGGTGGAGAATCCGCAGCGTAACTATCCCCGCGCCATGATTGCCGCCGCGCTGCTCGCCGCTGTCACCTACATTCTTCCGCTCCTGGCTATGGCGCTGGCAGGTCTTTCCGGCAACAGCTTCTCCACCGGTGACTGGGTGATTGCGGCCGAAAAGATAGGAGGTTCCTGGCTCGGCTGGGGCGTGGCCGCCGGCGGCGTCATTTGCGGCATCGGAATGTTCAACGCCCTCATGATGAGCTACACGCGACTGCCGATGGCGATGGCAGAAGATGGTATGCTGCCGCGCTTCTTGGCCCGGCGCAACCATCGAGGCGTACCCTGGGTCAGCGTGCTCGTCTGCGGGCTGGCTTGGGCGCTGGCTCTTAAGCTGCCGTTTGAAAGGCTCATCTCGATTGACCTCATACTTTACGGATCAAGCCTGTTGTTGGAATTTGTCTCGCTAGTCGTATTGCGTCTTCGCGAACCTGAGCTGGTCCGCCCCTTCCGAGCCGGCAACCTTGCCTTCGCCTGCGCTCTGGGTATCGGTCCGGCAGCGCTGATTGGCTATGCTCTCTACGCCTCCCGCGGAGAAAAGCTGATGGGCTCCATCTCCTCAATTCCATTCGCTGTGGTTGTGGCGCTGCTGGGTCCCGTTCTGTACTGGTTCATAGCTGCCCCGCTGGCACGACGACGGCCGGCGGCCGCGTCACCCGTCGACTAGGCTTGTTGCATGGCTCACCACGCGTGGATTTGCGACAAAGCCAATCGTCGCTCGCTCACGACCGCTGGAAATCTTTTCACCGATTCGCAATGACGGGCTGACACGTGACGCCACTCGCCCGCCTGTATTACCCTTTTTGCACGTTCTCGGAGGGGTGATGAACAAATCTTACGACGCAATTGTCATCGGCACCGGGCAAGCAGGGCCATTTCTGGCGATACGAATGGCGAAGGCCGGCCGCAAGGTCGCCATCATTGAGCGCGGCTTGTTTGGCGGAACCTGCGTCAATACCGGCTGCATCCCCACGAAAACCCTCGTGGCAAGTGCCCGCGTAGCCTACATGGCACGCCGCGCTGCCGAGTTCGGAGTCGACGCCGGCGCTGCCTCCGTCGACATGAAGAAGGTGAAGGCCCGTAAGGACACAATACAGCGGCCATCACAACAAGGAGCGGAAAGCCGCCTCCGCGAGCAACCGAACATTGATGTCTACAAAGGTCAGGCGCGCTTCGATTCACCGCATGTTGTAGCCGTCGGCGACGACCGTCTCGCCTCTGACCAGATCTTCATCAATGTCGGCGGCCGCGCCAGCGTTCCTCCCATCCGCGGCCTCGATCAGGTCCCATACCTCAACAACTCCTCCATGATGGCCGTTGACTTCCTTCCCGAGCACCTCATCGTCGTCGGCGGCAGCTACATCGGGCTGGAGTTCGGCCAGATGTACCGTCGCTTCGGCAGCAAGGTCACGATCCTGCAGCGCGAGTCGCGCCTCATTCCGCGCGAGGACCCGGACATTTCCGATGCCATCAAAGACATCGTGGAGCGCGAAGGCATCACGGTTCGCCTCAACGCGACATGCATCACACTGGAAAAACGCAGCGACCAGGTCATCGCGGGCGTCGACTGCACGGCGAATTCCTCGCCCGTAACCGGATCGCATGTTCTGATCGCAGCTGGACGCCGCCCCAACACCGACGATCTTGGACTGGACAAAGCTGGCGTCGCGCAGGACAAACACGGCAACATCATCGTTGACGATCAACTGCGAACTAACGTGCCGGGAATTTGGGCGCTCGGCGACTGCAACGGCCGCGGAGGTTTTACTCACACTTCCTATAACGATTTCGAGATTGTTGCCGCCAATCTGCTGGACAATGATCCCCGGCGTCTCAGCGATCGAATTCCCGCCTACGCTCTGTACATTGATCCGCCGCTGGGCCGCGCCGGTATGACTGAGGCTGATGTCCGCAAGTCAGGCCGGAAGGCGCTCATCGGAAAGTACATGATGTCGAGCGTGGGCCGCGCTATCGAGAGAAGCGAGACCCAGGGTTTTATGAAGGTGATGGTCGACGCCGAAACCAGGCAAATCCTGGGTGCGGCCATCCTGGGCGTGGGAGGCGATGAGGTCATCCACTCGCTCCTCGACATCATGTACGCCAAGGCCCCCTACACTGTGGTATCCCGAGCCATGCACATCCATCCCACAGTGTCAGAGTTGATTCCGACGATGCTCCAGGGGTTGAAACCGATGACATAACTCCGAAACCCTAGCAATTCACCACGGAGGCACAGAGTTTTCTTTGCAAGAGATCTCCGTGGTGAACAAATCTCCGGACCTTAAGTCAATGACGTAGGTGCGCCTTTTCGAAGTCTCAGAGGAGGGTTGCTTTGTATCAGGGCACGACTTTAGTCGTGCCGAATGGATCGGGTAGAGATCGGGCTAAAGAGACTGTGTCACGACCTGGTGTCGCCGCTCCGCGGCTCACTTGTTGTCCCACTTGGAGCGCGGGCTTACGCCCACGCCTAACACAATGCCGCCGCTTCGCGGCTGAATGAGCCGGATTTCTTAGTGTTTGTTCCACCGCGGAATATGATTTCCGGTCGTGACACAGTCTCTAAAGCCCAATTTTCTTGGGGCGAGTTGCGGCACGGCTGAAGCCGTGCCCTGATACAAACCATTCCCTTCTCTCTATGCCTCTATGCCTCTGTGTCTCTGTGGTGAATGACTTCCGCTCCTCAGTTCTCCAGTATCATTTAGAAATATGGACGTTGCCATCCAATGTCGCGGTCTGCGCAAGACCTACGACGGCAAGGTCGAAGCTGTGCGCGGCCTCGACCTGACGATCAACATGGGCGAATGTTTCGGTCTGTTGGGACCGAATGGAGCGGGCAAGACCACGACCATCGAGATTCTCGAAGGGCTGCTGGAGCCGACATCCGGCCAGGTTGAAGTCCTCGGCAGGACGTGGCAGGCGCACGCACGTGAGCTGCGCGAATGGCTCGGCGTCTCACTGCAGGAGACTCGGCTCTCGGAGAAGCTCACCGTTCGCGAAACCCTGCAACTATTCTCCAGCTTCTACCGTCGTCCTACCTCGGTCGAGGCGGTGCTCGAGGAACTCTCGCTGCAGGAAAAGGCCGACGCCTTGGTCGGCAAGTTGTCGGGAGGCCAGAAGCAGCGCCTGGCGGTGGCAACCGCGCTGGTGGCCGATCCGAAGATTCTGTTTCTCGACGAGCCGACTACCGGCCTTGATCCGCAAAGCCGCCGGCAGTTGTGGGACATCATTCGCCAATTCCAGAAGCGCAACGGCACGGTGTTGCTGACTACCCACTACATGGACGAGGCGGAACGGCTGTGTGATCGGATCGCGATTATCGATCACGGCCAGATTATCGCCGCTGGAACGCCCGCCGAACTGATCGAGCGCCTCACCGGTCATCACGTCGTCGAGTTCGCGGTATCCGGCCACAGCGACAATGGAAGCGCGTGGGCCAATCTTCCGGGAGTGCAGTCGGTCCGCAGTGATGACGGCTTGTACTCTTTGCAGGTCAATGAGCCCCATGAAACCATTCCGGCGCTGCTGGCTGAAGTTCAAAAGCAAAGGGCGCAACTGATCCACCTCACCACGCGACAGGCCAGTCTGGAAGACGTTTTTGTGCAACTTACGGGCCGCCATCTGAGGGAGGATTGATGGCAACGATCGAGCAACCGCCGGCGATATCGGGTCCGGAGCAAGCGATCAGAGCTAACGGCAGATGGGCCGGCTATCTACGCCTATTGCAGATGCGCATGCTGGAATTGTGGCGTGAGCCGGAGGTCATCTTCTGGGTCTTCGTTTTTCCTCTGCTGCTGGCACTGGGGCTGGGCATCGCCTTTCGCGGCAAGCCGCCGGATGTCACGCCCATTGCCGTGGTTGAGGGGCCAAAGGCGCAGCAGGTCGTCGATCTGCTGCAACGCTCGCCTGAACACGCGGGTATCCAGCCCGATGTGGTGAGCGCGTCCGCCGCACTCGATGGCTTCCGCCTTGGCAAGTACGCCTTGGTCATAACGATGGACGACTCTGGCGTTCACTTCCGTTACGATCCTGCGCGTCCCGAAAGTGTGCTGGCGCGTACACAGGTAGATGACGCGCTACAGGCCGCCGCGGGACGCAGGAATCCGATCAACACGGTGACGCAAGCGTCGAGCGAGCCGGGGGCGCGCTATATCGACTTCCTGATTCCGGGCCTGCTGGGCATGAACCTGATGAACTCCGGCATGTGGGGCATCGGATTTGCGCTGGTGGAAATGCGGCAGCGGAAATTGCTGAAACGTTTTGTGGCAACGCCGATGCGTCGCTCGGATTTCTTGCTGGCTCTGGTTAGCAGCCGCCTGGTGCTCATGATCGTTGAAGTTGGTCTGCTGCTGCTGTTCGGCGTGCTCGTCTTTCATGTTCGTGTCGAAGGCTCGCTGCTCTCGATTCTGCTGATTGGAGCGCTCGGGGCTGTCTCCTTCGGCGGCATCGGTCTGCTTACTGCCAGTCGCGCGCAGAAAATCGAAAGCGTCAGCGGATTAATCAATGTCGTCATGATGCCGATGTGGATTTTCTCGGGAGTGTTCTTCTCCTACGAGCGCTTTCCCAAGATCTTCCTGCCTGCCATCCGGGCGTTGCCGCTGACTGCGCTTAACGATGCGCTGCGAGCCATCATTCTCCAAGGGGCCTCGCTCAACTCACAACTGGGCAGGATCGCCGTACTCGCGGTGTGGGGCGGCGTGTCGTTTGTTCTGGCGTTGCGCTGGTTCCGCTGGAGCTGACGATCAGTAGAGCAGGCCTTGACTCCTGCGTCCTCATCCGGCGGCTATCTGTAGTTCGGGCGCTTATGCCGGCGCGAGCTCAGCGCCCGAAGCCTTCTCTAAAAACGCCGCCGCCGCGGACCTAAGGGTCCGCTCTACCCGCCCTTGCTACAATCGCCTCAATGACTTTATCCCGCCTGGAGCGCGTCCAACTTCAGCTTCGACTCTATGAGCATCCTCTCGTTGAGTTCGACGCGCGCGACAAAGGCGAAGGCGTCGAGATCATCATTCGTCCGCGTTTTTCCGACCCGCCCGTCCACACCTACTATTTCGAGCTGCATCCACGCGACCTGGACGACGCGCAATTCGAGTGGACACTGCAGCGCCAGATCTTCGATTGCCTGCACGATTACCTGGTCGAGATGTTCATCCGCACTCCTCAGCACCGCAAGGAACATCAGCAGATGGAGCGCGAGGGCAAGCTGTGACCTTGCAGCCGAAGCAGCCGAAATCCGAGCACGGTCTTCGGCAGCGCATTGCAGACGAGATCGCTCGCAACGGTCCTATTCCTTTTTCACGTTACATGGAGCTTTGCTTGTACGAGCCGGAGCTTGGCTACTACTCACGAGCCCGCGAGCAATTCGGCAAGGCTGGAGACTTCTACACCTCCAGCGATGTCCACGCAGTGTTTGGCCGCCTACTGGCGCGACAATTCGAAGAGATGTGGTGTGCGATGGATTCGCCTGCGCGTGTTGATTTGATCGAACTCGGGCCGGGACGCGGGCTCTTCGCACGAGATGTGCTGGATTGGTCGGCCAGGCAGTTTCCGGAATTCTCGCGCGCGCTGCACTATGGGCTGGTGGAGCAATCGGCGCACCTGCGAGCGAAGTTGCAAGAGCGTGTAGCGGAACACATCGCAGACGGGCGATGCGAGATCTTTGACTCACTGGAAACATCGGCCTCGCAGGCCAGGGATAGCATCATCATTTTCGCCAACGAGTTCTTCGATGCCCTACCGGTCGAAGTGATTGACCATCGCGGTGCTGTTCGCATCGGCTATGAGAACGGGCGTTTCACGGAAGTCTTCGTCGCACCTTCCGCTGCTGAAAACGAATTCCTCGATCGCTATGGAGTTCGTCCCGAAGAAGGGGAGCGTGTCGAAGTCTCTCTCGCGGCGCTCGGGTGGATGGAGCGCATTGCCCGCGTGTTTGAACAGCGTCGCGGCTTCCTCGTGCTCATCGACTACGGCTACACCCGCGAAGAACAACTTGCCGGCCAGCATCGCGACACCATCATGAGCTATCGCCAGCACACCGCCAGCGCTTCGCCTTACGAGGCGCCGGGTGAGCAGGACATCACGGCACACGTCAACTTCACGGCATTGCGCGCTCGTGGGGTGGAGTGGGGGCTCGAAGCGCTGGCACTGATTACGCAGTCGCAATTCCTCATCGGCATCGGAGAGGAAACCCAATTCGCCGATGCCTTCCAGGATTGCAAGCTGCCGCAGGAGCATACCAAGGTCGCGTTACAACTGAAGCATCTAATTGCGCCCAGCGGCATGGGCGAGACCTTTCAGGTGCTATTGATGTCCCACAATGTGGCACAGCAAAAAGCTGCGAGTCTGGGCGGCCTGAAGCTGGCTCATTAGGGTAGAGCGGCGCTTTAGTGCCGCGTTCGCTCCCGCCAGGTGAACTACGGGAGTTGCGCTGGTCATTTGGATGACCAGCGCAACTCCCGCTTCTTTTATCTTGATCTTGGACGCCGGCCTGAAGGCCGGCTCTACTTCTACTACATCCCCGGCTTGTCCTGGCTTTGCGGCTGATACGGCTTTTGTAGATATTTGCGTGCAGTATCGAGCGCGTTTTGCGTGTTGTCGTTGGTCTGCAATGCCTGGCGATATTCGTTGGTGGCGCGCTCGCGCTGCCCCGTCAGATCGAAGATCATACCCAGCTGAATGTGGCTCCAAACCTCCGTCCAGCGTGGCTCGCCATCGCCATTGAGCGCCTCGCGGTACGCGTTCGCGGCGGACTGATAATTGTGCTGCTGGAAGAACACCTCGGCGATGCGATAGTGCGCCAGCGAGCTGTTCCGGTTGATGTCGAGGGCCTTCTGGAATTCCTTGAGCGCCTCGGTCAGGTCGCCTTGTTCGACGTCCTGCTGCCCGCGCATGATCGACGTCCGCACTTGTAAGTCGAGCGAGTTCTGCAGCACCTGGTTGTTAGGATCGATGGTGATGCGGCGCGGCCTTCCAAAAGTATCGACCGAATATGCCGAGTTCGTCCCTTCCACGTCAATGCGCTTGCTCTCGGTCTTGCCGTCGGTGTCGATCCTCAACTCCACCGGCATGCGGAACAGGTCCATGTCCTGCGAAATCTCGCCCACCACGCGGAAGCCCTTGGCCGTGCGATACACCGTGTATTTGTTCTTGAACTGAGGCGCCCCGGTGGAATCCAGCCACTGGGTGAAGAACCACGTGAGCTGCTGGCCCGAAGCCTGTTCAGCTATCTTGCGGAGATCGTCCACGGTTGCGGTTTTGCCCGAGTACTGCGAGACAAACGTTCGCATGGTCTTGTCGAAAGCTTCCTCGCCAATGATCCAACGCAACATCGCCAGGATCATGCCGCCCTTGTCGGTTACCAGCGACTGAAACTCCGGCGAGAAGGTGTCGAGCCTGCCAACGTCGGCTAGCGGCACCGACACATACGCCAGCGCGCCGACGGACATGTCCTTGGTCACCTCCTGAAAACCGGCTTCGCCAGCGACGTGCTCCACGTATAGGGCCTCGGAATAGCGCGCCGCGCCGTCGCTCAACCACCAATCATTCTTGGTAGCCGGACTCACCATGGTCCCGAACCACTGGTGGGCGATGGTGTTCGCCAGCAGCCGGTAATTCCCTTTCTCGCTGAAATGACGTCCCGCCAACGCAGCGATCTCGGGCGCCCACGCCGACGGCACGGTATCATCCGGCAACTCGACCACATTCAACTTCTGGCTGAAGGGCGGACCATAGAGCGTCGTGAAGAAGAAAAACTCTTTGGTCGCAGTGTCAGCGTAATTGGCCGCGGCGGCCTTATGTTCCGCCGTGGTGTACACGTTAATGTTCAGGCCGCCTTCGGTGCTTTTGGTCTGCACATATTTCCCGATGATGACGGTCCCGGGAAAGCTCGGCCGGTCTTCATAAGTGAAAGTGAGGGTTTGTCCGCCGGCTGGTGTGGCTAGACGGGTGATCACGTCTTTCGGCTGGCCCTTGCGCGGAGCAGGCGCACCTTCCTCCACTTCAGGACCGGGCGCAGCGCTTTCTTTGCCGCTGGCAATCACAGTGTATCCGGGCGGAACGCTGACGCTTATGGTGGAGGTGAACCGGTTGGTGCCATAGCTCACCATGGGAAACCAGCGTCCCGCATAAAGAAGATAGGTAATCGGATCGCCAACGTAGGCAAGCTTCAATCCCGGCACCGGGCTATCGTCGGCAGACTGGACGGTGCCCTCATACTCAAATATCAACGTATCGGACGTGCCCTTGGTGAGCGTGCTGGGAAGCGAGATACGAACCGTGGAATCCGAGCTGACCCGCTCCACCGGAAGCGACTGTCCGCTGGAATCGATGACGCGCGTCGGGCGAAGCGCATTGTGCAGCTCAAAGATCGCGATGTTGATGTCTTCCAGAGCGGTGAATTTGACGCGGGCCTGGGCCTTGAGCTGGTGCGTTTGCGGCGTCACGGCGACGTGGATGATGTAGTCGTCGACCTGGATGCGCGGCTTCTCCGCCGCGAAGCAGGTTGAAACGAAGATGAGCACGCCAAATACTAGAGATCGTCCCAGGGACCTTGCCGCATTGCGCATTCGGGAGAAAACTCCTCTATTGGTCACTATAAACGATGCAAAATCTGCATGGAAAGACGGGCCGTTGAGTGTCCGTTCTTCCGATTCGAATTTTCACCACGGAGGCACGGAGAACACTGAGTCTTTCTTATCATCATGTCCGTGCTCTCCGCGCCTCTGTGGTGAGTTCGAACTCGCACTCTCATCTCGACTGTCCCACTATGGATAGTACGGCCTGGGACGCCCGATCGGATGCGTTTCCTCCGGAATCGCCGGGTTCCAGGCGCCGCCGCACCTCAAGAAAATCTTCCATCATAGTTTGGCGCGCTGGTCCATCTGCAATGACGCGGCGCAGCTCGTGGCAGACGCGTTGTGGCGTGAAATCCGCTTGCACCAACTCGGGCACAACATCCCGCTCCGCTATAAGGTTCACCATTGCGAAGCGGTCCACCTTTACTAGACGGCGGCCCAGCCGCCAGGTGAGCGGCGCAACGCGGTAAACCATCGCGAAGGGCGTGCCAATCAGCGCCGCCTCCAGTGTCGAGGTACCGCTGGCGACAGCTGCGGCGCGCGCGTGCAGCACGGTTGCTCGGGCGTCTCGCGTGAAGGTGATGGACGGTCCCCGGTAGTCCCGCAGGAACGAAGCCATCCAGCCTGCATCCAGAGTTGAAGCGACCGGTACTATGTAAACGTAATCCGGACCGAGAAGTTGCGCTGCTTCCAACAACACTGGAAAGATCCGCGACACCTCGCCGCGGCGGCTGCCGGGCAGCAAGGCAATCCACTGCCGCCCGGGATCAAGCTTGTATTCGCTGGCAAACTGTTCGCGTGTGACCGATGGCGCCGGCAGATCGGCCAGGGGATGCCCGACAAACTTCGCGGCAATTCCACGCTCGCGATAAAACTTCTCTTCGAAGGGAAAGATCACCAGCATCTGCTGAACATATTTGCGCACCCGCTCGATGCGCCGCTGCTTCCACGCCCACAGTTGCGGGCTAACGTAGTAGATGACCGGCACGCCCAGCTTGTGCAGTTCGCGTGCCAGGCGCAGGTTGAAATCAGGAAAATCGATCAGGACCGCTGCGTCGGGACGGCGCCGCTCGGCTTCGCGCACTACCTGGCGAAAGCGACGGTAGATGGTGGGAATATGCTTGACGACCTCGACGATGCCGACTTCGGCAATCTCGCGCGCGTCGACCAGAAGCTCGCAACCCGCACTGCGCATCTGCTCTCCGCCGACGCCAAAGAACTCGATGCCGGCATTCTGGGAGCCGCGCGAGACTTGCCGGCGCAAAGCCTTCATTAGTTCAGCGCCGTAGAATTCGCCGGAAGCTTCTCCCGCGGAGATCAGAATTCGCACCCAAAGATTATGACAGGTGCGAGCTAGCCGCCGTCAGCAACCAGCCATGCGCTTCATGTATAGGCACTGACTATGTGCCCGAGACGCTGACGCCGGTGGAATACTCGCTCGACGAAATACCTGCCGGCACAGGAATTTCCTGGTCTTTGTACTGCAGTTGATACAGCTTCCAGTAGATCCCGCGCTGCGCCAGCAGTTGCTGATGCGAGCCGATCTCGCGCACCTGGCCTTTGTGCATGACAATAATTTTGTTGGCGCGCTGGATGGTGCTCAGCCGGTGAGCGATGATGATCGACGTGCGTCCCTCCACCATGCGCGTGAGCGCGTCGCGGACGCGGAATTCGGTCTCGGTATCGACGCTGGAGGTGGCTTCGTCCAGAATTAGGACCTTAGGATTGTGCGCCAGCGCCCGCGCGAACGAAATCAGCTGCTTCTGGCCGGTGGAGAGCGTGCTGCCGCGCTCGCGCATTTCCTCAGCAAAGCCGCCCGGCAGCGAACGAATGAAGTCCGCAACGTTGACTTGCTCGGCCGCGTCTTCCACCGACCCATCTTCAATCCAACGCGTGCCCAGCCGGATGTTGTCGGCCACGGTTCCGGAAAACAGAAATGGATCCTGCAACACCACTCCGTAACGCCGCCGCAACTCGCTCAGATCCATATCGCGAATATCGACGCCGTCGATGCGGATACCGCCCTTTTGCACGTCATAGAAACGAAGCAGCAGGGAGATGATGGTGGTTTTGCCCGCGCCGGTATGCCCGACAATGGCGACGGTCTCTCCCGGATCGATGGTGAACGACACATCGCGCAGCACCCAGTCGTACTCTTTACCCAAATCGACCTGACCGGCCGCGGCTTTCGCATTATCATTCGCAGCGGCAATGTTCGGCTTCAGCTTCTCGCCTTTGCTGGCAGCTTCAGCCGCTGCCTGAGCCAACGTGCGATAGGCGAACCATACATGATCGAACTCGATCCGCCCCGGACCCTGCGGGACTTTGGGCGCTGGTGGCGAGACAATCTCGGCCGAGGTGTCCAGCAACTTAAAGATGCGCTCGCTCGAGGCCATCGCTGCCTGCAAAATGTTGTATTTCTCGCTGAGGTCCTGAATGGGCCGGAAGAAACGCTGGGCATATTGCATGAAAGCGACCAGCACGCCCAGGGTCACGAAATTACGCAGAACCTCATTGCCGCCAAACCACACCACGCACGCAATCGCAATCGCCGACAGCACTTCCACGACAGGGTAATAGATCGCGTGGGCGAGGATTGCGTCTTTGAACGCATCCATGTGGGTGCGGTTAATCGTTTCGAAGCGCTCGTATGCCTTCTTTTCGCGATTGAAAAGCTGGAGCACGACGATGCCGGTAATGTGCTCCTGTAGGTAAGCATTGATTCTGGCGATGGCCACGCGAATGCGGCGGTAGCTGTCGCGCACCTTGCGGCGAAAGATGGAGGTTGCATAGAAGATGAGCGGCAGAACGGCGAAAGTGATCAGTGCCAGCCGCCAGCTCATGTTGAGCATGATGACCAGAATGCCCAGCAGCACGAAGATGTCTTCTACGATCGACACCACACCGGCGGTGAACATTTCGTTTAGCGCGTCCACGTCGCTGGTCACGCGCGTCACCAGCCGTCCCACGGGATTTTTGTCGTAGAACGAGATGTGCAGCCGTTGCAGATGGCGGAAAATTTGCGCCCGCAGATCGAACATTACCTTCTGCCCGGTCCACTGCATAATGTAGGTCTGAGCAAACTCCAACAGAAAGCTGAACAGCAGCAGGCCAACGTACATGGCGGCGATTTGCGCTATGCCGGTCAGCGGCCGCGGACTGAGGAAGCGGTCGAGCAGCGAATGAGCTTCTTTGTGGCTGGCGAGATATTTGTCGATGGCGACTTTGGTGAGATACGGCCCCAGAACGTCGGCGCCCGCCTTCAACACGATGGCCACCAGCGCCACCGCGACCTGCCAACGATAGGAATGGAGATACGTCAGCAGGCGTTTCATCAGCCTGGCGTCGTATGCCTTGCCTAATACCTCTTCTTCCTGGATTGCCATGAGCCCTTAACAGAATTGTAAGCGAACGCCGGAAGTCATATAGACGAGATCAGGGCAAGGCAGGATGGAAAAGATTGAAGAGCGCTGGCTTGGCAGTTCAACCGAGCTTACGCAGAACCAACGCGGAATTCTTGGATCCGAAGGCGATGCAATTGCACACTGCGTGCTCAATCTCGACGCTCCGTCCAGCCTCTGGAACGTAGTCCAGGTCGCACTCCGGATCGGGGACCTCCAGATTAATGGTCGGCGGAATCTGGCGATGATGCATGGCGACTAGCGTGGCAGCAATGCCGGCCGCTCCACATGCGCCCTGCGGATGTCCGATCTGCGATTTCAAGCTCGACATTGGCGTCCGGTAAGCCTTGTCTCCCAGCGCCAGCTTCAGCGAGCGCGTTTCGATGCGATCGTTAAGCTGAGTTGAAGTCCCGTGCAGATTCACGTAGTCAATATCGGCCGCAGTAATCCCCGCATCGGCGATTGCCATCTGAATGGCGCGCGCCGGCTCCTCGCCGCACTCCTGCAGGCGGACGCGATGGAAGGCCTCGCAGGTGGAACCATATCCGGTGACCTCGGCGAGAATCTTCGCACCACGGGCACGAGCGTGTTCGAATTCCTCCAAGACGAACATCCACGAGCCTTCGGCCACAACGAAGCCATCGCGATCGAGGGAGAATGGCCGTGAGGCCCGCTCCGGTGCGTGGTTCCACGAGGATGTCATGATCTTCATCAGGGTGAAGCCCTTCATGATTCCCGGCGCTATAGGCGCGTCGACGCCGCCGACCAGCATCATCGGCAGAAAGCCGAACTGGATTTGCCGCAGTGCGTAACCGAAAGCGTCGGTCGATGAAGTGCAGCCCGTAGTGATGACATGGCTCATGCCGCGCAGCCCGAAGCGCATGCTGATTTCGCTGGAGAGCGTACCCATCGTCCCGCTGGGAATGCAGAACAGGCTCACCTGCTTCACCTTTCCGGTCAGCCACAGCCGCACTTGCTCCTCGGAGAACTCCTGCGCTCCGCCGCCCGAACCGAGCACGACGCCGATCTCGCGCTGCTGTTCCAGAGAGAGCTGCGATGTTTCGACCCCGGCGTCACGCAACGCTTCTGTCGACGCCGCCAGTGCCAGCGGCACCACTCGCGAAACATGCTTGCGTTCATGTGCATCGACCCAGGCCAACTCGTCAAAACCTTGCACTTCACCGGCAATCTGCACCGGCAAATCGCCAGGATCGAAGCTGCTGACGCGCCGCACGCCGCTGGTTCCGGCCAGAATGGCACGGCAGAAGGCTTCGTTGCCGATGCCGTTCGGGCTGACCACGCCCATTCCAGTTATGACGACGCGGTGTTTCGTTTGAGCAGTTAGCATTGAGCAGTTAGCAGTTAGCAGTTAGCTTACACTGCCCCAGCGATTATTGCGGAAAGAGGTAAGATGCATCTGAGTGATGATTGGCTACCAGATATCCATCTCCTTGGGTATCGGAAGCGCTTACTAAATGCCAATTGCTAACTGCTAATTGCTGCCTTTGTCACAAGGAATTTACATCTCCGTCCCGTTTTGCCGCACCAAGTGCAGCTTCTGCAACTTTGCCTCCGGTGTGTTTTCGCGCGCGCTGTTTGATCGCTATGTGCAGCAGGTCTGCTCGGATATCGAGTCTTCGGCTAGCACCACGCGAGAGCTTGGGGCTGTTTTTGAAGCCGGAGTGGATTCGATTTACCTTGGTGGCGGCACTCCCTCAGTGCTCGATCCCAGTCAGCTGCAGCGCATGTTTCAAGCTGTTCGCAACAATTTCGACGTCGAGCGAACGGCGGAGATCACGGTGGAGTGCGCTCCCGGTACGATCAGTGACGAAATCCTGGCTGGGCTTCTTAGTTGCGGTGCGAATCGGGTCAGCCTGGGCGTACAGTCGTTCGTTGACAAGGAGAGTTCTTCCATCGGACGTCTGCATACGCGCGAAATCACGCTATCCGATATCGCTCGCCTGCGCTCGGCGGGAATCGGCAACATCAGCATTGATCTGATCGCCGGATTGCCGCACCAGACACAAGAGAGCTGGAATTTCTCGCTAAGCGAAACCCTTGCCACTGGCGTTCCGCATGTCAGCGTCTACATGCTGGAGATCGACGAGGATTCGCGCCTCGGCAATGAGTTGCTGGCCGGCGGCAGCCGCTACCATGCGCACTTCGTTCCCGACGACGACCTCACTGCCGATCTCTATCTAGCTGCGTGCGAACGACTGGAAAAAGGCGGCGTGCAGCAGTATGAGATCTCCAATTTCGCCCGGCCAGTGACCCACGGCATCGGTTTGCACCACTCGCACCATAACCTGAAGTATTGGACGCGCCAGCCCTATATCGGATTTGGCGTCGACGCGCACTCTATGCTGGCCACCGCACCCGACTTGAAAGAGCGTGGCATCGACGCGGTACGATTCGCGACTCCGGATTCGCTGGATGAATACTCGTCCGCAACCAAGTCGTCGTCCCGA
The DNA here is from genome assembly GCA_963789245.1 of uncultured Acidobacteriaceae bacterium. Lineage (GTDB taxonomy): Bacteria > Acidobacteriota > Terriglobia > Terriglobales > Acidobacteriaceae > Bog-257. The sequence continues at coordinate 101,199 of CAWBKE010000012.1, read as the reverse complement.
GCGCAACAGCTTCTGGCGTCCCGCACATTGATCGACGCCCACGCGGCGCTGGAAGAATCATTTTTCCTTGGACTGCGCTTGAATCGCGGCATCTCATTCCGCGAGCTTCAAGTGAAGTTTGGCGAAGACGTACTCGACAGCTACCGTCTCATCATTGCCGAACTTGTCGAAACTGGGTTGCTGCAAAACGACGCCGAGCGCTTGCGGCTCACGGCGCGAGGCCGTTTGTTGTCGAACGAGGTCTTTGGCCGGTTCCTGATAGATGCGAACTGCGACACAACTCTAGCGCAGAAGACAGAGTCCACTTGTACCCCCCGGACAGGGAAAACTCGAGGCGAGCGGGCAGGAAGCACAACTCAGGTTTGATTTGTGTAACCTGAGTAGTTACACTATACGAAGATGATGGTGCGGTTTCGCCATAAGGGGCTGGAACGGCTTTTTGTCTCCGGGGAAACGCGAGGGGTGAACGCTCAGCACGTGAAGCGCTTGCGTCGCCTGCTGGCGTCGCTTTCGACCGCCGCGAGCCCGCTGAACATGAATATTGCCGGTTATCAGCTGCATCCGCTCCTGGGCGAGAGCAAGGGCGCGTGGGCGGTCTCGGTGTCGGGTAACTGGCGACGGGTGTTCCGTTTTGAGGGCAAAAACGCAACCGATGTTGACTTAGTCGATTACCACTAGCGGCAGGAGCAAAAACAAATGGATATGCACAATCCCCCGCACCCCGGCGAGATAGTCCGGGAGGACTGTCTTAGGGCGCTTGATCTGAGCGTGACCGAGGCGGCCAAGGGCTTGGGCGTCACGCGCAAGACTCTTTCGTCGATCCTCAACGGCCACTCCGGCATCACGGCGGAAATGGCGCTGCGGCTGTCCAAGGCATTCGGCAGCACGCCGGAGCACTGGTTGCAGATGCAGCTTGCCTACGATCTGTGGCAAGCGAAGCGCCGCGCTAAGAAGCTGCGCGTCAAGCAGTTCTTCGCCACGGCAGCCGGCTAGACTATCCGGCAACCTCTTCCAGTTGTTTCTGGTCGATGTCGAAATTGGAATAGACGTGCTCGACATCGTCGTGGTCTTCCAGGGCCTCCAGCAGCCGAATCATCGTGCCGGCCTGGTGGCCTTCGAGCTTGGTGTAGGTCTGCGGCACCATCGCGATCTCGGCAACCTCCGGCTTGATGCCGGCTTTCTTTACGGCTTCCAGTACCGACTCATACGCTGAGGGATCGGTCAGGATCTCCCAATTCTCGCCATCATCCTTCAAGTCGTCAGCTCCGGCTTCCAGCACCAGGTTCATCAGATCGTCTTCTTTGGCTGCTGATTTGGCGATGATGATATCGCCCTTTTTATGGAACATCCATGCGACCGAGCCGGCTTCTCCCATGTTCCCGCCATTCTTGCCGAAGGCATGCCGAATCTCGCTAACCGTGCGGTTGCGATTGTCGGTGGAGACCTCGATCAGGATGGCCACGCCGCCCGGGCCGTAGCCCTCAAAGGTGATCTCTTCATAGGAAACGCCAGGCAACTCGCCGGTGCCGCGCTGGATAGCACGCTTGATGTTGTCGGCCGGCATATTCTCCGCCTTAGCAGCGGCCACGGCGCCACGCAACCGCGGATTCTTTTCAGGATCGCCACCGCTTTTGGCCGCGATGGTGATTTCCTTTATTAGGCGAGTGAAAATCTTGCCGCGCTTGGCATCCAGCGCGCCCTTCTTGTGCTTGATTGTTGCCCATTTGGAATGGCCTGACATGAGGGAACCTCGGATCTCTATGACTTTGGGAGTGCTGATGCTGCCCGCTGTTGCCGTTGCAGACACCAACAGAACTGCTTCGAGTGGTCTCGAAGCAGTCGGGCAAAATCAGATTATATCCCGGCCCTCAATCCTCAGTCGAGAGCGCGTTTGGCAGGTGGCGCCTTTGGAGCCACCGCACTGACGACTCCGCGGCGCCTGGAATGCGTCCTCTACATGCTGTCCGGCGGAACGATGTCGACTCGCCGTTGTTGCTGATAGCAACTGTCATCCTTCGCCTGGCACGTCGGGTAGAGTTTGCCCCAGCCAGTAGCGAAACCGATCCGCGACTCGTCGACGCCACTCTTAATCAACTTCGACTTCACAAACTGCGCCCGCCGATAGGAGAGCACCAGGTTGTAAAAGATATCGCCGCGGATATCGGCATAGCCTTGGATCCAGAGTGGAGAAGCGGTGTTTTGTGCAAGCCAAGTCCCGTCGGCTTGCAGCACATCAGGATTCACAATTCGGCTGTAGATGTTGAAGGGGAAATATACCTCCTTCACATTCTGCATTAGGTCCTGGGCCTGCGCGGACAGAGGTGGAAAGTGGGCCTGCGGGGAATCTGCGTTGTTGTCCTGAGCCAAGAGGCTGTTGGCTGGAATGAAAATACTGACTGCAATCAGAAAAGCAGCGAGGGAAACCCAAAAGCGTTGATTAGGCACAACGTGACGCATAACTCCTCCGATGCGGAATTTTTACGGTCGACTCGAAACTCAATAACCGCCGCAAGAACTCCAAGCTTTCCTGGGATCGCTTCGAGAACAGTTGGCAAAGTTTCTCGAAGAGCATAGATCACGAATATTACAAGAAGATGAAAAGTCGGTGAATGGAGACCTTGTTCCTACTGTTTTTTGTCCCATCCGGACAAAACCCAATCCGTACCCTTCAACCTGTTGAAATCTAGGCTTATTCGCGGAACTTTCATTTTCTATTCATGAATCTGTAACTTCGCCCACATACGATTTCGCTGACTATTGCCAACAAAATTTCTAGTTGTACTAAGTGTGCGGCATTGCCGGGTTGCTGTAGATTCCGTTCCGCTCAACTGTTGCTATTCAGGAGAGAAAATGAAACGACGACTTGCCTTGGCGCTTGCGGTTCTGATTACCACAACCGTGTTCGCGCAAACCGACCCCCAAACTTCGAAACCGGCGAAGCGTAGTTCAGCTCCAGTTTCGAAACAGCTGGAGGACATGAAAGACGCCATCTCGGCGCAACAACAGCAGATCCAACAGCTGCAACAACAGATCACAACTCGCGATCAGGCCATTCAGCAATTGCAGCAACAAGTGACGGCGGCGCAATCGGCAGCGCAACAGGCGCAGGCGGCAGCAACGGCTGCGGCCAACTCGCAGAGTACGGCGAGTGCCGACCAGATCGGTGGCCTACAACACGACGTCGCCGATTTGAAGACTGTTTCCGGCAACACTGTGAACGAACTGCAGGAAACGCAGAAACGCGTTGCCGGATTGGAAAGCCCGCTGGCGCTTCACTACAAGGGAATCACCATTACTCCGGGCGGCTTCACCGCAGCAGAAACTGTGTGGCGCCAACACGCCGAGGGTGCGGACATCAACACAGCGCTCAACTCAATTCCGTACTCGGGTTCTTCGCAAGCGCACATGTCTGAGTTCTACGGATCCGCTCGTCAGTCGCGTCTTTCCATGCTGGCCCAAGGCAAGCTGGAAAATATGGGCATGACCGGCTATGTCGAGACTGACTTCTTAGGTGCCGGCACGACCTCGAACAACAATGAGAGCAACTCATACCTCATGCGCTTCCGTCAGTTTTGGGGTCAGGCCGCGCTCAACAGCGGCTGGAGCTTCACCGGCGGCCAGATGTGGAGCTTAGTGACGGAAACTAAAGTGGGTGAAGACAACCGCACTGAGGCAACGCCTATGACCATCGACCCGCAATATACCGTGGGCTTCAGCTGGGCGCGTCAGTACGGATTCCGTGTTGTCAAGGATTGGGGCAACAAGGTTTGGTTGGGCTTCTCCGTGGAAGACTCGGAGGCGACGCTAACCGCACACGGCAATACCGCCGGTTCATTCCTGCTCGGCGGCCCGGGACTCTCAGGCGGCTTGTATAACGGCGCGGTAAGCGGCTGCAGCACGGGATCAATTTCGACTTTGCCGGCTACGCCCGCTACCACCTGCTCCGCTCTCGCGAACTACTCCTTCAATCCGTCTCCGGATTTCATCGCCAAACTGGCATTCCAGCCGGGCTTTGGACACTATGAAATCTTCGGTATCGGCAGCGGCTTCCGCGATCGCATCTTCCCCGGTGCTTTTGACAAGACGCCCACCGCAGCCGGCGCCTTCAATAGCTCGACCTGGGCAGGTGGAGGCGGCGTCAACGCCCGGTGGTCCATGTTCCAGAAGCACCTTGACCTCGGCATACACGCCTTGGTCGGTAAAGGTGTAGGACGTTACGGAACCGCCGGTTTGTCCGATGTGACCATCAGTACGAACGGCTACGTGGCTCCGATCGCGAGCCGCCAGGGCCTGCTGACGCTGGAATATCATTCTCCCAAGTGGGATTGGTATGGCAACGGCGGTATCGAGTATGACGGCCAGACCGAGTTCCTGAACTCCAAGGGCGTCCCGGCCGTCGGCTACGGCGCACTTGCCCTCAACAACAGCGGTTGCGGCGTCGAAACCCTGCCCAGTACGGCGTACGGCGCCGGCTTCGATCCCGGCAGCTTGGCGAACTGCACCGGCGACACCAAGGACATCTGGGAAGGCACCCTCGGCTTCTGGTACAAACCGTACAACGGCCCGAAGGGCAGACTGCAATTCGGCCTGCAGTATTCGTACGTGACGAGGACTGCGTGGGCGGGAATCGGCACCGCGCATCCTGCACCTGTCGACAACAGCCCGACAGCTCTCGACAACATGTTCTTCACATCCTTCCGCTACTACCTGCCGTAAACAAATCGGGTGGCTGGTGCTCGGCCAGCCACCCGAATTTTTCTGCTCAGAATCTCTTCGCTCGGAACTGCTCTACACCCGGACGATCATCACTTCAGTGGACTTGACCAAGGCGGCGGCTTTGTCGCCGCGCTTCAGGCGCATCTCGCGAGCAGCATCGGCGGTGATGATGGAGGTGATGTGTTGCCCGCCGATGGATAGCCTAATCTGCGCAATCAGTCCTTCAATCCGCACTTCCACAATGCGGCCTACCAACTGATTGCGTCCGCTGATGGTGCGGAAGTTGGCCCGGCTCTCCGCCGGTTGCTTGCCCAGCGACTTGAACAGGAAGGCGTCGATTTCGCTTTGCGGGATGCGATGGTGGCCGCCGGCAGTCTTCACCGTGCGCAGCTTGCCCTTGTAGATCCACTGCTTCAGGCTGGCATAGCTAATGCCCAGGACCACGGCGGCATCGCGGGGGCGCAGTAACTCCTCAGACTTGGGGCTCATACTTGGCATTGTAGAGCAGACCCGAAGACCGCTTATACAGTCCTTCCCACTTCTAAGTCCCAAGTTAGAACCGCTCCCAGGAAGGAACGATTGGCACGATCTTTCATCGCCAGTGAAGTCTTTGCCCTTGCCCGCCGATGGCTTAGTTGACAACCTTGTGGGTAACCCATCGCGGGGCAGCGCCGCATGAAGAACGTACAAAACGAACCCGGAAGCTCATTTCCTGAGCTGCCACCAACATTTGACCGGCGACGGCGGGAGCGAATCGCTCTCAAGATCCCGTTGCGAATCCTCACCTATGGTTTGCTGGTGGATAAATCGAATGACGGAATCTGCACCGACCTGAGCGAAGGAGGGGTCGCCTTCGATTGCGACGCAGGGTTGAATGTCGGCGATATCGTCATCCTTGAGTTCCACCAGAAAGGCGAAACCGCGTATCGTTGCCACGCCCGGCTTGCCTATCGTATGGGCCGGCGCTACGGAGCGTACTTCCTGGCGGGAGAGTGACGCCGATACCGTTATGTGAAGGGCCCTGCCACCTCAGGCTGGTCTGATCGAGTGAATCGCTCTGGTTCGTATCAGGGCACGACTTCCAGTCGTGCCGAAAAAGGCTCAACAAAAGACCAGGGCTTTAGAGACTGTGTCACGACCGGAAATCATAATTCGCGGTGGAACAAACACTAAGAAATCCGGCTCATTCAGCCGCGAAGCGGCGGCATTTGTGTTAGGCGCGGGCGTAAGCCCGCGCTCCAAGTGGGACAACAAGTGAGCCGCGGAGCCGCGACACCAGGTCGTGACACAGTCTCTTTAGCCCCTGTAATCGACCAGCGTTTCTCAGGGCTAAAGCCCAAGTCATTATCGGGGCGACTGCGGCACGGCTGAAAGTCGTGCCCTGATACAAAACGGTTCATGCGAAGTGCCAGGCGGCCCCAGCGTCTTCACGCGCCCTAAGCTGTTCCAAAACCAGTTTGGCGGCGGCGAGGTCCTCGACTGCCAGTCCCAGCGATTTGAAGACCGTGACCCTCGCCTGCGGCATTGGTTTTGTTCCCGCAAGCAGTTCGCCCAGTTCGGCGTAGATCGGCGCGTTCGCCAGCAACACATCGCCGGATTCCTTCATCGCCGCCTCGCGAGAATCTGCAATCACCGCGCCTCGCATGGCTTCGTCATCCACTTCGCGATTCTTCGTTCCGACCGCGCCCACCGCATTCACCAGAGCGCCGGGCTTCAGCCACGCGCCCAGAAGTACAGGTTCGGACGAATTCGTAACGGTCACGACGACGTCGGCTCCGCGTACCGCGTCTTCAGCCGAAGTCGCCTTCGCATTGATCTCGTCCGCCAGGACCTGCGCGTGTTGCGGATTGCGGCTCCAGACGCGGACGTCGTCAAACTTCCGCACCACAGAGAGCGCGTGAAAGTGCGCCCTAGCCTGCACTCCGCTGCCCAGAATCGCCAGGACTCTCGCGTCGGAAGCCGCCAGCAGTTTGGTTGCAAGCGCCGACACGGCTGCGGTGCGCATCTCGGTGATCAGGCGGCCATCCATTATGGCCAGTGGCTCGCCGGTATCGGCCCGGAAAAGTGCGATCACGGCCTGGTGCGTCGGCAATCCGCGCGATCCGTTGTCGGGATAAAAGGTGACCAGCTTCGCACCCATTACATCGCCGTAGACGGCGGGCATGACGCCCATGAAGCCGTGATGCTCTTGAATCGATAAGATGCTGCGGACCGGCTGCAACACCCGTCCTGCGGAGAAGTCGGCGAGGGCGCGCTGCATCGCAGGGATCAGCGCTTCAAAGCTCAGCAATGGACGGATTGCCGCTTCATCGAGAAAGCGGACGGGCGCAGCGGAGTTGGCAAGATGGGGCATTGGCCAACAATTGTAATGTAGAGTAACCTGCGAAATGTCTGAGGCTGATGCGTCGGAGGTCTGAATGCCGGAGCGCGGGAAATCCCGACGGCAGGTCGTCACATATTTGCTGCTGGTTTTTGCTTTCAGCGCCGTTTTCTACTTCCTGATTCTGCGCAGTGGCAAGCTCGGCGGCGCCGGGGGCCTGTACGTTGTCGGAATCATGTGGTGTCCCGCGCTAGCGGCGATGGCGACGCTCAAGCTGAACCGGCGCAGTCTGCGGGATCTGGGATGGAAATGGCCGCAGACGAAATACATGGTGATGTCGTGGTTCATTCCGCTGCTCTATGCGGCGATCGCCTACGCCATCGTTTGGATTGCCGGTCTTGGCGGCTTTCCCAATTACGACTTCATGCAAAAGCTTGTTGGTCGCATGGGTCTGCACGCCTCACCGGCCACATCCACCATCGTCTATGTACTGCTCGCGGGAAGTCTCGGGCTGATTTTCGGCCTCGCGACGGCAGTGGGAGAAGAAATCGGCTGGCGTGGATTCCTGGTACCGGAGCTGTCGAAGACCATGGGATTCACGGCAACGGCGCTGATCAGCGGGATCGTTTGGTCGTGCTGGCACTATCCAATTCTGATCTGGGGCGACTACAACTCGGGAACGCCGTGGTGGTTTGGCCTGCCATGTTTCACGGTCATGGTGATCGGGCTTTCTTTTATCTTCGCCTGGATGCGGCTCAAGTCCGGTAGCCTGTGGACCGCGGCGATGCTGCATGCCAGTCACAATCTCTACGTTCAGGAGATCTTCACTCCCCTGACCAGGAATACCGGCAAGACGGCGTGGTTCATCGACGAATTCGGCGCCGTGCTGCCGCTGGTGGTAGTGGCGTTCGCCATTTATTTCTGGCGCAGACGCGGCGAGCTGAATCTCCACCCAGCCGAAACCAACCATTCTCCCGATGCTTTGCCCAGCTTGGAGATGAACTCGCACATCGCAAACTAGCATGCTCAAAGTAAAGCGCCTATCACCCGACGCCATCCTGCCGACAGTCGCTCATCCTGAAGAAGATATCGGCTACGACTTGTACTCCGCCGAAGAGCTAACTATTCCCGCGCACGGCGCGGCGGGCGTCCACACCGGCATTGCCATTGAGTTCGTGCCTGCAGCCGGCGGAATCGTGAAGACCCGCTCCGGATTGGCGAAGAAACGTCTGCTCTGCAATGCGGGCGTGATCGACGCAGGCTATCGCGGCGAGATCATCGTGCTGATGGAGAATCTTGGCGATGAAGCTTACACGATCCGAAAAGGTGACAAGATCGCGCAACTGCTGGAGCATCGCTTCCTGGCCGGCGAAGTGACGGAAAGTGAGTTAAGCGAGGCAGCCCGCGGTGCGAAAGGCTTCGGCTCCAGCGGACAATAGAGAACGCGATGTGGATTGATCACGAAGAAGAAACCATGCCACGCGATAAATCAGCCAATCCTCGCCCGCAGGCGGCCGCATGGCTGCTGATCGTCTTTTTGTTGTCCGTGCTGCCCGCTCGCGCAAACGCCAGGATTGCCAGCCCTCGTTTCGCCGTTATAACGCCACAGGCCGGCACTCCGTCCAATGCTCAGCCCAAACAATTCGACGCCGCGGGCGAGGCGCAGCTAGTGGCGCTGATCAATCAAGCCCGCCGCGAGCACGGACTTCAGCCACTGACCGTCGATGAGCGCCTGACCCGGGCGGCACGCAAGCACACGGTGCTGATGGCGCAACACGCGCAGCTTTCCCATCAGTTTGAGGGCGAGCCGGCTCTGCAGATTCGATTCAGCAATGAAGATCTGCCTTCCGACCGTCAGAGCGAAAACGTCGCCCTCAATAGCCTGGATGTCGCTTCCGCGCACGAAGGCCTGATGCATTCGCCGCCCCATCGTGCCAGCATTCTTGATCCCGCCTTCAATGTCGTGGGCGTTGGTGTCCTTCGCAGCGGCGAAGACATTTACGTCACCGAGGACTTCGCGCGTAAGCTGCCGGAATATTCGGAACCTCAGGCAGAGGCGAGTGCGCAGGCGGCCATTGAGCAATACGCAAAATCGCACGGACTCCGTGCTCCAGAGCGGAGGCCGCAACTGCAACTGCGTCACATGGCATGCGCCATGGCTCTATCCGATACGCTGAACGGCAATGACGCGATGCGACTGCCCGGAGTACACGGTGTCCTGGCCTGGACCGCTGACGACCCAGCTCAGCTACCTAAAGGAATCGCGCAGGTGCTGTCACCGCAGACATCCGGGTACTCGCTGGGAGCTTGTTTTGCTCCCAGCGTGAGCCATCCCGGAGGAGTGTATTGGGTAGTAATGGTGACGTACTGATATGAAACGGCGCTTGGCTCTGGCGTATTCGCCCCGAGCTGAGCGAATCTAGTGAACCGTACCCGCGCGTGCCACGGGGCGGCGTACGTTATGAAGCCCTGCTGTGCTGCCTTCCAGGCTGGATTTGATGTATTGCTCGCCAGCCTGCATCATGTGCGTCCAGACGTCTTGCGCCCGGCCCTTCTCGTTGAGGAACGCGGCCACTTCGGCAGCGCTCATATTGGTCCCTGCCTCTCTCGCAAAATGCGAGACATGGGCCAAGGTGATTTCCGCTGTCACTTTCTCGCGCCAGCACTTTTTCTTCAGGTCAATCATTTCTGCTTCCCGACAGAATGGATTTGCCTTACGTAGATAGAAATACCGCCCATGGCAAGTGGGGCACGATGGCGAAGATCACCTCCTCCTGTGATGGTGGTCACACCCGAATGTGATGTAACCGGCTGTCACGCATGCCTGCGGTTTCGCTCCGCGGTGGTGTGCTAACCTCGGTTCGGGTATGGGGGAGACATCGCGAATTTACGTCGGCACCGCCGGCTGGTCCTACAAAGACTGGGAAGGGATCGTGTATCCGGCGCAGATCAAGAAATCGCAGCATCCGGTGGAGTACCTGGCGCGTTACATCGATGTACTCGAGATCAATACCTCGTTCTACGGCCACATCAAGCCGGAGTGGGGCAAACTCTGGTGCCGCATGGCGCGCGCGGTCAACCCGCAGTTTATGTTTACGGCTAAGCTCAACCGCGCCTTCACCCATTCTCCAATTGCGGTGGTGGAGAGTACGTCGGCCGAGACCATCCGCGCTGGCGAGGACGACGAGCGTTTGGCCAAGGAAGGTCTTGAGTCGATCGCCGCCGAGAACATGCTGGGAGCGGTCCTGGCCCAATTCCCTATTTCCTTCAAGAACACCAATGCCAACCGCGATTATCTCGACGGCGTCATCGAGAAGTTCAAGCACTTCCCGCTGGTTGTCGAGGTGCGCCACAACAGTTGGACCAATGAAGGCACGCTACGCTACTTCGCGCAGAAAGGCGTGGCCTTCTGCAACATCGACCAGCCGAACCTGGGCAAAGCAGTGCTGCCCAGCGAACATGTTACCTCCCCGATCGCCTACGTTCGCTTGCACGGACGCAACTACGATCAATGGTTCGACAGCGATTCTCGCAATGATCGCTACAACTATCTCTACACCGATCCGGAATTGCGAGGCTGGAAGACGCGGATCGACGCCATTGCCGAGAAGGCGCAAAAGACGTTCGTCATCGCCAACAACCACTTCGAGGGCAAGGCTGCGGTGAATGCGCTGCAACTGAAAAGCATGATCGCCGGAAGGTCGGTGCGCGTCCCAGACATGCTGTTGAAGAAGTATTGGGAGCTGGGAGAGATTGCGGAGCCAAGCCAGCCAGTTGAAGGTTTGCGTTGAGACTCTGCTGATGGCACGGCTCAATCTGAACGCGAACTTGCGCCCTGCCGCGCCAATCCGTACTATCTTGTTCTCATCAGCAAAATCCTAGCCGCACCGGAGAGCCATGAGCGAAGCCGATGAACTGAAAGAAGCAGCGGAACGTGCCAAGGAGAGCAAGCAATTAGCTCCCGTGAGCCTAACCATGGCGATCGTCGCGGTACTGGTCGCCACTACGACTCTGCTCGGGCACCGGGCGCATACCGAAGAACTGTTGCTGCAAACCCGAGCGACCGACCAATGGAGCTACTACCAGGCCAAAAACATGCGCCGCAATAACCTGGAGGCGCTGGATGAAGTGCTCACGGCCATGGAGGGCACGAAGGAAGATCGGGCTGCCGAGGTCCGCAAACACTTTCACGTGGAGATCGACAAATATCGCGAGCAGCAGACTGAGATTCAGGGCGAGGCCAAGAGCCTGGAAGCTGAGGTGCAGCGCACTAGCAGCCGAGCCAATCGCTTTGACCTGGGCGAGGTGCTTCTGGAGATTGCGCTGGTGGTCACGTCCATCACGCTGCTCACCGACAAGCGCGCCTATTGGTACTTCGGCTGCGTATTGGCTGTGCTGGGCGTAAGCTGTGCGGCGAGTGGGTTGTTGATGCACTGAGGCGGCAGCGCTACCCCTCCCATCCCTGCTCTCCTACCAGCGGCACAAAACGGCAGAGGTCATGTTTGGTCACGGAGACCTGGTCGCCAAGCTTGCGTACAACCTCCACCTGCTGTTCCGAGCGGCTTCCTACCGGCACGACCAACCGGCCACCATCGGCCAACTGAGAGACTAGAGTTTCGGGGACGCGAGGCGCAGCGGCTGCAACCAGGATCTTGTCGAATGGGGCACGCTCGGTCAGACCAAGACTTCCGTCGCCATGCAGGACGTGAACATTCTCGTAACCCAATCTGTTCAGGATTTCGCGCGCTTTGTCGGCCAGCTCGGCGTGGCGTTCGACAGTCCACACATCTGCCGCCAGCTCGCCGAGGATGGCCGCCTGGTATCCCGTGCCGGTGCCGACCTCGAGCACGCGATCGTCAGGATTCAACTCCAGCTCTTCGACCATGGCAGCGACGATGTAGGGCTGGGAGATAGTTTGGCCCGCGCCGATTGCGAGGGGAAAATCTCCATAGGCGTTGGCCGCGTCTTCGCTGGAGATGAACTCTTCGCGCGGGACCTTAGCCATCGCAGCCAAAACGCGCTCATTGCGAATGCCGCGCGCGCGTAGTTGCTCCTCCACCATGCAGGCGCGATTCCTGGCGAGGGATTCTGCGCCATTGCCGTGGTTGAACAGGTGACCGAACATTGCGTTCTGGAAACTTCGGGACCAGGTGAGAACAATCAGTCTGCGACTTGCTTGCTTTCAATCTCGGGCGCGGCTTCGGTCGCTGGCAGTGCCTCGATCTTAGCTTTGAGCATCGAAGCGCCGTTGCGCACCGGCGCCTTGGGACGGCCGGAGCTTTCGAACTGCCCGATGTGCCAGATGTCGCGAGCGTACTCCAGGACCGTGCGGTCACTGGAGAACTTTCCGATGCGAGCGACGTTCAAGATTGCCTTACGCCACCAGACGTCCTCATTCAGGTACTCGTCATTGATCCGTTGCTGGGTTTCGACGTAAGCGGGGAAATCGGCGATGTGAAAATAACGATCGCCACGGTGAACCAGTTCGTCGAAGATCCAGCGAAAGAGCCCATGTTCATTGGGGCAAAAGCGGTCCGAAGCGAGGGCATCCATTACCTCGCGAACGTCGGCATCGTCGTCGTAGCGCTGGTGCGAGTTGTACGATCCCTTCTGCTGCATCTCGCGGATCTGCTCCGAGCGCAATCCAAAGATGTAGATGTTGTCCTCGCCAACTTCCTCTGCGATCTCGATATTGGCGCCATCGTAGGTGCCGATGGTGAGCGCGCCATTCATCGACAGCTTCATGTTGCCGGTACCAGAGGCCTCCATACCTGCCATGGAAATCTGCTCGCTGAGATCGGCGGCTGGGATGATCAACTGGGCCAGCGAAACGCGATAGTCGGGCAGGAACGCGATCTTCATCACGTCGCGCGTTTTCTCGTCGTTATTCACCACCTCCGCGACGCTGTGGATGAGCTTGATAATCTGCTTGGCGGCCCAGTATCCGGGCGCGGCCTTGCCGGCAAAGATGTAGGTGCGCGACACCAGAGGCATTTCCCCGCGTTCAACGATGCCAAGATAATCGTGAATGATGCCCATGACGTTCAGCAACTGGCGCTTGTATTCGTGGATGCGCTTGATCTGCGCGTCGAACATGGAGTCGGGATCGACGGCGACGCCGCTCTGTTCCTGGATCACGCGCGTCAGCTTCAGCTTGTTCTGGCGCTTGACTTCCTTAAAGGCTTCGCGAAAACCTTCGTCGTCGGCGAATGGCTCCAGGTCGCGCAGCTTGCGCAGATCGGTGATCCATTTATTTTCGTCGAGGGTGCGGCCGATGAGGTCGGTGAGCCCTTCGTTGGCTTTCATCAGCCAGCGGCGAGGCGCTACACCATTGGTTTTGTTGTTGAACTTCTCCGGCCAGACCTGGGCAAATTCCGGCGCCAACGAATGAATAAGCAGATCGGTGTGCAGCTCGGAAACGCCGTTGACGGAATGGCTGCCCACAATGCAGAGGTTCGCCATGCGGACTTGCTTTTCGTATCCCTCCTCGATGATCGACATCCGGCTGCGCTTTTCGTCATCAAGAAACGAGTACTGCTGCATCTGGCGCAGAAATTCGTGGTTGATGTTGAAAATGATGAGCACGTGCCGGGGCAGTACTTTTTCCAGCAGCGGCACCGACCATTTCTCCAGCGCTTCAGGCAGAAGCGTGTGATTGGTGTAAGCCAGCGTCTGCTGCGTGATCTCCCAGGCTTCCGCCCAGCTCAGCCGCTCTTCGTCCAGCAGTACGCGCATTAGCTCAGCGACGGCGAGGCTGGGATGCGTGTCGTTCATCTGGATGGCAACCTTGGACGGCAGCAGTTGGATCTTCTTATGCTGCTGGCGGAAGCGCCGCATGATGTCACCCATCGCGCAGGCAACCAGGAAATACTCCTGAATCAGGCGTAGTTCCTTGCCGCTCATCACCGAGTCCGAGGGATAGAGCACGCGCGAGATATTTTCCGATTGGATCTTCTGCTCGACGGCGCGAATGTAATCACCGCGATTGAAAATCTCGATGTCGAAATCTTCGGAAGCGCGCGAGGTGAATAATCGCAGCCAGTTCACGGTCTGGCCGAGATAACCGACAATCGGCATGTCGGTGGGTATGCCGACGACGATTTTCTGGCTGAGCCAAACCTGCTCCAGGCTATGTTCGACTTCACGCGGGCCTTCGACCCGCCCGTATAGCGGAATGTTGACCGATTCCTCCGGATGCTCGATCTGGAAGGGTGTTCCGTTGGCCTTCCAGCGGTCAGGTTTCTCGCGTTGGAAGCCGTTGAAGATTTCCTGCTTGAACAGGCCGTATTCGTAATCGATGCCGTAACCGAAGCCGGGCATGCCGAGGGTGGCGAGCGACTCCAGGAAACAAGCTGCCAAACGACCCAGACCTCCGTTGCCGAGACCAGCGTCATTTTCGCTGTCGAGCACTTCGTCGAGGCTGACGCCAAAGCCGGCGAGCACCTCGCGGCAGAGCTCCTCCACGCGCAGGTTGGACAAGTTGTCGCCCAGCGAGCGGCCCATCAGAAATTCCATCGAGAGGTAGTAGAGCTTCTTGGAATCCTTGTGGCGATAGCGGGACTCGGTCTCCAACATGCGGTCGACGATGCGGTCGCGGATGGCAAGCGAGACCGGCTTGAGATAATCGGCGGCCTTCAGCTCTGAGGTGGGACGGACCAGGGTGTAGCGAACGTGACGCAGTATGGCTTCGCGCAGCACTTCAGCGGGCCTGACCTGCGACAGAAATTCAGGGGATGACATAGACAATGGCGGCCTGTCCGCTCCGATCTAACCGTCTCCGGGTGAGCTATACCTTCGCCGTTTGCGGCACTTTGGCAGAAGGGCGATCGCCTCCGCAGAGCATGCCGTCGCTACTAGACCCAATCGGACCGGACTTGGCCACTACGGCCCAAACGACTTGCTCGCTTCGCCCATTCTACTGCCAACCACCGCCCTGAGAACACCTCATTGCGCAGGAAGGCTCGTCGGATACTTCGGCAGGATGGCGCGAAACTTGAGAATCAAGAAGCAAGTGGCTGGTGTGACATCCAGCATTAGCCATTCGCCGACTGCTGCTTGAGCTGGCGGGCGCGCTCATAGACCTTGACGTATTCGCGAGCAGAATTGGTCCAGGAATAATCCTGCGCCATGCCATTGCGCATCAATGCCTGCCAGGCGCTTTGGTTTCCGCGATACAGCGCAACCGCCGTGCGCAAAGTCTCCAGCATCGCTTCGCCGGTGTACTCGCGAAACTTGAAACCTGTTCCTTTTAGCGTTCGAGGATCGAACTGCTCAACGGTGTCGTCGAGTCCGCCGACAGCGCGCACCACCGGCACCGTGCCGTACTTCAGGCTGTACATCTGGTTCAGGCCGCTCGGCTCGTAGTGTGAAGGCATCAGGTAAACATCGCTTCCGGCTTCGATCTTGTGCGCCAGCGGATCATCGTACGCGACCTTGATGGCGACCTTCTGGGGAAATTGCCGGCTAAGGCGGCGAAACATGTCTTCGTATTCTTTTTGGCCGCTGCCCAGCACCACCAGGATGAGATCTTCCAATGCCAAACGATCCGCGACCTGCAGGATCAGATCGAAGCCCTTTTGCGGGACGAAGCGCGACACGATGCCCACTACCGGCAATTGGGTGTCCTGCGCCAGACCGAATGCCTTCAACAGATCGGCTTTGCATTTCGCCTTGCCGCTGAGGTCCGCAGCCGAGTAATGCGCCGCGATGTAGGGAGCGGTCTCTGGATTCCAAGAGGCGTAATCGACACCGTTGAGAATGCCGGCAATGGTGTTCCCGCGGGCCCGCAGCACGCCCTCCAGGCCGAAGCCGTATTCTGCTGTCTGGATTTCCTGGGCGTACCTGCGGCTAACCGTGGTAATGAAGTCGGCCATGGAAATCGCGCCCTTCAGGAAGTTGACCTTACCGTAGAATTCCAACTTCGACATGGTGAACAGGTCCCAGGGCAACATGAGCAATGGCAGGATCTCCGGCGGAAAGAGTCCCTGGTATCCGAGGTTGTGAATGGTAAATATGCAAGGCGTAGTCGCGAACGCGGGATCTTCATCGTAAAGTGTCTTCAGCAGTATGGGGATCAACGCGGTCTGCCAGTCATGACAATGCAGGACATCGGGCGCTCCGAGGGTTTTTGTGGCCTCAACAACCGCGCGTGAAAACAGTGCAAAACGCTCGGCGTTATCGTGGTAGTCGCCCAGCGCGGTGCCGTAAAGTCCGTCGCGATCGAAGAACGGCGGGTAGTCGATGAAATAGAATTGCACTCCTGAGCGAACGCCGCCGTCGAGCACGGAGCAGAAGCGGTAGCGATCGTCGAAAGGCACCGTGATGCTGGAGATCACGGTAGCTGGATTCTCCAGCTTAGTCTGGCGGTACCGAGGAAGAAAGACCGTGGCCTTGTGACCTAAACTGACCAGAGCCGGCGGCAGCGCTCCAATGACATCCGCGAGGCCGCCCGTCTTGGAAAATGGCACACACTCAGATGCCGCGAAAGCGATATGCATGAAGCCTCCTGCGCGGCTGTGACGCTCCCGCGGGATTATGAAACTGGCGAATAGAGGACCGCTGAGGATGACGTACGAAATGCCGGGACACTTGAGTCTAATTGCCGAGTCGAAAGAGGGTCAACGTGGCTAGACCGTCAACCGATAAGTCCGGCGCAAGCCGCAACACAAAACGCAAACCGAAACTTGGACAGCACTTCCTGCTCGATGTAGGCGCGGCGCAGAAGATTGTCGAGGCGCTGGGCGATGTGTCCAACCGAACGGTGATTGAAATCGGTCCCGGACGCGGCGTGCTGACCGACGTCCTGGCGCCACGCGCCCGGCGCGTGATTGGGATCGAACTGGACCGCGTGCTGGCAGCGCAGCTTCGCATGCGCTACGCAACCCGGCCGAATGTCGAAATACTCGAATCCGATTTCGTTACCGCTGAGTTCACTTCGATGGTTGGCCGCCGTCCCGGGCCGCTGCACGATCTTCGGCCCACGCAGCCGGAGACCGTGGACGTGGTTGGCAATCTGCCGTACTACATAACGTCCGAGATCGTGCTGCGAATTCTGGCACTCCACCAGAACATCGAACGCGCCGTCATCATGGTGCAAAAAGAAGTGGCGGACCGCATCGCCGCGAAACCTGGCAGCCGCGACTATGGACTGCTCTCCGCCACCGCGCAGTTGTTTGCCCGCGTGGATAAGTTGTTCACGCTGCCGCCGGAAGCATTCTCGCCGCCGCCAGAAGTGCATTCCAGCGTTATCCGGCTGACCATGGCGCCTCGACTGGAGGAGTTGCAGGTTGAGGAAGAGTCGTTCATCACGTTCCTGAAGCTGGCGTTCGCACAGAAGCGGAAGACGCTGGCGAACAACCTCCGCGTCCAGTATGACGCGGCTGCCATTCGAGCGGCGCTGAAGAGCGCGGGAGTGCGCTCCGATGTGCGCGCGGAGGCCATGTCGCTGGAGAAAACCGCGGCGGTGTTCCGGGCGCTGCGCGAGGCGTAAGCTAGGGTCGTAGGCGAGATTGGTAGCCGTTTCCCGGATCGAAATACCCGGGTAGAGCGGACCTTCAGGTCCGCGTCTAGGCCGCGCGCTCGAAGTTAAGGCTTTCCGCCCACTGCACTGCAGTGGGCGGGAAGCCTCACGAAAAAAGAACGGTTGACGCGGCGCTGAAGCGCCGCTCTACCCCAGGTTGGGAAGGCAGACCCCTCGCGGGCTAACGCCCGCTCGTGATGACAAAACGAAGTAGACCGCAACGGCGCGGCTAAAGCCGTGCCCCTTCCAAACCGCGCTGAGGTCCGTCTAATGCCAACCTTAATTCGACAGCCCGCCGTTGCCGGCCGGTTCTATCCGGCGAATGCGCAGCGCCTCCGCGCCGAGGTGCAAAGCTACACCGCCGCGCCCGCCAACGCTCCGGCTGAGGCGAAAATTCGCGCGCTGGGCTGCGTTGTTCCTCACGCTGGATACATGTATTCCGGACATGTCGCCGGCGCAGTCTACCGTCGTCTTGAGTTGCCGCAGCGAATGGTGATTCTGTGTCCCAACCACACTGGCATGGGAGAGCCCTTGGCCATCATGAGCGAAGGGATATGGCAAACGCCGCTAGGCGAGGTTGCGATCGACGAGGAGCTGGCGACGGAACTGAGGCGGCAGATGCCATTGCTTTCCGAGGACGACGCCGCGCATCGCCTCGAACACGCGCTGGAGGTGCAGCTTCCCTTTCTGCAGGTGCTGGCACCGGGATTTCAGTTCGTGCCCATCGTTGTCGGCACAGGGAACTTTGAGGTGTTGAGCTCGCTCGGCGTAGTGATTGGGAATACGCTGGCGAAGCACGGCGGACATTTTCTGGTGATTGCCTCCAGCGACATGAACCACTACGAGAGCGACAGCGTTACGCGAGTCAAAGATCGCAGAGCCATCGATCAGTTGCTGACGCTGGATGCGCGCGGACTGTACGACGTCGTGAAGGAAGGCAACATCAGTATGTGCGGATACGGCCCGGCAGTGGTGATGCTGACGGCGGCGCGAAAGCTGGGCGCCACCAAGGCAGAACTGATTCGTTATGCCACTTCAGGCGACGTCTCCGACGATCGAGACATGGTCGTGGGATACGCGGGAATCGCCGTGTATTGACGGCATCTTCTGCAGACCAATTTAATCGAAATTTGTCGGATAAACTCTTGCATCCCACACTGTGAGAGTTATACTTGCGGTGCGCTATTTCTCAAACTGCGCCGCCCGGGAGCCCAGCCGCTCCCTGGACAAGCCGCAGGCGGGCCCGCTACAACCGAACTCCCCACGACCTTGGACGTATCGGTGCAGTACTTGCAGTCAAGCCCAGAGGTCTGTCTGGCCCAGTACCCCGGCCTATCACGACAATTAAAGGAGATCGACTGTATGCAGCTAAGCACCTTGCGCCGGCTGCCCTCCTGTATGGGATGGGCAATATGGCTGGTAGTTGCGGGATGTCTAGCGGGCTCTGCCTTTGGGCAGACCGGCTATTGGCACACCAGCGGAAATCAGATTCTGGATTCGAATGGCCACGTGGTCCGAGTTGCCGGAATCAACTGGTACGGATTCGAGACCACCGATGAGGTGGTCCATGGACTATGGGCGCAGGATTATCACTACATCCTGAACGCCATCCAGAGCAACGGCTACAACGTGATTCGCATGCCGATGTCGAACCAGGTGGTGGAAACGCCCATCATTCCGACGAACATCAGCTATCACAATGCCAGCGGCCCCATTAACACCGATCTGGAAGGACTGAACTCGCTACAGATCCTGGACAAGATCGTGACCTACGCGGGGCAGATCGGCCTGCACATCATTCTGGACAACCATCGCTCGGAGGCGGGAAACGGCGCTGAAGGCAATGGTTTGTGGTACACCTCGCAGTATCCCGAGAGCTCGTGGACCCATGACTGGGTGACGCTGGCGCAGAGATATCTCAACAACACCACCGTCATCGGATTTGACTTGCGGAACGAGCCGCACAACGCCGGGAGCGGTGGTTCGTGCTGGGGCTGCGGTAGCTTGGTGTACGATTGGCGACTGGCTGCCGAACGCGGCGGCAACGCCGTGCAGGCGGTCAATCCCAGCTTGCTGCTCTTTGTCGAAGGCACCGACTGCTACAACAACGATTGCGATTGGTGGGGCGGAAACCTGATGGGCGCGCAGTCCTACCCTGTGGTATTTAACATTGCGCACCAGTTGGTGTATTCGGCCCACGACTACGGCCCGAATCTCTACCAGCAAAGCTGGTTCAACAGCAGCACAACCTATCAGAGCCTGGTGCAAGTCTGGACCGGATTCTGGGCGTATCTCAGCTTGAACAACGTCGCGCCGGTGTGGGTAGGCGAGTTCGGCACCACCAACAACGCCAGCGATATCGAGAGCAATGTGCCCGGCTCCCAGGGGCAATGGTTCCAGAGCATTGTCACCTTCATGCAAAACAATCCGCAGCTTGACTGGACGTACTGGGCGCTGAACGGCGAGGATAGCTACGCGCTGCTGGATAGCAATTACGATTCGACGCCGGTCAGCTCGCTGAAGCAGAGCTTGCTGGCGAGCATTCAGTTCAGCGGTGGGGGCGGCGGAAATTGCGCAAGCGCTCCGCCCGCGCCGACCGGACTGACAGCGACCGCAGTTTCCTCCAGCCAGATCAACTCGACGTGGAATGCGGTGACACCGCCGCCGTCATGCAACGTGACATACAACCTCTATGCGAGCCGGTTCTCGAACTTCACGCCGTCCTCGGCAACCCGCATCGCCAGCGGACTGGTTGCGAGCAACTACTCCAACGCCGGATTGCTGGCCTCCACTACCTACTACTACATTGTGAGAGCGGCGGATTCTGTGGGCGAGTCCGGCAACTCCAACCTTGCGCACGCTACGACGCAATCCGGTGGCAGCGGGACGGGCTGTCAAATCACCTACGTTGACCAGAACGACTGGGGGACGGGATTTACCGGCGCTGTCTCGATCAAGAACACGGGCACGCAGGAAATCAATGGCTGGACGCTGACGTGGACCTGGTCCGGAAATCAGCAGATTTACGATGCGTGGAACTCGACTTATACGCAGAGTGGACAGAATGTTGCGCTAACCAATGCAGCGTGGAACCCGATCATCGGCCCCGGCGACACGCTGACCGGAATCGGCTTTAATGCCGACTACAGTGGGACCAACCACAACCCGACCACGTTTTATGTGAACGGGACTTTATGCCAGTGATGAAATAAGCCGGAATTGGGCTTTAGTCCTGTGGATGTTTTGCAGGGGCTAAAGCCCAAGCTCTTTTGCGAGCGGGGGTGCGACTGTCAGCAGGTATAGAAAACGAATTCCCCGGGCGGCTAAAGCCGGCGGATTTCGATAGCTTTACGGCGCGGATAAATCCGCGCCCCTTCAAAATGATTTCGACAGAACCGGACAGGGTCTAACTAAATCAGCGCGGCTAGCGGCTGCTTCGCTTGCGGTGTTCCTTCAAAATGCAGCTGTCCATAATGACGAAGATGCCTGCCTGGCGCGCCTTTTCGGCAGCCTCTTCGTGAACGACGCCTTCCTGCATCCAGATAGCGGGGGCTTTGACTTGGATCGCTTGTTCGACGACTTCAGGAACGGCCTCGGAGCGCCGGAAGACGTTGACGATGTCGATTTTCTCCGGCACGTCGAGCAGTGTGGCATAAGCTTTTTCGCCGATCCAGTTGGTGATGTTGGGATTCACGGGAATGATGCGGTATCCCTGCGAGAGCATGTAGTGCGAGACGCCGTAGCTCGGCCGCAGCGGAGAATCGGTGAGGCCGACGACGGCGATGGTCTTCGCGGTCTTTAGCAATTCGGTAATGCGATCGGCTTCCGATGCGGACATGCGCGCTCCCAATGATCTCTAGCCCGGAGGGCGGCACAACAGTAGCCCAGGACGTAAGTCCTGGGTCAGCCGTGCAAAGGGATGTTGAGTCCCTTCAGGGACGACACAATTTGCCTCGCCGCCCGTCTACAGAATCGTTCAGCCGGAGATAGCCCAGGTGCCGTCCCTACGGGACTTGGGGTTTACTCTTTACCCGTACCCAGCACTCACGTGCTGGGCTACGATTGTTTCGCCCTGCGGGCTAAGACCGAACCAATATCTTCGTCGAAAGCAACCTTGATGACTGCTGATCGCAGCTGATGGCTGACAGCTAGCTCAGCGCCTGCTCTAGGTCCGCAATCACATCTTCGACATCCTCGATTCCGACGGAGATTCGCACCATGCCGTCGGTCAACCCGATCGCTTTGCGGCCCTTTTCACCAATCGCCGCGTGCGTCATCGTCGCGGGATGCGAGATCAGTGTCTCGACTCCGCCCAGCGACTCGCCCATCGTACACAGACGCACGCGCTTGAGCAGCCGCTTGGCGTTAGCGAGCGAGCCGGTCTCAAACGTGATCATCGAGCCAAAGCCCGACATCTGCCGGCAAGCCAGCTCGTGTTGCGGATGGCTTTCCAGTCCCGGATAGAAAACCTTCTTCACCTTGCGATGGCCACTGAGGAAGTCGGCCATGACGCGGCCGTTTTCGTCGTGCTGCTTCATGCGCACGGCCAGCGTCTTGGTGCCCCGCAGCACCAGCCAGCACTCGAACGGCGACATGATGGCACCCGCGGCCTTCTGCACGAAGGCCAGCTTCTCGGCCTGCTCGCGCGTAGTGCAGACCAGCACGCCGCCCAGGCCGTCGCTGTGGCCGTTGAGGAATTTCGTCGTGGAATGCAGCACCATGTCGGCGCCGAGCGTGATGGGCTTCTGGAAGTAGGGCGTCATGAAGGTGTTGTCGACCACGACTTCGCAGCCGCGCTTGTGTGCGATGGCGCTGACGGCGGCGATGTCGGTGAGACCCATCAGCGGATTGGTCGGCGTCTCGAGGTAAACGTAGCGCGTGTTCTTGCGGATCGTGCGCTCGACATTGCGCGGATCGGTCGTGTCGACATAGGTGAACTCCAGACCGAAGTTAGTCATGATCTGGTTGAAGAGCCGGGGCACGCCGCCGTAAAGATTGTTGGAGGCGACGATGTGATCGCCAGCCTTCATCAGATGGCAAAGCGCGCCGACTGCGGCCATTCCGCTAGCAAAAACTGGCGCGGCAATGCCGCCTTCTAGAGCGGCAAGGTTCTGCTCCAACCGAGTGCGCGTGGGATTGCCGGCGCGCGAGTAGTCGTAGCCCTTGGTCTTGCCAAGCTCTTCCTGCGCGTAGGTCGAGGTGGCGAAGATCGGAGGTGCAACGGCGCCGGTTGAAGGATCGGCTTCGTTGCCCGCATGGATGGCGCGAGTGGAAAAACCAGCATTCTTGTTACGCATATGAAGATCAATTCACCACAGAGACACAGAGACACAGAGTTATTGCAATCATAGAACCCGTCTGCGGATTCCGTCCTTCAATACAGGGACATTGAAGTTGATCAACAGGCCGACATGCAAACCGGACAGGCGCAGGTACGTGAGAAGCTGCGCCTGATGAACGGGCAGTATTCCTTCGACGGCCTTTAACTCCAGTACAACCTTTTCTTCAACAACGAAGTCGATTCGGTAGCCACAGTCAAGCTTCACATCCTTGTATACGGACCGGCAATTCGACCTGCTGCCGAAATCCGAGGTCGTGGAGTTCTAATTCACGACGTAAACAAGCCTGATATGCGGACTCCAGAAGCCCTGGGCCGAGAGCACGATGCACTTCGATGGCAGCCGAAATAATAGCCCTCGTCAGCGTCTGCTCGGCGTCAATTGGCAGCGCATTATTATGAGCCAGGCGAGGTGTAGTAAAGTCGGATTGAACCGTTGTTCTCAAGTGGCAACCTCTCTTCTTCCGACCTGAGAACCTGGAAGTTCTATTCAGAATTCTAAACCTCTGTGCCTCTGTGTCTCTGTGGTGAAATTATGTTTTTTCGTTGAAGTGGAAGATGTCCTTCGACAAATATCTTTCGGCGGAGTCGGGGATGATCGTCGCGACGCGCTTGCCCGGACCTAGCTTCTTTGCGATGCCGATCGCCGCAAAAACATTCGCGCCCGCGCTTGATCCAGCCAGCACGCCTTCGGTGGCTGCCAACTTCTTCACCATGTCGAATGCGTCATGGTCGCTGACGGCGATGATCTCGTCGGCGAGCGAGCCGTCGAATGTTTTGGGAATGAAGCTTGCGCCAATGCCTTCCACTTCGTGCTCGCCCTTTTCGCCACCACCCAGCACTGATCCTTGCGTCTCAACGGCAATGGCCAGCGTCTTGGGATTACGTTCCTTCAGATAGCGCGCCACGCCGGTGAAGGTGCCACCGGTACCGCAGCCGATGACGATGGCGTCGACCTGTCCGCCGAGCTGATCGTAAATCTCGTGCGCGGTGGTTTCGTAGTGGAAGTCGGGATTGTCCTGATTCTCGAATTGACCGGCGACGAAGGAGTTGGGAGTGCGAGCGGCGCGGGCCTTGATGTAATCGATGGCTTCCTGCATACCGCCGGCATGAGATGTGCGAATCACCTCAGCGCCGAGCGCCTCCATCAATGTGACTTTTTCCTGCGAGAAACCTTCCGGGACGGCAAGAACCGTCTTGTAGCCACGGCCGCCGGCGATCAGCGCCAGCCCGACGCCGGTGTTACCGGCGGTAGCTTCGAAGATGGTCGCTCCCGGTTGCAGCCGGCCATCGCGTTCGGCTTTGGTGATCATGCCCAGCGCGGCGCGGTCCTTGATGCTGCCGCCGGGATTCAGGTACTCAAGTTTGGCATAGACATCGGCGCCGCCCGCTGGAGTGAGCTTGCGCAGATGCAGCACGGGAGTGTCGCCGACCAGTTCTGTGATCTCTTCGGCGACGTGGAGAGAAGCCATTTCAGCAGTCTTCATGAAGGCTCGCGAGAATAACTGTCAAGGTTACGTGAGCCGAACGAGACGGTCAAACACAACCCTGCGGTGGGTCAGTGCATCTCATGCACAGGAGGCTAAACATGGCAACAGCACGGAAATCGAGTTCCTCGCGCAAGTACAGCCCTAAGGCGGAGAGCAAAGTGGCTAAGGTGATGCATGAGTACAAGCACGGCGAGCTGAAGTCGGGCGGGCGGAGCAAGGTGAAGAGCCGCAAGCAGGCGATTGCCATCGGAATCAGTGAAGCGCGCAAGGCCGGTGCAAAGGTGCCGCCGAAAAAGACGGCGTGAAAACGCTTTAGCGTGTCGTTACCTCGGGGGCTAAAGAGATTGTGTCGCAGACCAGTACCGCCGCTCCGCGGCTCAGGTCTATTTTTCACTCCACCCGGCGCTCACGCGCCGGGCTAAAATCATCCCGCCGCTGCGCGGCTGGTTCGATTGGGCTTCGAGGGGTTTGTTCCGGCGCGAAATTCTTTAGCCGGTCGAGACAGTCTCTAAAGCCACAATTCTTTACTGCGTCATCGGCGCGACTGAAGTCGTGCCCTGATACAAACCATCGCCGGACCGGCCGTGGCAGAATCGACGGTACTATCGCACTTCGACTAACAGAGCAGATCCCTCGCCGACGAACCGCAGATCCCTCGGCTCCGCTTCGCAGCGCTCGGGATGACAGATCAGAGTTAAGGCCGATCTGCCATCCTGAGAAGCGATTCACCGCTACGCCGTTACCGCTTCCGGCCTGCCCTGCAACTGCCGCAGGACATACTGCAGAATGCCGCCGTGCTTGTAGTACTGCACCTCCTGCGGCGTATCAATGCGCACGGTCGCATGAATTTCGATGACTCTGCCGTCCGCCTTCGTCGCACGCACCTTCACGGTCTTGCCCGGCGCGAAGTGCTGCAGCACGTCGGTCAGTCCGATGATGTCGAATGTTTCCTCGCCAGTGAGGCCGTTGGTCTCGGCGCTCTCTTCTGCGGGAAATTGCAGCGGCAGAATGCCCATGCCGACCAGGTTGGAGCGATGAATGCGCTCGAAGCTCTCGGCCAGCACGGCGCGCACGCCGAGCAGCCGAGGGCCTTTCGCAGCCCAATCGCGCGACGAGCCCGAGCCGTACTCTTTGCCCGCCAGCACCATCAGCGGAGTTCCCGCAGCACGATATTTTTCCGACGCATCGAAGATGGTCATCTCTTCGCCGTCGGGGAGATGACGGGTGAACGCGCCCTCGCGTTCCGGCGTGAGTTTGTTGCGCAGGCGCACATTGGCAAATGTGCCGCGCATCATGACTTCGTGATTGCCACGCCGCGATCCGTAGGAGTTGAAGTCCACCGGCTTCACGCCGTGGGCGATGAGGTATTGTCCCGCCGGGCTGGTTGGCTTGATGGAGCCCGCGGGCGAGATGTGATCGGTGGTCACGCTGTTGCCCAGGTAGCAGAGCACGCGCGCGCCAGAGATGTCCTTCACCGGCGCGGGATGAGCCGGCATGTTGTCGAAGTACGGCGGATTCTTGACGTAGGTCGACTGCTCGTCCCACGCGAAGGTTTCGCCCTTTGGCACGGCAAGGCCGCGCCAGCGCTCATCGCCCTTGAAGACATCGTTGTAGCTCTTCTGGAAGAGGTCGCCAGTAATGTATTTGCGAACGACCACGTCCACTTCTTCGGAGGTCGGCCAAATGTCCTTCAGAAATACGGGCGAACGCTTGCCATTTTTCGTGAAACCCAGCGGCTCGTGCAGCATGTCGAGATCGATGCGGCCCGCCAGCGCATAGGCCACGACCAGCGGCGGCGACATCAAGTAATTCGCGCGGACTTCGGAGTTGATGCGGCCTTCGAAGTTGCGATTGCCGCTGAGCACGGAAGCCACGACCAGATCTTTTTCGACGACGACGTTCGAAACCTCCTGCGGCAGCGGTCCCGAGTTGCCAATGCACGTGGTGCAGCCATAGCCGACGAGGTGAAACTTCAGTTTTTCGAGATACGGCATCAGGCCGGAGCGCGTGAGGTATTCGGTGACGACCATCGAACCCGGCGCAAGCGACGTCTTGACCCATGCGGGAACGGACAGTCCTTTTTCGACAGCCTTCTTCGCCAGCAATCCCGCGGCGACCAGCACGTAGGGATTCGAGGTGTTGGTGCAACTGGTGATGGCCGCAATGACTACGCTGCCGTGATTGAGCGCCTTGTCGAGCTTGACGTGCTCCTCGACAACATCTTGCTGCGAATCGATGCCAGCGGGACGTCCGCCTTCACCCTCCCAACGCGCCTCCTGCTTGGGAGGAACGTGCTGACCCGGCTTCAACAAGCTGGGTAGCGCCTGCTCAAACGACTTGGCGGCTGCGGAGAGCAACACACGGTCTTGCGGACGCTTCGGCCCGGCGATGCAGGGCTCGACGGTTGCGAGATCGAGTTCCAGCACGTGAGTGTATTCCGCCTCGGGAGTGCTGGCGGTATGGAACAGGCCCTGCTCCTTGCAGTAAGCCTCGACGAGTTGCACTTGCTCTTCGCTGCGGCCGCTGAGGCGCAGATAACGCAGCGTCTCTTCATCGACGGGAAAGATACCGCAGGTAGCGCCGTACTCGGGTCCCATGTTGGCGATGGTGGCGCGATCGGCGAGCGGGAGCTTGTGCAGTCCCGGGCCGAAGAACTCGACGAACTTGCCGACGACGCCGTGCTTGCGCAGCATCTCGACTACGGTGAGGACAAGATCGGTCGCGGTTGCGCCGGCGGTGAGGCCATTCTTCAGCCGCACGCCGACGACTTGCGGGATCAGCATGGAAACGGGCTGGCCGAGCATCGCGGCTTCGGCTTCGATTCCGCCGACGCCCCAGCCGAGTATGCCGAGACCGTTGATCATGGTGGTGTGCGAATCAGTGCCAACGAGGGTGTCAGGATAGGCGAGCGGCTTGCCGGTCTTGCCATTCGCGCCGATGAAGACCACGCGGGCCAGATACTCAAGATTAATCTGATGGACGATGCCGGTGTCAGGCGGAACGATGGCGAAGTTCTTGAACGCGCCCTGTCCCCAACGGAGAAACGCGTAGCGCTCTTTATTGCGCTGGAATTCGAGATCGGCGTTGAGCTGAAAGGCCTGAGGCGTTCCGAACTCATCGACTTGCACGGAGTGATCGATCACCAATTCAGCCGGCTGCAGCGGATTGATCAGGTTCGGATTGCCGCCCAGCGACTTCATCGCGTCGCGCATGGCGGCCAGGTCAACCACGGCAGGCACGCCAGTGAAGTCCTGCAGTAGCACGCGGCTGGGCATGAAGGCGATCTCCTGCATCGGGACGGTCTTGCCGGTCCAGGAAGTAAGGGC
Organism: uncultured Acidobacteriaceae bacterium; assembly: GCA_963789245.1. Classification (GTDB taxonomy): domain Bacteria; phylum Acidobacteriota; class Terriglobia; order Terriglobales; family Acidobacteriaceae; genus Bog-257. Next base: position 73,490 of record CAWBKE010000012.1, on the reverse strand, counting down.
GCGAATGTCGTCGGCCTTTACCGATCTGCCATCTTCACGGCGCAACAGGTTCTCCAGCAAAATGCGGAGCGAGAACGGCAGGTGCTGCGTGGCGCAACCGTGTTTTTCCAACGCATCAAGGCGGTAGATCTCAAACTCCCGCTTGCCCACGCGGAGGACGGAACGACTGCTAAAGCTGTTCATGGATGAGTCCCTTCTTACTTATATTGAGGATTTGTTGGAGGGCGCGGATTCCAGCAAAAATGAAAACTGTTTGAAAAACGGGTGCCATCCTACGGTGCCTGCGTCACAACCGTGTCGCCGCTCTGCGGCTCGCTCTTCTTCCGACCTGACCGCGGGCTCACGTCCGCGGCTAAAACAAATGTCGCCGCTGCGCGGCTCGGCTTAATTTTGAGCAGGGCAAAAGCCCCGATCGTTATTGTGCTCGTTCGGCACGACTAAACGGACCGCTGAAAAAGTCGAAAAGCAGATCCCTCGCGAGCTGAAGCTCGCTCGGGATGACAAGAAAATCAGGCGCCTAGACGCTGGCCTGAAGGCCAGCTCTACCCGAACGACTCGGATTACCTGCTTTTTCAGCAACCTGTAAAGTCGTGCCCTGATACAAGGCAGAACGAATCCATGAGATCAGCGCAACCAACTATCTTAACTCGCCGGTGTGGCGGAGTGAATACAACTTATAAGGAAGTGGCGTGGTGCAAATTGATCAACCGGATCACTAACTAAGGAAGCTCAACGCGCTTTTTTCAGTAGCTCCGAGCACTCATCGTGCAACTTGGCATCGTGGGTCATGCCGTCGGCCAGCATGCACTCGTCCAGCGCGGCCTTGGGATCGGAGTCCTTCAGCAGGTTGGTGAGCATGATGTGCGGAGTGGGCCACTCGGGCGAGAGCCTGGCGGCGGTACGCAGCTCGGCGATGGCCGCCGGCATGTCCTTCTTTTTCTGATAAACGATGGAAAGATTGTAATGGGCGCTGGCATTCTTGGGCATGAGATGGATGGCTTCTTTGTACTCAACGATGGCTTCGTCAGACCTGCCGGCGTCGTCCAGCACACTGCCCAAATTCATGTGAGTGCTGGCGAGGTTATAGCGGTCCTGGTCGCTCATCTTGTCTTTCGCCGGCTCCAGCGCCAACGCCGCGCGATAGTGTTCTATGGCTCCGTTGAAGTCGCGCCGGGTGTAAAGGACATTGGCCAGATTATTTTGCGCGCTGGCCATCTTCGGATTGAGCCGCACCGCCTCCTGATACTCGGCGATGGCGCCGCGGAGGTCGCGATTGTGCTTTAGCGCCAATCCCAGATTGTTGTGCGCATTGGCATCATTAGGCCGCAGGGCGATCGCGGTTTTGAATTCCGCGATCGCTTCGGCATAGCCCTGACGGTCCAGGTAAACCCGTCCCAGATTGTAGTGCGCCTCAAAATAATCGGGATAGATCTTGATCGCGTCTTTGTACTCGTCGATGGCGTTCTCGACATTGCCGTCGCGCTCGAATACCGTGCCTTCATGAAAATGGAGCTGCGCCTCCTCGGGAACGAGCTGCTTTGACGGTGCGGCTGACGCGGCCGGCGTCGAAGCTGCCGGCGGAGTGGTTGCCGGAGGTGACGCGGGCTTCAGCGGAGCGGGTAACTTCGGGGCGGGCTGAGGTTGCGGAGCATCCTGGGCGAAGACCAGTCCGCAGACGAGCAGGCACAAGATCAGAACAACAAAACCATTGCGCAACAAGAATGATTGCCTTTCGCCTTCATGATTGAACGTAGGGAAAGTATATCGCTTGCGCGCTTCAATGGATTGGTGTTCCGGAAGCGCTGGTGCTGCCTTCTGCCTGCGGCTTCGGCGGAGGTTCATGAATGGTTGCGACCGCCCTCTTCATTTCCTGGAAACGGCCGGTCTGGTAGCCATATGGCCGCTGCGGCAGCCGCGCCGCTTCCTCCTGAATAGCTCTCGAGCGATCGCCGGGATTGGGATGGTCGGAGAGAAATACGAAGGCCCCGCTCTGGTCGTTCAGTCTGGCGAAGAACCTGGCTAACTGGATGGGATCGTAGCCCGCCTCGGCCATGATGTGTGAGCCCATGAGGTCGGCCTGGCTCTCATGGATGCGGTTGAACTTCAGCAGCACGCTGTCTGCGCCCAATCCAATGCCGAGTTGCGCGAGTTGTCCCAACAGCGTGTCGCTGTTGGTAAGCTGCCCGGCGAGCGCTACGGGAAGTTGAATGAGGTCGACCTTGCTGGCCTGATTGGTGCCGTGACGCAGAATGACGTGCGACATCTCATGGGCGATGGCGCCCGCGAACTGCGCCTCATTGGCAACCGCCCTCAGCAACCCGGTGTTGATGAACATGGGACCGCCGGGCAGCGCGTAGGCGTTAATCGCAGGGTCGGCAACGATCTGGAAGGTAAAGGTGAATCCGCTGGCTTTCGCCTCCTGCGATGCCGTGAGCCGTCTGGTCACGGAGTTCACAAAGGCGGTGAGCACTGGATCGTGGACGATGGTCACATTTTCGCGAATCTTTGCCGCCGCTTCCTGGCCGAGTTGAATGTCTTGCTGTTTGGTGAACAGGTTGAAGCCCGGCTTGAACTGCGTGGGACCTCGAGCGGCTGCGGCGGCCGATAACAGCAGCATTACTGCGACTGCAGATTTAGTCCAGCGGCGGATTTGACGTGCAAGCCTGCGAGGCGTGGGATGAGCGAACATCTTTCCCCGAGCGCATTTTACATCGGCGCGCAGTAGGATGATCCGGGGACGGTTGCCGAATGATGCCAGCCGAAATTGAACAAGCCAAACTCCGGCCAGCTTCACTTGCAGAAAGGTACACGGGCTGCGATATCATCGAACGTCTGCGAGGTGCTGACTAAACCCACCGCCATGGACCAACGCCGCTTCCAACGCTTACTGCGCCGCACGGTGGCATTGCCCGTAGTGCTGCTGGTGTTGCTGGCTGTAACTTTAACTGCGGAGATACTTTTGCTCTCGTGGTCGTTGCGTTGGGTGGATCATTCGGACCAGGTCATGAACCGGGCGCGCGCGACGACGCGCAGTATCGGAGAAATGGACACGGCGCTGCGGGGATACTACCTCACCGGGGATCAAACTTTTCTCGACTCCTATAACGACATCAAAGCGAAGGTGCCCGAGCAACTGGACGCCGTCCTGGAACTAACTGCTGATAATCCCGGCCAGCAGGCGCGGTTGCGCCACCTTCGAGAGGTGGATCTAGCCTGGATGCGGTGGGCCGACCGGCAGATCATGCGAGGGCAGAGCCTGCCGTCGCCCGAAGAACTGATTGCCGGCCAGCAGTTGATGTCGGAAATTCGCGACAAGCAGCGGGGCTTCATAAGCGTGGAAGAAGGCCTCCATCGGGTTCGCTCGTATCGCGCCAAGGTGTTCAATGGCGCCGTGATCGGGTCCGCTGTCGCAGTCTTACTGTTGGTCGCGGTGCTGCTGTTCACGCTTACGCGGCGCGAATTACTGGCGCTCTCGACCACGTACGAAGATCACCTGCGAGCGGAGGCCGCGCAACAACAGCAACTGAAAGCAAGCCGCGAGTTGTATCAGATCACGCTCAAGAGCCTGGGCGAGGCGGTGGTCTCAACCGACCCGAGAGGCAATATATCGTTTATCAATCCCGTAGCGCAGCAGCTTACCGGATGGGACCATGCAATGGCCGCGGGCAAACCCTTCGGCGAGGTCATGCGCCTGAACGATGAGCGAACCAGATTGAACGTTGAGGATCCGATTGAAACCGTGCGCCGGGCGCAGAAAGTGGTCGGCTTCTCCAACGGCTTGATGTTGACCAGCCGCACCGGCGAAGAGTATCCAATCGAGTTGACCGGGGCGCCGATCCTCGACGACCGCGGCATCGTGGCGGGCGTGGTGGTTGTCTTCCGCGACGTGACCCAGCGGCGCCAGACCGAGCAAATCCTGCGGAGCAGCGAGCGGCTGACTTTGGCGGGAAGGTTGTCGGCCACCATCGCGCACGAGATCCGCAATCCTCTCGACACCGTGACCAACCTGGTTTATCTGCTGCAGTATGAACAGGGGCCGAATCCAGCTTCGGCGCAGTATCTGCAAATGGCCAGCGATGAACTTGCCCGCATCGCGCAAATCACCGGCCAACTATTGACCTTCCACCGCGAGGCAAGGAGTCCGGTAGCGGTGAACCTGACCGAAGTACTGGAAAGCGTCCTGACAGTCTTCGCGCCGCAGATCAAACAAAACCACATTGCGGTGCAGTGCCGCTTCGACACCGATCTCTGCGTGCGAGGATTTCCCGGCGAGTTGCGCCAGGTTTTCTCCAATCTCGTGGGTAACGCCATCGAGGCCATGAGCCGTGGAGGACAACTGGTACTGCATACGCGAGAGTCCAGCCTGGCTTGCGATCCCGAACGCAAAGGCGTACGCGTGACTGTGCTCGACAACGGAATCGGCATTCCTAAAGGCGTTCGCCGAAATTTGTTTGCCCCGTTCTACACCACCAAAGGTGAGAAGGGCACCGGCTTGGGACTTTGGATCAGCCGCGGCATCACAGAAAAACACGAGGGCACCATTCATGTGAGCAGCCGCGTTGGTAAAGGGCGAAGCGGCGCCGCATTCTCGGTGTTTCTTCCTTTCGAGCATGAGCTCGGACTGCTGGACGTACCTGCCCCCCCGCCGGTAACGTAAACCAGCGGCTGGGTCAACAGCCGAGACAATCTGCCTGCGCGGGTTTCACGGCAAGGCCAGGCGCGAATGTCCGCCTGTAGCGCGGTAACGAATCAGAGTCACACGCAGGAGCGGGAATGGCTTCGGTTTCCTCGAAGGCTTCGAGGCGGAAAAATAAGAGTGAACCGCACAGCGGCCGGGACCAGGCGCCTGCGCTCCGGCCAGGCTTCCTCGCTTCGCCCAGAGCGCCGTGGATTCTCGCGGCCGTCCTCGCACTGCTCACGATCGCCGTGTACTTCCCCGTCCACAGCCATCCGTTCTTCACTCTGGATGACGGACCGTATGTCGTCAACAATCCGCATCTCCAGGGCGGGGCGTGGGAAACGATTACTTGGGCGTTCACCACCTACGATCTGGCCAATTGGCATCCCGTCACCTGGCTGTCGCACGCCGCGGACGCGCGAATGTTTCAGTCGGCTTCCGGCCATCATGACATGAACCTGCTGCTGCACGTCATCAATGCGCTGCTGCTGTTTTGGGTCCTGCTGCGCGCCACCGGCTACCGCGGTCGCAGCTTCATGGTGGCGGCGTTGTTTGCGCTCCATCCGATTAACGTGGAGACGGTGGCCTGGATTGCGGAGCGCAAGAACGTGCTCAGCCTGCTGTTCTTCTTGTTGGCGCTGGGGGCCTACCGATGGTATGCCTCCAAGCCGCAAGTCGGCCGCTATATTGCCGTGGCGCTTCTCTACGCTCTTGGCTTGATGGCCAAGCCCCAGGTGATTACCTTCCCGTTTGTTTTGCTGCTATGGGATTACTGGCCGCTGCAGAGATTCTCTTTTCGCCATTCGCTATTCGCTTTCCGGCAAAATAACGCATCCCGCGCGTCTGACGAAACTCAACCTGCGAAGAACCAAAGGCAGTCTTCTGGCGAAGAGCGCAAGGCGAAGAGCGAACAGCCATTCCTGTGGCTGGTACTGGAGAAGCTTCCGCTGCTGGCCTTGTCGTTGGGCAGCGCGATCATGACCATGAAGGCGCAGGGATCGGCTGGGGCCTTAAGGTACTATCCGCTCTCCATCCGGCTGGAAAACGCGATTGTTTCTTACGTGCGCTACATCGGAAAAGCTTTCTGGCCGTCGCGGCTGGCGGTGTTCTATCCCCATCCGGAGCTGCTCGCGTGGCAGGTAGCGGCAGCGTTACTTCTTTTGCTTGCGATCACCGGATTCGTCATCCAACAACGCCGGCAACGTTATCTCGCAGTGGGCTGGTTCTGGTTCTTGGGAACGCTGGTGCCGATGATCGGCATTGTGCAAGTGGGCGAGCAGGCCATGGCCGACCGTTATGCCTACCTCAGCTTCATCGGACTGTTTCTCATGGTGTGCTGGGGAGTTGCGGAGTTGGCTGAGCAAAGGCAGCTTTCTCCGGCTTGGCTGGCCGCGCCGAGCGTCGCTGTGCTGCTGATCCTGACTGTCATCACCTATCGCCAACTCAGCTACTGGAGCGACAACGTGACCCTGTGGTCGCGCATGATGGCAATCTCCAGCGGCAGCTACGAGGTGGAAGAGAATCTTGCCGTCGCGCTGCTGGACAACGGACTAACCGAGCCCGCCATGCAGCACTTTCAGCGTGTGACCGCGCTGGTCCCATCGTCTCCCGGACTGATGGGACGCGAGCTTGCCGGCTATGCTGCCGTCGCGCACTTGTACCTCGGCGCCTATGACCAGCAGCGTGGACAGCCGGCGGACGCCATCGCGCACTACAAGAAAGTACTCGAGATGGCGCAGGACTTCGCCTCGCAGAACGTATACGCCAACCTTCCTCCACTGCTCACGCGAATGAAGGCCGCCGCCCTGGGAAATATGGGCGACGCCTATTACGCTGTGCACGACTTTCCCGATGCCAAGACCAGCTTCGAAGCAGCCCTGCAACTGGATCCGCGCAGTACGCGCCAATGGATTGGCTTAGGTGTGGTGGAACAGAAGTCGGGAGATGCCGGGGCAGCTGCGCAGGCGTTCTCGCGAGCGACCGAGATGCAGCCTTCCGCTGTCGGATACCTATTGCTGGCACGGGCGCTGGAACAAAGCGGCCACAAGCCAGAAGCCCAAGCCGCGCGGCAACAGGCAAATCTCTTGACCCAGAATCTGGAGGGAGCCGAGCAAGCCGTGTCGAAGCTGTTGGCGCAATAGAAGCGCTCGATCAAGTTGGATCTTAAAAAACATGGAAATCCCCTTGACATGCCTTTGCGACTTGACACAATATCCGGAGCGCGGCCAACCTGTACCGCAACAACGTCGCAGGCTAGTGACACATCACAGCCCAATGTTTCCGTTCCTTTTCAAGCTAACGAGGGGTTCTTTTATGGCATCGCAGCAGATTTCTGACGACCGAAGTTTTGGTGGAGTCTCCTACGCAAGAATTCTCACGCTGGCGATTGTGCTGGCGCTGGCGATAGCAGCCGCTCCATCGGCGCAAGCGCAGACTTTCCAGCTGATTCACGACTTCAGTGGTTCCGACGGCTCTCATCCAAGCGCTTTAGTCATGGATGCCGCAGGACATCTTTACGGCTCGACGCAGAACGGAGGTCCGAGCACGCAATGCCAGGGCGGCTGCGGCGTCGTCTTTCGATTGTCCCACTCGGGATCGGGCTGGATCGAAACTCCCCTCTACAGCTTCACTGGATGCAGCGACGGCGCTGTTCCCATCGGAGGATTGACTCTAGGGCCCGACGGCAGTCTGTATGGCACAACCCAGGTTGGAGGATCAGGATGCGGCGGGGATGGCAACGGTACGGTGTATAAACTGACGCCTCCGGCGACGGTTTGCAAATCTGCACTTTGCCCCTGGACCGAGACCGTGCTGTATCGCTTTGCCGGAGGCAGTGATGGAGTGTATCCCTTCAACCTGATCTTCGACCGCGCCGGGAACCTTTACGGCTCAACTCTTGACGGTGGCGCCTACCGCAATGGGCTGATTTACGAACTGGCGCACACTGGCAACAGTTGGGTGAAAAGCACTCTTTACACATTCACCGGGGGCGCCGACGGCGGAGGTCCCAACGGAATGCTGGCGTTCGACCAGGCCGGCAATCTTTATGGAACAACCCACTATGTCTCCGCCGTCTTTGAACTGACGCCCTCGGGTTCAGGCTGGGTTGAGAACGTCATTTACAACTTCAACGGCCAAAACGATGGTTTTGAGGCTGTCGGAGTGCTCTTCGATAGTTCGGGCAATTTATATGGTCCGACGATGTCGGGAGGGTCCGCCGGCGGTGGCATCGTCTACGAGTTGACGCCTGGCAATGGCAGTTGGACGGAGACTGTGCTTTACAACTCCACAGCTCCCGAAGGTGGCGGGCCGGAGACACTCGTTATGAACGCAGCCGGCAATTTGTTTGGCGCGACCCTGGATGGCGGCGGACTTGGCAATGTTTTCGAGCTCACAGAGGAGAACGGCGGCTGGATGGAAACCGACCTTCACGATTTTGGTTTCGCCGACGGAGCGTATCCCAGCACTAACCTGGTAATCGACGCGAGCGGAAACCTTATCGGCGGAACAATGTGGGGTGGTGATGGGAACAACTGCATTCCGAACGACGGCTGCGGCGTCATTTGGCAGATCACGCCGTAGGCGTTCCACCTGGCGATATTACGCCACTAAACGCAAAAGGATCCTTCCAGGTCTTCGGGCTACGGCGTGATCTCCCACACCGTGCCGCAGCCGCCAGAACATTGGCCGATGCCGCCTTCGCTGGCAGTGCCATAGAGATTGCCACTAGCGTCGAGTGAGACGCTTCCGATGGGATTGCCTCCATCGCTTCCGCCGGTGAAATCATGCAGGTCGGTGTAGCTCCAGCTTCCATTGTTGTTGGTAAGCTTGAAAACGCTGCCTAACCCGAAGGCGCCGCCCCTGTAGGTTGCGGCGTAAAGATTACCGGCAGCATCCAGCGCTAAGCTGTTGAGAGGGCCGGGATCATAGCCGCTGGCCGTGAAGGAGTACAGCAGGCTGAAATTCCAACCTTCCCCCGAGGGCGAGAGTTCGTACACCGTGCCTCCTCCACCCGATCCGCCAGTTGCGGTTGCTCCGTAGAGATTGCCCGCCTGATCCAACACCAATCCGCCAACCGGTCCCGTTCCGTTTTCGTTGGGAGGGCCCTGGAAGCCGTACAACATCGTGTAGGTCCAGCCCGATCCAGAGTTGGTTAAGCGGTACACAACTCCATCATTGTCGGGGCCACCCGTCCAGGTTGTCCCATACACGTTGCCTTGTGCGTCCAGGGTCACACTGCCGTAAGGCAAACTTCCATCGGAACCGCTGAAGTCATGAATGCTGGTTCCCGTCCACTGTCCATTAGAGCGCGTGAGCTGGAAAACATTTCCGTCATAGTTCGCGCCGCCTTCGTAGGTGCTGCCATACATATTTCCCGCGCTGTCGAAGACCGGATCGACCAATTCCGGTCCATTACCATCCGGACCACTGAAGGAATACGTTAGCGTGACGGTCCAGGGACAACTGACGCTGCGGCAGATATTCTGCGGCGGCCGAAGGCTGGAAACTGTGCCGCAACCGAACTCCCCGCAGTAGCCATTACCTCCGTAAAACGTGGTGACATAAAGAGCGCCGCCTGGGCCAATCACGGGCCGGCCAAAGGGGAGAAATCCGCCCTGGTAATTGGGGAGATTGGCGAGCGTCTTAAGGATCCAGCCACCGTTGATGCGCTTCATCTGATAGACGTTGCCCCCAGCGTCGTTGCCGTACTCGCTGGTGGTTCCATAGAGGTTGCCGCCCTGATCGACTGTGACCCCGGCGTAAGGTGTGTATCCGTCTTCGCCGCCGCTGAAGGTGTGCAGGACGCTGAAGGTTTGCGCCTGCGCCGACGGCATTGCGACGGCTGTGAGCGCACAAACCAGCGCCAGTGCGAAGGCTGTCCGCGGCAAGTTGCTGCGCAAAATGGACTTGGAAGGTTCAGGCTGGTTCTTCATGATGGTCCCCTTTACTGACCGCGGCGGTTGGCGGCAGCGGTTCTCGATTTTGGCACTTTACACCCGAATCGGGGCGAGCTTCAACGAGAGCGTTTGCTTGGTAGCGTCTCAGTTTGAAATCTTCAGAGCGAAACGGTAGAGCGGGCCTTCAGGCCCGCGTCAACCAGCCAAAACTGGGACTGGGGCGCAAGTACGGCACATGCCGTACCTGCGCCCCAGCGGTAAGCAGGCAGCCGGAACGCGAACCTAAAGGTTCGCTCTACCGGAATTCCGAAAGCCGGATTTCAAACTGAGACACTACCGATTACTTCCGCAAGCAGGCCATCTAACCACCGAAAAGATTGGAGCCGATCTCATGTGGAGCGAGAACGGAACTGCGGATGACGCGCAATCCCAGCGCGAAAAAGGGCTTTCGCGACGCAAACAACTCACTGGCGGCTGGGCACTCTCTTAGCCTGCTCCAGGCATTCTCTTACTTTCTCTTTGTCCCCCAGCGCGCGATAGGCCTTGGCCATTCCAACCCAGGCGTTAACTATCATCCCGGGCCTTCCGGCCTTGTCAGCCACTACCTTCTCGTAATAGACAATCGCCTCACTAAAATTTCCTCTCTGCAATTGGTAGATGGCGACGCCCATGTTGGCATCGGAGTCGGTTGGTGCGATGGCCAGCGCGCTGTAGAAGTGAGGCACAGCCTGTTCAATCCTTCCCTCAATCGCCAGTGCTGAACCCAATTGACTCTCGGCCACCCAGTTGCCCGTCGTGACCTGCAAGGTGTGCGTCCACAGCGCTATATCGGTTTGCCAATAGTTGATCTGGCGCCGGGCCAGCACTGCAAAAACCAGCAGCACCGCGATGCTAGCGCTGGGCAACAGAGCGGACGGAAGATGCAAATGCTCGCCCAAATCCGCTGCGCCCCAGCAAATCATGATGAACAAGCCCACAAAGGATACGTACGCATACCGGTCAGCCATGGACTGTATGCCCACCTGCACGATACCGAGCGTAGGGACCAACGTCCCCAGGAACCAGAACCATCCCACCGGCAGGTAACGATGTCGCCGGCCCACAACCACCAGAACGGTAATCGTCAGCAAAACAAAGCCTGCGGCCGACACCTTCCACCAGTTCAGCGATTCGCCGGCATGCAGATACAAAAGTGCAAAGTGGGTTGGCCAGACGGCTTTCTTAACGTACAGTCCGTACGAAAGAACTCCATTACCCACGCGCGCCAGACGCGAAAACCGCATGCGGGCGGCGTGCTGGGCATGCAGCGTGAGGGCTGCGGATGCGGCGACCATGGCCAGCAGCGGCAGCTTCTCCAGGAGCAGCCACAGGAATCGCTCTTCGCTCTTCGCCTTTCGCTCTTCGTCAGAAGATCGCCTTTGGTTCTTCGCAAGTTGAGCTTCGTCAGACCCGCGGGACGTGTCCTTCTGGCGGAAAGCGAATAGCGAATGGCAAAAAGCGAACCTCTGCAACGGCCAGTAATCCCACAACAGGAGAACGCAGGGCAGAGTGATGATTTGCGGTTTGGCCATCAGTCCCAGAGCAAACAGCAGGGCAACGACGGCATAACGCCCAATTCGCGGCCGGCTCGCGTACCACCCATAAGCGCCCAGGGCCAGCAGGAAGAACATCATGCTGAGCACGTTCTTGCGCTCAGCAATCCAGGCCACCGATTCGACATTGATGGGATGCAAAGCGAACAGCGCCGCTACCATGAAACTGCGTCCGGCAAAGCCGGTTGCCCGCAACAACACCCAAAACAGCAACACCGCGTTCAGCGCGTGGAACAATACATTCACATCATGTGGACCGGCGGGATTTAGCCCGAACAACTGGCAATCCAACGCGTGACTAAGCCAGGTCACGGGATGCCAGTTGGACGCATGCGAAGTGGTGAACGCCCATTTGACGGTCGTCCAGCTCAAACCCGACTCAACCTGAGGGTTTTCATAGACGTAGTCGCGGTCGTCGTAGTCAATGAACGGGTAATGATGGACGGGATAATACAGGGCGAGAGTTGCGACCACGAGGAGCAGGCTGAGTACCACCGGACTGCGAGCGAGCCTTGCGGTCAAGCCGTCCGTCGGCCGGACATGGATCTCCGGCATCGGATTCACGTCTACGGAACTCATGCACTTCCTCTGCAGTTGCGAGGATTATATGTGAGCGTTGGCGTGCAGTTCAGTGAGCAGGCTGAAAACGAAAACCCCGAGACGAGCTCTGCGCCAGCGTCGTCCCGGGGTGAGCAACTAGATTGTGCGGAAAGCTGATGCTTAACCTTTGGTAACGCCAGCTCCGTGCATCTTCGCGCGCTCAATCAACATCTGCACTTGTTCCTTCTGGGGATAATCCGGATTCGTCTGCAGCAGTTTCTCCCAAACCACAACCGCGCCCTGAGGATCTTTCTTGCCCTGCCACTTCACAATGCCGAGATTGAACAGCGTTCCAGGATGGTTGGGACGAATGGCCAATGCCTTTTCGAAACTCGCGATGGCCTTATCGGCATCGCCGGTGTACCAGTACGAAGTGCCCAGGTCGGTGCGGACATCGGCGTTGTCGGGCTGAACGGCCACGGCCTTCTCGTAATATTCGATGGCTTGCGCATAAGCCTGACTGTCGTAGTACAGGTTCGCGAGCTTGGTGAGGGTTTCGAAGTCTTTGGGATTGCTCTGCAGTTGCGTCAGCAGCGGCTGAGCAGCTTTGGCCAACACCTCAGGCGGAACTGGTTGCTGCTGTTGAGCCGAGCCGATTCCGGGAAGCTGCGCTGCTCCCACCGGAGCGCTTCCCATTGCGCCGGGCGCGGCAGCTTGCGCGCTGTCAGCGGCGGGGGATACCGGGGCCGCGGAGCCGCGGGCAAAGTAGCCGACCGCGATTCCAATGGCCAGCGTGATGACCGCTAACGTATAGGCTTGCACCGTGGTGAAGCCGGCGATGGTGTTCTTGTCTTGCGCAGGTTGTGACATCGTGTACTCCTCTGAAGCAATTAGCAATTAGCAACTAGCAATAGCAACTAGCTGGTACATGCCAGCTTATTTGATGTTTTGCATTACTTTCAGAATCTTGCCTACGAGCATTAATTGCCAAAAGCCAGTTGCTAATTGCTAGTTGCTAATTGCTGTTCTTTGGTGCCGGCGGCAGCCGTTACGGGCTGTTCAAGGTGAAACAGACGGCCGACCGCTGCGGTCAACACATCCTGTTCCTGCCTCTCTGGAAGTTCCTTCAATTCACGGGCCAATGATCCAGCAATGCGCTGGGTAATATGGCTGGTCAGTGCGGTTAGTGCCTGGTCCTGGTCTTCCGTGAAAGGGCCAAATTCCTTGCGCAGGACTTCCAATTCCTGCCGGCAAAGTTCATCGAGGCGTTGGCGCAGGGCAACGATGGTGGGCACAACTCGCTCCGCCATCAGTTTGCGACGGAAGCCCTGCAGCTCCGCCTGCACAATCTTTTCCGCAGCCTCCGCAGCTACCTGCCGTCCACTGGCATTCTGCTGCACCACATACTCCAGTTGATCCATATCGAACAGGTGAATGCCTTCCACCTCGCGTACCGTAGGATCAATGTCTCGCGGCACGGCAATATCGATCATCACCATCGGCTTGTGATTGCGTTCCTTCGCAATGTTCTCGGCTTCCTGGCGGCTGAGAATCACAGTCGGACACGAGGTTGAACTCACTACAATGTCCGCCGTCTTGAAATGCTTGAACCTATCTTCGAACGAAACCGCCGTGGCCCCTAACTTCGTGGCCAACTCTTCACCGCGTGAGGTTGTGCGATTCATGACTTTGATCCGGCTCGCTCCGGCCTTCATCAAGTAATGCGCAGCCAGTTCACTCATCTTGCCTGCTCCGATCAGCAGGACTTCACGGCCCGAAAGATCGCCCAGCACCTGGCGCGAAAGGTGTACGGAAGCGTAAGGAACCGAAACCGCCGATGAGCTGATCGCCGTCTCGGTCCGGATCCGCTTGGAAACGGTGAGGGCCTTCTGCATGACGGCGTCAAGGAAACGTCCGGTTGTGCCACATTCTTGCGCCTGCGCCCAGGCTTCTTTTACCTGGCCGGTAATTTCCGGCTCGCCCAGCACCATGGAATCCAAACTGGAAGTGACTCGGAAGATATGGGTCAAGGCTACATCGTCCATCAGCCGGTAGAAATGTGACCATTCGCAGAGCTTGAGTTGATATTCCTGGGTAAGGAACCGAAGTATGGAATTGGCCGCCGTGGGCACGTCACTGGCCCAGACGATAAACTCCGTGCGGTTGCATGTGGCCAGAACGATGATCTCCTCGATCCCCTCCGAACGAACCAGCTGCAACAGCGTCTCACAGCGGCGGGCGGGACTGATCCAGAAACGCTCGCGGACGGCGACGGGGGAGGTGCGGAAATTTATTCCAATTACGGCTAGCGTCGGTTCCACGGTGCCTCTCATTCTTCGGGGTCCGTAAGGAGTAAAAGCACCGGAGATGCCAAAGCGTGCGGGTTCCGAGGATCGCGGTTAAGTTGCTCCACAGCAGTATGTTAGGCCTACCGCCGAACCAGCCGGAGCCGAGCGGAAAGCCATGTTTAGCGGTTTATCACCCTGTCAGAGTGGTTTTTCGCACGTGGGCGGTCTTTCGGATACGGGTCGGCGGAGTTCCCAGGACAGATGGCTAAAGGCCGCCCGGGCTGTGCAGAAGTTGTATAGCCAAGGCTCGTTCTAAGGAGTAGATTATCTTCGCCGTCAATAGCGGCGCTTTTGTTCTATCCTAATCCCCCTTAAGGGATATGCTGAAGGAGAGAAAACGAATGACAACCAGATGGTTAGTACGGATTGCTTTGTTCAGTCTTGTGCTTGCCCTGGCCTTGCCGCCTTTGGCGGCAGCACAGGCGGGTGCCGATACCTATAAGGCGAAATGCCAGATGTGTCACGGTCCGGGTGGCGTTCCCAGCGCAGGCATGGCGAAATCCATGGGGCTGACCCCCTTGGGCAGCGCTACCGTACAGGGAATGTCCGATGCCGCCATTACCGGCGTCATCAACAACGGCAAAGCCAAGATGACGGGCTTCAAGGGCAAGCTGACCGATGCCCAGATCAAAGACCTGGTCTCCTACATCCGCACTTTGAAGCAGTAGCTCAAGCATCTTAACTACTACCCACGCGGCTCCCACGGGAGCCGCTTTCTTTTTTATTCACCACAGAGGCACAGAGATCACAGACGTTTTAGGTTGCCATCGCAACCGGCTGAAGTGCTGATCTATCAGCACATAAATTTGGAGGTCGTAAACTCCGGACGGTCCTGATTAACTCCGTGCCCTCTGTGTCTCTAGAGGCGGCGCAGGAAGTGATCGGCAGGAACATTACTCCCGAGACAGCAATGGCAGCCCCCAATGCCGCGCTTGCGGGAGCCAAGCCGCTCAGTAACAGCACAGGATCACGCTGACCACGGTCGCGGTCAAACGCGCCATTATGAAGTGCTCCACGGTCGGCGGGGGAATCGGAGGTGCCGCATAATGATGATGCTGAATCTCGACGCCGAACGCTTCGACACCACGCACGAAGACCTTTGCCCTGCGCTGTGTTGGAAAGGACAATTCATCGAAGCGAAACCCGATGCCGCCGTTCCGCCGTCGAACGATGGGCTGTTCTGGTGCATGCACACGCAAACCTGCATCGGCCCGATGGCGAGTTGGCCGAACCGGGCAACTGCTCGTCAAAGCAGCGGGCGTGTCATGGGACCGGAAAGTGCGGATGAAGTGAGTTTCCTTTAGCGGTTCAAGACAATGCAAAAGCGGATTACTTGAGTTCAATGAGTGAATGAAACCGGTAGCTCCGGCTCCATCGGTATAACTCAAAATCCCGATCCAAGGTAAGGATGTCTCCAGTGTTCAGTTGCTCGGCCAATTGAATAAGGCAGGCGTCAGCGAAGTCGGCCGGCAGGTCACTATATTTGCGCATGATGCTTCGCACCGCCGTGGCGGAGTGTGAAAGCTGAAACGGTACCAGGAAAGCTCCCTTTGCGATGTTATCCAATATCGTCTCGCAGGCTCCCGAAAGCTGGCGCAACAAGTAGCAACTCTCTGCGATGACTGCCTCGCAGGTCACCAGCGGCCGTTCAAGTTCCGCCAGGACGGCAACACAGTGGGCGTGGTATCGCTCGCTGCGGTCCAGGAGGGCGACCACAACGCCAGTATCCAGCAGGACAGGTTTCACCGGCCGAATCCTATAAGGTGCTTCTTGTTCGATCCCAGATCGGGCACTCCTGAAGCGAACCGCCCTATGCCGACTACCCTTGCTCGGGAAGCCTTGCCGTAACAGGCGTTAAGCATGACTAGACCTTCGCGCACTGCCCGTGACGGGCTCCAGCCAAGACGCTTCACTAAGGCGTTTAGGGCAGCTTGCGACCGGCGATCCAATCGCGCCTGTACCGTGGTTTTCATATCCCAATTGTATTGTACTACGATTTATGATGTGTATTACAAATGCTCGCAATCCGTGTTGGCACAAATCCGCGAACGGCCACCTTACCTCGTATATTCCCTGATTTGCTTTGCCGCGCCGGGATACTGCGCGATCACCTGTTCGCGATCGGCGTTTTCGTAGTCGGCGTAGTCGAAGCCCGGAGACATGGTTGTTCCCATCAGCGCCCACTTGCCGCCCGGCGCCAGCCGGCTGCCTTGCCACACCTGTCCGCGCACCACCACTTGCGGCTGCTGGCCGTTCAGCAGATCGGGACCCAGAGTGATCGTCCGCGAGGTGCCATCCGGCAGCAGTTGCAGCATGTCAACCGGATCTCCAAGGTAGAAATGAAAAACTTCCGTGCCCGGCAGGCGGTGCAGCGCGGAAAAGGTTTCAGGAGTGATCATGTAGTAGATCGCGGTGCCAATGGAGCGCGAGCCCCGGAATCCGTCCGGCAGGTATTCCGCCGAGACCACCCAGTGGGAGCGATAGGTTTCGCGAAAGAAGCCGCCCTCGATGGAGAGCGGTTTGAGTTGCATCAGTTGTATGACTTCGTCGGCGGTCATGATCGCAACAGGGTATCATTCCCGCGCGGCAGGTGGTCAGGTTAAGTTGAGGCTCGGACAGCTTCGCTATTCGCCAGCACTTAGCACTTAGCATTTGGCAGTTAGCAAGAGCGCGACAGGAAAGTTACCTGCTGAGAACTTTGACGCGATATCTGAACTGAAGCTGGGCAGTGAGCTAAGTGCCAAGTGCTAAGTGCTGACTGCTGACTACTAAGCTAGCGCTCCATGTTCGCCAGGTAATCCATCAAGCTGGTGCCATTCAAGGTGGAGGCGGCCTGCACCGTGGCGGCGCGGGACTCTTCGGCATTGGTCAGGTCGGTAACGGCGACGTCCATGTCGATACCGACGGTACTGTTCTGCTGCGAGGCGAGCTGAAGACTCTCGCTGTCGAGAAAAACCTGGGTGCCGACGATTTGGTCGACCGTGCTGCCGTAAAAGGTGCGCGCCGAAGTGAGCTGATCGTAGGCGCTGCGCAACTGCGTAACCGCGTCACCGATGTCGTCGGTGGAGCTGTTGGATTCCAGCGCCGTGGTCAGGTCGTCCAGGGCCACGAAGACGTTGGCGTCGGGAGAGGAAAACAACTGGCTGCCGGGCTGGTTCACGGCTACGGATTCTCCCTGCGCCACTTCGACTGAGTTCACATCACCGTTGCCGTTGTACTTGACGCCGCCGGGAGCGGAGCTGTCCAAGACGTAAGGAGGCTGCGTGGTCTCCGTTCCGCCAAAAACGTAGGTGCCGTTGTAGCTGAGGTTGGCTACACTGAACACCTGCTGTGAGATGCCTTTAATCTGCTGCGCGATGGTAGTGCAGTTCTGCTGCGACAAGGTGCCGTTCGCGCCCTCTGTGCCCAGAGAGATTGCCTGTTGCAGCGCGGTGACCACCGAATTCAAGGACGAATCGGCGGTCTGCAACTCCGAAGTGAGGCTGGTGATGCTGCGCAGATACTGATCGCAGTCGTTCATCTGCGAAGAGACGTTGACCTCCTGCGCGGCGGCTGCGGGATCGTCGGAATCAGAGTTCACTCGCCGTCCGCTGGTCAACTGCGTGAGCGCAGTCTGTTCGGAAGTGTCTGAGGTCTCAAGCGCGTTGAGCACCAGGTCCGATAGCTGGAGAGTGCTTATCATGAAGAACCGGCTCCCATGTTGATGACGGTTTCAAACATATCGTTGATGGTCGTGATGACCTGGGCCGCCGCCTGATAGGCCTGCTGATACAGAAGCAGGCTGGATGCCTCCTGGTCGAGGGAAACTCCGCTCACCGACGACTGTTGCTGTTGCAGTTGCGTCAGCATGGCATTGCTGGCTCCGAGTTCGCTGCTCTGATTACTGACGGCGGTGCCTACCTGAAACACCAGATTGCTGTAAGCGCCGCTGGGCGTCATGCCGTTGGAGACGTCCGCACTGGCTACCGCCGAGAAGTTCGCCAGGTTGCCATTGCTGCCCTGGCTGCCGTCGGAGCTGGCGGCGATCAGGTTAGGGTCGCTGATGGCCACGGTCATATCGGCTGCCGCACCTGTGCCGGTAATCGGCTCGAACAGATTGGACAGATTCTGGCCGGAATTGCCATACATGTCCGTGCCCTGCGACTGGGCGTAGTTCAAGGCGGTCACCATGCCGCCGGCCAGCGAGTCCAATTGCGTTTGCAGGGCGGGTACGGTCTGATCACGGGCTTCGAGGGTGCCGCCCAGTTGGCCGCCGGAAATTTCCCCGGTGATGTCCTCGCCTTGCGAGGAGAAAATATGCTGCACTCCATCGGTGCCGAGCGTGGTGCTCAGCGCGTAGGACTGGCCGCCGACCACCAGCGCCGTTCCTTGCTTGGTGGTCAAGGTCAAAGAGTTGCCATCGCTCAATTGCGAAACGTCGATGAGGCCGGAGAGCTGCTGGATCAGCTCACTGCGCTGGTCGATGAAGGCCCCGTATTCCTGGGTGGAGCTCCCGACGCTGGTCAAGTCGGCATTGATGGTCGCAATCTGCTGCGTAATCTGATTGACTTGCTGTACCTGTTGCTGGACCTGGCTGTCGAGTTGCTGCCGTATGTCGGTCAATTGGCCGGCGGTGTCGTTGAAGGAGGTGGCCATGCTCTGGGCAGCCGTCAGCACGCCCTGGCGCAAGGTGCTGTCGGAGGGATCGGTGGAAAGACTGTTAATGCTCTGGAAGAAGGCGCTGATCTGCTGGCCAATCCCGGTGGTATCGTCGGGGAAAAGGGTTTGCACCTGATTCATAGCATCAACGTAGGCTTGCGAATTGCCCTGCTGCTGCGTTTCCTCGCTGATCTGCAAGTCCAACAGGTTGTCGCGCAGACTCTGGATGCCTTCGACCTCGACCCCTCCGCCCAGCACCAGATTGCCCTGGACCGTGGGATCGGCCTCCTGGAACACCGGGACCTCCCGGCTGTAACCCGGCGTGTTCAGGTTGGCAACGTTGTTGGCGCTGGTCTCCATTCCC
The DNA here is from genome assembly GCA_963789245.1 of uncultured Acidobacteriaceae bacterium. Classification (GTDB taxonomy): domain Bacteria; phylum Acidobacteriota; class Terriglobia; order Terriglobales; family Acidobacteriaceae; genus Bog-257. Next base: position 54,432 of record CAWBKE010000012.1, on the reverse strand, counting down.
ACCTGCTGCGCTTGCAGGGCGTTCAGCGCAATCCACATCGTGCCGGTGAGTCCGCTCATCTCAGCTCCCAACCCGTTGTCAAGGAACCCAGGGCCAAGGATTCGGTGTAAGGCACAGGCTCGTCCCGCAACCCAAGCAGTTGCTGCCGCAACACGATGGACCGTCGCCAGCGCCGCAACATGGCACGGCAGAAGGCGCGTTGCTGACCCAGCTCAGCCAGCAGTTTTCGCCGTTGCTGTTGGGCTTCCGCGCTCCAGGGTAGAGAGCCCATCTGCAGGGAGAAAGCCGTAAGCTCCTGCGCCGTCACGCTTAGTTGACGGCTAACTTCCAGCAGGGGTAAGGCCTCGCCGCCGCTCAGCGAGCGCATCGCCTCTTCCAGCAAAGACTTCAGCGTCTCCAGCAGCACCAGTTGCTGGTCCATCTGGGATTGCGGGGACAGCGGTGCTGGGGCTGCGTTTCCCGCCGCTGCGGAGCTAGTCATGTTGCGCCTCCCTCTTAAGCCAGATCATCCAGTTGATGGCTCTCGGTGTCGTCCTCGGTCAGAGCCTCATCGTCCGCAAGAGGGTCTTCCTTGTGACGGCGGGGCGCACGACGCCGCTGCTCCTCGGCGGACTGGCCGAAGGGACGCTCAGCAATCCGCGTCGACGCTTCCAGGCGGCCAGTGCTGAACTCCACAGAACACCTCCTGCCGTTCGGGGAGAGTTATGGTCTACTACATGGGAATCCCGTTCGCGTTCCCCAGCATGGCTTGCGCAATATGCTGCGGAGAGACTGTGTAGCTGCCTTCGGCGACGGCCTGGCTCAAGCGGTCAACCAGCGCTTGCCGGACATCGGGAACGGCATCGAGCTGCGTCATTAGCCTCTGTACCGAGTCGCTGCCGGTCGACAGGTTGGCTACATCGCCGGACGTAGCAGTGGCACTGGCTTGATCGGTGACGGCCGGCTGCCCGGCCGCAGCCGCGCCCGCCGCACCATTGCTTCCAGCCAGCTCCGGCATCGAAGACGGATTGAAATCAATTCTCATCGGGGGACCTCATTTCACGGTATTGCCTTGCAAGTATGGGATCGGCAATTCGTGAGAAGACTTTAATGCGGGCGGGCAAATTTCTCCGTACCCTCCCTTTTCTACCTATCGGCCGACCCCTCCCGTGGGATTAGCTGCTGCATCCAGCGGTTTTTCTTCCCCGCCTTTATTCTGGTCCGGCTGCGCCTTGCGCCCGAGCTGCCGCAGGATCATGTTGGCGATTCCGATCCCTCCCCGCGCCGAAAGCGCGGTGGCAATGGCCTGAGTGCCCAGGCTGCTTACCGTATCGTGGGCCGGATCCTGGCTCTCTTCCGTTCCCAGAAAGCTTTTGTTCATCTTCTCCATCCAGCTTTGGAGCAGAATGGCTTCGAACTCGTGCGCCGCCTTGACCAGCTTCGGAGAAGGCGCTGCCGCGGCTCCGTCGGCCGGCTGCACATGACTTGCCCCGGAAATCGCCGATGCCATGATCAGATCACCTCCAGATCGGCTTCCAGCGCTCCAGCCGCCTTGATGGCCTGCAAGATGGCGACCACATCGCGCGCTGTCGCTCCGATGGCTTGCAGCCCATTCACCAGCTGCTCCACGCTGGCGCCTTCGCCCAGCTCAATGCGCTTGACCTTGGCGTCCTTGCTTTCCACCGTAGTCTGGGGAACGACAGTGGTCTTCCCGGTATTGCTGAAGGGCAAGGGCTGCGATACCTGATAGTCCGTAGCAATCTCAATCGACAGATCGCCATGCAGGATGGAGACTGCGCTGAGCCGTACGTCCCTGCCCATCACGATCGTCCCGGTGCGTTCGCTGACCACCACCTTGGCGCGAGGATGGATCTCGACCTTCAGACTCAACAACCGCGCCAGCAACTCCGGCCGGCCGGTCGATGGCACCCCCTGCAACTCCACCCGGCCGCTGTCGATAGCGGTCGCCATGGGATGTCCCACCTCCTGATTAATGGCCGCCGCCATGTCGCGGGTAATGCGAAAGTCGGGGTCGCGCACCAGCAGAGAGATCTCGGTCAGCTTGCGTAAATCGATGGAGGCATCGCGCTCCACCAGCGCGCCATTGGGCACCCGGCCTGCCGTGGGATGATTGACCTGCTTGGAGTTCGCACCTGACTTGCCGGCAGTGTATCCACCCAGCGTCACCGCTCCCTGAGCTTCGGCATAGACTTGGCCGTCAGCGGCATAGAGCGGCGACAGCAACAGCGTGCCGCCCTCCAGACTCTTGGCATCGCCGATGGAAGACACCGTGACATCAATCTGCGTTCCCGGCCGCGCGAAGGCAGGCAGCGAGGCGGTAACGAAGACCGCGGCCACGTTCTTCACGCTCACCAACGCCACCGGAATCTGTACTCCCATCTTCTGCAGGATGTTGGCCAGGGTCTGAACGCTGAACATGGTCTGCTGCCGGTCGCCGGTCCCGGCCAGGCCAACTACCATGCCATAGCCGATCAGCGGGTTCTCGCGCACTCCTTCAATTGACGCCAGATCACGAATCGGAAGATGAGTGGTCGTCTCCTGGGTCCACACAAACGGCGCAGCCGCAATGCCCAGCCATAACCAGAACACGAGCCCGACTTGTAGCCTGGATTTCATTAGAAGTTCAACAGCCTCATCAGCAGCCGGACAAATGCGTTGGGTTGACGGACCGAGTCGCTGACCACGCCCTTGCCTTTTACTTCCAGTTCCAGATCGCTGAGCGAGGTTGAGGGCACCGAGTTGTTGGAGGCAATGTCGCCCGGCCGCGCCACACCGCGCAGGATGATGGTTTGGGTTTCCTGATTGAAGCTCACCTGGCGCTCGGCCTCGACCACAAGATTGCCGTTGGGCAGCACCGCGACCACGCGTCCGGAAATATTGGCCTGTAGCAGGGTGGTGCTGTTGGCGCTGCCGGCTCCCTTCAGGTTGCTGCTGGAGGTCAGTCCGTAGAGCGGGTTGAACGACGCCGTATTCACTTGTCCGGCGATGGCCGTGATTCCGGAGCCGGAGGTAAAGGCGCGCGAGGTGGTGACATCGTGCTCGGCCTGCGCCAGGGTCTGCTCGGCAATGCTGATGACGACCAGATCGTTCAGCCGGCGCGCCTTGTAGTCGGTCGCCAGATCGGTGAGCGGGCTACCCTGAAGCGGCCACAGGCTGCCGAGAGCGGCCGTGGTCGGTACCGGCTGTCCCTGGACCCGGGCCACAAACTCCTGCAGCGAGGTCAGTGGCTGCGGAGAATTCTTCTTACTCTTGGTATTGGCTCCGGCGGCGAAGACAACGCTACAACTCAGCACCGCAACCACCATAGCTCGATAAAGCCTGCCCGGCATTCTCGGTCTCATGGCTCCACCCTCACCAGTTCCGCGCCGGCTACCGTAGCCATCACGACGCGATGGGTTGTCCGGTTCTGCACGCGAATGCGCTCGCCCAAAGCCCCGGAGTCGAGGCAAACGACTTTCGCCCGCAGCCGCACTCCGGGCAACTCCTCGATCAGCTCCACCTGATCGCCGCGGCGGGCCAGAGCGGCAGGATTCAATTGCCGGTCGCGCCGGAGGATGCTTGGCAGCTTGGCCGTAGCCGGCCCACGGTCGGGTTGCGAGAGAAGTTCGCCTTCCGGTATCCGCAACACCGCATCAAAGGGCAGGCAGTCGAGGCGGGAAGCACAGTCGAGGCGCAGCATCCAGGTGCCTGCGGCGAAGAATGTACGGGCGGAAACGACGTGGAGCGCCGCACCCGCCGGCAGCGAAGTGAAAGGCGCCAACACCTCGAGGTTGCGCTCGACCAGGCTGCTCTCCGATTCCAATCTCATGTCCCGGACCACCGCCTCGGCCGCCTGCTGCTGAATGGGTGACGGCTTCGGCAGCGCCGATGCCATCGACGCCAGCGCCGCCAATCCGGTGAAGATCAGCAGGCTTTGCGCCAGCCGCCAGGTGAATTGTTTTCCGCGCTGCACCGCGCCTCCAAAATCAGCAATCAGCAATTAGCAATTAGCAATTAGCAATTAGCAATTAGCAAGAACAACTAGCAACTAGCCTCTAGTGGGACAAGTTGTTGAGCTCCTGCAGCATCTGATCGGCCGCGGTAATCACCCGCGAATTCGCCTCGTAGGAGCGCTGGGCCACGATCATCTGGATAAACTCCTGCACCACGTTCACGTTGGACTGCTCCAGCATGCCCTGCTGCAGGGTCCCTAACCCGTCAGCGCCACCCGGCGTGCCGACGATGGGATCTCCGGAGGCGGTGGTCTGCAGAAGCATGTTCTGGCCTACGCTGTTCAGCCCGCCCGGATTCTGAAAGGTGGCCAGCTGTATGGCGCCCACCTGCTGCGCCTGGGTCTGGCCGGGCTGGGTGACGCTGACCGTGCCGTCCGTGCCCACCGTCACGGTCAGTGCGTTGGCAGGAATCGTGACCTGGGGATCGAGCGGATTGCCGTCGGCCGTCACCATGTTTCCCTGGTTGTCAAGATGGAACATCCCGGAACGGGTGTAAGCCGTTGTCCCGTCCGGCATTTTGATCTGAAAGAAACCGGCGCCCTGGATCGCCATGTCCAGCGGATTGCCGGTGTTATCGAAATCTCCCTGGGTCTGGATCACCTCCGAGGCCGCGGTACGCGTGCCCAACCCGATCTGTAGTCCGGCGGGAACCGTAGTGCTCTGCGTGGCCGCCGCGCCCGGCGCCACCAGGTTCTGATAGATCAGATCTTCAAACTGCAGCCGTCGGCTGCGGAAGCCGGCGGTGCTGGAGTTCGACAGGTTGTTGGCCACGTTGTCGAGATTCAGTTGCTGGGCCGCCATTCCCGTAGCTGCGGTATAGAGCGCGCGAAACATGTCGGGACCTCAGATCTGCGGCAGGTTCTGCGCCGCAATGCGATTGAAGTTGGTATGAAAGGCGGTAAGCGCCTGCTGCAGCAGGTCGGCATGGCGCTGCAGCGATACCAGGTCGACTTCCGCCGAGATGGGATTGACGTTGCTGTTTTCCAGCGAGCCCTGCACGATCTTGCCGCCGCTGCCATGCTCGCTGCCCGCCGGCGCGGAGAAGTAGCTGCTGCCCGCCTGGGTCAGCGCTGTCCCTGCGGCAAACTGCACGATCTGGACTTGACCGGCTAGCGCGCCGTCGACCGAAATTGTTCCATCGCTGCTGACGTCCAGCTTGCCCTGAGGGATGGTAATCGGCCCTTGCGTACCCAGCACCGGATTTCCGTCGGCGGTGACCAGATGTCCGTTGTGGTCGACATGGAAATTTCCGTTACGGGTGTAAAGCTTGCCGCTACCCGTCTGCACCGCGAACCAGCCTTCGCCTTGCAGAGCGAAATCGAGATCGCTGCCGGTCCGCTCCAGACTGCCTTGCTGCAAATTGGTGCGGCTGCCTCCCAGCACCCCGAAATCGTTGACCGCCTGCGCGATGGGATTGGAACTTACGCTGCCGCCGGCATTGGCCAGCACCGAGCGAAAAGTGGGAACCTGCGCTTTGTATCCGTTAGTGTTGGCGTTGGCCAGATTAGCGGCCGCAACGTCAAGCGCCTGCGTGCGTGCCACCAATCCGGCACAGGCTGCATAAAGTCCGCTGTCCATGGCATTCGCTCCGCGGATACCGATGCAAAGCGGTGACCAAAGCGGAGCGGCGGCAGAGCGGAATTCAAGCACTTAGAAGGGAGGGAGATTAGATCGGGCTAAGAAAGTTGTCGGTTGTCAGTTGTCGGTCTCAGTTGTCGGTCTCAGTTGTCGGTTGTCAGTTGTCAGTTGTGAGGAGGCAGTCGTCAGTCGCAGGTGAAACTTGAAGACTCGGCGCTTTCGCCGAAACGAAAAGTGACTGCCGGTATTGCCCCGCCGAATTCCCGGATCGGGAAACCGCCGTACTGGCGTTTGCAGACCTTCTGGCGGGTTTCAGCCCGCCGAACGGCCCTGGATACCTCCGACCACCAATTCGTCGATTGTAGGGCCCTCCCAGGCCCCGCAATGGGCATTGTGATTCTGTGTCTCTGTCTTTATAGTAATACTGGACAGCAATCAGCAGCCATTCACCACCGAGGCACTGAGGACACGGAGTTTGGAGTTTACTTCCTCGTTCTGCTCCGTGTCCTCCGTGTCGGAGCCTGCCCTGAGCGTAGTCGAAGGGTGGTGAATATTGATCTTCGCGGACGAATCTCTATCCCTTTTGCAGCAACGGCAGCACGCTCTGCTTCATCTGGTCGGGGGTAAAAGGTTTGCGAATGTAACCTCGCGCGCCAAACGAGATGGCCTGCATCACATGCGACTCGCTGCCTTCGGTCGTGATCATGACCACCGGTATGCCTCTGGCGTTTTCCACACTCTGCAACTGGCGCACGAATTCCAGGCCATCCATCACCGGCATGTTGATGTCGCTGAGCACCAGGTCCACTCGCTGCCGGCGCAGGATGTCGAGCGCCTCGGCGCCGTTGCCGGCTTCCAGGATCTCGCCAAAGACCCCGCCCTGCTGCAGCGCGCGGGCCACAATCTTCCGCATCACCGAGGAATCGTCCACAATCAGCGTACGCAAGCCTTCCATGTTTACTCCCACGGGTTGCGGCGTTCCAGCCTGGCCATAAATTCCCAGGGATCCATATCGTGCAGACCGGCTTTTGCCCATCTGGCCATCTCGCAACCGTGACCCAGCAGATAAGCTCGCTGCTCGGCGCCGGTTGCCTGCCAGCAATGCCATAGGGGGCTGGCAGCCAATTCTTCCAGCGAAGCCGTCTGCGAGGATGGCTCAGCTTCGGCCCCGAGCACCGCATCGGCAAGCAGCACGATCGCCAGCAGCGGGTCGTCCGGAGGCTCCTGCTCGTCCTCGGTCATTCCCACCATGGCAGCCCTTACCATCGCGGCCGGCAGGGTATGGCACATGGTGGACAGCAGGACCGCCTGGGAAGCTTGCGGCGCAGCCAGCCGCACGATGCCCGGCAGTTCGAACAACAATCCGGAAAGATAGGATTTGCGCGGAATGGAGCTTCCCAACTCGCGCGCCAGCAAGTGTGCCACCGCAGCCCGCGCCGCGGCATTTGCCACCAGCTTGCCCAACCGGGTCTGCCGGGAAGCATTGCCGCTGCACTCGATTCGGGGAGCGCGCTGGAGCAATTGCTGCAGCGCTTCCCTTCCGGCGGCCACCACCGCCAGCGGAAGTTGCCAGATGGGATCTTCGCCTTCAGCGCGGTCGCGATTGGCCAACTGCAATGTGCCGAACGCCAGTCCGGGATCGAGCCCGATCACGGCGCCAGCCAGTTCCAGATCGACTGCGCCATCCTGCAGCAGGAACGTTAACAAGGAGACCGAGCGGCTAAGCAGAGGCAGAAGCTGGGCAGATGGCCTGCCGGCGTATAGGAGCGTATTGGGATCCGCGTCGCTTTCGAGCGCGTGGGGCCGGACGAACGGGCGGACTGGAGCGGCGAAATTCATATTTGGGCCTGTGTTTCCCATCGGCAGGAGCAGCACACGCTTTAGCGGCAGACAACAGACAACGGGCTGATCGAATACCGGGGCCGGTGCGGCCTAGCTCATGCTCGGCACCCGAAAGAGAAAGTCGACATGGCTGCCGGCGGCGGACTCCAGACGCGCCCACAGAAGATCGTCGCAACAGGCTACGGAGCAACGCTCCGCGTGTATCTGTTCAGCGTAGTTACCGAGGGTGCGGGTCATCTCGATGCTGCTCTGGCGCTGGTGGATCACGATAGTCTCGCTCTGCACGCTGACGGCGCGCATCTGCAGCTGTTTCTTGTAGGCGGACAAGGGCAGGATGCAGGGCTGGGTGCGGCAGCCGAGCATCTGCTCCAGCGCCAGCAGGAAAGCATGGTCCACCCGCTCCAGAAAGCCGACATAGAGACTCGACCGCGCCCGGTTGTGGAATACCGGCACCGCGCGATAGCGTTCCACCAGCGGCTCCGGCCAATACATCTTTGCGGGAACGCTTTGCGGCTCCGGCAGCGGAAACAGCGGACATCCCTGCTGCGCCGCCAAGGCGGAAGTCACCTCCGCTTCGCCGACTGCTCCCATCTGGACCAGCCACTCGCCCAGCTTGCCGCTTTTGGCGGCGCGCTGGCGGGCCAGCGCCTCGCGTAGCTGCTGGCTGGTAATGTTGCCTTGCGACAGCAGGATCAATCCCAGCGGCAACCGATTGGGCCGGGGAGCGCTGGGCGGGGCGGCCAGCGCCGTTTGCTCCAGACAGCGGAACAATCCCACCTGAAAGCAATCGGGCGAGCAATACCAGCGCTGGTCGAGCCGCACTCCTTCATGGCGCGCCCACCAGCGCTGCCACAATGTGGGAGGACGGGGACAAAAGGGGCTGGCACAGGTGGGCAGCGCCGACAAAGCGGACATAGGCGAGCTGCCGGGCAATACCGTACGCAGAGAAAGAGACATTTTCGTTGCTCCTCAGAGCGAATTCACCACAGAGACACAGAGGACACGAAGAAGAAAGAAATGGAAACACTCAAGACAACCGGGATGACAGTTCCCGGATTCCGTTTTTTCTCTTGTTTCTGTTTTTTCTCTTGTTTCTGTTTTTTCTTTATTTCTGTTTTTTTGTTTCCTTTTCTTTCTTTTTCGTTTTTTCTTTTCTTTCTTCTCCGTGTTCTCCGTGCCTCCGTGGTGAAAACATCTTCTACAAGCTGTTAACTCGTTGTTGCGGCGAGGCCACTTCCATGACCCGCAGGCCATAGTTGCCGTCAACCACCACTACCTCGCCCCGCGCGATCACCCTCCCATTCAGCACCAGATCGACCGGCTGCTGGATCTCGCGATCCAGCTCCAGCACCGCGCCGGTGGCCAGATCGAGTATTTCCCGCAACGTGGCCTGGCGGCTGCCAAAGCGCAACATCACCGCCAGCTCCACATCCATCAGCAGCTCCAGGTTGCCCTGGCGCAATAATTCCTCGATGCGCGGCGAAACCTCAGACGGCGGCGAGAGCGGCACGGAAGGAGCCGCGGATTCGGATTGGGATTCGGGCTGAGAACTGGATTCAGCCTCGGACACGTTCAGCGCGCTGAGGAGAGCGTCATCCAGATCCATCGCAGCGGCGATCGCGCGGGTGCCGTCGCCGGCACGCAATAGCCGGGCCACGCCGGTGGCGGCGTGGCCCGGCGATTCCATCGCCACCTGTAACGTGACTTCTCCGAAGTCGGCTTTCAGAGCGCTGGCCGCCAGCCCGGCCCACTGCCGTATCAGTTCTTCGAGAGCCTCGTTTTGCGTGGCGTCAAGCTCGCCGGCAAGGCTGACCTCCTCGCCCAGAAAGATCCCCAGCAACACGGCGACGTCAGCTGCGGCAAAGCGAAGGTACTGTCCGCCGGCCACCCCGCCTTCGGCTGTGATGCGGACGCAGGCGATGGCGCTATATTCGTCAGGGACAGCATCGCCTTCGGCCTCTATGTGCCACTCTCCCGCGGCCATTCGCGAAAGCAGCAGCGCCAGGCTGTCTCTCCATGCCTGCCGGTAGGTTTCGACCTTGCTCGCCGCCTGTGGACTCATTGCTTATTCCTCCGCTTCCGGCTGGGGAACAGATTGCAGCAGTTGCGCGGCGCGGCAGTTGCGGCTGCTGACCGGCCGCGCCAGCCAGCAATCGCGTCCCCGCAGGCGCAGCATGGCCGGCTCTTCTATGTGCCGGCGCAAAGGCAGGACGCTTCCCGTCTGCATGGTCAGCAGCTCCATCAGCCGCACCGGGATGGCCGGCGTCGCCAGCTCCAACTCCGCCGCCGAATCCAGCAACCGCTTGCCAATGTTCTCCTGGCTCACTGCCGGACCCCGGGCCCGCTGGTACACCAGCTCGGAGCGCAGACGGCGCATCAGCGCGCTGGAGACGACCGAGGGAAAGGCGATGTTCAACATGCCCTTGGACTCGGTCATGGTGACATCGAAGGTCAGGGTCAGGGTCTTTTCCTGCGGCGGCATGATGCGCAGCATCTGCGAAACCGGTTGCCGCCGCTCGAACTGCACCTCGAGACCCAGAGGCTCCCACACCACCTGCAGTTCACCGCAGATGGCCTGGCCGATGCCTTCCAGCACGCTCTCCTCGATGTCGGTCACCTCGCGCGTGGTTGATGGCATCTGTCCCAGGCCTCCCAGCAACAGGTCCACGATGGGGAAGGCCAGGCTCAAATCCAGGTGCAGAATGCCGCTGGCCTGATTGGGCGGAAGCAGAAAAGTGCCGTAGTAGGTCGGGTCGGGAAAGCGGGCGAGAAAGTCGCGGTAGGCCAGCTGTTCCACCGCCACCAGGGCAACCTCGAAGGTATCGCGCAGATAGCCGCCGATGGCGCTGGTCAGGTTGCGCGCGAAGCTCTCATGCAACTGGCTGACACTACGCAGTTGCTCCTTGCCCAGCAGGCCCGCCTGGTGCAGGTCCCAGGGCTCGACCAGCGCTGTCGTGCCGGCCTGGCTGTCAGCCGTGGCCGGGCCGCGCGCCGCCCGGAATAAGGCGTCGATCTCTACCTGACTCAGGACCTTTTCCATGGCTAGCTGCGCTCCTCGTCCTCGCGGCCCAGAGCGGGCAGTGCGGCCGCGCGCTTCTGACTCTGTCTCGCATTGAGGAGCGTGGCGCGCAGGCGGGCCACGGCCACAGAATGGATCTGCGATACCCGCGACTCGCCCACCCCCAGCACCGCTCCCACCTCTTTCATGGTGAGTTCTTCCTGGTAGTACAGGGCCAGCACCTGTTGCTCCCGCTCCGGCAATTCGGCGATGGCACCGGCCAGCATCTGCCTGCGCTCCGTCCGCATGTAGAGCGATAGCGGGTCCTGGTCAGGGGGCCCGGCAATGCTCTCGCTCAGATCGGTCTCCCGTCCGTCCTCCAGCGACTCGATCTGCAGGCTACCCACTTCCAGGCCGCGAATCTCGTCCAGCATGTGCTGAAATTCCTCCAGCGTCATGCCCATGGCCTCGGCCAGTTCGGGCTCGCTGGCGGAATGGCCTAACTCGGTTTGCAGCTTCTGCATGGTGGCTTCCAGCCGGCGCGCCTTGCGGCGCAGATCGCGCGGGCTCCAGTCCATGTCGCGCAGGCTGTCGAGGATGGCGCCGCGAATACGGAACTTGGCATACGAGGCGAAGCGCACGTTCTTGCTGGCATCAAACTTGTGCATGGCGTCGATCAGACCCACAATGCCGGCATGCAGCAGGTCGTCGAAGGGAACATGCTGCGGCAGCCGCTCGTGGATGCGGCGCGCGATGTACTTGACCTGCGGCAACTGCTCCAGCAAGAGCTCGTCGGAGTTCTCCACCGCCGCTTCGTCCATCTTCGTCTGCATCTGCTGCATCTGTTCGTAGGCCTGCGCGGCACCCATGCTGCCTCCTTAGCGAATCGTTCTCAGCGAATCATTCCCAGCGACTGCACCTGAATTACCGGCGGGATCTCTCCCGGCGAAAGCACCACCACCTTGGGCAGGAACGGCTCCAGCAGGCGGCGCAGGTGAAAGCGCGCCGGAGTGCTGCAGAAGACCACCGGGGTGGCCATCCGCACCTGCTCGCCTGCCAGCTTCTTCAGACCGTCCAGCACCCGGCGCACGAACGAGGGCTCGAGCGAAGTGTTGCCGGCGGGCGCCTGTCCCGAGAAGGCGCGAGTCAGCTCCTCCTCGATGCCGGGATCGAGGGTGACCACCCGCAGTCCGCCGTCGTCGGACAACAGGGGATGCACCAGCGCCCGGCCCAGCGCCTGGCGCGCGCCCTCCACCAGCAATACCGGGTTCTTGTTGACCGCAGCCGTGTCCAGCAGGCTCTCCAGGATGGTAGGCAGATCGCGAATCGAGACCTGCTCGCGCAGCAGTTGCTGCAGCACCTTCTGCACCTCGCCCAGGCTCATCAGCTTGGGCACCAGTTCTTCGCACAGTTTGGGATGGCTTTCGCCCAGATGGTCCAGCAGACGCTTGGTCTCCTGGCGGCTCAACAGTTCATAGGCGTGCTGCTTGATGACCTCGGCCAGATGAGTGGCAATCACCGAGGTCTGGTCCACCACGGCATAGCCGCGGGCCAGCGCCTGCTCGCGCAAGCCAGGAACGATCCACAGCGCCGAGACCCCGAAGGCCGGCTCACTGGTAGCAAAGCCCTGCAACTCCGGCGGCTCGCTCTCCGAGCTGATGGCCAGCAGGCAGTCGTCACGCAACTCCCAGCGCGCAATCTCCACGCCGCGCAGAAAGACCACATACTCGCGCGGCTTGAGCTTGAGGTTGTCGGTGATATGCACCGGCGGCACGATGAAGCCCAGCTGCAGCGCCAGATGCCGCCGCAGCGCCTTGATCCGCTGCAACAGTTGCCCGCCTTGTTTGACATCGACCAGCGGAACCAGGGCGTAGCCGACTTCCAGGCTGATTTCGTCCAGCTTCAGCAGCCCTTCCAGAGCATCCTGCTTGGCAGCACCGGCAGGGGCGGCGCCGGAAGCGGTTGCCTCGGGAGACGATGCCGCCGGCTTTTCGAATTCGCGCTTCGCCCGCCGCGCTCCCCAGCCCGCGGCCACGGCGATCAACAGAAAGGAAACTTTGGGCAGTCCGGGGACCAGCGCCAGCGCTGCCATGGCGCCGGCGGCAATCCACAGGGGGCGGCTGCGCGAGAACAGTTGCTTGCCGACATCGGCGCCCAGAGAGCTGTCCGACGAAGAGCGTGTGACCACAATGCCGCCGGCCACCGAAACCAGCAGCGCCGGGATGATGGTCACCAGGCCATCGCCCACGGTCAGGATGGTGTAGGTCTTCAGCGCCTCGCGAAAGGGCACATCGAGCTGAAAGACGCCGATCAGGAATCCGGCAATGATGTTGATCGCGGTAATCAGCACCGTGGCCAGCGAGTCGCGCTGATTGAAGCGCGCCGCTCCGTCCATGGCGCCATGGAACTCGGCTTCGCGGCTGACCTCTTCGCGGCGCGAGCGCGCCTGTTTTTCGTCGATGATGCCGGCATTCAGGTCGGCGTCGATTGCCATCTGCTTGCCCGGCATGGCGTCCAGAGTGAAGCGCGCGGTGACTTCGGCAGTACGCACCGCGCCGTGGCTGATCACCATGTACTGAATGGCGATCAAGGCGAGGAAGAGCACGAAGCCCACAACATAGTTACCGCCGACGACGAACTGCCCGAAGGCCTCGATGACGTGGCCGGCGGCGCCCGCGCCTTCGTTGCCATGCAGCAGGATGCGGCGGCTGCTGGCCAAATTCAGCGACAGGCGGAAGAGCGTCAGCAACAGCAGCAGGCTGGGAAAGACCGAGAACTGTACCGGCCGCAGAATGTGCACCGCCGACAGCAGCACCAGCACCGAAGCGGTAATGCTGATGGCCAGCAGCAGATCGAGCATGAAGGCCGGCAGCGGCACCAGCATGACGAAGACCAAGGCCACGGCCGCCACCGGAATGATCCACTCCGAGGCCCGCTTGCCCAAAGCCGTTGCCGTTTTGTCGGTTGCATTCGCCATCGCTTATGTCCTGCCCGCCGCCTGCTGCGCCCGCGCCCGCATCTGTGCGCGCAGGATGAAGGCCAGAATCTCGGCCACCGCGGCATATAACTTCGCCGGAATGGCCTGCCCTATCTCGACGCTGCGGTACAGCGCCTGGGCCAGCGGCGGATTCTCGGCAATGGGGATTTCGTGCCAGCGCGCGATCTCCTTGATCTGCTCGGCCAGCGCGTTCAGGCCCTTGGCGACGACCACCGGCGCCGGCATCAGGGGCCCGTATTCCAGGGCGACCGCAAAGTGCGTAGGGTTGGTGATGACCAGGGTGGCGCGCTCCACTTCCTTCAACATGCGCCGCCGCCGCATCTGGCGCTGCAGCCGCCGCAGCCGCGATTTGACCGTGGGATTGCCGTCGGTCTCCTTGTATTCGTCCCTCAGCTCCTGCTTCGACATGCGCAGCTCGTGCTCCAGCTTCTGCCGCTGCAGCAGGTAGTCGATCGCCGACCACAGCAGCAGCACCAGCGCCGACTTCCAGCAGATCTCGAAGGCGCGGTCAAACGCCAGTTGCGCCAGCATGGCAGCCTGCATCTGGGCGGCGCGCATCAGCAAACTCCAGTCGCGTGCCAGGATGGTGATACCCAGATACAGCAGCACCGAAAACGGAATCAGCGACTTGCCCGCCGGCGCCAGCCCGGAGATGGAAAACATCTGTCCCAGCTTCTTGGCCGGGCTCATGCGCTCGATATTCGGGGTCAGTGCCTCGGCCGAGAAAACCAGGCCGCCCTGGGCCACGCTGCTGGCTACCGCCAACACCCAAACCAGCCCCAGCGGCGCCAGAATCCAGCGCATCGCCGCTGTCCCTACCCAGAGCAAAATCGGGGTCCCGGGATTGAAGTCGCTTTGCCATGCCAGATCGGTCCAGGCGTGCCAGCCGAGGCACCAGCGTTGCAACTCGCCGCCTGAGATCCACAACAGCATCAGCAATCCGCCAAAGCCGATCAGCGCTCCCGACAGCTCGCGGCTGCGCGCCACCCGCCCCTGCTCGCGCGCCTTGTCGCGCCGCCGCGGGGTTGCTCGTTCGGTCTTGTCGTCGTTTGCCATGACCTTTTCAGCGGGCCAGTTCCAGCAGCCGCTCTCCGGTGTGAATCGCTGCGGTGAAGTAGCGATCGAAAATCGCCGGCCAGTAGCGCAGCGACAATGCCAGCAGCGACGCTCCCACCATGCTCTTCACCGAAAGTCCCAGAAACAGTACCGGCAGCTGCGGCGATGCCTTGCCCAAAAAGCCCAGCACCAGGTCGATCATCAAGGTGGCCAGCAGCACCGGCGCCGCCAGTTGCACTCCCGCCAGCCAGATACCGCCGGCAGCATGCAGCAGTTGCCGCGTCATCGCGCCGGTGGCAAGCGCCGTCCCGGCGGGCAGATAGTTGAAGCTTGCGGCCAGGGCCCGCACCAGCCAGCGGTGTACGCCCATCTCGAGAAAGATCAGCATGGCAATGGTCTGGGTGAAGACCGAGAGCACCGGAGTATCGACCTGGGTATTGGGATCGAGGATGTTGACCAGGCCGTAGCCCACCTGCGTTCCCATGACCTGGCCGGCCAGCACCGCCGCCTCAAAGACAAACTGCGCCGCCAGCCCGATCAGGATTCCGATCAGGGCTTCGGCCAGCATCATGCGCAGCACCCCGCCGGGGGTCAGCGACATCCCGCGCGGCCCGCAGACGGGATAGAGCACCGCCGTCAGCAGCACCACGAAGCCAACCTTGATGCGCGGCGCAATCGCGTTACTTCCCAGAAACGGGGTAAACACCAGCAGGCCGGAGACGCGCGCGCCCACCGAGGCCACCGCCGTCACTACGTCTTCGAGTTGGAGTGCGGCATTCATCGCTCTTGCTCAATCTCTAACGCAGCAGTGGCCGGAAGTCGGACAGTATCTGCAGCGTGAACAACGCCAGCTTGCGCAGCATCCACGGCATCAGCAGGATTGCGCCCACCGCGGTCGCCAGCAGCCGGGGTACGCTGGAAATGGTGTTGTCCTGCAGCGAAGTCAGCACCTGCACCAGGTTGATGGCGAGCGAGACCAGGGCAAGGGAAATCAGCAGCGGCGCCGCCAGCATCACTGCGGTCCGCAGGGTTGACTGTCCCAGTTGCACCACCATTTCGGGCGACATTTTGCGTCCTCTCCGCGCGCTGCCGCGCCAGCTTCAGGAAAAACTCTTCATCAGCGAACCCACCAGCAGGTTCCAGCCATCCACCATCACAAACAGCAGGATCTTGATCGGGGTCGAGATCATCACCGGTGGCAGCTGCAGCATGCCTACCGACGTCGTGATCGACGCCACCACCAGGTCGATCACCAGGAACGGCAGAAACAGCACCGCACCGATCTGGAAGCCGACCTTCAGCTCCGACAGAATGTAGGCTGGGGCGACCACCCGCATGGGCAAATCGTCAGGCGAGCGCGGCGGCGGCAGCTTGGCCACCTCCACGAACAGCGCCGCATCTTTTTCCCGCACGAACTTCAGCATGTAGCGGCGCACCGGCTCCGAGCCGCGGTCCAGCGCCTCCCACGGCGTGATCTGGTTCTGCTCCAGGGGCACGATGGCCTGCTGATAAATGGCCGCGCCTACCGGCTGCATCAGGAAATACGTCAGCACCAGCGACAGCCCGATCAGGGTCTGATTGGTGGGCGCGCTTTGCGTGCCCAGGGCCTGCCGCAGAAAGTGGAAGACCACCAGCAGCCGCACCAGCGGCGTCATCGACAGCAGCAGCGCCGGCAACAGGGTCAACAAGGTCAGCAGCAGGACAATCGTCCATGGCACGCCGCTGCCATTGACTCCCGGGATCTGCAGCTTTTGCGCCGCGGGAACGAAAGCGCTGGCATGGCAGCGAACGCCGCTCAGCAACACCGTCGCCAGACAAATGAAGCGCCACAGCCGGGGAGAGTGTGCGCAGGTCATCGTTGCCGCTCGCACCATTCCGTCAGCAGCTCGGCGAAATCCGGAGCGCTGCCCAGACGCGCCAACAGGCTGACCGAATGCGCGCTGCCGCCCACCAGAAACTTCTGCCCCTCGTACTCAATCACCGCGACCAGGCGTTTTTCGCCCAGCGACAGGCTCTCGCACAGCCGCAACTGGCGCGGCGCCCGCCGCATCCGCACCGCCGGCAAAGCCTGCCAGAGCCTGGCCCACCAGCGGCAGCACAGCGATAACGGCAAAGCATTCGGATTCTTGATCGTGGTTTCCATCTCTGCCTTCAAACCAGCTCGGTAATGCGTGCGCCGATGTGCTCACCCACGGAATCCAGCTCGGCCCAGCCGATGAGCTGCCCATTGGCGTACAAGGGAATCTCGGTGCTGCGGCTCCAGCCGCTGGCCACGATGCTGCCGGAATGCAGCCGCAACAGTTCGCGTACCGTGAACCGGGTCAGCGGCACTTGCGGCGACAACTCGCAGGGCAGCCACCAGAGCGGCCGCCATTTCTCCGCGCTTGCCGTCTCTGGCGAAGCCGCCCCGGTTTCGGCAGGTAGTTGTTTGTTGCTCATGAAGAAAGCCTCCGCTCCATCAAGGGACCGGACCCGCAACCCAAAGCGGAGCCGGTTGGTCGCGCACCGGGAGTGAAGTGCACGCTGATTGCCGGGAAGGCTAAGACCGGGCGGAAGAAGAAATAAAACTGGAGCTTGGCAAGTGGCTTGGCCACATCAACTTGGCGCGAGGGCAGTGAATGCGTCCTAAGCCAGCGAGTGGGCTTGGGAAAGGTGGCGCAGGTTTGATGAGCGGGGACTCAGAAAAGCGGCAGGTGTCTTAGAAATTCTAATGCCGCCCAGGATGGCAATGCCGCCTCAGTTCGCGTGTCCTAGTCAACCTACGCGAAATCACAGTGCCGCCAAAAGCCCGATGCGCAACCTGCGAATGTCCCGCACCGCCGGCAGGCGCCGGGGGTGCGGGACTTCGGTTACTACGTCACGCTCTACACATCGGCCAGGGCCGCCTCAACTTAAGCCGGCGACTGGATGTTGACCGTGTCCTCCATGATCTGATCGAAGGTGGTGATGGTGTGAGCGTTGGCTTCATAGTCGCGTTGGGCTACGATAAGCGCCGAGAATTCCGTGGCGATGTCAACGTTCGACAGCTCCAGCTCGCCGCCCGAGACCGTCCCCAAACCTCCCGTGTCGGGCGCTCCCACCGTAGCCGAGCCGGAGGCCAGGGTGGGGACGAAATCGTTATTTCCCGCCTGCGCCAGGCCCTGGGTGTTGGCGAAGTTGGCCAGCGCGATCTGGCCCAGGGCCGCGCTGCGGCCGTTGCTGAAGCTGCCCGTGATGGTGCCGTCGGCGCCGATGGCATAGCTGGACAGCGATCCGCTTCCGTATCCGTCCGCCACTGCGGCTGAGGTCACGCTGGCGCTGGCCACCTGGGTAATCAGCGAGGCATTCGAGCTGTTGTACAGGTCCCAGTTGAATTTCAGGGTGCTGGCGCCATCGGCCAGACCGCTGACCGTAATGTTATCGACATTGCCGGTAGGCGACGTCAGGTTGCCATTGCTGTCGAAGGTGAGTGGGGTGGTGTTGATCGTGGTCTGCGTCCCCATGTCCTGCCAGGTGACGCCGCCATCGGTGACAGTGGAACCATCCGTCGGCCAGGTGCTGGGCGGCGTCGCACCCGAGGTCCCGGCCACCGTGCACTGGTAGATGTGGCCGTTGGCGCCGGGCGGAGAAATGCTCTGGCCAACCGTGTAGGCGGTCGAGGTAGCCCAAGCGGGCGGCGGGGTGAGATCGGAGTTGGGAATCGTAATGTTGCACGTCCAGGCTCCGGCGCCTGTCTTGGTGAAATTGAAGTTCAGCACCTGGGCCGTGCCCAGCGAGTCGTACACGGTCACCGGAGTAGACAAAGAGGCATCGCCCACGCCCACGGTTGCTCCGGCATCGAGGTTGGTGGTCAACGACACCGTGCTGGTGGCCTGGGGAGGATTGATCTGACCCAGGTTGATCTGCAGCGCCGTCAGCGCTGCTCCGGCGGGGATGACGCCGTTGACTGCCGCATACCCCATTACGTCGTCACCGTTAGGGTCCTGCAGATTGCCGCCCGCTCCCACGGAAAAGTTTCCTGCCCGGGTGTAGTAATTGTTCCCATTATTTTGCACCACGAAGAAGCCGCTCCCCGAGATGGCAACATCGGTGGGAACTCCCGTCGACTCGAAGCTCCCCGAGCCCATGTTGACCTCGTTCTCGCTGACATGGGTCCCCGAACCTACCTGGATGGGATCACCCGCTCCGTTGGTTGCCAGGTTCTGATAAAAGAGGTCGGAGAATTGGGTATCGACGGCCTTGAAGCCCACGGTATTCAGGTTGGCGAGGTTGTTGGCGATGGTCGACATGGCCGTGGAACTGGCGGTCAGACCGGAAAGAGGAATCGAAAAAAGCGGCATTATAGGCCTCCTGCTATTTGTGCTAATGAATCGCTGACACCGCCGCTGCCGGAAGTACTGGAGCTTCCCAGAGCGCCCTGCAGCAGCTGATTGATTTGCGTCACCTGATCGAGTTCGGTTACCCCGACGAGCTGGGTCACAAAGGTCGAAGGATCCATGGGCGCCGTCGGATCCTGGTTTTCTAATTGCGCCACCAGCAGTTGCATGAACATGCCGTCCATACTGCTGCTGCTGCTGGTGGAAGTACTCGAGCTGGACGCCGCCGCGGTTGCCGACGGGGTGATCGCGCTAGTGGACATGAGTTACCTCGCTTCTGGCTTTTGCCTAAGCATGAACATTGAGTCCCGAAGAATACGGCGCGCTCCGGTAGGATGGCACCGGGCCCTCTGGCGGCGGCAAGGCGTCGCCGGAGGAAGAAGAAGTTGTGGTGAAGCCGGCCCCGGCGCCGGACTGTGATCGCGATTGCTGTTGCTGAGCGGAAGCGCCTCGCTGGTGGCTGCCGTCGCCGCCATTCGTTCCCAGATCAAGGTGGTCGAGCCGCAGCTGATGTTGTTCGATCGAGCGCTCCAGCGACGGCATCTCCGCCATCATGGCCGCCCGCAAGTCCAGGTGCGAGGTGGCGATGCTGGCTCCCACCCGGTCCTGGCCCACGCTGGCGCGCAGCTCCAAGTTGCCGAAGTCGGCGGTGTTCATCCCCACCCGCATCTCGGTCTGCCCCATGCGCTCGAGCACGCGCGCGCTTTGCACCATGACCGGCGTGGGGACGCTGTCCGCATCCGGCGGAATATTTCCGGAAGCCGCCGGGGCCTGATTGCCATTGTTTCCCGCATCACTATGAGGCGGAACCTGGCGTCCGTCGGCCAGCGGAACCGGCTGCGCCACGATGGCCGCAGCAGGCTGGCTGGTGTGGCTGGACGCGGCGGCTGGAGGTTGCGCTTTATCTTGAGCTTGCGAAGCAGTTGTGTCAGCCGGCGTGAGGGAGGATGGACGCTGGCTTTGGTTGGAGCTGTCCGCTACAGCGGGAGACGACGACGGCTGCGTCGCGGAGTCCCCAGCTTTCCTGGAGACGCGAGCCGGGGCGGCAGCAGACGACTCCGGGCCTGTCTTTGGATTCCCAGCAGCCGCCTTCACATTTCCAGGCCCATTTACATTTTCAGGCGCAACTGGATTCAGCTGGGCCGGATCAGGTGCCGGGGAGTCAACCTGGATTGTCCCTTCGGAATCCGCGGCATTGGCTTCTTCGGCATCAGGAATTGCAACAGACGCGGTCGGACCGGACGCCGCGCTGGGAGCAGCCGCCGGCGCCGGCGCGGGGTTCGCGGGATTCGTTCCATCTGGCGTGGGCGGCGAAGCGGCTGGGTTCGACGCAGGCCCTCGGCCTTCACTCGATGTGCTGCTTGGCTTTGTAGCTTCGGCGATCGCCTTCGATGCGGCCGGGATGGAATCCAACTGCGGCGCCGGCTTCCCTGCTCCAGCTTCAGCTTTAGCTGGCGCGGGATTCGCGAGGCTTGCAGGAGCGGAAGCAACTGGCCGCGCAGGAGCAGCGGCTACGTTGGGTTGGGTCCTGGTTCCGGCATCTTCTTCGCCAGGAGACGCCGGTTGGCTTGTGAGGGTGCTGGAGGGCGATGCGGTTTCGTCCGCCGTTGGATTCGCAATGCGTGCCGCAGGCGCAGAAGTAGGAACTGTCAGCTTCGGGATCGCCGGGGACACCGCTGCGGTAGCTTTTTTCTGTGCCGAGTCGGAGGTGTCGATCGGGCTCGCGCCGGCTGCAGCACCTGCTGTGCTTATCGGCGCGGTGTTTGTGGGCGCCGCGCCGGTCGGAGGCGTTCCTGTCGGCGCCGCGATTCCGCTGCGCATCAGGAATGGATGGAGCACTTCGTTCTGGGGAATTGCAGGCGCCGCTGCGCCTGCGGGTGCTGACGGCTGGGACGCCGCAGGCCGCGGATTCGCAAGCGCGGCTGCAGGCGTCTGGGTCTCCGAGGCGATCGGCGGTGCTACAGGCTGGTCTCGATCGACAGAATAGGTAGAGCGAAAATTTTCATCCGGGCCGCGCAGCGGCGGTACGGTCCTCACGCCGGCTCCCGGGCTTGCCGGCGCCGTGCTGCCGGTGCGGCTCGGTAATGAAGGGAACAATTCGTTCTGTGCCATGGCAGACGCCGCTGCGGCTGAGGCCGGCCGGTGTGTGTCCGGGGCGGCAATCGCCGGATGGCCCGTCTGCACTCCCGGAAAGGCTATATCCGATGTCGTTGCAGTTGTCGCCACCGCTCCGGGCAAAGGTGAGGGCAGTTCGGCGAACCATGATGTGGTGGAGCGCGATGCTGTCGCGCCTGCCACGGTCCTGCCTTGCGGGGCAGCGGCAGGACTGGTGGTTGCCGTGCCAGCCGGTGATTGCTCTGCATAAACCGCCGGCGAACTACGGATCACCGTAGAAGAAGCTGTTGTCGCTTTCGCCGCACTGGAAACATCTTCCGTTTTCGGCGTACTAGCCGCCGTACTGGCTGAAGCCGGAGACGTCGTCGGCGAACCCTGCCCGGAACGATACAAACTCCGGACGTCGAGACCGCCGTCAGACACCGGTGCGGCAAACATCGGCGCTGCATTCTGCGATCCAGACGATTGATTCGCTGTCCGTGGGAACCCCGGCAGATCCACTGGCAGCGCGTCTTTCTTCGAGACAGGCATGGGCCAGGCATCGTTTGCGGACGGCGTTGCGCTTCCATCTCCGCGATGCAGACCGTCGGAGGACGCGGTTGAGGCGAACTGGCTCATCGCCTCACTTGGTCGCGTTCCTTCGTTCGCTCGACCACTGCCTCTGCCGTTCGGCCCGTCATTTACCGCCGGTGTACTCCAGACGCTGCCCAGAGTTGGCGGCGTAGCCGCAACCACCGGCATCCCAGAGAGATTAGCAACAGCGGAAGGCTGCCCAGCCGGCTCGCCAGCTTTCTTGTCACCGGACGCGCCGGCCGGGAGCTTGCTCGTAGCGATGGGCGCTGCGCTATGGTTCTTCCCGCCAGCGGGCAAACTCGTTGTTGCGGGAATGCTTGCCGACGGCGTAGACGGAAAAGCAGAACGCCCCGGAGCTGCGCTTGCGGCTTGCGCTCCCACCAACTGCAGCATCAGCAGATCGCCAAACGATGCAGCAGGAGCGGCGGTTGCGGCAGGCATCAGCGAGGTTGCGGCAGACGGGCTATCGGCGGTAACGGGAACAGGGGCGATCAATCCTTCAGCCTCGGGGGACAGCAGGATTCAAGAAGCATGTCAGGTGCCAAGCGCCGGTTGCCGGCGGGAAATCGTGGCGGAGTGGCGAAACCGCTTGGACTCAAGGATCTTGCTGGCCTGACGATAGAGTGAACGAGCGGCTGGAAAGCGGAAGGCGGAGCATGCTGGGCAAGGCTTGCCTACTCGACTGGGCAAATCACGCCTGTCCCCGGCCTCGCCGCAACAGATGCAGTTCGTCGAGCATGGCCTGTTCGCGCCGCTGCTGTCGCACCCGATACTCCCGCCATTGCACCTCGCGCAGCGACTCCAGTACCTCGCGCTTCTGCCGTTCCTGCCGGTAGCGCTGGGTCTGCTGCGCAATCTCGCTTCCGAGCTTCAGCAGACCAGACTCGAGCAGCGCTCGCTGGCGCTCCAGATTGTTCAACTGCGCCACGGAGAACTGAATCTCGGCTGCCGCTACAGCCGCCTGCTGCAGCGTGCGATGGATGGCGGTCTGCAGCCGGCGACCGGCGTCACGCAATTGTTCGAGCTCCTGTAACAGGGTTGCCCGCCGCGCCAGCAGGGCGTGCAAGCGAAGCTCTTCGCGTTCCTCCAGGCTTTGCCGGTAACGCAATACTGCCGCGAGAGTGAAGTGAAACGCCATATTCTGGTCAGCAGGCAATAGAGTTCAGCCGGGCAATGGCTTCGGCGAATGGCACGCGCTCCTGCGGAGTCTGGCGAAGGAAAGCCTGAAGCTCGGGAAGCACGGCAATGGCGCGGTCCAGGGTGGGATCGGCGCCTTTGCTGTAAGCGCCGATGCGGATCAGGTCCTCGGAGCGGGTGTAGGCCGACAGCAGCGAACGCAGCTGGTAGCTGCGACTGAGGTGCTCGCGCGCAGCTACTGCCGGCATCAGCCGGCTCAGGCTGTCGAGGATGGCGATCGGCGGATAGTGGTTTTCCGAAGCCAGACGGCGGTCCAGCATGATATGTCCGTCCACCAGCGCGCGCAGAGCGTCAACCAGCGGATCCTGCTGGTCGTCACCTTCCATCAGCACGGTATAAAACGCGGTGATGCTGCCAGTAGCGAATCGTCCAGCACGCTCCACCAGGCGGGCCAGCATGCTGAACACCGACGGCGTATAGGCCTTGGCGGTCGGCGGCTCGCCCGCGGCCAGGCCAATCTCGCGCTGCGCCATGGCAAAGCGGGTCAGCGAATCGATGACCAGCAGAACATTCTTGCCGGTCTGGCAGAAATATTCGGCGATGCTGGTAGCGGCCAGCGCGGCGCGGATGCGCAACAGCGGCGACTGATCGGAGGTGGAAACTACCACCACCGAACGCTGCCGGCCGGCCTCGCCCAAGGCTTCCAGAAATTCTCCTACCTCGCGCCCCCGTTCGCCTACCAGCGCCAGCACAGTGAGATCGGCGGAGGTGCCGCGTGCCATCATGCCAATCAACGTGCTCTTGCCCACTCCGCTGCCGCCAAAGATTCCCAGCCGCTGTCCCCGGCCGCAGGTAAGAAAGGCGTCGATGGCGCGAATGCCGCAGCCTAGCGGCTGGCGAATCGGCAGCCGCTCGAGCGCCAGCGGCGCCGCACCGTCCAGCGGACGGCGCTCGCTGCCGGTATAGGGACCGAGTCCGTCCAGCGGCCGTCCCGAGCCATCCACCACGCGGCCCAGTAACTCATCTCCCACCGCCAGGCCAGGCCGAACGCCGAGAGCGATGATGGGATCGCCATAGCGCACCCCGCTGGGCTTTTCCAGCGGCATGGTCAGCACCGTGGTGCCGCGGAAGCCGACGACCTCTCCGGCGTAGATATGTCCTGAAGAATCGCGGACCTGACAGCATTCCCCCAGGCTGCAAGGCGGCCCAGTCGATTCCAGCAGGCTGCCGACCAATTGCGTCACTTGTCCGCGCCAGCGGACGGCGGGTTGCGCCTCCAGGGCATCGAAGTATGGGAGCAACGGCCCGGGCGTCATAGCGTGTCTTTGCTCTGGTTCTGAACGTTCTGGTCCTGAACGCACTCGGCCTTTTCCCGCAGCAGATCGAAGAAGCCGCTCTCGATTTCCTGCAGCTGGGCATCGAGCGAGATCTCGGTGCTGCCCACATCGGCCTGCAGGATACAGCGATGGCATTCCAGGCTGCTGTCCGGCACTACTTCAATGGTCTGTTCTCGGGGTAACTGCTTGGCGCAAAACTCCGCCCAGCTGCGCGCCGCGCCCGGCGAGGTCCGCAGCACCAGCCGCGTGCCCGCCTGCATCTGATCGAGCGCAACCCGCATCACTCCGGCCAGCAGCAGCGGATCCATCCTGGCTTCGCGATGCAGGATCTTACGCGCAATGGATAACGCCAGCCGCACCGCTTCGCTCTCCACCCGGCGAAAATATTCCCGGCGCTGCTGGCCGAAGTCGCGCACCGCCACCATCACCGCCGAGCGCTCCTGCTCGACGGCTTGCGCTGCAGCGCCCCTGGCTTGTGCCTGGCCCTCCTGAATGCCCTGCTTGCGGGCCGCTTCCACGGCCGCCCCGACCTCCTGCTGCAGGGCAAGGTCGCGGGCCTTGTGACCATCGCCCGCACCGAAGACGCGAAGGTCGGGTGAGCCCAGCCCCGGCGGCTGGATCGCCGGATAGCGAAAGCTCTCCACCTGTCCGCCGCTGCCCGTTTGCATTTCCCACGCCCGCTCAGACAACGTATTCGTCTCCGGTTTCCGGCTTCAGCATGATCTTGCCTTCCGCCTCCAGTTGGCGCGCCACCGCGACCACCTCTTCCTTGGCTTTGTTCACCTCGCGCGAGCGCACCGGCCCCATGACCTCCATATCTTCCTTCAGCATCTCGGCAGCCCGCTGCGAGATCGCCTTCGTCATATGATTCCGCATCTCCTCCGACGAGCCCTTGAGGGCCAGGGTTAGCACCTTCTTGTCCACCCGCGCCACCAGATCGCGGATGCCGCTCTCGTTCACCCCGATCAGGTCGTCGTAGGTGAACATCAGGTTGCGGATGTTCAGCGCCAGCTTGGCGTCGTCCCCTTCGATCGAGTCGAGCACCGCTTTCATCGCCTCCGGCTCCAGCCCGTTCATCAGGTCGGCGGCGCTCTTGATGCCGGGAAAGACCCGCCGGCTCTGCTCGCCCACGGACTGCAGCCGCTTATGCAGTACCACCGAAACCTTCTGCGCCATCTCCGGGGAGAAGTTGCGCAGCAGCGCCAGCCGCTTCACCGCCTCCACCCGCACCGCTTCCGGCAGCCGCATCAGCAGCGCCGAGGCCGCCTTGGTGTCGAGGTAGGCGAGAATGATGGCGATGGTCTGCGGCTGCTCGCCTTCCAGAAAGCGCGCCAGCTCCCGGGGATTGGCCTTCTGCAAGGCGTCCAT
This sequence comes from uncultured Acidobacteriaceae bacterium, assembly GCA_963789245.1. Taxonomy (GTDB): domain Bacteria; phylum Acidobacteriota; class Terriglobia; order Terriglobales; family Acidobacteriaceae; genus Bog-257. The sequence goes on along the minus strand of CAWBKE010000012.1, from coordinate 29,083 downwards.
CTGATTGGCGGTCAGCACCTGGGCACGGTTCACCTGCTCCAGCAACGCCTTGGCTCCTTCACTGCCGAAGGCCTTCACCAACAGCGAGCGGGCGTAATTCTCGCCGCCCTGCGCCAGATAATCCTGGGTCAGGCTCAGCCGGTGATACTCTTCCAGAACATTGGCGGCGGTCTCCGGCTGCACTCCGCGCAGTTCGCGAATCTCCTGCGTCAGCCGCTGCAACTGGGTCTGGCTCAGATGACGGTAGACCGTCGCCGCAGCTTCTTCACCCAACAGCACCAGCAGGACTGCGGCCTTGCGCACTCCGTTCAGCTCTGACGTCATGGCCGCCGCCGGACTCATTCAACCCCGCCTTCCCGCAGCCAGTTCTGCACCAGTTGCGACGCTCCTGCCGGCTCCGTCTTCACCTTCTCCACCAGGTGGTTCTTCAGCACCGACAACTTCTTCAGCGCGGCATTGTCCTCCGCATCCGACACTCCCAGAATGTCCGGCAGCGATTCCGAGTTGCGTCCGCCGGAAAGCCCGGAAGCCTGCATCTCGCCCGCGCCGATGAGCCGGGTCGCGGGCGGCGCCGGCAATTCGCGCAACGCCGTCAGCACCTGTCGCTTCACCGGCCGCAGCACCAGCAGGTACACGCTTCCGAACAGGCAACCCAACGCCAAATAGCGCAGCAGCCAGGTCCACTGCCGCAGGTTGCGCTGCATTTTCTCCAGCAGCGTAGGCGCCAGCGGCGCATCCTGTTGCAGGTTCTGGAACGAGAGATTTTCCACCGCCAGCAGGTCGCCGCGTTTGGCGTCGATTCCCAGGGCCGCAGCCGCCAGTCCCTCGATCTGCTTCATCTCGTCGGCGGTGCGCTTGCGCCGCGAGGCGACGCGCTGATTGTTCTTGATCTCGATCTGGGCGGCGTCGTCCACCAGCAAAGCCGCCGCAATGCGCTTGATCCGTCCAGGGGGCTGGATGGTGTGCCGTATCAGCTTGTTCACACCATAGGTGCTGCTCTCCGATTTCGAGCTTTGGGTCTGGCTGTCGGATTTCGCCGGCGGGGTGACTTTGGCGTTCGGCAGATTACTGCTGGTGCCGGGAACGCCGCCCAGCGATCCACTGCCTAACGACTCCTCGTTACGCGTCATACTGAGCGGGACCGCGCTGGCGCCGTCGTAGGTCTCCTGTGTCTCCTCGCCCGAGCTGAGGTCGTACTCCACATGCACGCTGGCGCGGACGCCTTCTGCGCCCACCACCGGCTCCAGCGTCTCGACCACACGCCTGGCCAGCTCCTGATCGATCTCCGGGACATCGCCGGAGCCCCCACCGGCACCGCCGCCAAAGCGGTTGAGCGGCATATTGGTATCGGCATCGACGACCACGACATTCTCCACGCTGAGCCGGTCGACCGCGCCCGCCACCAGCTGGCGGATGGCCATGTCTTCCTGTTGCGGCAGGCTGCCGCGGCGCAGCTTTACCATCACCGAGGCTTTGGCCGAGCGGTCGCGTTCGCTGTACAGCGATTCGGCAGGCATCACCAGGTGTACGCGCACCGCCTCCACTTCGCTTAAGGTGGCCAGCGTCCGTTCCAGCTCGGCTTCGAGCGCCCGCTGATAGTTCACCTTCTCGCTGAAGTCGCTGCCTGCCCAGTTAGGTTTGTCGAACAGCTCGAAGCCCAGGCGGCCGCTGCGCGGCATGGGTTGCGAGGCCAGCTCCAGGCGCGCACTATCCAGCTTGTCGGCGGGAACCAGGATGCTGGCCCCATCCGGCGATTGCTCGAAGGAAATCTTCTTGGCCGCCAGCGACGCCGTGATCTCCTGAGCGTCGGCGGGCGACATCCCCGAGTACAGCGTCTTGTAATCCGGCTTGCCGATCAGCTCAACGAAAACATAAAGCGTGGCCGCAACCAATACCACCCCGGCGACGAGCAGGCCACGTTGCTTCATGGTCAGCCCGGCGACGAAGCGCTTCGCCTGCTCGATTACCTGCTCGAATGTGAGGTTGTTATCCACCGCTGGTTATGTCCTAGAACTGCATTCCGGCAATCTGCTGATACGCCTGCACCACTTTGTTGCGGACCTGCAGCATGAGCTGGAACGACAAGTCCGCCTTCTGTACTGCAATCATGGCGTCATGGACATCGGCGCCGCTGCCTTCCACCAGGCTGCTCACCTTGTAGCGCGCATCCAGACTCAGGTTGTCGACGTCCGCCACCGCGTCTTGCAACGCATCGCCAAAGCTGCCTTTGGCGGCGGAGCCCGCCGCCGGAGCAGCCGGTTGCGGCAACTCCGCCGGCAGGATCCTGAGCCCCGGACTGGAAAAATCGATCGGCATCGTTCGCTTGCTTTAGCCCCTCACTTCAAAATCTGCAGCGACTGCTGGATCATCTGCTTGGCGGCCTGCACCGCGCTGGCATTCAGCTCGTAGGCGCGCTCGGCGCCCATCAGGTCTACCATCTCCTGCACCGGACTGATCGCCGGATAGGCAACAAAGCCGTCGGCGTCGGCATCAGGATGCCCAGGCTCATAGCGGCGCTCGGGAGGCGTGGGATCGTCGACCACGCCGCTCACCCGCACTCCGCCCGCACTCGGCCCGCTCTCACCACCCAGCGTACTGGCCAGCAGCAGATGGAACTGTGCAGCCGGCTGGCTCTGAAAGGTGACCATGCGCCGCTGATACGGTCCGCCTTCCGGAGTGCGCGTGGTATCGGAATTAGCCAGGTTGCTGGTGGCAACCTCGGCGCGCAGGCGCTCGGCAGCCAGGGCCGAACCGCTGATCTGAAATAGGCCGAAAAGATTCATTGCCCGGTGCCTCCATTGATTGCCTCCTGCAGGCGGCTGAATTCGGAGCGCAGCACCGCGACCTCGGTCTGGTACTGGAGCTGGTTCTCGGCCATCAGCAGGCTCTCGCGATCGATGCTCACGTTGTTGCCGTCGGGCCGGTCGATCAGGCCGGGCACCTCGCGCACGAACGGCGCCGGTGCGGCAACCTCCTGGTCCGGCTCGTCCGTCTGGTTCCCCTGATCTTCTTTCGTCTGATCGAGCGCGAGCGCCTGCTGTAACTCCTGACGAAAGTTGATGTCGCGAGCGTGGTAGCCGGGGGTATCGATGTTGGCGATGTTCTGGCTGACCAGGCTTTGGCGCTGCGCGGTCAGGTCGAGGGCGTGGCCCAGCAGGTCGATGAGAGGAGTCGAAAGCGAACTCATGGCAGCCTCCGCGGCGGCAGCCCGTGCTCACGGATCTTGTTGCGCACCGTCCGCAGGCTCACCCCCAGCAACTCGGCCGCGTGGGTGCGATTGCCGGCGGTGGCATGCAGAGTGATTTCCAGCAAAGTCTTCTCCAACTCGCGCAACGACAGTCCAGGCTTCAGCCAGCCTGCTCCGCTGGAAGGCACGACGGATGTCAAGGGCAGGGCGTGCGCCCCAATCTCTTCGCCATCGCACAAGGCGACGGCGCGGCGCATGGTGTTAGCCAGCTCGCGCACATTGCCCGGCCAAGGATGCGCCCGCAGCGCGGCGCGAAACGCTTCGCTCATGGGCGGAGGCGCGTTGGGAGCGGCGAATTTCGCGGCAAAATATTCTGCCAGCTCCATGACATCCTCGCCGCGCTCGCGCAAGGGAGGCAGGGCCAGCGGAATGACGTTCAGCCTGTAGTAGAGATCTTCGCGGAAGCGGCCGTCGGTGACCAGCGCCTGCAGCGAACGGTTGGTCGAGGCGATGACCCGCACGTCCACTCGCATTGAACGGCTGTCACCCAGACGATAGAACTCCCGCTCCTGCAGCACCCGCAGCAGCTTGGGCTGCAGCAGCAGCGGCATCTCGCCGATCTCGTCCAGCAGCAGGGTGCCGCCGGAGGCAAGAGCAAATCTGCCGGGATTGTTCGCCAGCGCTCCGGTAAAGGCCCCGCGCACGTGGCCGAATAGCTCGCTCTCCAGCAGGTTCTCCGGCACCGCGGCACAGTTGATGGCAACGAACGGGCGGCCGGCGCGCGGGCTTTCCTCATGGACCAGCCGCGCCAGCAGCTCCTTGCCGGTACCGCTCTCGGCTTCCAGCAGAATGTCGGCCCCGCTGCGCGCCGCCTGGCGCGCCTGCTCCAGCGCCACCAGCAGTGCCGGCGAGCTTCCGATGATGGGATCGCGTCCCTCGTGGGCACGGTTCCCTAGTCGAGAGCCGACGGAGGAATTTGGGGAAAGACTGCCGACGTATTGTGCAGTGGGCAACATCTGCCTACCAGCTATTGCACGGCGGATGCCGATTGCGCCTGCCGCAGATTAGCTTCGACTCACGCAAAGTGGCTGGGGGCAGACATCGCTAAGGCACCGTCGCCGCCTGCGAGGCCCAGGTGCTCGGGAAGAATCGCTCCGCCTTCGGCCAGGATCGAGGCCCGCTCGATCACGTGTTGCAGCTCGCGCACATTGCCCGGCCAGGAGTGCTTCTCCAACAGCCGGACCGACTCTTGCGGCAATGCCTGGTCTTCGCCGGCCAACTGGAACTTGCGCAGGAAGTGACGCGCCAGCGCCTCGATATCGCTGCGGCGCTGGGCCAGCGAAGGCAGATCAATGGGAAAGACCGACAGCCGGTAGAACAGGTCTTCGCGAAACTGCTTCTTCTGGGTCAGCTCGGTGAGGTTGGCGTTGGTGGCCGCGATCACCCGCACATCCACGCGAAACACATCCGAGCTGCCCAGGCGCTGCACCTCGCCCTGATCGAGAAAGCGCAGCAGCTTGGACTGAATGCTGAGCGGCAAATCGCCGATCTCGTCCAGAAACAGGGTGCCTCCGTGAGCGCTATGGATGCGGCCCAGACGCGATTGCACCGCCCCGGTAAAGGCTCCGCGAACGTAGCCGAACAGCTCCGACTCCAGCAGCGCTTCCGGAATCGCCGCACAGTTAATCACCACAAACGGCTTGCTGGCCCGCGCTCCCAGCTGGTGGATCGCGCCGGCCACAACTTCCTTGCCTGTCCCGGTGGCTCCGGTAATCAGCACCGGCGTGGTACGTGGCGCCACCAGCCGCGCCATGCGATACACCACGGCCATGCACGCTGCCTGTCCCACCATGCCGGGGAGCGGTTCCAGAATCGCGGGCGACTTTGCCGGATTGCTGGACGCAGGCTGCGGCGCCTGCCAACGATTGATGGTCTGGAACAAGCGCGACGCGCTGGCGCTGCGCCACTCGGAAGGCAACGCGGGATGCCCAGCCTCGTCGAGCAGCAGCACGTCGATTCCGGGGAAGCGCTGGTGGATGATCTCGAGCAACTCGTCCGCGTCCAGATCGGGCAGACGGCGGTCGAGCAGCAGCAGTTGGCACTCGCTGTTTTCCAGCTTGCCGAGGGCATCGGCGCCGCCCGTCGCCTCAGCCCCGGCGATGCGCGACAGCATCAGGCTCTGCAGGATTTGCTGGCGAAGCCGAGCATTGGAACTGGCTACGATTACCGCCGGATCATTGCCGCCGAAAGGTTGCATTGGGGTAGTCATATACATCTTGTACCCCGCAAACATTGGACGAACATTAGGCGAAGATTAAACTCTTCTCAGAAACTTAAGAATTTTGCGCGGGATGACGAGCCGCCGTTGATTGGTTCCCCTGGGCTGCGAAGCATGGGCCAGCGAATCGTGGACCAGAGCCAGGCCACCGTGAGCAGGCCAACGGCGGCGACGATGTAACCCGATTCGCCGACCGCAAGCGGCTTACCTACGGTCGACGGATCAAACGCACCTTGAATGATCGCATTCCACGCGCCGTGCCCCAGTACCGCTGGCCAGACACTTCCCGACTGCAAGCGCACGTAGGCGGCGATGTAGCCGCTGGCTACGATTTGCGCCACAAACAGCAGCGCCGAGATGCGCGGGTGAGCGCCCGCTGCGTACTGCCCGCTCAAAATGAGGGGTATGTGAAAAGCGGCCCAGATCAATCCGCTCACCAGAACCGGCTTCGGCACACCGGCGTCAATCAGTCGCGTCAGCATGTAGCCGCGCCAGCCGATCTCTTCCCCCACAGCGGCGAGGCAATCCAAGACCGTGCCGACGGTTGCGGTCAGTAACAGTAACAAGAAAAAATTGCCTGCGGGATTTGCGACGAACAATCTCGACGCGTGCGGTATAGGCGCTTGAAACTGTGCGAGCCGTGTGGTCCACGCGATGCCGTAGGCAATACACCCGACCCATAGGGGAAAGAGCCAGGCGAGCAGAGCTGCGCTTCGTCCCGCCTTTCCGCCAAAACGGAACGATACATCCCTGAAGCCTTCATGCAACGCCAAACGCGCAATGATGGAGGCGACTGTCGGTGTGTACATCAACATGAGGATCAGCCACGGGTGCTTGTCGATGGACTCGTGCGTTTGGAAGACCTTCCATTCGAGAAGCGCACAGACCGGGATCAGAACGGTGAAGTAGATTGCCAGTCCGCGCCGGGCTTTCTGCCGAATATCAGGGGAGGGTGTTGTCATGGTGGCGCGGATGTTGGTGCCGTCGAGAGTCCAAGGCAACTTAGTTTAGACCATCGCAAATTATACTTGCCTGAACAGGGAATAATTTGAACTAATCACTGAGGGAAACCGCCAAAATGACTTCTGGGGCAGACGCCCGACTTATGGGGCAGGATAGAGCTATTAGGCAAAGCCCGTTTATGCCGGATCAGTCCTTTGGAAATCTCTTTTCAGGCCAGCGTCAACCTTGCCCGCCAGACGCTTTCATCAACACCAGCCGAAACCAGCGCGAACTCGCCGTCGACTGCGCGAAAGCTGCGGCGCGCCATTTCAATCTCGCAGGAATACGGCGTAGCCGCCGTTCCATCCACCGACGGCGCCACCGGAAGGCAGGTCGCGGCACTGATGCTGATCTCGGCTTGCCCGGCAACGACCTGCACGCGGATGGTGAGGACAGCGCCCTCCGCCGAATGACGAAACAAATATTCCAGGAAGGCGAACAGCGCCCTCGTTAGCCTCGCCTGATTTGCCCGGACCCGCACCACTCCACATTCCAGCTCCAGTTCAAACTTCTGCCCGGCCGATCGAAACAGCGGCAGCATGTCCTCGTGCAATTGGCGAAACAACTCGCACAGCTCGGTTGGCTGAGAAAGGTCGCCCGGGTCCGAGGCATCACTCAGCGCACGCACCAGCAACAATCGCTGCCGTAACCGCTCGGCATCTTCCAGCGCGGTTTGCACGCTCGCGCGCAACTCTTCCACCGTGCGGTCGCGGCGAAGCGCGAGTTCCAGCTCGCAATGCAGCGCCGTCAGCGGCTGGCTGAGGTTGTGGAACACTTCCCTTACCAGCGTGCCGTTAAGCTTGAGTTCCCGCTCTGCGACGCCGGCGGCAGCCATCACACCAGCGCCTGGGCGGGACAACGTAACTCATAGCCCACGCCGCGCACGGTGTGGATGAGATGGGGAACGGATTCCGCGTCCACTTTTTTTCGGAGGTAATTAATGTAGACGTCCACGATGTTGGTGCTGGTGTCGAACGACAGGTTCCAGACGTGCTCCACGATCATGGCGCGGGTGACTCGGCGTCCGGCATTGCGCATCAGGTATTCGAGCAGGGCAAACTCTTTCGATGTGAGCTCAATGCGTTTGCCTCCGCGTTCTACCTTGCGGGCCACACGGTCGAGTTCCAGGTCGGCAACACGAAGCACGGCTTCCACGGTTCGCGGCCCTCGCCGCAGCAAGGCCCGCACTCGCGCTGAGAGTTCGGTGAAAGAGAATGGCTTGGTGAGGCAATCGTCGGCGCCGGTGTCGAGCGACTGCACCCGGTCCTCGATGCGGCTGCGCGCGGTCAGCACCAGCACCGGCAGCGAAGGCTTCTTGGGCCGGACACTATTCAGCACCGCAATGCCGTCCAGCTTAGGCAGGTTCAGATCCAGGACCACGAGGTCATAGTCGCTTGCGAGCGCCATCTGCCGCGCCTGCTCGCCATCGCCGGCCACATCGACTGCATAGTGCTCGGCCTCCAGGCCTTTGCGGACGAAGCTGGCCAGGGGCGCGTCGTCTTCCACGACTAAAATGCGCATCAGGGTAACTATCCTGTAGTTACCTTGATCTTGGGCTTGCCCGGATGCTTCGTCAATGACAACCTTCATTTTGGGCCGCTGCACATTCCAAATTGGGAAACACTCGGGCTCAGCGGCAGGCACGTCGGCCTTGTAACAGGGCACGACTTCATAGGTCGCTGAAAAAGTCAGCTATGGAAGGCTTCGTGTCAGGGCACGACCTCGGTCGTGCCCATGAGCTCCTTATCTTTGTCGTCCCGAGCGGCCTTCAGGCCGCGAGGGATCTGCTGTTTCGATTTTTTCAGCAGCCTGTCAAATCGGCGCGACTACGCCCGTGGCAGCGTGAAGATGTGATACACCGGCAGGCACAGCAGCAGCGCAGCCATCACAGCTAATCCAACCCGGACGCTGTGCGTCTTGAAGCGCTGGCTGATGGCAGTCAACAGCAGCACCGTTGCCAGCATTACGGTTGCCCGCACGTAGTCGTCGGAATTGTGCCGGGCGACATTGCCTTCGGCGAAAACCCTTCTGGCATCCTCATCGAGCTTTAGCTGTTCCGCTGCCTTGGCGCTGTGATATTCCGGCATCATCTGCGGACCCACAAGAGCGTTGGGATTATGGAGCGGATCGGTCTGCTTCCAGGCTCGGAATGCGGGGCGAAGTTCCGGCAGCATGCGGCCCTCAAACATTGCCGCCAGTTTGTCCTGACCCTGAGCTTCCGCCTTCAGCCACTCGGCCACCGTCAAGGCGTTGTACATGCGCTCTTCGTTGGCCGCGTCCGTTGCGCTCGCAGCCTTGATGCGCAGCGTATCGGACACGGAGTAAAGTTCGGCTTGATGCCCGGTCCAGAGCGCGGCCTGGTAGCCGCTCCAGGCGGTGGCAATGGCGACGATCGCCAGCACAATGGCCTCCACGATCTCCAGCATCTCGTGGGCGCGAGTCTGTTGCCCCTCGTGGTGTTCGCTGAGATGGTGCGCCACTTCAATGTTGGAGCCGCCGGCGCTTTCAGGCATGGCACATCCTCCTGGTCAGAGCAGCATACAAGATAACGACTGGAGTCCGTCTCAGCAAGCTTTGCTCTATAATTGGCATGTGCTGACCGACGAAGACAAGCAGTGGATCGACAAAACGATCGCGAGCCGGCTTGACGAAGACAAGCAGTGGATTAACGAACGGCTTGAAGAAGAGAGGCAGTGGGTCGTAGAGCGGATTGAGAAGCTAGAGACCACTCTGCTGACCGAGTTTCACAAGTGGGCTTCGCCTATCGACTTACGTCAGCGAACTCACGCAGCAGCTTTGCGGGCGCTCGATGCGGAAGTTGAATCTTTGTCTGACCGGCCGAAGAACCTTGAAGGCCGCTGATCTTCCCGACTGCCCTAACTAGCCTAACCCCAAACCCTCAGGCCCTAATCCCTACTCCTTCACCGCAATTCCCAGCGCCTTCATCTTGCGATACATGTGGCTGCGCTCCAGGCCCAGCACTTCGGCGGTGCGGCTGACGCTGCCTTGGTTCTCGTCCAGCTTCTTCAGGATATAGTCGCGCTCATAAGCCGCGCGCGCCTGATGCAGGCTGGAGAAATCGCCCATGGTGCGGCGTCCGCTCTCGCGATAGACCATCGTCGGCAGATGCTTGCGCTCCAGCTTGCTGACCGCAGGATTCATGATCACGATGCGCTCGATCAGATTACGCAACTCGCGCACATTCCCCGGCCAGGAGTAGCGCATCAGCGCATCCAGCGCGTCGTCAGAGATTTCCTTCGGACGCCGGCTATAGGTCTGCGAAAACTCCTTCAGAAAATAGCGCGCCAGCAGCGGAATGTCCTCCTTGCGCTCGCGCAGCGGCGGAACATAGAACGGAATCACGTTGAGGCGATAGAACAGGTCTTCGCGAAAGTTGCCTTTGGAGATTTCGTCTTCCAGATCTTTGTTGGTGGCGGCTATCACGCGTGCGTCCACCGTGACTGACTCTTCTTCGCCGACGGGCGCGAACCGTCCCTCGTCCAGCGTGCGCAGCACCTTCGATTGCGTCTTCAGGCTCATGTCGCCGACTTCGTCCAGAAACAGCGTTCCGCCGTCGGCCTTCTGAAACTTGCCTTCCTTGTCGGCGGTCGCGGCTGAAAATGCACCCGCGCGATGGCCGAACAGTTCGCTCTCGATCAAATCTTCAGGGATGGCGGCGCAGTTGACCTCGACGAACATCGCATCCTTGCGCAGGCTCTGCGCGTGCAGCGCGCGCGCGGCCAATTCCTTGCCGGTACCAGACTCGCCGTAGATCAGCACGCGTCCATTGGTAGGCGCCATCAGCGCAATCTGCTGGCGCAGGGCCTTCATGGGAATGCTGTCGCCGACGATAACGCTGCGCGTCTGAAACTGCTTCTTGAATTCCAGGTTCTCGCTGCGCAGCCGCTTCGCTTCGATGGCATTCTTCAGAACGATCAGCGTGCGCTCGATGGAGAGCGGCTTTTCAAGAAAATCGAAGGCGCCGAGCTTGGTGGCGCGCACCGCCGTCTCGATGTTGCCGTGGCCCGAGATCATGATTACCTCGGGATGATCTTCGCGCTCCACCAGCTTTTCCAGGGTCTCCAGCCCGTCGATGCCGGGCAGCCAGATATCCAGCAGGATCACGTCCGGCGACTTGTGGCGCAGGAGCTCGATGCACTCCTCACCACTGCCGGCGAGCAGGGTCTTGTAGCCTTCATCCGCCAGCACGCCTTCCAGCGCGCTGCGGATCTGCGACTCGTCATCCACAATCAGAACAGTTTGCATGTTGATGGGCGTTTCAAAACTGGTTGTAAGGGTGGAGCACCGCTTTAGCGGTGCATTGGGATTTGGAGTTAGGCCGGCTTTAGCCGCTGAGGTGAGACGAACATTACCTCAGCCGCTAAAGCGGCGCTCCATGAAATCGCTATACATGCACGCCTAAAAGGCGTGCTCCACCCGCACCGCGTCTAGCGCAAATTCTTAAGCTGTAACGGCTTCGACCCCGACTTCCTGGGCCACAGGCAACTCTACGATAAAACGCGCTCCGACGGGAGAGTTCTCTTCCACGCGGATAGAGCCGTGATGATCTTCGATGATGCGGCCGACAATCGCAAGACCCAGGCCGGTCCCGCGTCCCTTGGTGGAAAAATAAGGCAGAAAGAGTTTTTCCTTCACTTCGGGAGTCACGCCGTGTCCGGTGTCGGCAACCACGATCTCCACGGAGTCGCGATCTTCCATCAGCGTGGTGGAAATCACGATCTCTTTCATCAACGAATCCTGCAAGGCTTCGGCGGCGTTGTCCACCAAATTGGCGATGGCCCGCTTCATGGCTTCGGGATCGGCCTGCACCGGCGGCAAATCGGTCGCCAGGAATTGCTGAACATGAATGCCATCGAGTCTGCCGTCGAACATCAGCAGAGCTTCGTGGACAATGGCGTTGATGTCGGAAGGTTGCGGTTTGGCGGTGGGAAAACGCGCCAGAGTAGAAAACTCGTCGACCAGCTTGCGCACCGTTTCTACCGAGGAGCTGATCGTGGTGGCGCACAAACGAATCACATTCAGCGAAGATGCATCCGGAGGGGTTGCCCGCTCCAGGTGACGGCGGATTCGTTCCGCGGCCAAAGCCAGCGGCGTAAGCGGATTCTTGATTTCGTGCGCGATGCGCCGTGCCACCTCGCGCCATGCGGCTTGCTTCTGGGCGCGCAGCAGATCGGTCAGGTCCTCCAGCACCACGACATATCCGGTGCGCTGCCTGCCATTGCGCGCGGTCTGCAAAGGCGGATCGAGCGACGCCACGGTGACGGCTACGTTCAGATTGACACGGGGCGTGGCCGTCTCAATCTGGCTGGTCGTGCTGCCCATGCGATCGGCTTTGCGCAGCATGTGCTCCAGATCGGCTACGGTATCTGGCGGGAAAAGGTCGGAGAGCGTCTGGGCCGCGGCAGGAGGATCTTGATCCAGGCGCAGCAGCCGGCGCAGCGCGGCATTGGAATGAACGATGCGCCGCGAAGAATCGAGCGACAGCACGCCTGAGGGAACGCTCTCCAGAATGGTCTCGATGTGGCGGCTGCGTTGCTCCTGCTGGGCGTTCATCTCCGCCAGCTCGCGCCGCGAAGCTTCGATGCTACTCCGGCTGGATTCCAGATCGCCGGCCATGCGATTGAACGATTCCACTAGCTTGCCGATTTCGCTGCCGGCCTTGACGTCCACGCGATAATCAAGGCGGCCGCGCGAGATTTCCTGCGTGGCTTCGGCCAGGGCAACCAGCGGACGCGTCACTGTCTTCGACAAGAACAACGCCAGCCAGGTCGAGGCAAACAGCACCCCTACCGTCAGCAGCAACAGAAATCCCAGATAGGTGCGCCGCAGTCTTCGCCGCTGCAGCCGCAGGTCGCGATACTGCTCCTGGCTGCGCTCGATATCGGCCAGCGTGCTCAAGTAGCTCTGTGGCAGCGGCATGGCCACCAGAATCTGACCGCGGTCGCCGACGTGTGCGCGGCCCAGAACATACATCTGCCCCAGCAAATCAAATGGGGTCGCCTGACTTTTGGCCGCGGCCGGCTCCTGCAGATGACGGCGGATCAAAGGCCACGCTTCCGGCGCATGAAAGCTGGCTTCGGCCTGATTGTCCACCAGCGCGAACGCGAATCCGCCTTGCAACGTGATTTCGCTGCGGCGGAATTCGTCCATGATGAAAGTGAAGTTGCCGGTGTGGAACGACTTCTGCGCATCGGGAGTCGCCGCGATCCGCACCGCCTCGTCGCGCGCGTTGGTCTGCGCGTAGTCGGTCAGCAGCGAGGCGATGACATTGGTTCGGTACTCAACATCCTCCGCCGGTCGCGAAAACCATTTCTCGATGGAACGATTGATCAATCCGTAGGAGAACAGGAAAAGAAAGATTACCGGGCCCAGCGACAGCAATAATGCGCCCAGTACCATCTGGCTGCGGAAACGCGAGCCCAGCACGCCGGTTTTGCGTTCGGCATAGAGGCGCAACAGAGTGCGAATCAGGACGAACGTCAGCGCCACGAACAGCAGGAAGATCAAAGCTGAAACCGAGGCGAAGATGATGGTCTCTTCGCTGGTGTCAGGCTGCAGAAACGTCAGCTTGAAAGTGGCTTGCGCCAGAATGACGGTGAACAGGAAGAAGATGCAGATCGACAACGCGATAATCGCGGGGGTGCTGTTGCGTTTCTTCGGCTGGCGAGTTGGCGGGGTTACTGGCAAGATCGCTCGCTGAAATTTCTGATGCGAATCGCCCGCGACTTGGCGGACCTCGATTCACAACGGAGCGCAATTACATTATAGCCGCGTTTCCTCTTGCACCTTTATCAGAAGATATGAAAGGGCTAAAACAACAGCCGTATGACCGGTTTCTGAATATTCATAACAACAACTGAACAACCTCGATCGATCAGTCTAAGTTCTCACCGGCCCGGCTGGCGGTTTCGACTAACCATACGATCGGCGGCACAGTCCGGCAAACTCAAATTGATCGGCTTGGCGCTGGGTAAGCTCTTGCCAATCATCCTCGTAGATCACTCCACCGTGATTGGCATTCGATGTCTATAATCCTTTTGGACGCGGCTGCGGCCAGAACTGCACACACCCCGGAGAGGCGATGGTAAAGCTCCGGGATGCTTGAGTTGCAGGCCAGCCGTCATGACGCTTGACATTGAGCCACTAGCCAAGAGGAAGACAAAAATGCCACAAAACCCAGAAACCGAAAAACTTCAGGAACCCAGCACGTCCGAAACCCTCAGACTCCAAGAGGCAAGCGCCGGCAAGAAGGCCTGGAAAAAGTGGGGACCCTACCTCAGCGAGCGGCAGTGGGGCACGGTTCGCGAAGACTACAGCCAGGACGGCAATGCCTGGGACTATTTCACTCATGACCAGGCCCGGTCCCGCGCTTATCACTGGGGCGAGGATGGTCTTGCCGGCATCAGCGACGATCAGCAGTTGCTGTGCTTCAGCGTGGCGCTGTGGAATGGAAACGACCCGATCCTCAAAGAACGTTTATTCGGCCTGACGAACAGCGAAGCCAACCACGGCGAAGACGTCAAGGAATACTATTTCTACCTCGACAGCACGCCGACGCACTCGTACATGAAGTACCTGTACAAGTATCCCCAAGCGGCGTATCCCTACAGCAATCTGATCGAGACCAACAAACGACGCACTCGTAATGACATGGAGTACGAGTTACTCGACACCGGTGTCTTCAACGGTGATCGCTACTTCGATGTTTTTGTCGAGTATGCCAAGAACGCTCCCGACGATATTCTCATTCAGGTCAGCATAAGTAATCGTGGCCCTGAAACAGCAAAGATAGACGTCCTTCCGACCCTGTGGTTTCGCAACAACTGGACATGGTGGCCGGGTACGCCTAAGCCGTCCCTGAAACAGGTCTCCGGCAAGAAAGGCGCACCCGCGGTTGCGGCCTCGCAGGCCGATCTGGGCGAGCGCTATCTGTACTGCGAGGGAGATGTCCCGCTGCTGTTTACGGAGAATGAGACCAACAACCAGCGGATCTTCGGCACGCCCAACCCCGCTCCGTACGTGAAAGACGGGATCAACAACTACGTGGTTCAAGGAGACCAAGGCGCCGTAAACCCCGAGAAAACGGGAACGAAATCGGCGGCGCACTATCGGCTGAAAGTGGATGCGGGAAAGACAGCTACCATCCGTCTGCGACTAACCGATCTGGCGCCTGCGGCCAAGGGCGATCCCTTTAAGGACTTTGCTGAGATCATGCAGACCCGTCAGCGCGAGGCGGACGAGTTCTACAGATCCATAACTCCGGCGCGTGTTACCGAAGACGAAGCTCTGGTTATGCGCCAGGCGCTGGCCGGGATGCTATGGAGCAAGCAGTATTTCTTCTTTGACGTGGACCTATGGCTCACGGAACATGGTCAGGATCCACTGAAGCCGGGCGGACGCTTCATGCGGAATAGCGCCTGGTTCCACATGGTGAATCAACACGTCATCTCCATGCCCGACAAGTGGGAGTATCCCTGGTATGCGGCGTGGGACCTGGCGTTTCACACCATCGCGCTTTCCACCGTCGATCCCGATTTCGCCAAAGAACAGCTCGACCTGATGCTGCAGGAGTTTTTCATTCATCCGACCGGGCAGATCCCGGCCTACGAGTGGAATTTCAGCGACGTGAATCCCCCGGTACATGCCTGGGCAACGATCTTCCTATATCGGACAGAACAAGCGCTGCACGGCCAGGGAGACATCGAGTTCCTCAAGCGCTCGTTTGCCAAGTTGCTGCTGAACTTCAGTTGGTGGATCAACCGCAAAGACCGCTTCGGCAATAACCTGTTTGAAGGTGGATTCCTCGGACTGGACAACATCGGCGTCTTCGATCGCAGCGCGCCGCTGCCGACCGGTGGAACCCTGGAGCAGGCAGACGGCACCGCGTGGGTTTCCATGTTCGCCCAGAACATGCTGGAGATCGCCGTCGAATTAGCGGCCCACGATCCTTTTTACCAGGACATGGCCATGAAGTTTGCCGATCATTTCTTGTGGATTGCCCACGCCATGAACCAGGTGGGGCCAGAAGGCATGTGGGACGAAGAGGATGGTTTTTATTACGATGTGCTGCGGCTCCCCGACGGCAGCGCCAGACGGCTCAAAGTTCGCTCCATGGTGGGCCTGCTGCCCTTATGTGCTACCACTGTGATCGAGCCGTGGCAGCGCGAACGGGCGCCGCGTACGCTGAAAATCCTGCGCGAGCGTCTGGAACGTATGCCTGAGCTGCGCAACAGCATTCACGCCACCGGAGAGGGGCATCTGGGGTACGCCGAACGCGGCATTGCTGCGCTGGTAAATGAGAAGCGCTTACGCCGAATTCTGACGCGCATGCTCGACGAGAGCGAATTCCTCAGTCCTTACGGCATCCGCGCGCTCTCGCGCTACCATGCCGACCATCCTTATGTCGTCAATGTTGAGGGTCAGGAATTTCGCGTGAACTATCTCCCGGCTGAGTCCGATACCGGCATGTTCGGCGGAAACTCCAACTGGCGTGGGCCCATTTGGATGCCGGTAAACGCCTTGCTGATCCGCGCTCTGCTGTCTTTCTATCTCTATTACGGCGACAACTTCAAAATCGAGTGTCCCACCGGCTCGGGCAAATTGATGAACCTGTTCGAGGTTGCGCGCGAGATAGCTAATCGGCTGGAACGGATCTTCCTGCGCGACAAATCAGGCCGCCGGCCGGTGTACGGAGGAACAGAGAAGTTTCAGACTGATCCCCAATGGAAGGATTACATCCTGTTCTATGAATACTTCCACGGCGATAACGGCGCGGGTCTGGGGGCCAGCCATCAGACCGGATGGACTGGCTTGGTGGCGAAGCTGATCGAGCTTTTCGGCCGTCTCGACCCTCAGCAACTCCTCAATGCGGGCAAAGCAGGCGGCTTTGCGAAGCCTAAATCCAGGACTTAGCGACCAGCCACAATGAACTCAAAAGGTTGGGCGACGCCGCAATGAAACTGCTATTGCCCGCCTCCGTCTTCGTGCTGATGGTCTCCGTCGGCATGAGTCTGCGATGGCAAGAGTTGGCGGCCAACTGGCGACGGCTGACGTGGAGCGCCTGGCTGCGGCTGTTGCTGGCGACCTTCATCGTGCCGCCGGCGGTTGCGCTGCTGCTGGCACGAATTCTGCCGCTCAATCTATCGGAGACCGCCGGGCTGTTCATGGTGGCAGTTGCGCCCGGCGCTCCGCTGCTCACTCGCAACCTTGCCCGGCGCGGATTCGATATGCATCTGGCCGCGAGTTATCAGGTGTGGGGCGCGGTCATGACGCCGATCATGATTCCTCTTCTGGTGGCCGGGGCTGCCAAGCTCTACGGGCGCAACATCTGGATTCCGCCCCTCGCTGTCGTCGTTCAGATCCTGGAAAAGGAATTTGTTCCGCTGCTGGTGGGCATGGCGCTGACGCACTTCACCCCCGTATTCTCGAAAAAAGCGCAGCCTGCCATGAACATTCTCGGCAATTGCACACTTACTCTGGTCTTTGTGGTGTTGCTCTGGAAAATGGGACCGAAGCTAAGAACAGTGACGCCGTGGGTGGTGCTGGCGGCGGTGTTGTTGTTGCTGGCGTCGATCGCGGCGATGCGCCTCCTGATGAGTGCTGACCCGATCGGAGTGCGCACTCTTGCGGTCAGCAACGCCAACCGCCATGTAGGCCTGGCGCTACTGTTGTCGGGACAATATATTCATAACCGCGACGCGCTGCCGACAGTCGCCTGCTACGCCATTGCCGTTGCGCTGCTGTTGCTGCTGGCGCCGAAGCTCTTCCGGCAAAAGGACCCGGCTGTGCGAGCGGCCGCGTAGCTGGCGAACGCTAATAGCCGGGACCTCGAACCCGGAGCTGGCGAAAAAGGGGCGAGGAAAGGGCTATAGAGACTGTGTGGCAACCGGAAATTGGATTTTCTGGTGGGACAAAACCGTCGATCGCGCCAAAATCAGCCGCGCAGCGGCGGAATCGCAGTTAGCCCAGGGCGTAAGCCCTGGGTCAAGTGGGAAAAGACCCGAGCCGCGGAGCGGCGACACCAGTCGCGACACAGTCTCTATAGGCGACATGACGTCACCACTTACCGACGACCAAGCTACCAAAGCATGTGTCCGGAGAAATAACGCCCCTTCCCAGTAAGGTATCTTTCTCTTGTATTAGCAGCAGAACATCCGGAGAGTTATGCGTGTACCTGCATATTTCCGCACCAACGGCGCGGTAAACTCTTGCCGCCGGATAGGGTGGGACATTCAGCTCACCGATCGACCAGTCCTGAATCTTCAGGACGTTCTTGGCTCCTGGCAGCGTTGTCACATATCTTTGGACGCGCTTAGGAAGCTCACTCTTGACGGTAGCGCTTAATAAGACATCCGCCATAGGCACATTTCCAGAATAGAGCGATGCGGACAGGTAGGAATCCCACCAGCCAAAGAAACTAAAAAATGGCAACACTCCAAACAGCACAAGGACAACCTTTTGGAAGCCGATAGGATTTCGCCATACCACCTCCTTAAATGTGAAGTCTGTTTTCCAGAATAGCAACACGAGGAAGGCAATCATGGCTATATTCCACGGCCAGACAACGGAATTCCACTGATATACCACCGCACAACTGTATAAGATAAACAAATGCATACCAATGCCGCCAAACACCGCCAGGTTACGGTATTTACGGGTAAGCAGCCCGATCCCAATACTAGCCTCGGTACAAGCTGCGAACCAACCAAACGCATGGAATATCTGCAAACGGTGATGCATCGTTCCTAGCAGCAGCGGCGCCCCGATGGCAAAACGAGGATTCAACTTTTGTAGACCGCTATAGATATAGGTGGTTCCAACTATCAGCCGGCAAATATTGAGGGCGTTCTCACGGCCCCGCACGTCATCAGGGTTCCAGGAGAAGCAAGACAACCCCAATAACATGAAAAGATATAGATACACCCAAGGCTGCCAGCGGTTTTGATCGAGCAAGGCGAGGAACAACAGCAAGCATGCGAAGCTATAGATATAAATTCGGGGCTTTGAAGCTACCTCGATCAGTACAAGCAGTAAAAACAACCCAGCAAAACAAATGTAGTCCAGCGGAAACGAAATATGCGGCAGGCCGTGGAATATCGGAATAAGGGGATAGAAGCGAGAGCTGATCCACAATCGGGGCGAGAGCAGGAAACCGGCTGCAAACCCCAGAACGACGGCTGTCTTGGTGTAGACAATTCTCCCGGAAGGATCAATGGAGACATTTCCGATTGCACCGCAAAGCCTGTGGAACTGAAAGCGCCACTTTAGCTTCCACGAGTTCTCATGGAGAGATGGGTTCGCGGTTGTCATATTCTGAGGGCACAGCCGGCCACAGAAGCTCGCCGGAACCGCTTTCAGTCAACGGCCCGCACAGTATATATCCGCTGAATGTATCCGCTGAGAGATTCTAGGGCAGTTGCTTCGGAAAACGTTCGCGGAACTGATTCGTCCGCTTAAGCGTCTTGACGAAAAAGAGCCGCACCGGGACAGCACAGCTCACCGCGCTGCCGGGCGTCAGTCTGCACTCTTTCAGCAGATAAGCTCAGTCGAAGCGCTCATTGCGAGCGCGCTACAAGAATGCGCCCGGCACTCCACAGGCCCGCAATCTCCAGGGCTATAAGAAGAGCCACACTAACATCGAACAGGATTGCCCAGCCGCTGTATCCGGCGTCAAACACGTTGTTCGGGCCGGCGATGAAGAAGTGCTCGAGGCTGCCGATCACGAGCCCAATCGCGAACTCAATAATCAGGACGAAGGACCCGATCCTCTTCAGCCGCGTCCACAACAACCCCACTCCTGCCAGCGTGAGCGCCCCGCCATAGATGCCGATGCGCATCGAACCCGCGACTGTCAATGCGGGATTGAGCTTTCCGGCCAGAAACAGGTGCAAGATCGTGACCGCGAGGTTCGCCAGGGCGATGATCGAGACAAAAGCTTTCATGTTAGTGTTTCGACGATCCCCCGTGCGAACCTGATCCCCCATGAGGCGCGGGCGCTGCGTGGGGCGGAAACTCCTGGTCGCGCATTGGGCCTGCCGGCCTGCCAGCGTAGAGGTTAGCGCGCTGTTGCGGCTCCAGAGGACGTCCGGGATGCTGTGCCATCGCCGGAGCCTTTTCCTGGTAGGGCAATTTCGCCTGCGGCGGCGCAGTTCTGGATACCAGTGGCGGACGAGTCGCCGGCGGCGCACTGGGCGGACGATTCACAGTGGCCGGCGCACGATTGTTCGCCACTGGCGGATTCTCGTGCGTCGGTTGGTTGGGCCGCGACGCTTCCGTTGTATGCGAAGGCTCAACATTCCTCGGCGCCGCTTCTGCTCTTGCAGAAACCGGATGCTGCACAATCGCGGGCCGTTGCGCCGGGACCGGCGGATGGGTCGCGTTCCCGCCTGCAATGGCGCGCGGCGTGGGATTGACCTCCGGATGCGGAATCACCTGCGCGTGGGCGAGTTGCTCAGGGCTCACCTTCACCAAGTTGCGCGCCACCGGCTCGCCATTTCGAAACGCATTCTGGGAAACCGCCGTGGTGGCCACGGTTTGATAACGGTAGTGGATGTTGTCGATGTTCGTGACGTGGGTAATGTTAGCGACGTTGAAATTGCGCACATTGGTGACGTTGATTTGCCGCAGATACCCCGGGCTGTAGTGATACCAGGGGTAGAACGGCTCGCCCGGACCCAGCGGAAACCACGCTGCCACACCTCCAACTCCAAAGCCTACGGAGAACCCACCGCCGCCGACAAAGGCGACGAAGGCAGGACCGTAAATCGGTGCGATCCCAATTGGTCCCGGCAGCCAGCCCCAGCGCGGCCCCACCTGCACCCAGCGTCCATAGTGGAAGGGAGCAAATCCCCAGGGCGCATTGTCAACCCACGTCCAGCCCCAAGGATCGACCCAGACCCAGCGTCCAAAGCGATAAGGCACCCATCCCACCGCAACGCTCGTGGGATACCAGATGGGCCCATATTCCGCGACCGTGTCCCAGCTTCCGTAACCATCCAGATCGTAGTAGCCGGGAACGTCCGGACTGACGTACTGGCTTGCCTGCGCGTTCAGATACTTCTGATCGCGCTCGCTGCACCACTGATCAAAACTGTCCGGGCCCAGCACGGAGACCCATTGCAGCTGTACTGGATTCGTTCCCGTCAACTGCACGGCTTGTCCGCCGGCCACCATCTGATTGAGACCATTTCCGGTGACCTGCGCCTGGCCGTTGTTGACGGTAAACATTGTCGTGTTCTGGTCCGGATACACGTCGACCCGGTAATCCCCTGCTTGCACCAGGGTGATGGCGGCGCTGGGCGTATCAACCTCGACCGTGTTGCCCTGACGCAAATCGAAAATCCTGACCCGCAATGAGCCTTCCGCCAGCCCAAGCTGTATCAACTGGTCCGTGAGATTGGTAGTGGTGAGGTCGGTCTGCTGCGACATGCGAATGGCGACGTTGCCGGTTTCCAGCTCCGCTCGAGCGTTCACATCGGTCCACAAGCGGTCTCCACTGGTAAGGGGATAATTCAGCGTTGCCTGGCTCCAGTCGTTTTCCCCGGCAGGCTCGAAAGAGACTGCGTTCTCCATATAGCTGAGCCGCACCACGCGATCGGGAGGATCGCCCGCGTCAGCGAACAACCGTCCAACCAGAAACAGCGAGAAGAGTAAGAATGCCGCGAAAAACCTGGCTTGCGTTTTCACTTATGCACCGTCTCCTTCATGGAACGACTCATCTTGGCTAGCTTGGCCGGCAACAGAAGCTCTCACGTCTTAAATGATGTTTCATCTGGCAAAGGGATGCTTTGGCCGTCGAATCGCTTGGCCCGCACGTGACGGAAAAAAGAGAATGACGGAATCGCGAAGAATCACGGTCTAACCATCTCGCTTGCGAAATGCCTTCGAGTATAAGAACCCGGAATCGGCGAAAGGTTGCTGCTTTGGCATGGCAGGATGACGCGCTGCGGCGGCCGTTGCCGACCGCCGCGAGGGTCAGAGCTGCGGAAGTCACGAAGCTTCCGGATACCTCTTGACGATTACTGCTGCGGCGGGCGCATGCCCTGCATCATGCCTCCCATATCCATCTTCTGATAGCCGGAAGGAATTTCGAACAGGCTGGCGGCAGGCTCGCCTTCTTTGATGTTGGTCAACTCCCAAGACGAGTCCTCGGAAACCGTCTTGATGGGAAAATGGATCTTCTGGTCGATCCAAATATTGCTGACCTTGCCGTTCTTGTCGGTGATCTGCCAGTGATCGCAACTGCGGCCGTTCACCTCATCGGTGCCGAGATTCTTGCAGGTCGATCCCTCCATATTGGCGCAGGGATTATGGGGATCGGCGAGCGGTTTGATGTTGGGACCCATGCCGCCGCGCCGTCCCTGCGTCTGGTCAGCCTTGAACTCCATGTACATATGCTGTTCCGGCATCAGGGTGTCGCTCGTCTTGGTGGCGAAGTTGGTGATCATGATCACCCCGCCGCCTGGGCCGCCCTGCATGCCCGTCATGTCCATGCGCATGTGTTCATGGGCAACGTAAATCTTGCCGCTCGCCTCACGCGTCGCACCTCCCTTGCCGCGGGTTGAGGTGAATTGCATGTCGGCGGAAAACGGCGTCATTTGCGGGGGCATTTGTGCTGCCGCCCAAGGCACCAACAGCAGAAAGGCGACAACAGTTGCGGGGATCGCGCTGATTCGCAGTTTCACTAGTCTCTCCTTGTACGGGGTCGGTTGGGCCACGGAACGAAGCCGGCAACAGTGTACGACGAAAATTGGGATTCCGGGTCGGGAAACTATTACCAAACCGGGCCGATTGCTTCATGCTGTGCAGGATGGCAGTGGATGAGCCCGGTGCAGTTGGTCTATAGTTTCAACGACAGCCTCTGTGGGACGACTCGCCCGCAGGCAAGGTAAGGAGACAAGCTTCATGGGCGCTACCGGCATATGGTTGCGCAAATCCGATTCCCCCTCCACCGGCGACCCGCCGGTCCTGGTGGTGGTGGAAGGTACGGATCGGCGCACCATTGTGCTTGACCATTTTCCCTTCACCATCGGCCGCCGCACTGATCGCGATATGGTGATGGCCGATCCCCGGGTCTCGCGGGAGCACGCTCATTTCCTGCGCGAGCCCGATGGGACCTTCATCGTCGACCAGGGCAGCCGCCACGGCACGTTTGTCAACGGAGAGCGGATCAACCGGCGCAAGCTGGGGCGCAACGATCGCATCGAGTTCGGAGTGCAGGGCGCGGCTTATGTCCTGTTCAGTCCCGACCGTTCTCCCTCCAGCGCGGCGCAGCAGTTCCTCAGCCAGTTCTCCACCTGGAAGCCGGCGAGCGGAGCCGGCTCCGACCTGGAGATGCTCAACGTCTTTCTGGAAGCGGCGCGCAAGCTGAACACCAGCGGCGTCCTTGACGACGTCCTGCAAACCTTGCTGGAAGCGGCACTGCGTCTCACCCACGCCGAGCGGGGATTTGTCTTCCTCCGTCATCCCGATGGCGAACTTCACCTGGCCGCGGGCCGGGACAAGACCGGCGAAAGCATCACCGATGACAGCACCATATCGCGCTCGGTGTTGCGCGACGCTGCCAACAGCGCCTCGGAATTTCTGGTCACCGACACCGACGATACCGGTAAGCTGGCAGGCCGCGAGAGCGTCGTGGCACACAATCTCCACAGCGTCATTTGTATTCCGTTGCGCAAGACCGTCATCAAGGACAAGGCCAAAGATGACACCAAGGGAGGCCCGCATGTGCAAGGCGTCTTGTATCTGGACGCCCAGTTCCTCTCGGGCAAGCTCTCCTCGGTGAGTCACGACATTCTGCGCACCATTGCCAACGGCGCCGCAACCCTGGTGGAGAATGCCTCGCTGGTGCAGTCCGAGGACGCGGCCAAGCGCATTCGCCAGGAGCTGGCCATCGCCGCCGAGATCCAGCAGCGGCTGATGACCGTGACCGTTCCCGACGTGCCCTTCGCAAAAGTGAATGCGGTCAGCTATGCCTGCAAGGATATCGGGGGTGACTTCTTCGATCTGGTGTACACCGACAAGGGATTGACCCTGATCGTCGCCGATGTTTCGGGCAAGGGCGTCTCCGCGGCGGTGGTCGCTTCCATCCTGCAAGGGATGTTGTATTCGCAATTGGCTCTCGACCTGCCGCTGCCGGAGATGATGGCCGCGGTCAATCGTTTTCTGTGCGAGAAAGTCGGTGGCCAGAAATATGCCACGCTGGTGGTCGCACGCCTAACCAATGATGGTGAATTGGAGCTGATGAACTGCGGACACGTACCTCCATTGCTGGTCTCGGGAGGTCGGATCACCAAGCTGGAGGAGGGTAATCTGCCTGTGGGATTGGTTCCTGGGGCGGAGTTCCAGGCGACGCGCCACCGCCTGGGCAACGACGACCGCCTGCTGCTGGTCACCGATGGCGTTACCGAGGCCGAGGACGCGAGCGGCGAATTTTTCGGAACCGAGCGACTGGAGTCCTGCTGCCATCTGGGACTCGTCGCCATTGAACAGGCGGTGACCAAATTTCGTAGCGGCACCGCCCTGACTGACGACTTCACCATTACGGAGATGATCTTCCGCGGCGGGGATTGAACGCGGCATGCGGCCAAGGCGCTGCGCTATCCCAATCGGGTTTCCCATTTTTGCACAGGCGTGACTCTTTTGGGTCATCCCGACCCCCGGAAAGCCTTGGCTGTTCCTCACTTCTGTGTTGTAATAACACATTGATATTTGTAGCCTGCTCTACTACAGGATATGCTTTTGCTGCCATTCTTAAGCATCTGGTCACCGGGCCGAATCCAGTTGCAATTCGTGTCGAATGTTCCTCAGCGCAAGCTGAGTTACGCCCTTTTGTTGCTCGCGATTACGCTGACCGCGAGCCTTCCGGCTTTGGCCGTCACGCATGCCGTGAGCCATGCCAGGGTGCACCACAGTCACGCCGTTCTGCGGGCGGTTGCATTCCCCGCTGCCCGCCATGGTCACTACCAGGTAGGATTGGGCCGGTGGACCCCCATGTTCCCCGGCTCCCACGACATGCTGGTGCGCGAGAATGAAGAGCTGGACCGGCTGCAATTGCCGCGCATCGCCGACGAATATGAGCTCACGCGTTACGAGCTTGCCCAGGAGCTGGTGCCCGTCTCCGAATCCGACGGTCTGAAATTCGCACCCGATCTTCCCGAAAACCGGCACTATTGCCGTCCCTGGACACGCGAGTTTCTCCAGGATTTCAGCACCGCCTATTACGACCAGTTCCACTCCAACATTCTGATTACCTCGATGGTCCGCACGGTTGAGCAGCAGCACCAGTTGCGCCGCTGGAACCGCTTCGCGGCACCGGAATTTGGCGATACCGCTTCCACTCATCTGACCGGCGTCACCTTCGACATGTCGCGCCGCAACCTGAGCTACGAGCAGTACGAATGGATCCGCAACTACCTGCTCCCGTTGCAGGCGCAGGGCATGGTCGATCCCATTGAGGAGCGGCAGCCGGTCCTGCACGTCGTGGTCTACGAGAAGTACACGGGCCGCAACGACGAAAAGAGCGCCTGGTCTGAGGCCAACGAACCCACCGAGATGAATCCCTACGGCGGCAGCTCCGGCGGAAACCTGCCGTAGCTCCTGTGTCATCCTAAGCGAGCACTTGAGTCCGAGTCGAAGGCCCCCTATGAGCACAGGTGCTGGCGCTGCGGTCTTGCTTTACAATCGCGCTCAGCATGGTCCCGGCGCAGCGCACCATCTTCCACGTCGACATGGACGCCTTCTTCGTCTCCGTCGAAGAGCTGTTCGACCCGTCGTTGAAAGGCAAGCCGGTCGTGGTCGGCGGGCGTCCCAACGAGCGCGGCGTGGTATCGGCTGCGTCCTATGCCGCGCGTAAGTTCGGCGTGCACTCGGCGATGCCATTGCGCACCGCGGCCAAGCTCTGTCCCCAAGCCATCTTCGTCGACGGACATCCCGACCGCTATCGCGACTACTCCGCCAAAGTTTACGAAGTCCTGAACCGTTTCTCGCCCAAGCTGGAGATGGTCTCCATCGACGAAGCCTACGTCGACATGACGGGCACCGAGCGCCTGCATGGTCCGCCGATGCGCGCCGCCCATGCTCTTCACCTGGCGATGAAGAATGAGACGCAGCTCAATTGCTCGATCGGGATTGGCACCTCGCGGCTGGTAGCCAAAGTTTGCTCGGACCAGGCGAAGCCCAACGGCGTGCTCTGGATCGTGCCCGGCGGTGAAGTTGATTTTCTCGCACCGCTCGATGTGCGCAAGATCCCCGGCGTCGGAAAAGTGATGGAGCAACGGCTGAAAGACCAAGGCATCCTGAAGGTGGGCGATCTGGCATCACGTGACGAGCGCTGGCTGGAGCACAATTTCGGTGCCCTCGGACTTGCGCTCTCCGGCAAAGCGCGTGGCCGCGATGCGGGCGCGTGGTTCGATGCCGACATCGGCGCCGACGAAGGACCGCGTTCCATCAGCCACGAGCACACCTTCTCGCATGACACCAGCGATGCGCAACAGTTGGAATCAACTCTGGCCCGCCTGTCGGAGATGGTTTGCCGCCGCCTGCGTGAGCAGAAGCTGCACGCCCGCACTCTGCAATTGAAGCTGCGCGATACCGCCTTCCATACCATCACTCGCGCTCATACCTTTGAGCAGCCGACCTCGGTCGACTCCGAAGTGCTGGCCGCGATTCGTCAGCTCTTTCGCGCCAATTGGAAGGGCGATGCGATTCGCCTGCTGGGAGTTCACGCCTCGCATTTTGAACCGGAGAGCGAGCAGATCGGCCTGATCGGGCAGCGCGCGCACGAAAAGTGGAACCAGGCACTCTCCGCCGCCGACCGCCTGCGCGAAAAGTATGGCGAGAACGCCGTCTCACTGGCGACCGGCATGAAAGCCCGCTTCCGCGAACGTACCCATGAGAACCCGGCGGGTCTGCCGGGAAAGAAGCAGGGAAATACCGAGGGCTAGAACTCATCTCAGGAGTTAGGTCAGGGTCAGGTTGGCTGCGGGTATCGACGCACGGCTCTAGTTGGTTTGTATCAGGGCTCGACTTTAGTCGTGCCGAACAGCGGTGATAAAAGACTGGGCTTTAGAGTCTGTGTGAGAACCGTGCCGCCGCGCCGCGGCTCGGAGAATCTTCCCACTTCACCCAGGACTCCGCTTCGCTCCGTCCTGGGCTAACTGCAATTCCACCCCTGCGGGGTTCTGTTTTCGTGCGTCCTACTCCACCGCCAGAAACAAAACCTAGTTCTCACACAGACTCTTTAGCCCCGGCCAGAGATGCTTCCTCAGGGGCTGAAGCCCATCTTCTGTGGCGACCTTGCGGCACGGCTGAGGCCGCGCCCTGATACAAAGCGCTTATCAGCCAACCCAGAGCGAAACAACTCGCTTCTGTTCGTCCGGCACAGACAGGTACGACACCAGACCGGCCTGCAACTTTGCAGGAAACAGCTCCCGAAATATTGGCATCCGCTTACCCCGTCACGCGGCAACGTGAGGCATCGCACAGCCAGATTTGCCGGAACAGAATATCCATGGAAGTAGCGCGATTCTTCGCCGCACCTCTGGAGACTCCACCGTGACCGAGACCCTGATTATTGGTTATGGAAATCTGTTGCGCGGTGACGATGCCGTGGGATGCCACGCCGCCCACGAACTGGAACAACATTACCGCGACGATCCCGAGGTGGAAGTAATCGCCACGCAGCAACTCACGCCGGAGATGGCGGAGGACGTTTCCCGCAGCGGCTTCGTGCTGTTTCTCGACGCCTCGTCAGCAGTAGAGGAGCCGGGGACGATTCGTCAAAGCCGCGTCTGGCCGGGAAACGCTCCGGGCGACTTTACCCACCAGCTCGACTCCGTCGTCTCTGCTGTCGGCTGCACAGCAGCTTTACGGCGACGCGCCGGAAGCCATCTGCATCACCCTCGAGGGCTGGTCGTTCGAAGTCGGCAACAAGCTCTCCGATGGCGCAATACTGCGCTTGCCGGACTTCGTTCGTCAGGCACAAGAGGTCGTGAAAAGTTATCGTCCGCAGAAGTCGCGGGCACGCGTGGTTCTCCAAGCGCAATAATTTTCTTGAAGAAGATTGGTAGGAAGTCCGGCTAAGGACCGCGTCGCAAGCGGTGCCGCCGCTCTGCGGCTCGGGTTTATATCCGACTGACCGGGGGCTCACGCCCCCGTCTAATTTCATTCCGCCGCGCTGCGGCTAGTTTGGCGCTTACACGTCAGCTTTGTCCCACACGAAAATTCCGGCCCCAGTGGCAAGACCGACCCTAAAGAGTCTGCGTGAGAACTAACTTTTCTTTTGGGCAGCGGGGTAAGAAGCTCGAAGAATGAGCGCCGCAGGCGCGGCATCATGATAGCCCAGATGTAATGAAAGGAGGCGTGTACCCGAGTACGATTTGTTTGCACACAGATCGACAGGAGGACACGCCCCATGATCCACCTAGGAGTGGACCTTCATCGCACATTTTGTTACGTTACGGCGCTGGATGCAAACGGTAAGGTGTTGCCCCAGGGCAGAATCAACAACGAAAGGATAGCGATTCAGCGCTATCTATCAGGCTGGCAGGAACCGCTGCGCATGGTTTTTGAGGCCTGCAGTTTCTGGCCGGCATTTGTGGAGGCGGTGGAAGGGAAGGTGGCGGAGCTGTACATGGTGCATCCGCAGCGGGTGAAGGCGATCGCTTCGGCCAAGCTAAAGAACGATCGTGTGGACTCGCACACCCTGGCGCATCTGTTGCGCGCCGATCTGCTGCCGCAGGCGTGGCTGGCGGACCGGGAAACCCGGCAACGGCGGACGCGCACGCGCACGCGCATCGAGTTGGGGCGGCTGCGCACCCGGCTGAAGAACCGGATGCACGCGCTGCTGCACCAGCAAGGGCTGCGCTGTCCTTACAGCGACGTGTTCGGCAAGAAGGGACGAAGCTGGCTGGCCGAGGCTCCTCTGGGTACGGCCGAAGGGGAGGCTATGCAGGAGTATCTGGCGTTGCTGGACAGCTGTGAAGAACAGGTCCGGCAAAGTCAAAACCGCCTATTAAAGGCGAACCGCGGGGACGAGCGGGTGCGCTGGTTGAGCTCGATACCTGGCATCGGGGAGTACGGGGCCAACATCATCCTGGCCGAGATCGGGGATATCGGACGCTTTGATCGTAAGGCGCTATTCAGCTTCGCCGGGCTGGTGCCGCGAGTGCGCGAGTCGGCGGACAAGAGCTGGTATGGACCGATCACGCGCGCTGGTTCTTCGCGCCTGCGCTGGATCATGGTGGAGGCGGCGGTGACGGCGGTGCGCACCTCGCCGGGAGCGCGGGCGTTTTTGAACGGCTGTGCCGGCGCAAGCCGCGGCACGTGGCGCGGGTGGCGCTGGCGCGGAAATTGCTGGGCGCCGTCTATGCCTTGTTGCGGGATGGCGTCTGCTTTGATGAACAAGTGTTTGCGACGATGTAAAGGGCATCCGTCAGCCTGTTGTCGTGCTATGTGCCCGCCAGCGATGGCGTGAGCACCAAGCCCAGAGGGGGCGACGGAGCAAACGAACGAACCTTTTGTGCCTACGAGCACGCATAGAAGCTTGTCCGCATCGCCCGCAGACTTGACGGGGCACGTGTCTTTCATAGAAGCAC
>CAWBKE010000011.1:0-189848 GCA_963789245.1 uncultured Acidobacteriaceae bacterium | reverse complement strand
GGCTCTGTCGCCGGCATCGCCGGCGTCGTCATCTTCCGCTCGATGAACTTCTCCGCTGGCTCCTCCAGCTTCAGATACGGTATCCGCATCTGCACAACCAGGTTGCCGTGCTTCAGGTACCCGTGCAGCGGTTCAAGTCCTCCGATCTCCGACGCCATGACCAGCGGCTCGCGCGTGATCTCCCGCTGCTCGTTCTCCCGGTGCTGCGGGAACACGCCCCGCGTCCGGCTCTCCCGGAACCGCTCTACCTCCACTTCGCCGATGGATTTCGAGATCCACTCCGACGCATGAGGCTCGCTCGTCTTGAAGAATATCTTCGTCGCGGGCTGCGACAGCATCGCCTCGGCGATGTGCCCGTACAGCGCCTCCACCTGCGCTTTGCCCTGGAAGCCGAGGACCATCGGGTTATTCGATTTCCGGCCCTCCGTGATTGCCGTCGTCAACTGCGGCAACCGTTGCAGCGTCGCCAGTTCGTCCAGCACGAACCACGTCTTCCGCGCCCCGCTCCCGCCGTCGTTCATCAGCCGCAGCACTAACAGGTCGAGCCACAAGCTCATCAGCGGGCGCAGTCTTTCTCTCATGGTCGGCTTCGACGTGAGGAACAGCCACCCCTTCCGCTCTCTGGCCCACGCATACGCGCTCCAGCGCCGCTCCGTCTCGCGCTCCGGTGGCAGGAGTTTGAACGCATCGGCGACCATGTTGAGCGAACCCAGCACACCCGACCGCTGCGGCGGAGCCGTCGCGTGGATCATCGCCGCAAGCTCCGTGCCCCGCACCCGCTTTTCGATCTCCTCCTCGTGGCACATCCAGTACGTCAACTGCTCCGGCGTGGGTTTCAGATTGATCAGGTGCGCGAAGATTTTCCTCGGCGCATCGACGAAGAACTGGTTCTCACGGCCCCGGTCCGGGAACAGCGAAGCCGCTACCGTCAAGGCTTCCGCCTCGTGCGGCACTTCATCACCTGGAGTCCAGAACGGACACCGCGCGTCCAGGGGATTGAGGATCACGTCGCCCCGCGATTCCCGGTAAAACTGTGGCACATATTCAAGCGCCGGATCGTACACGATGGCCGTCTCCCCGCGCTCCCATATCTGCGAGAGCACCTGCCGGATGGCCGCGCTCTTGCCCGTCCCGCTGTCGCCCACGATGAGGAAGTGCATCGCCTCCCGCTCGCGCGGGACGCGCACCCAGCGCCCTCGGCCCCGTCTGATCAGCCGGTCGTACCAAGTCTGTTCGAGATTCACGAACGCGATCCCGTCCGGGAAGTACGTCGTGAGCCATTTCCTGCGGCCCAGCTTCTCGTTGAACTCCGCTGTCGTCGCCAACTCCGGCCCGCGCAGCCGTCGCCCGAACTTCCAGACCATCCGCCGCGCACGGTCCTTCGGCACGGCCATGAACAGCAGCACAACGAAGAACGCCAGTGTCCAGTACGTGGGCCGCTTTGCGAAGTCCCACAGCGTTTGGTTCTGATAGACCCACTGGCCCAGGAACGCGTGCAGCCGCTGATCGTTGTACACGTCCGTCACGTATTGCAACCGCACTAACCCGGCCTTGATGCCCTCATCGGTCAGGACGTACCCGTACCGACCGTCCGCACCTTTCACCGCCTGCACTTGGTCGTCGATCACGAGCAGCATCTGCCCCTTCGCGTTGAAGCCCTGGAGCAGCGTGTACTTCGACTGCATCTTCGGCCCGGCCTTCGCCCGCGCGCCGCTCCTGAGATAGTCCGACAGGTATAGCCGCTCCGCGACCGTCCAGTTCTGTTGCCCGTCCAGCCACACCATGAACACGAAGAACAGGCAGCTAAGGAAAAAAGCTCCCCAAGTCCACACGTGCGCCCGGCTCGGCCACGGTTTCGCGTACTGCTTCCGGCCCCACTCCGCCATGCTCAACCCTCCTCCGTCTGTGTTTCTCCGGCCTCCGGCTTCTCAGCCGGGGCACCGGCCTGCTTCCTGGTCTGACTCCGCGCCGCTTCGATCCGCTCCCGCGCCCGCTCTCCCTTCACCGCGTCGGCCCGCTCGATCAGCCCCCGCATCTCGGCTTCCGTCATCGGCCCCTGCGCCTGCCCGCCGTTACTTGTCCGGAACTGGAGATTGAGGAACAGCGTCCGCAACGCCAGTACCTCGGCCAGCGTCACCCGCCCGGCCAGCGCCGCGTCGTCGTCGGGAAGCTCCACCCCCGGCGCGGCCGGCAACACCGCCCGGACCCATTCCGAGAGCGTCATGTCAGCCTGGCGCGCACACTCCTCCAGCGCCGCGAATTCCTCCTCGCTCACCTTCGTGCCGATGGACTTCGTGCGCAGCGGAGCCTTCATCGCTCACCGCCCGCTCGATTGTGTTGGGGATTCGGGCCGCACGCTGTCTGCGCGCCGCAACGTACAGGACACGGGGCCGTGCCGAGCCGCTTTCTTGCTAAGGGGAGGGGAGTCATCGGGTTACCCCTTCAGCAACCGCTGGTTGCTACCAGAGTAACCCGATTTCAGAGATTTTGCCTCTTCGCGTCTGAGCTACTACACCGGCCCG
This sequence comes from uncultured Acidobacteriaceae bacterium, assembly GCA_963789245.1. GTDB lineage: Bacteria > Acidobacteriota > Terriglobia > Terriglobales > Acidobacteriaceae > Bog-257. The sequence goes on along the minus strand of CAWBKE010000011.1, from coordinate 187,326 downwards.
CGTGCTTCGCCGCCTTATCCTTATAGTCGCTAGCTCCCCTCAGAGCAGCCCAAGATCGGAGCCGTGGCACTTGTCATGTGGAACATGAGAAGAAGACATTCTTCTCATAGTTGCCGACCAGCCGCAGCGGAGCCGTCAGTCAAGGCCGTGCGCAGCACGCCGCGCAGCGGTCGAAGCGAAGCGGAGAGCCTTTACGGACGGCGTAGCGGAGGCTACACGCGCGTGAGCGCGCCGGGATGCTGGTTCCGGCCTCTCGCTTTGTGCTTTCAACAGGTTCCCCGAGTGGCAGCAACAGGTTACTCCCGCAGTAACCGCGAACAACCCATTTCGCGAGCAACTTCCGCATTTTTAGCAGGTTACCGCCGCAGCAACCTTCGGCAACCTTGCAGCACCCGAGCCGGGGTGACGTGTCGCCACTCCTGCCGATGCCGTAGGCAGCGCCGGGTCTTTGGATGCTCGCTCTGACACGGAACTCCGGCCCTCATGCTTTTACCGGAGCGATACACTGCCCCTTCCGAGGCTGTTGGAGATGGTAAGCACTAATGCAGAACCGTGGCTGTCACTTCCCACGTGGATCAGGATTCGTGTGAGGGGTCAGCCCAAATTCGCTGAATGGTAAAAATCAAAAGCATTGGAGGCGATGGCGTCGGCCCAGAGGAATGGCACGTCACCCGGAACAGCGCCTCGACTCGTTGCCACCTTAGCGCCTTCCTCCGACACCCGCTTCAGTTCCGGCCCCAACTCGGGATGGTAGGCGTCTTGCCAGCTCTCATAAGCCATGGGAGAGTCGTCATGTTCATTAAAGAGCTGAAGCGCCTCATTCGCCTTGCAGAGCCCCTGCGTTTGCGCCAAATACAACCAGATCGTTCTCTTGTTGCAGACCCAGCAGACCGTCGGATTCATCATGCAAGAGAGTTCCGAACCTACTCCGATCCTCAGATATTTCAGGTTCTCTTCGCGGATGAGCTGGGGTACAGTTGAAGCATCCTTCAGCGGAATGAATTTTCCAGCAAGGCTGTAAATGCGCCCTTTCGCATTAGGATTTGATTCTAAAATCTTGGGTCCTAGGCCATGTTCCGAGGCACTGTAATTTCCCGTCGGGGTTGTCATACCGAGAGCCAAATCGGAGAACCCTGATACATTCTTTGCGTCGAAGAGGTCTCGGAGATTTTTGGCTTCCTTTACCCGATTGCGGTAGTGTGCTTTTATCTCAGCCCAGTCCAGTTCCTGCAGAATCGACATTCGCTCGCCCCTCCCCGGCTAAAAATAATACTACGGTCTCACTGCGATGGTCCCTATCCTCTGAGTGCCGCCAGCGAGCCGCAATCACGAAGCGCATTCCTGGGGAAACTCGAAGGGCCAATCCCCACGATCTCCTCTTGCAGATGCACCTCGGGCGGTACAATGGCGGCGTCCAGCAAACTGTAATGGAAATCGCGGGTCCAATCTGAAACACAGGAGATACACATGTCCTACTTCCTGTTATACGGTGCTTTTGCGCTTTGGGTCCTTCTTGATGGCTTATCCCGCAGAATGCGTTTGATAGCGTTGCTTTGGATGATAGCGACAATAGCCTTTGGACCACTTGCCTTGCCCATTTACCTGGCGTTGCGCCCTTTGAAATCAGGTGAAGTGCGAGAAGGGGGCACTGCGTGGAACATCCTCAAGAATTTCGCCATTCTCTGGACCCTTGCGATGGTCATTACCGGCGCTATCGCGCTAATCGCTATCGCTTGGCACACGACGGGGTTAAATAATGAATGGGAAATCGCGGGCGCTGGTGTCGGCATGGTACTTGGTCTAGCCATATTGGGTGCTGCCTGGCTTTTGCCAACGGCCGGTGCGGTCTTGATCGGCTTGTTGGTAAAGAAAAATTCAGCATTAGAGACCGGGCCCACGGGTCAGCTCATTGGCCACAGTTCCGCAGTGACCCAGGCCGGAGGATGGGCTGGGGTTGCACTCGCCGCCTTCTTGGGCATTATCTTAGTTGGACTCGCAAGCTGGTTTTCCAGAACGCCTGAAACGAAATCCCATGCAACATCCACAGACCTAGCGCCATTCTCCGCGCCCTCGCAGGCAGATTCGGCAAACGACTGGGTACTGGCAAATTCCACGGACCCGATGGACGGTACACCGCTGGTCACGCTAACCCGCTCCGGAACTGACGATAGTAGCCTGATGATTCGTTGTGCGAAACATAAGACAGATGCGTACGTGGACACTAATGCAGTAGTAGATAATGGCGCGGTCCGAATAAAGTTCGATCAAGGGGCACCTATGCACCAGTCGTGGACGAGATCGACCGATTACAAGGCGTTATTTGCGCCCGATGCTGTGTCGTTTGCACGCCAATTATCCAAAGCTAAGATGTTCATGTTCGAGTACACGCCCTTCCAAGAGGGCGCGCGGTCTATTAGCTTCGACGTGTCCGATTTAGGACCAAAGCTGCAACGAATTTCCGATGCCTGTAACTGGGCTGGAGTGGATCAAGCAAATGCGAGAGCAAGGGCCGCCGATGCCGCTCTGCGAGCTCGGCTCGCACAGTATGTTCACCCGTGCGCTGATCAAAGTATAGGTAAATGGTGCTGGTCGGACCCGAACGACGTTCTCTTTAAGAGCGATTCTGGTTTTGAAACAACGCGTGAAAAGGCGCTAGATGATGCAGTTGAGGAGGCGAAGGCAGGACTTGCGTTCACTAAAGAATAACGAGCCGTTAATTGATTGCAGGTTTTCGCTCAAGAGTCCAATCACCAACATTTATGGAGATGCTTGCTGATGAAGGCTGAAACGTGAAGCTGTTCGATTTGGCGTATGATTTGCACCCTACACACCGAACAACTCACGTCTTCTTTACCCCAGATACCGCTCGTCCTCCAGCCTGGAGCCTTGTTGTCGAGCACCTCTTGAACCGTACTGTTTAAGACCGTGAACGTGTCACTTCGGGAGCCAGGGCCAACCAACTCCGGGTGTTCGATAAAGATAGAAAGCAAGACAATCGAGTAAAGGTCAGGATGTTGGTTAACAAGGTCTTCAATGGCGTCTGGATTTCGCCGTAAAAGATGATATTGCGCTGGGCCCCAACGGTTGTTTGGGCAGCGATTCGCTCAACAAAAATCGAGCGAATCAGAGCGCTTTCCTCGACCGACGGCGCACGTGCTTTATGGAGTTGATATGACTCAGCCAGCTTCCCAGCGATATAGCCGGGAGAGCCGACTCCGTGCTTCATCAGGAATTTGTGCCAGCCCATGCTAAACCTCTGCGCGGTTTGATTTCATTTTAGCGAACCACGGCATCCATTTGGGAATTGCACATGCCGCAAAGCACGAGGAGTCAATGGCTGGGCGGGGCTGACCGCACGACCCGGCGGTCCGAATCGACTTTCGGTTGCAAGCATACGATAATACGTATTGGCGTGAGGTTTCCATGACCATCCGTGTCGAACTCAATCCCGAGATGGAGAGACAGCTTGCTGCGGAGGCATTGGCTCGCGGCATTGCGCTGGAGTTGTATGCGCAGCGGCTTCTTCAGGAAGCAATCGCTGCAAGGGGCCAACGGCACGCACGCGCAAGCCAGGAAGAATTTCGCGCCTTTCTGGATGCTCTTGCGAGCAAAGCGCCGAATGTCCCTCAACTGCGGACCGAGACCTTCTCGCGCGAAATGATCTATGGTGAGCACGCCTGATGCCTGGCTCGTCCTACCTGGTGGCCACGAACATTTTGCTCCGCCTCGTTCCCCGCAAAGAGGATTGGTCCCGAGTGGTTTTTGCCCTGGTTCCGTGCTACGCTCAGAGCTATGCAGATCACTGTGCAGCTTCCCGATGATCTCGCTCAGCGCCCGGATCCGGCGCGCGAAGCCCTGGAGGCGTTCGCCATCGAAGGGTATCGCTCCGGCGCGCTTTCCGCATATCAGACGCGTATGCTTCTAGGCTTTGAAACCCGCTATGAGTTGGATGGCTTTCTCAAGGAGCATGGAGTTTGGGAGCGGGCTTACAGCGTCGAGGACCTGGAGAAGGATGCCGAGGCATTTGAGCGGACGGCATGATCGTTGTTGCCGATACCTCCCCACTGAATTACCTGGTATTGATTGACGAAGTGGACTTGTTGCCCGCCCTTTTTGGTGAGGTCCTGATTCCGCAGGCCGTCTTTCAGGAATTGAAACACCCCAAAACCCCCGCCAAGGTACAGGAGTGGATCAGCAATTTCCCGGCATGGCTGCAAGTGCGCACAGTTGCATCCATACCAAGCCCTGCGTTGATGAAGCTGGATGTCGGCGAACGCGAAGCCATTCAATTGGCGCTGGAGCTTGGAATCAGCACCATACTTCTCGATGAAACCGATGGGCGGCAGGAGGCGGAGAATCTTCATCTGGAGGTTCGCGGAACGCTGGGGATTCTGGAGCGCGGAGCGAAATTAGGCAAGATCAATTTCCGCCAGGCGCTGAACAAGCTGGAACAAAGCAACTTCCGAATATCACCAGCAGTACGGGCAGCTTTCCTAAAGCGAAATCCATAGCTAAATGCTCGACCAATCCCTGCGGATCGGATGCCGTCCATTTCATTCCATTCTGGAACGATATTGACAATCGCCTTGCGTCCATCGAAGCGCAGCGGACAGCATTGACCGGTTTCGGTCGGCTTTGCCATAAAGCCGCATGCAACGATTCGCCATGCCTGGCCCGGTGCCGGGCCGGAGTGTGGCCGGTTCCGGCCCCAAAACCTGCCAGGATGGTTCCATCCTGGCTCACCGGATAACAGTATTCACGTTTCATCAGAAAGCAAGCACTGTTGGTCTACGCTTCCTCGGCCAAACGGACGGCCTCGACACGTACGGGACCTTTCTTGGGAACCGTCTTCTTCTTCGACCGTGGCCTCATGATGTTGATAGCGGAAGCGTCGAGCTGCGTCTTCAAATGCGCCGCATAGTATTTCTCAATCATCTCCACACTTGTCCGACAGTTCTTCGCAATTTGATAGATGTCGGCAGCTTCAAGCAGGCGCAGGCAAATGTAGGTATGGCGAAGGCTATACGCCGTTCGCGGCCTTCCATCACGGTCGGTGCGAAGCTTTTCTTCCTCAAGGATTGCGTTGAACAACTCGCGTGGCCATTTCGGGAACAGAAGATCGGTGGGTCCGGGCGCGTGCCACTCACCGTTGGCGATTGATGCGGTACGGCTGCCCGATCTTCCCGGCCCCCCATCTGGGCGCGGGCGGGCCTTCAGCCGCTCGAACGGATGCACAGCACCTGTTGTGCTCTTGCAATAGCCAACACCTCGCTTTCCACGCACTTCGATCTCAAGGATGGTTTGGCCGCTCCCCTCGTCTTCGGTCACCGTGACATCGCGGAACTGAAGACGCCTGGCCTCGTCGGGCCGGAGTCCGGTATTGGCGGAGAACAGAACGTAATCGTGAAGTTGTTCCGCTTCCCAACGAAAACGGGGCTGCTTCGGGTCCTGGGCGCGTTTCCGCGTTGCCTCATAAAGCTGCCTGTACTCTTCCGGCGAGAACCATGCTCGATGGGAAATCTTGCCGGACGCGCGATATGGCGCTGAAAAATCCGGGAGATGATCGACCCATCCGTGCCGCAGAGCCGTTTTGAAAATCTGCCGCAGCGTCACGATCTCCTGGTGCATGGTGCTACGCGCTGGAGGCTTGCCGCGCAAGGCCTTGCACTCTTCAAGTCGATGGACGCGATATTCGTTGACCTTGCCCGCCGTGATCTCAGGTAGCACCATGCTGCCGAAGAACGGGACCAGATAGCCATTGGCGCGCGCGTGCTGCCCGGATGCGTATTTCGGGCTGCGCTGTCCTTGCGTCATGATGTCGAATTCGCGCAGGTACAACTTCGCAGCTTCGCGGAACAGTTTGCCGGTCTTCAACTGCCCGTCGCGGAGTTTGCCGCGCAACTGCAAATACCAGTCTTCCGCGAATTCCTTCGCTTTCGACAGGCTGTCTTCTTTGGTCGTTGTGCGGCGATTCTTTCCGGCGAGATAGGTTGCGCATTGCCAACTGGAACTGTTCGGACGCCTGTAGACGTGAACCTTGCCACCGAGGATGGTGTGATGCTCTGCCATGCGGCTGCACCTCCTGCTTCTCTATAGAAGCACAAAAGTGTGCAAGGGTTGCGCAAGTCCTGCGCCATGTACGGCATCAAACCAAGGCATTTATATTCAATTAGTTATAGGGGATTTGATTTTTTGAAAGCCGATTTTGAGTCCGCTGCGTCTGCCAGTTCCGCCATCCCGGCGCGGGAAAGGCATTCACAGGTTAGCACACGTTTTCTCGCCATCCCAAACCAACAAACATGGCGCAAACAGAATTCGGCATAAGCATATTTCCGACGCCCAGTTTTGTGTGAATATCCGGTGAAGAATCGTGGACATCGCGACGGCCTCGCCCCTCGCCGGATGTTCAATCCCACCCAACCGCATTACAATGAACATCTGTCTCCGTGGCTAAACATCCTATGAGCCCATCGGCTAAACCCGCACCTGTCAAGAGTCGACGTATCTCTGCCCGGACACCAGCGGCTTCCGACTCGCGTAATCATGACGGCCCTCAGAGAGCGCGGACGCTCGACGATCCCGCGCTCTACATCAACCGTGAGCTGAGCCTGGTGGACTTTCAGCGGCGCGTGTTGGAGGAAGCGCAGGACAGTCGCAATCCGATACTCGAGCGCTTGATGTTCCTGTCCTTCGTCGGCTCCAACATTGACGAGTTCTTTATGGTGCGCGTGGCCGGCCTGAAACAGCAGATTGAAAAAGGCGTCAGCGAGACCGGTCCCGACGGTATGACGCCGGCGGAACAGATGCGCGCCATCCGCGCCGCGGTCATACGCCTGTTTCGCAGCGCCCACGACTGCTGGACGAAGGAACTTGTGCCCGCCTTGGACAGCGCGGGCATCCACATCAAGAACTATGCCGACCTGACCGAAGAGCAGCGCTCTACGGTGAATTCCTATTTCCAGCAAACAGTTTTTCCCACACTGACGCCGCTGGCTTTCGACCCGGGACGGCCGTTTCCGCATATCTCGAACCTGAGCTTGAATCTCGCAGTGATGTTGCGCGCCGGCGAAGGGGAAGAGCACTTTGCGCGAGTCAAGATTCCCGATACGCTGCCGCAACTGGTTCCGGTGAGCGGCGCGGGCAAGCCGCGAAGCCGCACCAAGACGCAGGCCAAAGAGCAGACTTTTGTGTGGCTGGAGCAATTGGTAACGGCCAACCTCGGACATCTCTTTCCCGGAATGACGATCCAGGAGGCGCATCCCTTCCACGTCACGCGCGACGCGGACTACGAGATCCAGGACCTGGAAGCGGGAGATCTGCTGGAGTCGGTTGAAGAAGGGGTGTGGCAACGCCGCTTCGCTGACGTGGTGCGGGTGGAAGTGGACGAAGCGATGCCTGCCCCGATTCTCGACATACTCATCAAGAACCTGGAGCTGGATCGCGAGGACATCTACAAGATGAGCGGCGGTCCGCAGTCCCTGGTCCGAGTCCGCACTCTGACCAAGCTCGACCGGCCGGACCTGAAGTTTCCCGCCTTTGTTCCCGCATTGCCGGCGGCGCTAATCAAAGAGGGCGAAGACGAGGACATTTTCGCCAGCATCCGGCGCGGCGACATTCTGCTGCATCATCCTTTCGATTCCTTTCAACCTGTAGTCGGACTGCTGCAACAGGCGGCGCGCGACCCCAATGTTTTGGCCATCAAGATCACGCTCTATCGCGTGGGGCGCAATGCTCCGGTGGTAGACGCGCTGCTGGAGGCGGTGGAGAACGGCAAGCAGGTCGCGGTGCTGCTGGAGCTGAAAGCTCGCTTCGACGAAGAGAGCAACATCGGTTGGGCGCGTAAGCTGGAAGAATATGGCGTCCACGTGGTGTACGGCCTGATGGGATTGAAGGTGCATTGCAAGGCGCTGCTCATCGTCCGCCAGGAAGGCGACATGATTCGCCGCTATGCGCACCTTTCCACCGGCAACTACAACAGTGTGACCGCGCAGCTCTACACCGACATCGGAATGATGACCTGCGATCCGGAGATCGGCGCCGATTGCACCGACCTGTTCAACTTCCTGACCGGATATTCCGCCAAGACCGCCTACCGCAAGCTGCTGGTTGCGCCGGTGACCCTCCGCGCCGGCTTGGAGCATCGGATAGAACGTGAAATCGAGCACCAGAAGAACGGTCGCGGCGGTCACTTGATCTTCAAGATGAATGCCCTGGTCGACAAGAAGATGATCCGGCTTTTGTACCAGGCATCGCAGGCGGGAGTGAAGGTGGAACTGCTGGTTCGCGGAATCTGCTGTCTGATACCGGGGATTCCGGGCATCAGTGACAACATTGTCGTGACCAGCATCGTTGGCCGCTTCCTGGAACACAGCCGCATCTTCTACTTCAACAATGGTGGGAAAGAGGAGGTTTATTTGGGCAGCGCCGACCTGATGCCACGCAACCTGAATCACCGGGTGGAAGTGGACTTCCCGGTCCAAGACAAGGAATTGATTCGCGTGGTTCGGGACGAGATTCTGGCTACCAATCTTAAAGACCAAGCCAAGGCACGGCACATGACGTCCGACGGAAAATACGCTCGCGATCCGAACTATGACAAAAAGGACGCTCTGAATAGTCAGGAAACGTTTCTGGCGCGGGCGGCGAAACGTCAGGCGGGCGCAGCCTTGCCGCACCGCAAATCGTGAGGGCTTATCGCTTCTGGCTGTTGCTTGCGGCGGTCGACTCGTATGCATCCTCCCTGTCCGCTCGGCCGCGCCACCCGGGAAAAATTCGCAATGCGAGTTAACATAGAGACTCCTGGGTTTGAAGAAGCATCACTGCCTTGCGTTATCGGTCTCCTATGTTGATTCGGCCACGGACCATGGTTTGCGAAGTTGATCATCGTTGGCTGGCGCTGATGCGAGAGCGTATTGCATCGCGCAAGCTGAGGTCATGTGTCCTGCTGATGCTCTGCAGTGTCGGGCTGATTTTCTCTTCCGAATCGGCGGCCCAATCTCCTTCCGCAAACGGTGAGACCTTCACCCTGAGCGGGACGGTTGTGAACTCCGTAACCGGCGAGCCGATTGCCAGAGCTCTGGTGCGCACAAACGGTCTGATCCAGCGCACTACCTTTAGCGACAGCGAAGGTCACTTCCAAATGGACGGGCTGCCGCCGGTACAAGTTACGCTGACCGCGCAAAAGCCCGGCTACTCCGCTCAGCACAACGGCCCTGGCGGCGCGGCCGGGTGGATCGCAATCGGCTCGAACACGGGCGCGCAAGTTCTGAAGCTCGTTCCCCAGAGCGCAATCTACGGCCGTGTGACTGACGCATCGGGCCAGGCAATCGAGCACGTGCCGGTTCGGCTCACCGCCAGAAGCGTGCGCGACGGACGCAAAATCTGGGAGCAGCGCGGCATGACCGAGACCGACGAAGACGGCCACTTCCGCTTCTCCAACCTGATGCAGGGAACGTACTACGTGGCCGCGGGCCCGCTGGTTGCAGAGCAACTCCTCGCGGCCGGCGAGAAACCCAAGACTGGCTTCGCCCATGTGTATTATCCGGGCGCTCCAGACTTGGCGTCAGCTTTGCCCATCCAGCTCAGCGGAGGCCAGCAGACCGAGGCGGACTTCTCACTTAACGCCGTGCCGGTTTATCAGGTTTCCGGCAGCATCTCCGGACATCTTCCTGACCAGGGCGTCGGCTTTCAGTTGCTCACCTCATCCGGCGACGAACTCTCATTGCCCACGACCTTCAACATGGAGAACGGGACCTTCAAGCTGGAAGGCCTTCCCGCGGGTTCCTACATTGTGAGGGCCATTTCGCAGGCCGAGGGTCAGCCGATGCGCGCCGATCGGCTGGTGAATGTGGCATCGAATATCGAAGACTTGCGAATTGTATTGGCGCCCAGCGTCTCGATTCCCGTCGTCGTTCATATGGAATCGCGAAGCTCTAACGTTAGCACCTCCATACGGCTTCACGACCGGCCGATCTCCGTGCGGTTGCTGCCAACCGATGCAAACACCGCCGAATCGTTCTCTACTGTACAGCGTGGAAGCTCCGCCATTGTGTTGCAGAATGTGGATCCCGGAACTTACACCGCCGAACTGATCCCGCAAGTTCCCTGGTACGTGCAGTCCGCGACTTACGGACAGAGCAATCTGCTGTATGACGATCTCGTCGTTGCCAGCGGCCAGAGCTATTCCATGGAAATTGTGCTGCGCGACGACAGCGCCAGCCTGAGCGGGACGATAAAGAGCTCCGATGCCAACCAGCCTCCGGCGACAGTTGTCGTCGTTCCCCAGCCTGCCGGGAAAGTGACTCCGCACGTAGTGCGCGGCGCAGGCAATGAGTTCAGCGTCTCCGGGTTGGCTCCCGGCGACTATCTGGTGTTTGCCTTCGATAGCATTGACGGAATGGAGTTCAGCAATCCCGACGCCTTTGCGCCGTACATTTCGCAAGCTGCCCATATCACCTTGACCGGAAATCAACGGGGACAAGTCTCGCTTGATCTGATACAGGTTGGGAAGGGAGATTGATCCCGGTGCTGGCCCGCATTGCATGTGCTCTGCTGTTGATCGCGAGCCTTTACGCGCAGCAATCCTCGCAACCAGCACCGCAACAATCGCAACCTCTGAAAGTGTCGGCGTCCACGCCGCAACAGCAGTCATCTGTTTCCCCCGTTCCTGCTCCGCAGGGCTATCGCATCGCAGGACTCGTGGTGAATTCCCTCACCGGCCAAGCCGTCCCATCGGCATCGGTTGCCATCGCTCCCATCACCCAAGGCGCGGACCGCGAGATATCCAAGTCGGTCACCACTGGAGCTGACGGACGCTTTTCCTTCGCCGCCCTCAGTCACGGCAAGTATTCGCTGATGGCAACCGCGCGCGGCTTCTCGCTGCAATACTTCGACCACCACGATCCTTTCGCCACCGCCATCGCTGTCGGACCTGGTCTGGATACGGATCACCTGGTCTTCCGCCTGCAACCCGACGCGTCCATCGAAGGCGACATCACCGACGACAACAACGAGCCCATCCAGAACGCAATGGTGCGCCTCTTTCAGGCCAGCACCGAAGGCGGACAGCAGAAGACCCTTCCCATGAATCAGGATCAGACCGACGATCTGGGACACTATCGCATTGGGCACCTCGCGCCCGGCACGTATTACTTGTCGGTCTCGGCGCGGCCCTGGTACGCGCAGACTAGCAATCCGCATCGCGGGCCGGGCAATTCGAGGAGCGACGCTCAAGCCATGCAGGATGCGGCAGCGCTCGACGTTACTTATCCGCTGACCTTCTATCCCGGCGCAACCGATTCAGCCAGCGCCACTCCTCTGCAATTGACGCCCGGCGAGAAGGCGACGGCCGACGTCACTCTGCATGCCATCCCTTCGCTGCACCTCCAGATCCACACCGCATCCGCCGAAAACCCTGTGCTGGGCAGGATGGTTTTCCCGCGCCTCTCGCAGCGCATCTTCGAGGGCTATCTGGACTCCGTCTTCAATGCCCCGGATTCGTGGATCGCGCCGGGTGTAATCGAGATCTCCGGATTGGCGCCCGGCCACTACATCGTCGAGATGCCCGCCTCGACTGGTTCCAACGACAAAGGCGGCAAGGCGTGGTATCGAGAGATCGATCTGGCCGGAGATGCCGAGATCAGCGCCTCGGACGGTCCCACCTTCGCCTCGGTTAGCGGCGCCATTTTCTTCCGGGGCGCGGCGCGCGTGCCAAGCCAGGCGTCGATTCAGCTCACCAATCCGGAAACCGGAGAAACCTTCCGCAGCGACATTGCGGACAGAGGCGAGTTCGATTTCAGGTCCGACGATGTCAGGCCCGGACGCTACGTCATCGCGCTGGAAAACGTGAATGGATTCTTCCTCCAGAAGCTCGCCGCAACCGGAGCCAAGGTGATTGGCCGCACCATTGAGATTGGCAGTACGGGCAGCGTGCACATCAGCGGCATCGCTTCGCGCGGAGCAGCTCAAGTGGACGGCACTGCCATGCACGACGACGAACCCTTTGCCGGAGCGATGATCATCCTGGTGCCTCAAGACCCCGCGAATAACGCTCCGCTGTTTCGTCGCGACCAGAGCGATAGCGACGGAACCTTCACCCTGCCAGACGTTGTGCCCGGACAATACACGGTCATCGCAATCGCCAACGGCTGGGACCTGGAATGGGCCAATCCCGCAGTGCTGCAACCCTACCTGATGAAGGGCGAGACCATTCAGGTGCCGGCCGGCGGCAAGATGCAGGTCAAGGTTCAGGTGCAGTAGGAGCGCCTCGGGCCCACCGTTTCAACAGTGGGTAGGCTGAAAAAAGAAACCCGAGTGCCCCGGGCACGACACAACTGGTCATCCGAACATGAGTTTTGGATCGCAGGTTATGCCCGATCGGCGTAGTAGGATTTCGAACTCCTCTTCGAAGCTGCGCTTCTCATGGTGTCGCGCCTGGTCGGCGATGTAATCCATTACCGCGCGCTTGTTGGATGCGCTCACGCTGAAGGCTCCGTAACCCTCCTGCCAGGCAAACGCCGATCCGTGTTCGTTCATCCAGCGGGAGCTATTACCCTTCAGGTCCTGAATCGCCTTCGCAAGCGGGATAGCGGCTGGAAGAGCGATCAGCAGGTGGATATGGTTTGCGGTTCCACCCGCGATGATAAGAGGGATATCCCTTTCACGCGCCACCCCGCCGAGATAGCGGCCAAGATTGGCGGGGTCGAGAATGGAATCCGCACGCTCCTTCGTACTAAAGATGCAGTGCAGGAGGTTGTTGGTTAGGGCGTGTGGCATACCTGTAGCGTAAGTGGAGGGCGGAAAAATCGGTGTGACACCGGGCACGGAGGGATGTGTCGTGCCCGGGGCACTCGGGAGTTAATGTAAGCTTCCCCACCGCTGAAGCGGTGGGCTTTCTTATGCTGCGCCCGTGGCGCGAGTGTGTTGCCAACACAAGCGCCTTTTGATCGCGCGGGATTGTTGCCACTTTGAGTGCCTTGGCTCGCGGGGTCGTTGCCACTTTTGAGCGCTTGGGTAGCGGGTTCGTTGCCAATTCAAGCACCTTAGGTCGCGGGATTGTTGCCAGCGCCTTGGATCGGGGTGTCGCCAATTCGAGCGCCTCGGGCGCGAAAGATGATAGCCCACCGTTTCAACGGTGGGTAGGCTGATAAAAGAAACCCGAGTCCCCCGGGGACGGCACAGGATTTCTAATCGACGCCATCGCGATTTCCCCCGCGCCTTGGCGCGAGCCGGGTGCCCCACTCATTCGCGGTTTTCGGATGAGTGGGTTCCCCGAATCACGAGATTCCGTGAGCTCTCGTGCGGATGGGCCCGACCCATCTGAGCGTTACGAGCGGCTCCACGACCCTTCCCCTTCACACACCCACTCATCCGAACCCCGCGGATGAGTGGGGCACCCGGTACGCCGAAAGGGGCTGGACATCAGAGAACTACTCCTCCCTCCAGCGAAGGGAAAAAGTGTTTTCTCTTCTATATCCCCCTCTTGTAGAACTCGTCCTAGAGTAATTCTGAGGCCGCTCTCTTAGGCCTTGCTCACCTGGACGCAGCGGAAGCCACGTAACTTAAAGATCTGATTGAGATACGTGCCCTTTGACTCCGCGCGGCGAAAAGCCGTGTACTCTTCGGGAGGCACGTCGAAGTAGTCATAGATATCGCCAGTTTGTCGGAACTCCAACTCAAGGACGCGCTCTGCAGGAGCATAGCCCATGCTGGCGATGACGCTAGAGTTAGTGGGCTCCCGTTCCACTGCTACCTTATCCGTCGTTTCTTGATCGGGATAGGGGTCAACTGAGTGTCTTCTAGGTTCTCTCCAACGCCAGAATACAGCAACTTCCCGTGACTTCGCACATACGAGAGCGGCACTTTCGGGTTGTTAATGTCCTTGTTGCCGTCGGCAATCCATTTGGCGCTCCATTTTTGATACCAGTGATCCATGGCGTCCGGTTTTAGCAGGAAGATTTCCTTTAGCTCGATGGCTTCGTACGTCGCAAAAATCCAGTCGACCTTCTTGTACTTCTCAATGATAACGGGATTCAAGTGATGGTGCGTTGTGAACTGGTCCGTTCGGAGAAGGTTCACAGTCTTCAGTTCATACTCTCTGCCTTCAGCATCAACCGCGTCATTGCCTTCGCGGGCTTTTAATGCCACGAGGCCAAGGATCAAACACACCTGAAGAATTTTCCCGCCGTTGTCCTGAAAAATGTCGGGTATCCCGTGCTTCATCGCGAGCTTCTGATACTCACGAACAGCGGGAAACAGCTTCTTGAGCAGTTTGGCGTCCGGATGAGACTTCATTCAGGCTCGTCCTCCAGCAACTTGCTCGGGCGAATGCCAAACGCAGTGGCGAGTTTGGCGATATTGTCGATAGAAATATTGCGCTCACTGCGCTCAATGGATCCGATATAGGTTCGGTGCAAACCGGCCAGGTCAGCCAAGGCTTCTTGCGAAATGCCACGCTCGGCTCGCAGGCGCCGGAGATTCCGTGCTAACGTTAAGCGGGCGGCAGGTATGTGTTTGCGACGCTGCACGTTTAGAAATTTGACCGGAGGATGACTTTAGGTCTACAGACGTTACGTAGCTTTTTGCCATCAAGCATTTTGGGAAGGAATCCACATGAGACAGACATTACCGACTCTGCCGATCACTCCCGCGTACACCACGCCAAGTGGGGCAGCGTATTGTGGGGACTCTTTGGAACTGCTTGCGAACCTGCCTGACGCGAGCATAAACCTAGTAATGACGTCCCCCCCTTCGCTTTGCAAAGGCAGAAGGCATATGGCAATAAGAATCAAGCCGAATACATTGACTGGCTGACTCAATTTGCGACACAGGTCCGCCGAGTATTGAAGGATGATGGCAGTTTTGTGCTCGACCTAGGCGGAGCTTACGAAAAAGGTGCGCCAACGCGGAGCCTCTATAACTTTCGCGTCTTGATTCGGTTTTGCGATGAAGTGGGCTTCTTTCTTGCAGAAGACTTTTACTGGTTTAATCCTTCGAAGCTGCCAAGCCCCATAGAATGGGTGAACAAGCGCAAGATGCGTGCGAAAGACGCCGTCAATACTGTCTGGTGGCTCAGCAAGACGGAGTGGCCGAAGGCCGACATTACGCAAGTGCTTGCTCCCTACAGCGACAGGATGAAAAAGCTGCTCGAGGACCCGGCCGCTTTTTATACGCCCAAGGTGCGGCCGTCCGGTCACGACATTGGAAAAGCGTTCGGCAAAGACAACGGCGGCGCCATACCGCCAAATCTCTTACAAATCCCGAATACGGAGTCCAATGGTCAATATCTCGATGGCTGCACGGTAATCGGAGAGAAACAGCATCCGGCTCGCTTCCCCGCCAAGGTGCCAGAATTCTTCATTAATATGCTGACTGAGCCGGGTGACGTCGTACTCGATATCTTCGCTGGCTCGAATACCACAGGACAGGTTGCGCAAGCGGAAAAGCGGCAGTGGCTTGCCTTTGAACTCTCTCGTGAATATGTCGGAGCATCTGCCTTCAGATTTCTCGACAAACTGAACACTCACGCCGAAATGCGGGAAATTTTCGACCGCATAGTGGCGGGCGAAACAGTCAATCTGAGCGGGTACGCGATTCAGAGAGAATTACCGTGCGATCCCGAGTTCCCCATTCAAGCGCCTCCTGCTTGAGTGGGACTTACAATCATCCAGCACTGCCGGGCTGCCCCACTCACCCGCGGTTTTCGAATGAGTGGGGCACCGTGTTACACCGACACCACCTGCTTCGCCTGCGGCGCCATGAACCGAATCGCCTTGGCCAGCAGAACGGTTTCAATCCCGCGCAGCCCTTCCAGCGCCGCGTCGGTAATCTCGCCATCCACCTGCACCACCGCGACCGCCGACGTCTCCGCCCCAGCCTTACCGCGGCCGAGCGAGAAATTGGCGATGTTGATATTGTGCTTGCCCAGCACCGTCCCGACGCGTCCCACGACTCCGGGCACGTCGATGTTGCGCAGGTAAATGACATTGCCCTCGAGCGGCGCCTCAACGTGGATGCCATCGATCTCCAGCAGACGCGGCAGGCCGTCGGGCTGTACGCAGCCAGCCACGGTATTCTCCTGCTGACCGCTTTTGAAGGTCATGCGCAGCACGTTGGCGGCAGCACCGCTGGCCTCGCGCGCTTGCTTGCGCTCGGTCAGGCGGATACCACGTTCCTCTGCGATCGACGCAGCATTCACCAGGTTCGCCCGCTCGTGCGCGTGCGCAATCTGGTTGAGCGCGCCGGCCACCGCAGCGTTGCGGATAAGCGCGGTCTTCCACTCAGCGATCTCGCCGCTGTAGCTGAGGCCCATCTCATCCACTCCGCCCTCGACCGACTGCGCCAGGAAAGTTCCCAGCCGCTCGGCGAGCGCGATGTACGGCCGCATCACCTGGTATTCTTCCTCGCTGATCGAAGGCACGTTGACCGCGTTCTGGATCACGCCCTTCAGCAGATACTCGCGGACCTGAAGCGCGATCTGCACGCCGACGGCTTCCTGCGCCTCGTGGGTCGAGCCCGCGATGTGCGGCGTCAGGATAACGTTGGGCAGCGCCGCCAGAGGCGAGTCCTTCACCGGCTCGTGAGTGTAGACATCGAGGGCCACGCCGCCCAGTTGCCCGGACTGCAGCGCCTCGATAACGGCAGGCTCGTTGAGCAACTCGCCGCGAGCACAGTTCACCAGCCGCACGCCCTTCTTCATCTTGCCGATGGAATCGGCGTTGATCATGCCGTTCGTCTGCGGCGTCAGGCCAACGTGCAGCGTGATGTAGTCCGACTGGGCATAGAGTTCGTCCAGCGGGACCATGGTGACGTTCAACTGCTGCGCGAAACTGGGCGCCACGTATGGGTCGTGCGCCACCACCTTCATACCGAACGCGAGCGCGCGACGCGAAACTTCCACGCCCACGCGGCCCAGTCCAACAATGCCCAGCGTCTTGCCGCGCAGCTCGGTGCCTTGCAGCGTCTTCTTCTCCCATTTGCCGGCCTGCATGGTGGTGTGGGCGCGCACCAGGGAACGCGCCATGGACAGCATCAGAGCGAAAGTGTGTTCCGCGACGGCAACCGCATTGCCGCCGGGAGTGTTCATCACCACGATGCCGCGTTTGGTGGCGGCATCGAGATCGACGTTGTCGACGCCCACGCCCGCGCGTCCGATCACACGCAGCTTGGGAGCCTTGTCCATCATGGCCGCATCGACGAAGGTCGCCGAGCGGACAACGATGGCGTCGGCGTTGGTCAACTCGCCGGCAAGCGCTTCCTTGTCGGGCTGAACCACCGTCCAGTCCGCGTGCTCGGCAAACACCTTTAGTGTCGAGGGAGAGACCTTATCGGCAATAACGACTTTCATACTTTAGCCGCCTCGGCGAATTGCCCCGCAAACACCTCTTGCACGGCGCGCACGCCAGCGCCCAGTTCGAAGTTGTGAGATGGCGCAACCTTGAGCAGCACTTGCTCCAGCGCGCCGATGACGCCGATGGCGTCAAGATAGTCGTAGTAGCCGAGATGGGCGATGCGGAATAACTGGCCCTTCATTTCGCCCTGGCCATTGGCGACGACCATGGCAAAACGCTCGCGGAACTCCTTCACGATCGCGCTGGAGTCCACGCCCTTCGGCGGCAGGATTGCCGTTACCGCCGCTGCCGGACATGTCGGCGCGAACAGTCCAAGTCCCAGCGCCTTCACACCGGCGCGAACCATCGCGGCGGAGGTTTCAGCGTTGTGGATGAGCGCATCGCGGCCATCGGCAAGATTGCCGTTGCCGTTGCGGCGAATGTAATCCAGTGCCGCCGCTAAGCCGGCGACCAGCGCAACTGCCGGAGTGAATGCCGTCTCGCCCTTCGTCTGCGACTTGCGCTCCTTGCGCAGGTCGAAGTAATAACGCGGCTGCTTGGCGGTTTCCATCCGCTGCCAGGCACGCTCGCTCACACACAGGTATGCAAGTCCGGGAGGAATCATGACGGCTTTCTGCGAGCCGCCGATCAGGATGTCGATGCCCCAGTTGTCCACCTCGAAGTGCGTGGTGCCGAGGCCGGTGATGGCGTCGACCACCAGCAGCGTGTCGGTGCCCTTCAGCAGCGCGGCGATTGCCTTCACATCATGGCGCGCGCCGGTAGAAGTCTCCGTCGCCTGCATATAAAGGACGCGGGCGCCGTCGAGCTTCGATTTCACTTCGCGAAGGTCGAAGGTCTGGCCGTAGGGAGCGCTAACCAGCTCAATCTGGCAGCCGAAGGCCTTGGCCAGGTCGCGCCAGCGCTCGCCAAACTTGCCGGCGGTTAGGACGACAACTTTCTCGCCCGGCGAGGTCAGGTTGGAAACCGCGGCTTCCATCGCTCCTGTGCCGGAAGAAGCCAGCAGCAGAACTTCGTTGTTGGTGCCGATGAAAGTCTTCAGATCGGCAAGGGTACGGGAGAAAATTTCGCGGAACTCCGCTGTGCGGTGGTGCATGTCCGCGGCCGCAATAGCATTTTGCGCGGCAGGAAGTAGAGGGGTCGGCCCGGGAGTAAATAGCCGTGTCTTACGAAGCATGGCAATACCTCTGCAGATTGATTGCGGCGCATGAACGCCGACTCCATAACTATAGGCTCGCACGGCTGAGCAGGCTACCTCAACCGGCCACGACCTCTGTGCCCTGAATCACAGGCAGGGGTGACTATAATTGCCCCATGAGCCTGACCGAACGCGTGCAAAAAGACATGATTGCTGCCATGAAGAGCAAGGAAGAGCTGCGGCTCTCCACGCTGCGCATGATGAAGGCCGCGCTACAGATGAAACGGATCGACAAACGCGCCGACCTCGACGAGAAAGAAGAGCTGCAGGTCTTGAGCACCATGATCAAGCAGCGTAAGGACTCCGTCGAACAGTTTACGAAGGGCAACCGTCCTGAGCTCGCGCAGAAAGAGGCCGAGGAGATCGTAATCATCGAAGGCTATATGCCCAAGGCGGTCAGTGAGGAGGAAATCGTCGCCGTCGTTCGCGCCGTCATCGCCGAAATGGGCTCTCCCACAATGAAGGACATGGGTGCGGTGATGAAGAACGTGATGGCAAAGTTCGGCGGGGCGAGAGTCGATGGCAAGGTTGTCAGTGAGGCGGTGAAGAACGAGTTGGCGGCCACGTAGGCCGTCAGCTTTCAGCCCACAGCCACGAGCGAGCCACGACTATTTCGTCTGGTCACGGTCGCCCTCCAACGACTGACGCCTGCGATTTCGGCGCAGGCAACTCTTTTACTATGTCGGTGATCACTTCTTTTACATTCGCCTGGAAGTTCTTGGTTAACACGCCCGCCAGGTCCGAAGGAATGCCCGTACCTTCCTGTTTGAGAATCAAAACACGATCCGGGCCAAATCGACCATAAAACCACCCCAGCTCAAACAGAACATTCGGCCGCGCCTGGAATTCGCTTTTCTTGCCCTTCGTCACCGTGTCATCCGGTGTGAACAACGCGATCGCGAAACAGCACTCGTCGGCGTACTTAATACACTTGCCGATCAGTGTCATTCCGGCATCCAGCTGCTCTTCGATCACCATCACCACGCGGCCGGCCGCCACGAGGAGATCTTTTAATTCGCGCCACTTTCCCTCATTCTGTCCATGGATGATCAGGATCTTGTCACCCGAAGGAGTCAAATAGCGGACATTGCGCAACATCGGTTGGAAATTGCGGCTTCGCGCCTCTACCCGGTCCGCTTGCGCTTTGCAGAGTTGCACCATCTGCAGGAACCCCTCGCTGGCGCTCGGCCGCAGCGTCTCGACGGTGCGGTATTCACTGACCGCATCGTCAAGCAGCCGTACATACTCCTTGATGTCTCCCTGGTAACCGAAGAGTTCGGCTTGGATCGAGAGGCGCGAACCCCGCAGCAGTGCCGGGAACGGTCGCAGACTCGGCTCTACTTCCGCGACGATCTCCTGCGCATCCGGAAGCTTACCCAGTTGGGTACACGCCTGTTGCAGTCCGTCGCAGAGCTGGATCGCTTCATTAATCCGGGAAAGCGCGTCCGTATACTGCCCTTCGGTTGACATGGAAAGTGCGCTGGTCAGGGGTTCATAGAAACAGACAAGACTACAGAAAAAACCCAGGACGGCAAGGTCATCCGCGCTGTACTTGGCGCGTGCGTCCTCAAAGAGTCCCCGGGCCAAATCGGCGTACTTGCGAGCATTGGAGACATCCTGGAAAAGCACCGTCTGGGGGGCTGCCTGGACAAGCCCTAACACCCGATCGAATACGTCTGGCGGTTCCGGCGCAGGCGCTGCCATGACCGGGGTGGCTGGGGCCGGCACGGGGTGATCGTTTAGGGTGTCGCTTCCGTCCTGCTCTGGAGACATAGGATCTCCTCTCCGAACTTCGGACCATGATAGGTCCTTGTGTGTAAGATCGCAAACCAAAAGATGGCCGAGCGGACTTGGGACAGTACCGCCCCTGTGCCGCCCTCTCTACTCCCGTCCGAATGTCGTAATCTGAATTCGAGGTTGATGTCCTACCAACGCGCAGTTGAGCAGCTTTACGCGCTGGGGCACGAGTTGCCGGCCACGCCTTCGCACAAGTTCGACCTCGTCCATGTACGCGAGATGCTGGAGGCGCAGGGTCATCCCGAACGGCGTTTCTCCCATGAGGTAAGCGCTTTCGGCGCGTGTCGGCGCAGGCTGAAGCCGCTCCCCTTACACCTCGCCCGGCACCGAGGCCGCCGGCTTGGCGTGAGCTTCTTCCGGCACAAACGACTCGTTCTTATAGCGCCCGTTCAAATCGTTCCAGCGAACCGCCAACATCTCTGTCCCCATCTTGATACCGTCGCGCAGCGGGTTGATCTTGGAGCGATGATCGTGCGCCCACTCCACCGGGACCTCGACCGTGCGCAGCTTGAACTTGTTGGCCAGAAACAGCAGCTCCGGATCGAAGCCCCAGCGCTCGATTCGCTGGCGAGTGAAGACGGTATGCGCCGCGGCCGGGGTAAACGCCTTGAAGCCGCACTGCGTGTCGGAAGAATTCAGCCCCAGCACCATGCGCAGCGCCAGATTGAAGCAGCGTCCGAACAGCTGCCGGTGCCACGGCTGGCGCTCGGTTTGCAAATCCGATTGCAGCCAGCGCGATCCAATGGCCACATCCGCGCCCTGCTCCAGTGCGGCGAACAACTTGTCTGCCTCGTAAATTGGCGATGAAAGATCGGCGTCGGTGAAGAGCCTTACATCGCCGTGCGCGTGCAACATTCCATTGCGAACGCTATACCCCTTACCACGGTTTCCCGGATTTTCCACCAGCCGGAGATCGGGATAAAGCGACATGAAATGCCGGACCACGCCGGCGGTGTCATCGCTGGAGCCGTCGTTCACTACAATGACTTCGCTTGGCAACTGCTGTTGACGGATGTAGTCGAAGATTTTGGGTAGCGACACGCTAAGTCGTTCGCTCTCGTTATAAGCGGGAATTATGAAGCTGCGGGTCAAAACCATCCTCAGGCCACTGAAACGCAAATTCATTGTATGCCAGTTGTCAGGTGGTTAATATCGAATGAAGACGGTTTCCGGGAGGCGATGGTGGGACGGGAAGTTGCGCCTCGACCCGCCGAACCGGCCTTTGGGCAGGTTGGACTCTTATGCGTGCTGTCTTTTTCTTCGTCGCGATTTTGCCGATTGCCGTGACGGCCGGCGCCGCTTCGAAACCGCACGTGGTAAGCCTGGGAAAAGCGACGCAGGTTAAACTCTTCGTCGGGTCCTCGGAAGACAGGACGATGAGCATCTCGGTCAGGCCGCTGTATGTGGACAGCAAGCTGAAGGATTTCACCACCGGGGAAACCCACGATGTTACCGATCGCGAGTTCGTCGTGCGGCGAGCTTATCGCATCAACGACACTTTGCCCGACGACGTGCGGAAATCTCCCAAGTGGCTTTGGCAACGAGGCGGCTGGCTGCTGGTGGACCGCGCGTCGGGGAAGATCGCGTTGGTGAAACTACCCGACTTCGACGCGTTCTATTCTGAGGTGAGCTGGTATCGCGACTACGCGGCCTATTGCGGCATCACATCCAGCGGCGAGCGGGTGAATGCGGTAGTCACCGAAATTGGCGGCAAGAAGCCGCTGTTTCACAAGGAGCTGGGCAAGGTCAGCACGGGAGATTCGTCCGACAAGAATTGCGCGACGCCGCGTTGGGACCGGCAGCCGCCGCGCGTGACCTTCCTGCCTAAGTCCGGCGATAAGTTTACGGTGAATGTTAGCGGAAGGTTTGCGGATGAAGCGCCCGACAATGACTCGGATGAAGAATAAGCGGAGCACATTGCGGTGAAGACCTTTGACGAACTGTTGCGCGATGCGGAAGTAGCTCACGGCCATCTGTGCGCCGGGCAGATACTGGGCGTGCGCCTGGCGATGCGCGGCCTGGAGCTGCTGGGCATCGACGATCCCTATGGCAAAGACCGCAAGCGGCTGATCACTTTTGTTGAGATCGATCGCTGCGCCACCGATGCTGTCGCCGTGGTCACCGGCTGCCGGCTGGGCAAGCGCGCGCTGAAGTTTCGCGACTGGGGCAAGGTCGCGGCGACTTTCGTCGATCTCAACTCTGGCCGGGCGGTGCGGGTGTGTGCCAAGGAAAGTTCCAAGGCGCTGGCCTGTCAGATGCATCCCGAGATCGGAAACAAGAACCAGCAGCAGATGCTTGCCTATCGCGAGATGCCGAATGACGATCTGTTCACCGAGCAGTGGGTGAAGGTGCAACTGCCGCCGGAAGAGCTGCCGGGCTACAAAGGCGAGCGCATTGTCTGCGCCGAATGCGGCGAGGGCATCAACTTCCAGCGCGAGGTGCGGCGAGATGGCAGGATTCTGTGCCGTAGTTGTGCGGGGGAACGCTACTACGAAGAGATACCCTGAGCCGTCGGCGATTTACTTCGGGGCTGGCTGAGTTTGAGTGGTGTGCGGTTCGGTCAACGTTGGCGTCTGACCATAGGTCAGTTCGTGGCGGCGGCTTGACTCAGGCGTGCGAGAGCTCGAGCTGGGTGCCGCGACGGGAGTGCGAGTCGCCACAGGAGTTCCAGCGACGGTCGCTGGGCGTTTCGTCGTCGCCGCTGGCGCTGGTCGATGAAAAACGGTGTGATCGTGCTCCTGGTACTGCTGTGCGAAAAGCGGAGCGGCAAACAAGACAGGGATTGCGATGACAAGAAGACCGACTCGGCCCGGCATAAACATGATCCTGAATTGATTCGAAACCGTCTCTATTTTACGCCAACTGCAAAACGGTCGATAAGCCTGAAATCGGGAACTCTACAACTTTGGCGGCAAACGCTTCGCTTTGGAACCGCGCTTGGCAGTGGCAACCGGCTCGCGTCTGGCGGTTGCGAAGCGATGTTCGAATTCCCGCAAATCCACCCGGCGTCCCTTGAAGCGAACCCCTTCAGCTTCCAGCAGAAAACGCTGCTCCAGGGCATATTCTCCGCGCAACGAAATGCGGCCGCCGGATCCCAGATATCCGCTGCCAGGGCAGTCCGCCGACCTGCTTCAGGACTCGTCCGACGTGCCGCGAGCAGCGCGGGTATCCGGCGGCTTTGGCGATTGCGCCGTAGGTGCTGACGCGGCCACGCGGCACCCTCCGAATCGCCTCCGCGATAGCGGCGGCCAGAGGCAGCTTTTTCCTGACGGTGGGCATATTGGCAGTTGGCAGTTGGCAGTTGGCAGTTGGCAGCTAGCAATTAGCATGTGGCCCTTGGAATTTCGGGTCGGTGTCAGACGCTAGCGTCGACTAAGGAGCGCTCACCAAGTGCTACTTGCTAAATGCTAATCGCCAAATGCTAACATCTTTGCCATGCCTGAATCCGTCGGCGACCCGCTTGTCCGCTTTTCCGATCGCGCGGAAGATTACGCAAAGTATCGTCCTCGCTACTCCCACGATGTGGTACACGCCTTACAGCAGGCTTGCGGCCTGACGCCGCAGCACCTGATTGCCGATGTGGGCTGCGGCACCGGTCTGCTGGCAGAGATCTTCCTGGATAACGGCAACCGTGTGATTGGCGTGGAGCCCAATCGCGAGATGCGGCTGGCCGGGGAAAAATGCATGGCAGGCTACGCCAATTTCCGTATGGTGGAAGGCAGCGCCGAGTCCACCACTCTGGAGGATGCGAGCGCGGACTTCGTCATCGCCGCGCAAGCCTTTCATTGGTTCCGTCCGCCGGAAACGCACGCCGAATTCGCCCGCATCCTAAAGCCGGGTGGATGGGTAGTGCTGGTGTGGCACCATCGCGACGCGCAAGCTACGCCGTTTCTGCGTGCCTATGAGGCCTTCGTGGGAAAATATTCCATCGATTACGAACAGGTATCACGGAAATACCTCGCTAACTACGATGCCCTGCAGCGCTTCTTTGCACCGAATGACATGGCCCTGATCCAGCAACACAACCGGCAGCATTTGAACTCTGACGGGCTGCGCGGCCGGCTGCTGTCGTCGTCGTACATCCCGAAGTCCGGCGAGAAGCACGATGCGATGTTGCAAGCCCTGCCGGAACTGTTCGGAGCTCATGCGGAAAATGGCGTGGTGACGCTGGAATACGACACCAACATCTACTACGGACATCTGGACCGATGAACGCCGCGGCAGCCGCGGTCGTCTTGCGGACGGAGCATCTGGGACGCCGCGTCGGCGAGCTTTGGATCGTCAACGACATTTCGCTTGAGGTATATCGCGGCGAGCTGTTAGGCCTGGTCGGGCCCAGCGGCGCGGGCAAGAGTTCCCTGCTCCGTCTGCTGAATCGCCTGGACGAGCCGACCAGCGGAACAGTATTTCTCGAAGATCAGGATTACCACCAGATTCCGCCGCAGGAGTTGCGCCGGCGTATCGGCATGGTGACGCAGCGTCCGTTTCTCTTTCCCGGCGACATCGCCTCCAATCTGCGCTTTGGCCCAGCACAACGCGGCGAGACATTGCCTGACCCAGAGATCGCCAGCCTGCTGGAGCGCGTTGGGCTGCCCGGATTTGCCGCGCGCAATGTTGCCAACCTTTCCGGCGGCGAGCAGCAGCGGGTCTCGCTGGCGCGGGCGCTGGCGAATCGTCCGGAGATCCTGCTGCTCGACGAACCGACATCGGCGCTGGACGACCTGGCCAAGACCGGCATTGAAGAGCTGGTCCGCAACCTGGTCAGCGCCAACGGCTACACATTTGTTCTGGTGACCCACGATCACAATCAGGCGCGCCGCGTGTGCGACCGGGTTGCCATCATCGAAGCTGGAAGGCTGGTCCAGCAAGGAACGCCAGCGGAGGTGCTCGGTGGTTTTGAAGCGGCACAGTGGTCTTGAAGGGGCACGGCTTCAGGCGTGCCGATGGACGTGTTCGGAAATGGCCTTTAGGCCCTGAGGGAACCAGCAACCCCAGCGGCTAAAGCCGGATCTTAATAGTTCTCCTTTACGGCACGCCTGAAGGCGTGCCCCTTCAAGGCAGCGATCTCGGGGCGGCTCAACGCTGCGCCCTTAACATGTTCGGGGGTGCTGGATGCTTAAGTCGCTCTTTCATTCTCAAATTGCGCTGGGATTCGCGCAGGCCGCCATCGCCTCGGTGCTGGCGCTGCTGGTGATCCTGCTGGCGCGCCGGCGCAACATCCATCTCGAAAGCGACACGGCAGTAGCCTTGCTGCGCGGGATCGTGCAGATCGTCGTCGTCGGCTCGGTGCTGGTGCTGCTGCTCAAGGCTCCGCGCTGGAGCAGCGTCTTTCTCCTCGCCGGCATGATCGTCGCGGCCGGCTCGATCTCCGCCAAGCGCGCCAAGAACATTTCCGGCGCGCGCAAAGTCTCGACCTATTCCATCGCCGCTGGCGCAGGGCTGGTGACGGCGGTGATGACGTGGGCGGGCGTGATCGATACCGCAATCACTTCGCTGATTCCGGTGGGGAGCATGATCATCGCCAACGCGATGAACACGAATGGCCTCGCGCTGAATCGCTTCCGCTCGGAGGTGCTGGCGCACGCGGGCGAGATTGAAACCGCGCTGGCGCTGGGCGCTGCGCCGGAGAAGACCATCGCCAGCTACACCGAGGCGAGCATTCATTCCTCGCTGATTCCCGCCATCGACAACCTGCGCTCGCTGGGCATCGTCTGGATCCCGGGCCTGATGACCGGCATGCTGCTCTCCGGCGCAGACCCGCTCTACGCCGCCATCTATCAGTTCGTGGTGATTGCGATGATATTGGCGTCGTCGGGGCTAACGTCGCTGCTGAGCACGATGATGATTCGCGCCTACGTGTTTTCGCCCGCGGAACAGTTGGTGCTGAGGGAAAGTGCGTAGCTGAGGCTGCCCCACCCTAGTTAATAGAAGACTAGAACGGGGCACCCGCTCGGCATAAGTATACCCGGAGGATCAAGCGATTTAGCGGCGTGGTAGAGTATGAGCCGAGGGGCGGCAAGTTTGGCCTGTTTGCCAGCATGAGCGACGCGATCAAAAAGCTCACGATCGAAGGTTTTAAGTCCATTCGGAAACTGGACTTCGAACCCCGTTCGTTGAATATCATGATCGGAGCCAATGGAGCCGGTAAGAGTAATTTTGTCTCATTTTTTCGGTTGCTCAGGGAAATGATCGAGCAAAGGCTTCAGGTCGCAATTTCCACTGAAGGTGGAGCCGAGGCTTGTTTGTACATGGGGCGAAAGATAACCAAGGAGATCGTGGCAAAACTCTATTTCGGAGATAACGGATACGAGTTTGTCTTACGTCCGACTGCTGACGGTCACTTGGTATTCTCCGATGAAACCACATTTTTCAACGGACGATTTGGTCCGAGTCGTCAATCATTGGGATCTGGCCACACCGAAGCCAAGTTGAAGGACCTTAAGGATGACCCCGGCGACTGGGGAGCGCGGCATGGTGTTCCGTATTATGTTTTTAACGCCGTGTCGAGCTGGGTCGTTTATCACTTCCACGACACCAGTGCAACAGCGGGCGTTCGCCACCAAGGCGCAATCAACGATAATATCTTCCTTCGCCCAAGTGCAGAAAACCTGGCAGCCTATTTGTATCGCCTAAAGTCGACTGATCCGAACGTCTATCGGAAAATCAGAGACGTTGTCCGGCTTGCAGCCCCGTTTTTCGATGATTTCATATTGCGTCCTGTGCCGGCCAACCCGGAACTGATTCAATTGGAGTGGTCCCAGAGGGACTCCGACTATTTGTTCCGCGCTAATCAACTCTCCGACGGCACACTTCGGTTTATCTGCTTGGCTACGGCGTTACTTCAGCCGTCTTTGCCCGCAACCGTCCTGTTTGATGAACCCGAGCTTGGCCTACATCCATACGCGCTGACACTCTTGGCGAATTTGCTTCACCAGGCGGCAAGAAGTGTTGGAAGCTATGTTTCCAAACAAGTCATAGTATCCACTCAATCAGCGCCTCTGCTGAACGAGTTTGTTCCCGAGGATGTGGTCGTCGTCGAACGTTCGCAGGGTCAGTCGGCTTTTCGACGACTTGAATCAGCCAGCCTATCCGAGTGGCTCAACGATTACTCGCTAGGCGAACTCTGGCAGAAGAACGTACTGGGCGGCAGACCACAAAACGAAGATTCCCCAGAAATCGCGAAAGTCGCTGCGGGGCGTAACGGGGAGCGCGAGAACACGTGACGCGAATCTATGTCGTAGTGGAAGGACCAACTGAAGAATCCTTCATAAGCCGCATTCTCGCTCCTTCCTTATGGTCCCGCCAAGTGTATCTCGACCCCGTCCTTGTCGGTCCTCCCGGTCATCGAGGGGGAAATCCTAAGTACGCGCGTGTTAAGAAGGATGTTCTCCGGCAGCTCAAACAAGATCAATCAGCGTACTGCTCCACTCTCTTCGACCTTTACGGGCTCGGAACAGACTTTCCCGGTCTCCCACTCCCTCCCAATCTGCAAAATGTAGAAAAGGTGCTCCGCGTTGAACGGGCAGTAAAGGCGGACATCGTCGCCGAGGTCCCAGATCTGCGTCCCGACGTGAGGTTTGTGCCGTACGTCCAGTTGCATGAATATGAAGGACTGCTATTCAGCGATACCCACGCATTCGCGTCCGGCATGGCGCAACCGGACCTTGCGCAGCAATTCCAGGCAATTCGCAGAGCCTTCCCAACACCTGAGGACATCAACGATCATCCCCACAATGCTCCGTCCAAACGAGTCCTCCGCATCTACCCGAGGTATCGCAAGGTGCTAGACGGGACTCTAGCTGCACAAGCGGTTGGCATCAACAGAATGAAACAGGAATGCCCACATTTTCGCGATTGGGTGGCTCAGCTTGAGGCTTTCGGGAACTAGCACGTCTGGAGTGCCTTGCCATTACGGGAGCTTTGCGGCTCGAACTGTGTCCCGCATCTATAATGACTATGTTAGCTGCTGGGCCGGACGGTCGCTGCTGGCGCAAGCCGGTAGAGGAAAGTCCGAACTCCACAGAGCGGTGTGCCGGATAACGTCCGGGCGGCGGTCCTCAAAGGGCCGTTGACGGCCAGTGCCACAGAAAATATACCGCCCCAGCCGTCTTCTCAGTACCGGCGGGGTAAGGGTGAAAAGGTGCGGTAAGAGCGCACCGCGCCGTCAGTAATGGCGGTGGCAGGGTAAACCCCACACGGAGCAAGACCAAATAGGGGAGGAGCGTTCGCCGGTCATCCGATTCGCAAGGATTGGGCGATGCGATGAGCGCACGTGCCGGCTCGGCGCGTCACAACTTCCGGGTAGGTCGCTAGAGCCGCGCAGTAATGCGCGGCCCAGAGGAATGACCGTCGTGCCGCTCTTTGTTCTCGCAGGGACAGCGGGTGCCCCACACATTCGCGCTGTTCGAATGTGTGGGATACGTCTTAGCGGGAAGAAAGAGCGGCACACAAAATTCGGCTTACAGGCCCAGCAGCTAAGAAAACTAGCAATTAGCAATTAGCAACTAGAAGCGATCAGCGATCTCATAAATGCTTTGTGTCAGGGCACGGCTTCAGCCGTGCCGAAAGCTGCCGCCAGATCGTGGGCTTTAGAGACTGTGTCACGACCGGAAATCATAATTCGCGGTGGAACAAACACTAAGAAATCCGGCTCATTCAGCCGCGAAGCGGCGGCATTTGTGTTAGGCGTGGGCGTAAGCCCGCGCTCCAAGTGGGACAACAAGTGAGCCGCGGAGCGGCGACACCAGGTCGTGACACAGTCTCTTTAGCCCCTGCGGTGCCTCGGGCTCCGCTGCTGTGAGATTTATGAGGAGAGTTCTAGTAAGACTGTCTTGCCAGTAAGATTTTCTGCGTCCAGGTATGTCGTCCGCTGCGACTGTTCGACCTGGAAACATTACCTACTTTCTAACGACTTGAGAACAAATCAGACGACTTCCCATCAGCGGTGGTTGAGCCGCCTGTCAGCTCGGCTTGGCCACTTCGCGATAGATCTGCAACATGCGGCGCACGCTGGCATCCCACGAGAATTTTCCCGCCTGCTCCAGCCCGCGAGCTTTCAACTTATCGCGCAACGCTTGATCGAGCAGTACGCGATGCAGGGCGCGCATGATCTCGAAAACATTCTCCGGGTTGACCATCACTGCGGCGTTTCCCACGACCTCGGGGATGGAGGACGTGTTGCTGGTCACCACCGGTGTCGCATGCGCCATGGCCTCAAGCGGCGGCAGACCAAAGCCTTCATAGAGCGAGGGAAAGATGAAGATCTTCGCCTGGTCGTAGAAAATGCGCAGGACATCGATGGGCACGAAGCCGAGGAAGCGGACATCATTCTGCACTCCCGCCTTCACACTGGCGCGGCGAAGATCGGGATGCTTGGAGACCTCGTCGCCGATGATGATCAGCTTCAGGTCGTCGAACTTCCCTTCCTTGCTCAGCTCGCCCTTGAGCGCGGCGAACGCCTCGATGATGCGAACCACGTTCTTATGCGGGCTGATGCGTCCGGCATAGAGCAGGAATGGCGTGTTCACCTGATAGCGCTCGGCGATGAATTCGCGCTCGGCGTTGCTGGCGTGGCCCAGGCGGAAACTGTCGTCGATGGCGTTGTAGATGACCTCAATCTTCTCCGGCGGCACGTGGAACAGGCGCACCGTGTCAGCTTTAGAAAAATTCGAGACCGCAAAGATGCGCGCGGCGCGCTGCAGCACGCGCTTGGTGAACTGGAAGTGCATGCTGCGTTTCACGCCCGACTGGCTGTTGACGCGGTACATGTGGTCGAGCAGATCGTGCACCGTGACCACGTAGGGACACGGAATGCCCTGCGGCTTCCAGAACAGATGCGGAACGTGCAGCAGGTCGCAGCTATTCTGCTTCAGAATGCGATGCAGTTCGAGATAGCTGGCGACCGAGAACTCGTTGGGCTGGCCGGAAACGGTGATGAAGTTCGGCGGCAGCGGGCCAATGTCACCCAGCATGCCGGGAATGCCGATGAGGAAATACTGGTTCTCGTGATCGAGGCGCGCCAGGGTGCGAATGGCGTTGCGGGTGTAGGTCCCCACGCCGAACTCGGTGATGCGGCGAATATCGATGGCGACGCGCAAAGAGTAGTGTAAACCGGTTAGGCTTCCGGCTTGTCATTCTGAGCGCAGCCCCCGATGCTGCCGCTGCGGAGTGGCGAGAAATGAAGGTCAGCGAAGGGCAGAGCATGAAGGGGTGGAGCACCGCTTCAGCGGTGCATTAACGAGGCAGTTTGATGTTCCGGCTTTGGCCGCTGAGGTAACTCATTCCAGCTCGAAGCTTAGAAGATATTCTTTGGCTGCGTCCGCTAGTCCTGCCCTCATATGATTTTTGTGGATGTAATCCGGACTGTTGCGCATCCATATCGTGATGCCGTCATTACCTCAGCGACTGAAGCCGGCTGCCTCGCCTGCTTCTCTTATGCACCGCTGAAGCGGTGCTCCGCCCGTGTTCCT
Organism: uncultured Acidobacteriaceae bacterium; assembly: GCA_963789245.1. Lineage (GTDB taxonomy): Bacteria > Acidobacteriota > Terriglobia > Terriglobales > Acidobacteriaceae > Bog-257. Next base: position 156,517 of record CAWBKE010000011.1, on the reverse strand, counting down.
CCTTACGCCTTCACCGCCTCGGCATGTCTCGCGCGGCGGAAAGCGTACAACGGAAATGCCTCCGCCAGTCCCAGCACCTCGCGGCGAATGCGGGTCAGCACCGTCTTGTCAGTGCGATTGTGCAGCGCCTCGGAGATCCACTTGCCCACCTGACGCATCTCGTTTTCCTTCATGCCACGCGTGGTGAGCGCCGGAGTTCCAATGCGAATGCCGCTGGGCTTCAGCGGAGGATTGGTGTCGAACGGAATCGCGTTCTTGTTCACGGTGATGCCGGCATCGTGCAGCGCGTTTTCAGCTTCGCTGCCCAGCATGCCTTTGGCGAACACGTTGATCAGCATCAGGTGGGTGTCGGTGCCGCCGGAGACAATGTGGAAGCCTTCGTCGGCTAGCGTTTGCGCCAGCACGGCGGCGTTGGCGACGATCTGCCGCGCGTAATCTTTGAAACCGGGCTGCATCGCCTCATGAAAGCAAACGGCCTTCGCCGCCATGATGTGTACCAGCGGCCCGCCCTGCATTCCAGGGAAAACAACTTTGTCGATGGGCGCAGCGAATTCCTGTTTCGACAGAATCAATCCGGCGCGCGGGCCGCGCAGGGTCTTGTGCGTGGTGCTGGTGACGATCTGGGCGTGCGGAACCGGGGAAGGATGCGCGCCGCCGGCGACTAGTCCGGCGAAGTGCGCCATGTCGACCAGATAGATTGCACCAACTTTGTCGGCAATTTGTCTCATGCGCGCAAAGTCAATGATGCGCGGATAGGCGCTGCCGCCGCCGATGATCAGCTTGGGCCGCTCGCGTTCGGCAATCTGTTCCAGTTCGTCGTAGTCGATGGTCTCGGTTTCGCGCGTCACGCCATAAGGAACGATCTTGTAGGTCTTGCCCGAGAAGTTCAGCGGATGTCCGTGGGTGAGATGGCCGCCGTGGGCGAGGTTCAAGCCGAGAACGGTGTCGCCGGGCTGAATGACCGCGGCGTATGCGGCCATGTTGGCGGTGGAACCGGAGTGCGGCTGCACGTTGGCGTGCTCGGCGCCGAACAGCTGCTTGGCGCGGTCGCGCGCAAGATTCTCTACCACGTCGGTGAACTCGCAGCCGCCGTAGTAGCGCCTGCCGGGATAACCTTCGGCGTACTTGTTGGTGAAGACTGAGCCGGCTGCCTCCAGCACGGCTTCGCTCACAAAGTTCTCCGAGGCGATCAGCTCCAGGCCTTCATGCTGACGGCGCTCTTCATTTTCGACAGCCTCCGCGATCTGCGGATCGGCTTCTGCGAGCGAACGCTCCATAGGCTTGTTATTCATGATTCCGTCCTTCGCTAAGTATTGTGCAGCTCGTACGGATCGGGGTTAAACATCTCCGCGTAGTGCGCCCGCCCGACAGCACGGTTACGGCAACCTAACGCGCCAGCGGAATACCGGTCTCGTTACATTCTAGCGCCTGGCAGGAGGCGGTGCAGTCATCGCACGGGGAGGTAGTGCGCTACTTTCAAAGTAGCGCACTACCCACGGGGACAGCTACTAGATCCTCGCTCTTTGTCACAGACAGGCAAACTGCCGATGGAGAGAATGGGTGGAGCACCGCTTTCGCGGTGCATTAAACGCCCTGTTAGTCCCCGGCTTTAGCCGCTGAGGTAATGATGGCGATACCCCATCGAGGCGCAACCAGCAGCTCGACATACTTCATCACCGCGGGAACTTACAACAAAGCCAATTTGCTGCAGTCCGATCGCATGGCCGCCCTGTTTTGTCAGACGCTGTTTCGTCACCGCGGAGCAGGCAAGCTAAAGCTTCATGCCTTTGTAGTGATGCCCAACCACATACATTTGCTGATCACCGTGCCAGAAGGTCTGCCCCTCGAGCGCACCATGCAATTCATCAAGGGAGGATTCTCCTTCGAGGCAGGGAAGCTCTTGGGCGTTCGGAGTCCAATCTGGCAAAAAAGCTTTGTTGACTGCAGGGTGCGGGACGCGACCGAAGCTGAGAAGTACCGGAACTATATTCATCAAAATCCGGCACGAGCAGGCCTCGGCGGTGTTGATACAGAGTTTGTTTATTCCTCAATGAATCCTAACTTTGAAGTCGACGAGTTACCTCAGCGGCTAAAGCCGGAACATTCAACGGCGCCGTTAATGCACTGCTGAAGCGGTGCTCCACCCTCGCGAGTAACTTTCATGGCCGAACGCTGGGGCCTGGCTCTACCGGTATTTCTCCGCCTGGGCGCGCTCGTCGGGGGTCATCTGCTGCCAGATGAGGTCGCGGTTCTGCTTTGCCCAAGCACTGTTGGGATCGGCGGCCAGCGCGGAACTCAGCCAGCGATAAGCTTGCACCCGATCGCGCTGCACGCAGCTTCCGGTCGCGTACATCGACGCCAGCCGATTGCGGGCGTGGGCGTTTTCCTTCTCCGCCGCGGTCTTCAGCAGGACTATGGCCTGCTCGCAACTGCGAGGCACGCCTTGGCCGTTGATATACATGTCCGCCAACTGCACCGGCGCGTCGGGATTGCCTTTCGCCGTGGCCTTCCACAGCCAGACGGCGCTGGCCGCCGCATCGCTGGCGTTCTTGGCGTTTGCCATTTCTTCCGCGCCGGCAGAGCTGGGATTGGTCGCCTCTTCCTGGTTGCTGGTGCCTACGGCCGCCGCCGGCTTCGCGGCCGTACCGCCTGCTGCCGTGGTTGCCGGTTGCAAAGTTGTGGAGACAAGCGGCGCCTTCGGTGGCTTGGAGACGGAAGTTGTCTCAGCCGTGTTGCTCGGTTGTGCGGCACTGCTCGCCGCCTCGCCTGCTACAGCGCCAGCCGGTTCATTCGCATTGTCGCTCTGATTCTCAGGCTGCGGCTGCACCTGAATGTGGGGTGTGGGGTTTGTGGCGACAGAAGTTGCCGGAGCCGGTTCGCTGCCTGACTGCGTCAGAACGCGTTGCCTCCACTCGCTGACCTTTGCCTTGACGATCTCGACCGGGCCATTGTTGGTGTGGTCAACCTGCGAACGATACTGCATCCAGCCCAGTCCTGCGAATATCAGGACTACCGCGGCCGCCGACCACGCCACCCAATGGCTCTTGCGCAGCTTCCGAGGTTTAGGGATGCCGAAAGTATCCCGCGTTGCCGGCGGGTTGTTCAATCCCAGGAATGACGGCCCGGTTATGATCGATGTCCCTGACGGAGCCCCCTCGCTCTCCGCAGGTGGTTCGCCGAGGTCAAGAAATTTTGGACGCTCCGGTGGGACGTCCGCCGGAGCCTCCGGCTCCAATCCCAGGCGGCTTTCAACCGTGTCGGGAGGAACGTCTCCAATGATGGTCGGCGTCTCAGCTTCGCCAGCAGCAGTTAAAGCGACGGCCTCGACCGGCGTGCTTACGTCAACTGGAGCCGATCGCGCGACAGTTGTCTTTTCAGCACTTGCACCGGTCTGCTCGGCAACTGAGGCATCGCCACGCATCGCGATCTCAATCTCATCGGGCTCGTCCGGCGGCTGGTATTGGAAGCTTCGTAAATACTCGTCCAGAGGAACATCAGGCACCAACTCGGTTGGCTGCTGGCCGGAGGTCGAAGCCTGCACGTCCTCGAGCACGTCCGCGCCAGCATCGCCTGCATCCGTCTGGGCCGTCAGTTCTGTCGAGGATGAAGCTCCGTCAGCTTCCGGCATCTCCGGCGACACCGCAGTGCGGGACCCGGCAGACGAAGTGCTCCGCCCAGGCGAACTGACGTCGCCCACCAGCGGCACCCGCGTAAGGCTCAGGGTGCTTTGGGCGCCCGGCGTAGTAAGCGGCCGGTGAGGCAGCGGCGTTCCGCACATGCCGCAGAAACGCATGCCCGCCAGGTTTTCGAATCCACAAGCGCTACAGACCAAGGCTCCTCCTGCCAGTCGATCATCCTACACGAATAACTCTGTAATCATAAGGCCTATTAGGATGAGATGAGAGCGCTTGCGGCGGGTTGCATCGGCACTCGGCATGGCAACGGACGCCAGCAAACCTGATCGCCAGTGACCGAGATCACAGAAGCATGTTCGCCCGATTCATTACAATTTCGGTATATGTTGAGCGAAAAACAATTCCGCGAGCGCGCTAAGATTGAGCTTCGCCAGATCGGCAATCAGGCGCTGAGTTTGGCGACCGACCGGGACATTTACTGGAAGCTGGAGCACGAGATCATCCAGCCTAACCCGCAGCTATACGAGACCCGCAGCGCCTTCCTCGACATGCTGCGCGGTTGTTATGCCGATGCGATGGCCGCACGCGTGCTCCGTCTGCTCCAGGGCGAGGATGGTGGGGTGTCGCTGCCGCGCGTGCTGGCACAGTTGTCGGAATATCCCCAGCTGCTGCACGACCAGATCACCGAGCGTGAGCTGGCGGACGACCGTGCGGCGCTCCTCCAGGCTGCTGCGAACCTCGAGCGCGCCGTCGCACCTCATGTGGGGCATCACGAGCGAACTCTCTCGGCCCTAGCCTCAACCCACCGCGAGTTGGACGCAGCCATCGATCGCATAATCGCGACCGTGAAGACGTATTACTGGATCGTCACCGAGAGCCACCTCGACCTGGACGTCCAGCACTCGGAGAACCCGCTGTCGATCTTCCAGTTCGCCTGGGCGATACCGTCGCTGGCGAAGTGATAGAAGAGTTCTCAGCTAGGGCGTGATCTCCCAGATGGTGCCGTCGCCTTGTGAGCCGCCGGTGACCGTCGTGCCGTAGATATTTCCGCTGGTATCGAGGGCCACGCTGCAAAACGGAATTTCCCCGCCACTGCCGCCAGTGAAGTCGTGCAGCGAGGTGTACGTCCAACCGTTGCCCGACGGTGTCAGCTTGAAAACATTGCCAATGCTATTCGCGCCGTCGCAGTAGGTGGTGCCGTAAAAATTGCCCGCCTCGTCCATGACCAGGCTGTAGAGATTTCCTCCTCGATCCAGCGTCACGCCGTCATAGGGCTGTTGCCCGTCCAGTCCATTAAAGCTGTGGAGTATGTTGAACGTTTGCGCCGGCGCGAATTGCGCCGCGACAACCACCAGCATCAACGCGACCGCTGCTGCCAGGCGGTTTGTCCCTGGAATCCGACAAGCATCTCGCCTTGGGTTCGTCATGAGAATTGTCCTTTCACTCTGCAATAAGTGCGAAATTGGCGACCGCCCAAGCCCCAGTGCCGCACCATATCACCCCATGCAGCCAAAACTTGCCACGGCCGTGTAATCAATTTGTCAAAGATTTGTCTCCGGTGATTAGGCCTGGCTTCGTAGCGGGAGAATCTAGCGCACCGAAATCAGCGCCACCGCAGCCAGCGCTCCCATGATGCTCGCTGCTTGCATTCGCGAGATGCGATCCCTCAGCAACACTCGCGCCAGAATCACGGTGCTCGCGGGATACAACGAGGACAGGACAGCCGCCACGTCCAGCCGTCCGTGACGCGTGGCCGCGAGGAACATCACGTCTGGAGCGAACATTGACTGCCGTGTTCAAATATGGGCTGGCGGATCTTCACATCTCAACTGGACGGTAACTTCTATTCCATGCGCGTTGCCCTTCTCACTTCATTCGCGGCCAGCAGGAAAGAGCCGCTCGTCGCCATGATGGATCGAGTGCACCAGGGTTTTCTCGATTCTGGGCTGCCTGAACCCTTTGTCCGTTTCAACTTCTCTGATGGCGGGGTGGTCAAATTCTCATCTGTGGACCGCGTCCTGAAGCGTCACCCTGAACTGGCGCGATTTGTAACCGACGCTCCGCTGATGCCGGGTCTCCCAGCTGCGCGGCGCCTCACCAATGGGCTGATGGCATCGAGTTCAGACAATGCGGTGCCGTATGCCACGTTGCAAGCCATTGCCGCAGGTGTGCCCCGATCCTTCCCGTTTTACGCCGTCGCGATTCACTTTCACTCGCCGGAGTTCGGCGAGGCGATGCAAACTCCGGCGCACCCGGCCCGGATGACGGCAGGAATCGTGATCACCGATAGCTGGTGGATCAACGGACGCAGCCGTTCGCTATCGGCGCGCACCATTGTTGAGGCGGAGCCGAGCGCTAAGAAGCTGCCGTCACCGTCAGGGCCAATCGCCATTGTGCTGGCTGCGTGCGGCAAGGCGCGAAAAACCATCCAGGCGCCATTGGCCGAAAGCCTACCTGCCGGTCCGGTGCCCGCGGTCCGTGCCCGCGGTCCGTCTGCCGACGGGAGTCGCGGTCGCCAGCTCCAATCCAGAAGGAGCCCGCGCGGTTCATGAGGTCGTGGTCAAATACCGAGCTCGGCTGCCGGAGATCGTTCAGCAAGCTGGTCTTCCGCACGATCTCCCCAGCCGGGCAGAGATGACGGACGCCGAACTCCGCCTGAGGGCAGGGCCGAAAAAACCTGCGCTGGAGCGCGTCTTCAAGCCCATGGGATATAGCGTTCGCGGCGGCACTGCCAACGAAACCGGTAGCTTCACGCTGCGCCGGCGGACGGCGGCGAACTTGACCTTGGAACTGAGCCTGGACGTCGGCACCTGGAGCCATGACGTAACCGCGATGTTTTTCGTGTGGGGATTGGGATTCAAGGGCACACTGATTCTCCCGCCCACCGCGAAGGCTATGCAGGGCGGGCAGTACCCGATCGGCGATGCGGGGCAGTGGCAGAAGATCGTGGAGAACCTGGGCGCGCTGGTCGCGGAACTCGAGCGCACCTTCGTTCCTGCGGTCGAAGCCGCGGCAGGCCCATCACCAGAGTGGTACCACCCGGAAACTTAAGCGCCGCCCGCGAGCGCACAACACGATCCGTCGGCCGGGGCGACGCGGAACGGTAAAAAGGATTGCTACCGCAATCAGGCTTAATCACGACCAATCTCCAGCGTCCTGCTTTCCTGGCTGCACCAGTAGCGGGAAATCCTATCGCATCGAAATCAGTGCCACCGCAGCCAGCGCTCCCACGATGCCCACCCCCTGCATTCGCGAGATACGCTCCTTCAGCAACACTCGCGCCAGGATCACCGTGCTCGCGGGATAGAGCGACGATAGAACGGCTGCCACATCCAGCCGTCCGTGACGCGTGGCCGCGATGAACATCGCGTTCGCGCCGGAATCGCACAAGCCCGACAGGAGAATAGGAAGCAGCGCCGGACGCAACGAGCGCGGATCGCGCGGCAGGAAAGCCACAATCAGCAGCATCAGCAGCGTGGAAGCGGCGCGCGCGGCCACCAGCGGCCAGAAGACGCCATCATGCCCCGCTTGTTTGCCGGAAACCAGAAACAGCCCGAACATCACGCCGGCGAGGATCGCCAAGCCAAGCCCGCGATGCGAATCGATTTTGCCGTCGGGCCGGGCAATCAGCCAGATGCTGACTAGAGCTAGGGCGAATCCCGCCAGTTGCGCACCATCAGGCACCCCCTCGGTGCGAAAGGCGAACAGCACCGGCAACACTGCCGTGATGACCGACGCCACGGGAGCAACCACTCCCATGCGGCCGATCGCCAGGCCTTTGTACAGGGCCGCAATGCCGAACGCGCCGGTGATGCCCGCTACAACGCCCCAACCTAGCGACGAGCGCGGCGGCATCGGCTCGCGGGTGATCCAGGCCAGCGCCAGCATCAGGACAAGACCGCAGGCATGCGCTCCCGCGACTACGCGAAAGACGTTGGCCCGCCGCACGGCGATCCCGCCCGCGAAGTCGCCTCCGCCCCAAATGGCCGCGGCACTCAAGCTGAGCGCCGCCACGGTCACGGTCGCAGAATTCATGCCTTCCTAAGTTACATGGTTCGGCAAAATGATGAGTGTGTTTGGCAGGCCCGTATTTCACCGACGCGGTCCCAAGTGAGTGTATCCATGAAACAGTACACGGAACTACTTGTTTGACTGCGGGTTACCATATACCGGAGGTACATGTACTTTAGTAACCATTGAGGTCTTCAAAATTTCACAAGCTAATTCCAAATATGGTATTTCTCGCGCCGCTGCAGATTTACAATAGTGGAAGCTATTCAAATAGTGGGGTTTAGCTGGCTGGCGTGGCGGAAAACGTGGCATCGAAGTTGCTCATAGAACAGAGGCCGGTGGAAGCAGTCCCACCCGTCCGTCTTAATCACGAGCCCACGGCTTCGATGAACCGAGACCTGCAGACACGCTTTTTCGCGATTTTCCTGGCGCTGCTCAGCGTAGCCGCGATCGTTTTGGCGTGCATTAATTTTCAGAAGGACCGCGAATATTCTTCCCCGTACGATGGCGTTTGGTGGGTGGAAGAAGGCGGACATTTGCGTGCCCAGCGCGTCGTTGTGGACGGTCCCGGCCAGAAAGCAGGCATCAAGCCCGGTGACCTGCTGCTTGCAGTGCAGAACCATAACGTCACCGACGTTGGCGCTTTGGAACACCAGATTTACGGGGTGGGCGTGTGGTCCAAGGCAACCTACTCGCTGGTCCGTCAAGGTGTTCCGCTGGAAGCGCCCGTGATTCTCGCTCCCGCAGACCGCTCGCTCTATACCGAACTGCGGCTGATCGCACTGGTCTATCTTTGCATAGGCATGTATGTCCTGCTTCGCCGCTGGACCGCTCCCAAGAGCGCACATTTCTATATCTTTTGTCTGGTCTCGTTCATTTTTTACTCCTTCCACTACACCGGCAAGCTGAACGATTTCGACTGGGCCATTTATTGGTCGAACGTCGTGGCCTGGCTATTGCAGCCGGCCCTGTTCCTGCACTTCGCTCTTACCTTCCCCGAACGCAAAGCGATCGTCAAGCGCCGCCGCTGGCTGGTCCCCGCAGTGTATGCTCCGGGTGCGGCACTGCTGGCGCTGCGCATCTGCGTCTTCTCCTGGTTGCAGCCCAGCGAACTGTTGCGCTGGGACCTGGATCGCCTGGATTCGGTCTATCTGGCAGCGTACTTTATCGCAGCCACGGTCACGCTGTGGCACAGCTATCGCGATGCCCAGTCGGCAATCCTGCGCCAGCAGATGAAGTGGGTCACCCGCGGCACCATCCTGTCGGTTGCGCCCTTCACGATTTTCTACATCATCCCGTACCTGTTCGGCGTAATGCCCGGCCTGGGGATGAAGATCTCTGTCCTCTCGCTGGTGTTTTTGCCGCTGACCTTCGGCTATGCCATCTTCCGCTACCGGCTGATGGATGTTGACCTCATCTTCAAGCGGGGCATGGCGTACACCATTGCCGCCGGCGCCATCACGGCTGCGTATTTCGCGGCTGTCGGCGTGGCTTCGGTAATGTTCCACCAGAACTTCCCCAACGTTGGGCCCATCGGACTTGTGGTAGCCATCGCGGTAACGGCACTACTCTTCGATCCCTTCAAGAACTGGGTGCAGGAGAGCCTCGACAAATTCTTCTACCGCAAGCGCTACGACTACCGCCGGACGCTGATCGAGTTTGGCCGCGATCTGAACTCCGAGACCGATCTCGACAAGATGCTGAGTTCGATTGTCGATCGCTTGTCGCATACGCTGATGGTCGACCGTCTGGCCATCTTCCTCGCCGACGCCGAGCAGCCCGAGCAGTTTAATCTGGCAAAGTCTTACGGGATTGCCAACACCAGCGGCCTGAGCTTCGACTTCCTGCACGTGGAGCGTCCGGAGTGGCAGGCGGGTCACCTGTTCTTCGACAACACCAATCAGGCTGTCCGCGAGGGCCCATCGGCGCGCGAGACGATTCGCCGCCTGGAGCTAAATTACTACATTCCCTGCACCGTTATGGGCCGCATGATTGCGGTGCTCGGCTTGGGCAAGACCGTCGAAGGCGATTTCCTGTCGAGCGAGGACGTGCAACTTCTGGAAACGCTCGCCGGCTACATTGGCATCGCCGTACAGAACGCGCGCCTCTACCAGTCGCTGGAAGAGAAAGCCGGCCAGTACGAGCGCTTGAAGGAGTTCAGCGAGAACATTGTCGAATCCATCAGCGTCGGTGTAATGGCGGTCGACCTGGACGACCGCATCGAGTCCTGGAACTCGCAGATGGAAGTGATGTTCGCGTTGCCACGCCGCGAGGCCCTCAGCCGCTCTTTGAATGCGGTCTTGCCGGTGGCGTTTCTGGAAGAGTATTACCGCGTGCGCCCCACCCAGGGCATTCACAATCTCTACAAATTCCGGCTGCGCACGGCGGGCGGCGAAAACCGCGTCGCCAATATCGCCATTGCGCCGCTGGTGAGCAAGAGCTTCAGCGTGATTGGCCGCCTGATCATCGTTGATGACATCACGGAGCGCATCGAACTGGAGTCGCAGCTCTCGCAGGCGGAGAAGCTTTCTTCCATCGGCTTGCTGGCTGCGGGCGTGGCGCACGAGGTCAACACGCCCTTGGCTGTCATCTCGTCTTACGCGCAGATGCTGGCCAAGCAGGTGCACGGCGACGACAAGCAATCGGTCTTGCTCGATAAGATCACGCGGCAAACTTTCCGCGCCTCGGAGATCGTCAACAGCCTATTGAATTTTTCCCGCACCTCGAGCACGGAATTTGCCGCCGTCGACCTGAATCGCGTCATCAAAGATACCCTGACCCTGCTGGAACATCAGTTCAAGACCGCGCGTGTGACCGTGCAGCAAGACCTGCACCCCGAGCTGCCGCAGATCCACGGTAATACCGGCAAGCTGCAGCAGGTGTTCCTCAACCTGTTCCTGAACGCCAAGGATGCCATGGCCGGCGGCGGCACGCTGAGCATCAGCACCAGCAACGGTCATCGCGTACAGGTCACAGTCTCCGACACCGGCAGCGGCATCGCGCAGGAACATATTCATCGCATTTACGATCCCTTCTTTACCACCAAGAACAAGCCCACGACAGGCCATAGCGGCGGCACTGGGCTGGGGCTCTCGGTGACCTACGGCATTATTCAGGAGCACGCCGGCAAGATCCGGGTCGACAGCGTGCCGGGGCGCGGCACCACCTTCACCATGGAATTCCCCTTGATCAGGAAGGCAGTCAGTGCCTGAAGCGGCCATAAGTCGAATTGCCAACGGCCACGAGGACTTCGCCTCAGCCGGCTCGGTGCTGATCGTCGACGACGAAGCTGCCATTCGCGAATCGCTGCAAACTCTGCTGGAGTTTGAAGGCTACTCGGTGGAAACCGCCAATGACGGCGAAGAGGGCCTGACCCGCATCGCCGAGCGTCCTTACGATCTCGTGCTGCTGGATTTTGCCTTGCCGGAGCGCAATGGCATCGAGGTCCTGCGCGACATTCGCGAGCGCGATGCCGAGTTGCCGGTCATCATGATCACCGCGTACGGCACGGTGGAGAACGCGGTCAACGCGATGCAGGCCGGCGCCACCAACTTCATCCAGAAGCCGTGGGACAACGAGAAACTGCTGGCCGATGTTCGCACCGCCGTGGGCCGCCGCCGTGCCGAAGAAGAGGTCATCCAGCTCAAACGCGCGCTGAAGCAGCGCTATAACTTCGAGCACATCATCGGCAAGAGCGAGCCCATGCTGCGCATCTTCGATCTGGTAGCGCAGGTGGCTCCCAGCCGCTCGACGGTGCTGCTGCAAGGCGAAAGTGGAACCGGCAAGGAGTTGATTGCCAAAGCCATCCACATGAACTCGCCGCGCAAAGATCGCGCGTTTGTGCCCGTCAACACCGGCTCAACCCCTGCCGACTTGCTGGAGTCAACTCTCTTCGGCCACGTCAAGGGCGCATTTACCAGCGCCATCGCCAGCAAGAAAGGCCTGTTCGAGATCGCCGATCGCGGCACCCTCTTCCTCGACGAAATCGGCACCATGAGCATGGAGACGCAGGCCAAGATCCTGCGCGTGTTGCAAGACCGCAAGTTCATGCATCTGGGCGGCGTAAACGAAATTCAAGTCGATGTACGCATCATCGCGGCCACTAACGTCGACCTCCGGCAGCATGTGAAGGAAGGCAAGTTCCGCGAAGACCTGTTCTACCGGCTGAACGTCATCACCATCGACCTGCCTCCGCTGCGCCAGCGCAAGAACGACATTCCTCTGCTGGCCGAACACTTCATCGTGAAGTTCGCCCAGGAGAATGGCAAGCCGCCGCTGCACCTGACGCCGGAGACTCTGCGCCCGCTGATGGATCACGACTGGCAGGGCAATGTCCGCGAGCTGGAAAACGTGATCGAGCGTGCCGTAGTGCTGGCCACCGGTTCGGCCTTGACCCCCGACCTGCTTCCCGAAAACCTCACCGGCCGCGGCACTCGCTTCGCCATCATGGACCACCGCCCCGACGCTTCCCTGTTCGAGATCATCGAAGAGAGCGAACGGCGCGTCATCGCGGACATGCTGGAAAAATGCGGCTGGAACCAGACTGAAGCCGCCGACCGCTTCCACATTCCGCTCTCCACTCTGAACCAGAAGATCAAGCGGCTGAACATCGAGATCAAGAAAAAGGGCAGAGAGAACGGAAGCAACTAGCAAGCAGTCAGCACTCAGCAATTAGAGCAGCTTCAAAGTTCCGGCAAGCACTGGTAGAGCGGCGCTTTAGCGCCGCGTTTCGCTGCGATCAAAAGAGCTGCTTGGGCCGACGGCACACCTGACCGTTCACGGACTTTTTCAGCGGCCTCTTCAGTCGTGCCGAACCGCGAACCAAACGATTCGGGCTTCAGCCCCTGTTAAATACGCGACCGTCACTCCTCACAACCCTCCGTCACCGTTGGGACACCGGAACGACAAATCGCAACGCGGTGTGCGTGTTCGAGAAGCGGCAAACCTTGTTGTCGGTCAGGCCGGCAGATCTTCCCGCATCCATCACATCGATCTCGCGAATGTGTCTTTGCCCTTTCGGATAGACCACCCAGCTCCGCTCCTGCTGATCCATTTCACAAGTGATTTCAGCCGCGAGAGATCTTCCCGCCCTTCCGCCGAAAAGAAAATCAGGTCGGCGCCTTTGATGCGCTCGCCGCGTGAATATTCCGGCACGCGTTCGGCGAGTCCCATCAGGAACTCCGCGCCGTCGACGCCGAGCACCACAACCCGCTACCCCGGCTTCACTCCGAGTTTGTCGATCAGCAGACGGTGCGAGTAGTCGCGCTCCGGCGGGCGCGGCTTTTTCCCTTCAGGTGTCGAACCTGTCATCAGTTCCCCAAAAAACGCTGTGGATTGTCCACCGGCACTCTTGTAAACTTCTACATCGATCCACACACCTTCAAACCCATGTTGACTATAGCTCAAGACTTCCTGGTCATAATTCTTACCGTCGCGGTCGCGCTGCTGTTCAAGGTAGGACTGAACTGGCTCTGGCCATGGGAAGTCCGTCGCGACCACAATGACCTGATCGGCTGGCAGCTGAGCGTTCTGGGCACCACCTATGCCGTCATCCTGGGCTTCATGCTATTTACGGTGTGGACGGACCTCGGTGCGGCTAATCTGAACGTCGATCTGGAAGCCAACGCCCTGGTAAATGTTTACCTCCTCGCTAACGGCCTGCCCGATGAGCAACGCGTGCGACTCCAGCAACTGGCGCGCTCTTATGCTGATGCGGCTATCAATCGTGACTGGCCGCAAATGTTCAACGACCACGTCCCCGAGGGAACGGTCCAGATCGACGCGGACATGTGGAATACGTTGATGTCCGTGAAGGTGGCTTCACCCAACGAGATCACGGCTGAAGACCACGCGCTCTACGAACTGAGCTCTCTCACTGAGCATCGCCGCACCCGCATACTACAAAGCACGTCGCGGCTCCCCGCCGTGCTCTGGTGCGTCCTGATTATCGGAGGCACCGTGACCATCATATCCAGCTGCATGTTTGGCTCGGCCAATACCGGACTGCATATATTCCAGGTCTTTGCCTTTTCCCTGCTTATCTCTCTTGTGCTGGTGGCCATCGGCAACATCAATCGTCCCTTCCAGGGAACGGTTCGCGTCAGCAGCTACGCCTTCCAGCGCGCGCAGCAGAACATGCAGGAGCCTTAGCGCAATGACGGAGAATTCTTCCGATCGCGTCTGCATCCGAACCTGACGCCGAGGACGCCCGGCACCTAAGTATTCAACCTCGCATTCATCATTCTGCAATCGAATTTGAGCATAATGGATAATAACGACCTGTGAGCCGAAACAAATTGCACCTCCAGGACGTACTTGGGAATAAGGAGTGTTTGTGCGGGGACCGATATGTTGAGAATTGATATTCAGAGTACGCCGCCCGTGGTGAAACTTATTTGCTCGGGCCGGATTGTGCTCGGTGTGGAAGCCGAAACTCTGCGCTGCATGGCAACCTCGCGACCGGAGCGGCAGGTGGTGGTCGATCTGCGGAAAATTGACGCCATGGATGCGGCCGGACTGGGACTTCTGGTCGAACTTCATTGCCGGGCCCGGCAGCGGGCTGGTAGGTTGACGGTGGCGAATCCATCGCCGTGCGTTCGCCGGCTTATGGCGCTCACCCGCCTCGAATCGGTTTTGCAAGTGGCAGCTTTCGCTGCCGGCGACGTCGCCGAGAGTGCTGATGACGAGGACGAGCGGCGGGCGATGACCGCCTAGCGGAGGAAGCTGTTGTCAGGACCCGGTCAATCCGTGGAGCACGAGGCGCTGGCCAGTGAGTTCGTCTTCACCGGCGATTCGGCGGCCATGATCGCGGTGCGCGACCGGATCATGGACTTCCTGCATGAGCACTGCGCTGACGAGCAACAGGAAATCGACATCATGATTGCCTTGCAGGAGGGCTTGGCCAACGCCGTGCTGCACGGCTCGCGAAGCGATCCCAGCAAAATCATTCGCTGCGCGGTTGACATTACTCCCGAGGCAATCACCATCGTCATCAGCGACCCCGGCCAGGGCTTTGATACCGCAGTCGCTACCGACTCCGCCGACGATGGCACCAATCTCACTGAGCATGGCCGCGGCATCCACCTCATGCGCAGCCTGATGGATGAAGTCAGCTATCGGCACGGCGGCTCAGAGCTGCGCCTGAAGAAGCTGCGAACTCCTCAACCGTAAAGCATTTTGTAAGATTTGAGATTCAGCTAGGGCTTCAGCCAGATCACCGGGAAACTGTGCCCGAGTCGCCGGAAGTCGGAATCGCTGGTGACGAGCGTGGCTTTGTGCTCGAAACAGAGAGCAGCGGCAAAGCTGTCAGCGTAGTACAGCTTGTACTTGACTTTCACCCCGGCCGCCAGCAACGCGCGCGTCGAGGTCGCGTCTACTAAGGTGATCGGCAGCGAAGAAACCACGCCCATGGTCGCGCCAGCTCGTTCCGGACCATACTCACGCAAGGCTTTGCCGTAAACTTCGCCGTAGTTAACTGCCGACATGAGAATCTGTGAGCGGCCGCGCATCGTCTCCTTGAGCAACTCATTCACCCTGGGCGCCGAGGGTTTCCTCTCCAGAAAACACAGGAGGGCGCTGGCATCAAGGACGTAGGTTTTCACCCCCTGCGCTCGCCTTCTTCACGATGTTCGCGCAACCAGCTCTTCACCAGCTCCGGCCCTCCGGCGAGACAACCCATCGCGCGGTCAATGTATTCCTCGGTGATCGGTTGCAGGATGATGCGGCCAAAGTCGTCCTCAAGAAAACACACCTTAGTTCCAGCTTTGATGCCATGCTTGCGGCGGAGCTCCGCCGGAATGACAACTTGGCCCTTCGAAGTGAATGTAGCACTTGTCTTTTTCATCTCTTACATTGTAGCAAAGCGTCTTACTTCCAGGTCACACAGGCGCGTGAGGCTGATCGGCGTTCTCCAAGCTTATTTGCCTTTCTTGTCCCCCAACTCGCGGGCCACGCTGTCCAGCACTCCGTTGATGAACTGTACCGACTCCGGGGTGGAGAATCGCCGCGCGATTTCCAGCGCTTCATTGATGACCACCGGCTTGGGAGTCTTGGGAAAGCCCAGGAACTCGGCCACACCCGCGCGCAGCAGGTTGCGGTCGACTGCGGCCATGCGGTCCATGCGCCAATGTTCGGCGTTGCGCTCGATGATCGGGTCAATCTCTTCGCGCCGCTCGCAGGCGATGCGAAACAGCGCGTCCGAAAACTCCCGCACCTTTTCGTCCAGATCGGTGCGTTCGCTCCAGAAGGTTTTCCGCACCTCTTCCGGAGCCTGCCGGCCCATGTCCAGTTGAAACAACATCTGCAAGGTCAGTTCGCGGGATTTGCGACGAGTGCCCGACTTGGTCGTCATCGCTTGCCATCCGTTGCGGAGGGCTGGGATACTTCCGACGATTGCTCCGCTTTGTCATCCCGAGCGGAGCGAAGCGAAGTCGAGAGATTGCCCTGAGCAGGCCGTAGGGGATCTGCGGCTTCAGAATTTCCTTCCCCTGGGTGCCCCGTTCCGGCCACCTGTTGGCCAGGGCGGGGTATTTCGTCGCGCAGCGATGCCATCTCCACCGCTGCCAATCCAGCTTCAAAACCTTTGTTGCCGGCCTTCAATCCGGCGCGGTCGATTGCCTGTTGCAACGTGTCGCAGGTGAGGACGGCAAACGCGTGCGGCACGCCTGTTTCCTGTGCCGACTGACCAACGCCCCGCGTCACTTCGTTGGCGATGACCTCGTAGTGCAAAGTGTCGCCGCGCAGCAGGCATCCGATGCAGAGGATCGCGTCGTATCGCCTAGTCTCGGCAACCTGCCGCGCCGCCGATGGAATTTCGAATGCCCCCGGAACATGGACGATTGTCGTATCCGACAATGTAGTACCACATTGTCGGAGCGCCTGCACTGCGCCCTCCAGCAGTCGCTCAGTGATGAACGAGTTGAATCGGCTCACCACGAGCGCGAACTTCTTGCCGCGCCCATCGAGCTTGCCTTCCAAACCGCCAGTTTCGCCGGGCTTCTTTGCATAAGTCAGAAAGCCGATTCGCAATCCGCCAACTTCAACGTCGAAGAGGCGTGCCCCGTAAGGCGTATCGTGAATCTCCCGCTGAATCTTCGCCGTGGGTGCCCCACCATTGTCGCCCGATTGTGGCGACACGGTGGTGACAAGTTTTTTCACAATTTCGTACGCTGCGTCGGCGTCGGTGACCTCGACGGTAGCGTCCACGGGCGGCGCATCGGGAGCGGCGATAAGCTCGATGCCGCCGCTGGGCGCCAGCATCTCGACGCCGTGGCTTCCGCCTTCATGCCATTCGTTGCCGGGCGCAAATCCGAGCGCGCGGAAAAGATCCAGCGCGGGCTGCAAGTCTTCTAGCGATTTCCCCAGCACGCGCGGAAAGACGATAGAGCGAATCATAGGGATCATTGTAACGGCAGGCTGTTCACCACAAAGACACAGAGGCGCGGAGATCGGGCCGCCGGCTCTTACCCTTTAGCTCCTTGCGAGAGAAATGATTTGAAATTTCGGCCTGCTAAAAGCTAAGAGCTAACAGCTAAAGGCCACCCCATGACACGAATTTCTCTGTGCCTCTGTGGTGAAATAGCTATTTCCCTTTGAATTGTGCCGGCCGCTTCTCCAGAAATGCCTTGGTGCCTTCGTTCTTGTCCTCGGTCGAGCAGCAGACGCCGAAGAGCGTTGCCTCCAGAAACAGCCCATCGGCCAGCGGCAGATCGTATCCGTGATTCACCGCTTCCATTGCGTACTGAATGGCCAGCGGAGAATTGGCGATGATCTTCGCGGCGATGGCTTCGGCGCGCGGAATCAACTCGGCTGCGGCGACAACTTCGTTCACCAACCCGATACGATGCGCCTCCTGCGCGCTGATCATCTCGCCAGTAAGGATTTGCTGCATGGCAAGTCCTTTGCCGACCAGGCGCGGCAGCCGTTGCGTGCCACCGTAGCCGGGGATGAGGCCGAGCTTCACCTCTGGCTGGCCGAGCTTGGCGTTGTCGCTGGCCAGGCGCATGGTGCAGGCCATCGCCAGTTCGCAGCCGCCGCCCAGCGCGAAGCCGTTGATGCAGGCGATGACCGGCTTGCCCAGGTTCTCGATGGCATCGATGATCGCCTGCCCCTGGTGCGTGTACTCCTTCGCCGAGACGGGTGTGTGCTGCGAGAGCTCGCCAATGTCGGCGCCCGCGACGAAGGCTTTTTCGCCCGCACCGGTGAGGATCGCGACGCGCACGTCAGCATCATCCTTGACGGACGCAAACGCCTGCTTCAGCTCCTGCATGGTGGCCATGTTGAGCGCGTTCAGCACCTTCGGCCGGTCAACGGTGATGTAGGCAATGTGGTTCTTGGTTTCGAATTTAATGTTCTGAAAATCGGTCATAGGTATGCCTTTCAGTAATTAGCAACAAGCAGTTAGCAATTAGCCAAAACCGCTTGAACCGCGTGGAACTTTCGAATCGCACTTACCAGATGCTAATTGCCAAATGCTAAGTGCTGGCGGTTTTACACAAACTTTCCCGGCACTGGCTTGTTCGGGTCGGCGTAGTCGTAAAACCCCTTGCCCGACTTGCGGCCTAACCATCCAGCCATCACCAGCCGCTTCAATAGCGGCGGCGAAGCGAAGCGGCGCTCCTTGAACTCGTCGTACATCACGTGCGTGATGTAGTACGTGGTGTCGAGCCCAACGAAGTCAAGCAGAGTGAACGGTCCCATCGGGTAACCGCAGCCCAGCTTCATAGCTTCGTCGATGTCGGTGATGGAGCCCACGCCTTCCTCGTACGCGCGAATCGCGTCCAGCAGGTACGGCACCAGCAGCCGGTTGACGATGAATCCAGTCTTATCGCTGGTGCGCACTGGAACTTTGCCTAGCCTGGTGCCGAACTCGACCGCCGTGTCGTAGACCTCGTGCGCGGTGGCGATGGTCTTCACCACTTCCACCAGCTTCATCATGGGCACGGGATTGAAAAAGTGCAGACCGATGAAACGCTCGGGGCGATTGGTCGCGGTCATCAGCTCGGTGACGGAGATGGACGATGTGTTGGTGGCAAAGATCGCGTCCTTCTTGACGATCGCATCAAGTTGCGCGTAGGTCTTGCGCTTCTCTGCGACGTTTTCGATGATGGCTTCGATGACGATGTCGCAGTCGGCGAGCTCCTGCATGTTGAGCGTGCCCTTCAAGTGCGACTGCGCTTCGGACTTCTGCTCGGCAGTCAGACCGCCCTTGGCCGGGCCGCGCTCCACCAGCCGCGACAGCGACTTCTCGATGCCTGCGAATCCCTTGTCGAGAAATTCCTGCTCCTGTTCGAGCACCACGACATCGAGGCCCGCGGTAGCCGCAACCTGCGCGATGCCCGAACCCATCAGACCACAACCTAAGACTCCGACCTTCTTGATATTCATGTGTGCGATTGTCCTTTTGAAGAGGCGTAGCTTCAGCTGCGCCGATTGAAATTATTTATCGAATTGTCATCCCGAGCGAAGCGGAGCGGAGTCGAGGGATCTGCGGTTCTCTCCTGCCGCCGCTAAAGCGGCTCGGGTTTCAATTCCCTGCATACCGTGGGCTCACGCCCACGGCTAACACAAATGCCGCCGCTCGCGCGGCTCGGATCATGTTGATTTTTCCTTTGGCACTCCCACCTCGCTGATCCGGGTGTTCTGCAACGCGATGATGCGCCATCGGTCGTCCAGCTTCTCGGCAACGATTGTCGGGCGTGCGTCGAGCTCATCGGCCACGCTGCCTTCCGCGAACTGCAAATGCTGCCGCAGAAAGACAAGCGCGATGTCCGGCCGCAGAAACTTGATCTTCTCGACGCTGTAGTGCACCGTACTGCCCTTGTAAATCGTACCGAAAATCATGCGATGGCCGGCGCGAATCGCGTCGCGCCCGGTGTAATATCCCCCGAGGATATGAATGACGTCAGCGTCTTCGGCGAATAACCCGGCAAAGGCTTCGCCATCGCCGGCATTCCACGCCGATTCCAACTGATAGACCAACCGGTGCAGCGCGCGTTCTTCGTTCGTCATTTTCCGCTTCCCTCGTCCGGCGTGGCTTTACGGCGCAGCACGTATGACCACCCGCCAACCACCGCCGCGGGCGCCATGAAGAATAGCGCCGTCATCTGCGGCCACGCCGCGCCGTTGCGAATCATGACGACGACGGCGGTAAGGGCGACCAGCGCCCCGACGATCTTCGCCGCCACAAAGTGCGCCCGACCGCCGATGAAGCTGGCAACATATCCGGCCAACAGCGCAAACAGCAGCCCGAACACAATGGCCCCAAGCTGGAAGCTGATGCTGGCCGGCGCGTGGCGATCGGTATTAGTAACGCGAAATATCGCAAGCCACAACAGCTCGAACAGCAAGTATCCGAGAACGACGCCGCTAAAGACGCGCATCGAAGCTCCCTGACGGAACAATCGCGGTCCCTGACGGAGCGCGCCGTCTTGCTTGGTAACAGGGCGCCGCTTCACAGGCCGCTGAAAAAGTCAAAAGCAGGTCCCTCGTCGGCCTAAAGAGACTGTGTCGCAACCCGGTGTCGCCGCTCTGCGGCTCACGTTTTGTCCCACTTTGAGCGTGGGCTGACGCCCACGCCTAACCCCATCTCGCCGCTGCGCGGCTAGTTTGATCGGTTGTTCGGGCCGTTTGTTCCACCAGAAAATTTGTTTTCCGGTGTCGCCGCTCCGCGGCTCGGGCTCTTTTCCCACTTGACCCAAGGGCTTACGCCCTGGGCTAACCACGATTCGGCCGCTGCGCGGCTGGTTTTGGCGCGATCGACGGTTTTGTCCCACCAGAAAATCCAATCTCCGGTTGCCACACAGTCTCTAAAGGCCTGCTCTACCTTTCCCGCTGCAAATTCTCCACGATCACGGCGATGCCCTGGCCGCCGCCGATACAGGCCGTCGACAGGCCATACTTCGCTTTGCGGCGGCGCAATTC
Organism: uncultured Acidobacteriaceae bacterium; assembly: GCA_963789245.1. GTDB lineage: Bacteria > Acidobacteriota > Terriglobia > Terriglobales > Acidobacteriaceae > Bog-257. The sequence continues at coordinate 135,950 of CAWBKE010000011.1, read as the reverse complement.
GTACAGCAACGTAATCAGCAGCCGCGAGCCAGTCGCGCCCAGCGGATGGCCCAGCGCGATGGCACCGCCATTCACATTGACTTTGCTGGGATCAAAACCCAGCTCTTTCTCGACGGCAAGACACTGCGCGGCGAAGGCCTCGTTAAGTTCGATCACGTCAATATCGTCGAGCGTAAGCCCCGCTTTCTTCAGCGCGATCCGCGTGGCCGGCACCGGTCCCGATCCCATGATCTTCGGATCGACTCCGGCGATGCCCCAGCTAACAATGCGGCCCAGCGGCTTGAGGTTGCGCTTTTCGGCATCGCCAAGAGACATCACCACCATGGCCGCGCCGCCATCGACGATTCCGCTGGCGTTACCAGCGGTCACCGTCCCGTTCTTGCCGAACGCAGGCTTCAGCTTGTGCAGGCTGTCCATCGTGGTCTCGGGACGACGATGGTCGTCCTCGGTGAACATCTCGCCAGTCGGCTCTCCGCGGCGATTGCGCAGCGCAACCGGCGTCAGCTCTTCCTGCAAGCGGCCAGCCTTGTAAGCATCGTCGGCCAACTTTTGCGAGCGCAGCGCAAACTCGTCCTGCATTTCACGAGTGATGCCCTGTTGCTCGGCGTAGAGCTCGGCCGTGTTCGCCATGTAAAGATTGCAGTAGCTGTCGAGCAGCGCGACCATCAGGGAATCTTCCAGCTTGCCTTCGCCAAAGCCTACGCCCCAGCGCATGCCGCGAATCACATGCGGCGCTTGCGACATCGATTCCATGCCGCCGGCGAGCACAGTCCTAGCCTCACCAAGCTGGATCATCTGTGCCGCGGTCACGACCGACTGCATTCCCGATCCGCACAGGCGATTGACGGTGAGCGCGGGCACCTCGATGGGCACGCCTGCCTTGAGCATGACATGGCGCGCGCCATAGATAGCGTCGCCTGAGGTCTGCTGCGCATTGCCCATCACGCAGTGATCGATCTCGCCCGGCTCAACGCCGGAGCGCTTCATGGCCTCGACCGATGCGGCCGCACCTAGTTCCTGAGCCGTAAAATCCCGTAGCTTCCCGCAGTAGCGCCCCATGGGCGTGCGAGCGCCGTTGACAATAGCGATATCTGTTCCGTTTGGCATATTTATATGGATGAAAAAAGAGGTCTGTGCAAACTAATCAGTTTAACAGCCGTGCAAGAAGTGCGGCAAACGCGGGCAAGCGCATGATTTTCTTGTCCGCTCGTGGACAAGCCGTACTGAATCTGGACGCCTGGCCACGCCGCGACTCTCATACTGCGATGAGTATCCCCGCTGTTTCCAGCCACTTGTGCCGCCGCGCGTGGTGGCCCATGACGTGTACCTTGGTTATCTCTATTCGTCTTTCGCTCTTCGCCTGTCCGAGTCCCGGGGGGAATGCGAGCTTGCAGGAGCGAATCTGGAGACCTTGATGTATAGCCTGCTGCAGGACCTGCGCTTCGCGATCCGTCAATTGCGTAAGAACCCTGGTTTTGCCATCACTACAACTTTGACGCTGGCGCTCGGCATCGGCGCCACCACAGCCATCTTCAGTCTGATTAACGCGGTTGTGCTGCGTCCGCTGCCCTTCCCTAAGCCCAACCGGCTGATGTTCCTCGAAGGGCTCAACCGGTCAGTGGGCAAGCCCGGCATTCCGGAGTACATCAGCTATCCCGATTTCTTTGACTGGCGCTCGCGTAACCGTTCCTTTGAAGCGATCTCTTCTCTCCGCGGGGAGGGCCGCACGCTCACCGGCAATGGCACGCCCCAGCAACTGCAAACCTTGATCGTCTCCTCGGACTTCCTGCGCGTGCTCGGGATTAATCCCATTCTCGGACGCGGCTTTGTTCGCGATGACGAAAAGCCGGGAACGCACGTCGCGCTTCTGACTCACGAAACCTGGCTCTCCACATTCGGCGGATCACCTGACATAGTCGGCCGCGCCATCACTCTCGACAACACCAGCTATACGGTGATTGGCGTGATGCCGAAGGGCTTTCAATATCCACTCGATCTTCTGCCCAAACCCGCGATCTGGACATCGCTGGCGGATGATGCAATCGATCCTGATGAAAAGGATCCGCAACCTCTCACGGGGCAACGCGGCGCGGACATGGTCGCGGTGATTGGCCGCCTCAGGCCGGGAGCGACGATCGCGCAAGCCACGGCCGACCTGAGCGTCATCGAGCAGAATCTGGCAACGCAGTATCCGGAGTCCAATAAGAAGTTCACCGCCGCGATGGTCACGCCGGAGCTGGACGACTTGGTCGGCAAAAGCCGTTCGGCACTGCGAGTCCTGTTCGCCTCGGTGCTCTTCGTCTTGCTGATCGCCTGCGCGAATGTCGCGGGACTGACGTTGGCGCGGACATCGCGCCGGCGCCCGGAGATTGCCGTGCGCTCCGCCATGGGAGCAAGCCGGTGGGAGATTATGCGGCAAGTGCTGGTCGAATCGGTTGTGCTTTCCCTCTGCGGAGGCGCGGCTGGCGTTGCCCTCTCGGTGCTCCTGCTCAAAACCATGTTGCAGTTCGTGCCGCAGGACCTGCCACGTCTCGATCGAGTCTCCGTGGACGGCACGGTGCTGGCCTTTGCCGCCGGAGCCTCCATACTCACCGGCCTGATCTTTGGCCTGCTGCCGGCGTGGCGAATGTCGCGACTCGATCCCGCACTGGCGTTGCGCGAGGGTACGCGAACTGTCACCAGCGGACGCGGACAGCATCGGCTGCATGGTGCGCTGGTCATCGCCGAGACGGCAATTGGTTTGGTCCTGCTGATCGGCGCGGGCTTGCTCATTCATAGCTTCATCCGGGTGCTCAACGTCGATCCCGGATTCGATCCTCATCATGTCTTGACGGCAGCGATCAATGTGCCCGACACGCAATATCCTGGGCTGAAGAAAACGCAGTTCTATGACGAGCTGTTGCCGCGCCTCAGCGCGCTGCCGGGGGTCGAGGCGGTCACCACGGGCGTGCCGATTCCACTCTCCCACAACAACATCACCGTCGGATTCGCGATTGAGGGGCGCCCCGTCGCGCCCGGCGATGAACCGGACGCGCCAGTCAGCATTGTCACGCCCGGCTTCTTTCGCACGCTGCGCATTCCGCTGCTCTCCGGTCGCGCCTTTTTGCCAACGGACGATTCCAAATCACCCGCAGTCGTCATCGTGAACCAGGCTTTCGCGCACAAATACTTCCCCGGCGAAGATCCAGTCGGCAAGCGGATAAAACCCGGTCTGGGCGACGGAATAACCAATGAGGTGGTCCGCGAAATCGTAGGGGTGGTGGGCGATGTGAAGCACCGCGGCATTACGGCAGAGATGCCAGCGCAATTTTACATGCCATTCAAGCAGGCCATCATCATGTCGCCGCCGCTGATCATTCGCACGGCGGGCGATCCGCTCAGCGTGGTCGGCGAAGTGCGCGATCAACTGGCGCAGGTTGACAGCAATATCCCGCTCTATCGCGTCAGGACCTTGGAGGATTACGTCTCGCTCTCGGCGGCGCAGCCACGCTTCCAGACCGTGCTGATCACGTTTTTCGCGGTGATGGCGCTGCTGCTCGCGGCTGTCGGACTGTACGCCGTGCTGTCGTATATGGTGGCGCAACGCACGCTGGAGATCGGCCTGAGGCTGGCGTTAGGCGCGCGGCGCGAAGACGTACTTGGCTTGATCCTGCGCCGCGGACTGATGCTCGCCGCCACCGGCCTTGCGATTGGGATTCTTGCTTCCCTGCTGCTGACGCAATTCATGGCAGGGATGTTGTACGGGGTGAAGCAATTCGATCCGCTGACGTTTGTGGGCGTCAGCGCAGTGCTGCTGCTGGTATCAGCAGCGGCCAGCAGCCTGCCGGCATATCGCGCCGCGCGACTGGATCCGATGAAGACGTTGCGAGAGCAGTAGGAGCGTGGGGCAGTTGGTATGTAGCGAGGGTGGAGCACGCCTTTCAGGCGTGCGCTTGTGGCCGGTATTTCCGGACAGCGCTTTAGCGCCTGAGGTAAGGCCTTCGCTTACCTCAATGGCTAAAAGCCGATTCATTCGCCGATCCTAACGGCACCGGTAAAGCGGTGCTCCACCCATTCAAAAAGGGGGATGGCATGGCAAAGCTGGAACGTATTCGTCAGGAAGCGTCGGCCTCGTTTGGGCCGGAGGACATCGCGCGGCAAGCCGAACAGGGATGGAAGCTGGTCGCGGTGGAGTGGCAGCGCGAACTTCCAGAAACCGAGGCGGCCGCTCCGGCGCCCGAAGATGTCCCTTTTGGATTGCACGTCGCCAAAGACGCGCCGCGTCTGGAAGAGAATCCCAGCGAGCAGGAGATCCTCTTCCTCATGATGGAATTGACAGTCCAGGACGGTCCTTACACGGCGATCGCGGAAGAGCTCAACCACCGCGGCTATCGCACCCGCCAGGGAATGAAATGGACGCCGATTTCCGTCTTCCAGATGTTGCCGCGGCTGATTGAAGTGGGGCCGCGCATCTTCGCGACTCAGGAATGGCAGGAACGCCGGGCGCGGCTGGCAGGCCACTGACCTTCGATTCCTCACTGGAAACGGCGGAAAGTAAGACTTTCCTTCCAGAATGATTATTGTGGCTGCTGCCGCTGCGTCCTACTGTTGCCATTGCACCGGAGATGCACATGTACGTGGCTGGAGCCATCGCCATCATCGGTCACATCGATCACCGGCAGGTCTAAGCTGTCGATCCGCATCGAGCTTGCACGCAATTTGTCGGCAAGGACTTGCAGCTTTACATTGTTGGCCGCCAGCCGTGAGGCAAGCGCAGCGTTGATGCGCTGGTCAAGGTCGGAAGGCAGATTCACTTCCGCGGCCATCGGAGCGATGCTGGCCAGGCTCTGCTGCACCTGCATGGCGTTGCGGCGCGCGCGCTCGGCGTCCCGCATCGCCTGGGCACGGGCACATTGAGCGATAGCCGTATTCTGCCGAGCCATCTGCTCCTCGATCGTCGCCTGCATGTTGGCGAGGGGAACGTTCATCTCGGCCAGCAACTGCGCCTCTTCCGGATAGCGCGGACGCAGGTGAGTGCGGATCTTCGCCAGGGCGCGCACCGCGCAACTCGGCTCGTGCATGGAGTGAGCCATCGCTCCCGAATGTCGAACGTGCATCACCGACATCTGCTGCAAGGCACGGAAGCCGTGGGACGTCGCCGCGAAGGCCATAATCATCGCCAACGCCGCAACCAGGTATCTGCGCTCCATACTGCCTCCTGACCCTTAAGACGAGAGAACAACCAGACCGTTAGGACATTTGGGATTAACTGCACGGGCTCTGCGTCCAGCTAATGACATACAGGTCGAAGGCCATCGTGGATTGGCTCTAAGTGATTGAACAGTAAGGCGGTTAAGAGCAGCGCGGACGTGATCCGGCGGGCGTCGATGTCCGAAACTAGAAGCGCTTGTCCATCCCTGGACAGACGGTGTCCAGGCTTTCGAGCTTGTTGTGCTGTGAGCTCTTGCGAAAAGCGAAGAGCGAAAAGGCGAATAGCGAATCGCGCGAAACCTACTCTGCCACCCGCACCGCGGCTGTCTTCAACTTGACCGCGATGTCGATGAAGGCCAGCGCGGCCCGGCTCAGGGCCTTGTCCTTGCGAAAGACCAGCGCCAATTCGCGCTGGATGCTGGCATCGGAGAGCGTGACCGCGGCCAACGCCTTGGCTTGCAAATCCTCCACCACATTCGAACGCGGAATGAATCCGACTCCCACCGAGACGGCGACGAAGCGCTTCATCAGCTCGCTGGAGTCCAGTTCCATCGACACTGTCGGCTTCAGGCGACGCTCGTGAAAGAGTTCCTCCAAGGCGTCGCGAGTGCGCCCGACTTTGGGCAGCAGCAGCGGGTACTCCACCACCTCGGCGACCGTGGCTTTCTCGCGCCCGGCCAGCGGATGATCGGGCGGCGTGATGACCACCAGTTCATCGCGGTGAATCGGGACAACGGTGAGCCGCTTATCGTTGACCGGCATGGAGACCACACCGAAATCGCATGAGTTCTCGACAATGGCCTCGAGGATTTTATTGTGCTCCAGCCGTTTGATCCCGACTCCCACACTGGGGTACTGGCGTTTGAATTCGGCGAAGACCTCGGGGAGGATGTGCAGGCAGGTCCCCTCGTTGGCGGCGACAACGATTTCGCCGCGCGGGACGCGGTGCATCTCAGCTAGGGCAATCAACACTACCCTGCGTCCCTCCAGCGTGTCTTCAGCATATTTCTGGAAAACCTTGCCGGCTGCGGTTATGGCGACTTTGCCGCCGCTGCGGTCCAGCAGCTTCGCGCCGACTTCTTCTTCCAGCGCGCGGATTTGCGCCGAGATCGCCGGTTGGGTGCGGAAACGCCGCTCGGCAGCACGCGAGAAACTGCTCAGCCGTGCAACTTCCAGAAACGTTTCCAGTTGATCGAAGTCCATAAGGCGGCAATTAGCAATTGGCAGTTAGCAATTAGCTTTGGCTATCGCCCCTACTAGAGCATGTTTCCGACAGATTGTCATCCCCGTGCGGGTGGAAATCCGGCCGGGGCGAAAGGTCGCGGCCGATGCCGTGTGGCACAGATTCCGCACGCCGGCTGTGATACGATTCGACCACCTGCCCTAATGGTGATGCCGCGTCGCTGAAGATTCTCTAGGCTTGAAGCGGCCACTGCTGGACACGCAAGAATCGCTTTTATGCGTCCTTCCCAAATCCGCGCTTTCATCCTTGTATTAGTGTCGCTCGCGTTTCTCGGCTGGGCCATCCCGACGGCGGCCAATTTCGTCATCGAGTACAACTGGTGGAAAGAAGTCTCGCAGGTCGATACTTGGTTCAGCATGCTGTGGTACAGCATTGCGCCGGGAGCGGTGGGTGCACTGGTGGCGTTCATCGCGCTTTATGTAGCCCACGCGCGCGGCTTGCATTTCGCCGGCGTCCGCCAACGCGATTACCCCTTTTACACCCGGCTGGTGCCCGTCGGACTGGCTGTGATCGCGCTGCTGTTCGCATCCTCATCGATCGACTTCTGGACCGTGATGCGCTTCTTCGGGTCGCGTGGCCTGGCAGCGCCTCCCGACGCCTGGCAGGACCACGTTTTCTCGCACGCCTTGCCGTTCTACCTCTTCGATCTGCCTTTCTATTCGGACCTGCTGGGATTTGCATTTGTGTTAGCGATTCTATCGGCAGTGCTGTTCTGGGTGACGGCCCGGGGATGGCAGTTGGTGGAACGCGTCAAGTACGGCCAGTTGCTGGATGGGCGCTCCAGAGACATCAGCCTGGGAAGTTATTTGCGGTTGCCGGGCGCCACACGCGCGCCCTTCGTCCGCGTGATGGCGGTGATTTTGTTGCTTGGTTTTGCCGGCTGGATTTACCTGGGCAATTATGAGCTGCTGTTCAAGTCGCACGCCTTCATGACCGGCGCAGATTACGTAGACGAAAAAATCACTCTGCCTTTGCGCTGGCTCCTAATCATTTCCGCCTTCGCGGCGCTGCCGCTGGCGTGGATGTCGAAATTCAAGCAGGCCATCGTCCTGGTGTTGTCCTGTTTTATCTTGCAGTCTGCGCTGCCTGCCATTGTCCGCGCCGTTTATGTGCGACCGAATGAGATCTCGATTGAGCGGCCCTACATTGAGCGCCATATTCAGGCGACCACCGCTGCCTTTGGTCTGAATCGCAACGCCACCGAACAGCCTTTCACACCGTCCGGCCAAGGCGTCGTCGATCCCGTCCAGGACGCAACCCTGCTGGCTAACGCCCGGCTGTGGGACCTTCGCGCATACAACGCCACCATCACCCAGATTCAGGCGCTGCGCCCGTACTACACTTTTCCCGATACGGATGTTGACCGCTATTTCGTCAATGGCAACATCAAGCAGGTGCTGCTGTCGCCGCGCGAAATCGATGTCAGCCAGTTGTCCGCCGAGGCCAGCGAGAGCTGGATCAATCCTCACTTCATCTATACGCACGGCTTCGGCGTTGTGGTTTCAGAGGTCAACAAGATTACCCCCGATGGCCTCCCGGTTCTGCTCATCAAGAACGCTCCCCCGGAGATCAAGTCGCCGGCGTTTCAGCTTACGCGGCCCGAGATTTACTTTGGCGAGAGAACTCAGGATCCGGTCTTTGTTCACACTGCACGCGAAGAGTTCGACTATCCTTCCGGCGATCAGAATAAGTATTCGACCTATCAGGGCACAGGCGGCTTTCCCGTCGGATCTTTTCTTCTGAAGGTTGCCGCGGCCATCTCCGAAGGCGAGCCCAACATTGTTTTCACGGGCTACCTCACCGGCCAGAGCCGCATGATGATCTATCGCAACGTGCAAGCCAGGCTGGCGCACCTGGCCGGCTTCCTGCAATGGGACCAGGACCCTTACCTGGTGATTACCGATGATGGCAGGCTGGTGTGGATGGTGGATGGCTACACCACTTCTCTCTCCCATCCGTATTCGGCGGTGCTTGCCTGTTGCCGGAGTTGACGAAGGCGCGAATTACATTCGCAATGCGGTGAAAGCCACAGTGGATGCCTACACGGGGAAGATGATCGCTGTATGTCTTCGATCCCAGCGACCCGATCATCCAGGCTTACGAGAAGCTGTTCCCAAAGTTATTCCGGCCTGCATCAGAAATGCCCGCCGATCTGCGCAGGCACGCGCGCTATCCAGAAGCTCTTTTTCAGACGCAGGCCGAGGCCTATCGCATCTTCCACATGCGCGATCCGCAGGTGTTCTACAACAAGGAAGACATCTGGGAGATTGCGCGCGACCTGTTCAGCCAGTCGGGACAACCGGAACCGGTAACGCCGACGTATGTTGTCGCTACGTTGCCGGGCGAAAAGAATCCGGAGTACCTGCTGATTCTGCCATTCACTCCGCGCGGCAAGGACAATTTGATTGGCTGGATGGCCGCGCGCTGCGATGGCGATCAACTGGGCAAGCTGGTCTTTTATCAGCTTCCCGAAGCAGCAGTTGATGTACGGCCCGATGCAGATTGAATCGCGCATCGACCAGGACCAGAATATCTCCAAGGACCTCACGCTGTGGAACCAGCAGGGCTCGCGCGTGCTGCGCGGCAACATCATCGCTCTGCCGGTGACCGGCGGATTTCTTTACCTGGAGTCGATCTACATTCAGGCCACTGAAGCCCGTATGCCGCAGCTCAAGAAGGTTGTGCTGGCCATGGGCGATCGGCTGATTTACCGCGATACTTTCGACGAGGCCTTAGCCGATTTGACCTCAGCGCCAGCGCCGGCAACGGCTGCGCCCGCCGTAACTACCGCCGCTGCGCCCAGTGAGAAGAACGCATCTTCATTGGCGGAACGCCTTCACCAGCTTCGTGATCAGGCTGAACAGTTGGCCCAGGAGTTGGAAAAGCTGGAAAAGGAAACGGTCAAGAAGTAGTGTCGCCGCTCACGCGGCTCGTCTTTCCTTCCAACCTGACCGTGGGCTTACGCCCACGGGTAACTTCATTCCGCCGCGCTGCGGCTACATTTTCTATCCCAGCGTGCTGACCAGCAACTCCGCCGGATGCATCACTTCGCGTCCCATGCCGGCCCACAACTGTTCGTGACACGATGTACCGCTGGCGATCAGAGTGCGCGGCCCGCCATCTTGCTCGGCGGCCCGCACCTGCGCGAACAGGTCCTCGCCGACGGCCATGCTCAGCTCGTAATACTCGCGCTTGTAGCCGAAGCTGCCAGCCATGCCGCAACATTCGACAGCGGACGTGACCACGTCGAAGCCGCACGCACGCAGGATCTCGATGGTCTGCCAGTCCGCGTCGCAGCTCCGCTGCTGGCAATGCGAGTGATAAAACACTCGAGTGCCGTGCGGCGATTTGCCGGCGCGAAACATCTGCGACAGATCTGTGCCGTGCTCTTTAGCGATGGACAAAACCAACTGCAACGGTTCCAGGAACCTGGCGTGCGCAAACTTTTCCCATGTCGCAGCGCCCAGCAGATGCTCATAGTCAGAGCGGAACATGGCCAGCACGCTGGGCTCGAGCACACAGATAACCGTTCCCTTCTCCAGATACGGCAGAAGCGCCTTCGCCAAGGCGTTCGCCTGTTGTCGCGCGGTTGCGATCATGCCTTGCGAAATGGCGGCGCGTCCGTCGGGCAACGAAGGACTCAGTTCGACATTGATGCCGAGTTCGCGCAACACCCGCATCGCCGCCATGCCTCGTTCGGGCGAACCGTAATTGGTGAATACATCGGCGAACATCAGCACGTCAGGTGAGCGCTTGGCCGTGCGGGCCTGATCGCTGCCCTGGTCGCGATGCAACTGTTGCCAGGTCTTTGGCGGAAATGCCGGGAGCTTGCGGCGGCGATCGAGTCCGACGACGCTCTCCATCACACCGCGCACGAAAGGCAACCGCGTAACCGCATTCGACAGCGACGGGAAACGCATAGCTTCGCGGGCCATGACGTGGTAGTTGGCGAAAAACTGCTTTTGCAGCGGAGCCACGCGATCTTCCGAGGCGCTGCCCGTCATGGCTCCGAAGGCCGACTTCGCAGTCGACGACGACTGTTCGAAGTTCATGCGTTGTCGCAGGTTCTCATTGAGCCAGGGGATGTCGATTCGCACCGGACATTGCGTCACGCAGCGCGAGCAACCAGTACAGAGTTCGCTGAAGCGAGCATTCATCAGCGTGCCGGTGCCGGCTTCCCAGGATCCGCCGATGCCGCCGGAGTACGTTTCTCCGCCGAAGGCGTGTCCGCCGACGGTTTCGAAGTTAGCACAGCAATTCATGCAGGCGCTGCAACGGATGCAGTACAGCGCTTCGTGCAGAACCGGATCCTCACGCATGCGACCGCGGCCATTGTCGATCAATACCAGGTGGAACTCTCGCGGCTTCGCAGTTTTGCCCGGCGCAGCGAACGGCGGCGCCTTCAGCGGCGGGTGCAGAATGCTGACGTACGACGTCAGGGGCTGCCCAGTGCCGCTGCGCGGCAACAGTTCGATGAATGTGCCGAAATCGGTGCGCGACGGCACAATCTTCTCGATCCCGGCGAGAGCGATGTGCAGTGGCGGCAGAGTCATGGTCATGCGAATGTTGCCTTCGCTCTCCACCAGCATCAGCGAGCCGCTGTCGGCGGCGATGAGATTTGCGCCCGAGATGCCGGCATCGGCGGCGATGAACTGCTGGCGCAGCTTCTCGCGCGCAAACACAGTCAGTTCTTCGCCGGTATCGAGCGGCAGGTCGGTATTGAACTTGCGCTTGAACAGCGCCGTAATGCGTTCTCGCGAGTAATGCAGCGCCGGAGCGATGATGTGCGACGGCTGCTCGTCGGCCACCTGCAGAATGAATTCGGCCAGATCGGTTTCGGCAACGGTGATGCCGGCTGCTTCCAGCGCGTGGTTCAGCTTAGTCTCTTCCGAAGTGATGCTTTTGCCCTTTACCACCAGCTTGACTTCGTGGCTCAGCAAGACATCGCGAATGTACTGGTCAGCGTCCGCGGCCGTCTTCGCCAGATAGAAATGCCCGCCGTTGGCGCGCACGCTAGCTTCGAGTTGCCGCAGCAGCTCCGGCGAGTTGGCGATGGCATTTCCCTTGATCTGGCGGGCGCGGTCCTTGAGTTCGTTGTAGTCGGGCAGCAGCGCGGTGGCAGCGTAGCGATTGCGATTGAAGGTCTGGGTGTTGCGGCGGACGGCTGGGCTCTGCACACTCAGCGTCATGCGGATGGCATCCAGCAGGGCCTTCTTGTCGCTCTTGTTGGCCACCTGGCGCGGATTGATGTCGGCGGGATTCACCGGAGTGGCCACGCTCACCTCAATACAATGATGTGCAATTTATGCGGCCCATGAACGCCGCGAACCAGCGGACCCATATCGGCGGTGGCGCTGGGGCCGGTGACGAATACGAAATCGCGCTTCAGTCCACGGCCATCGAGCACGTCGGCGCGAAACAGATCGCGCGGCTGGGAAACGATGCTCTCAGCGGCGACCACCGCGACTTGCATAGGGGCCAGCAAGCTTACAATCGCGGTGCGCTCGAAGCTCACATCAATGCACACGGAACCGGTGCTGGCTACGGCCGCGAAAGCTTCCGTAACGCCAGCGGCGCTGTTGACCATCTCATCGGGAGTGGCATCCGCCCGCACCCGCGGATCGGCCGCGAACTCGCTGAACAAACTGGCCGGAAGCTCCTGCGGAGGCGCATAGAGAATGCGGGATGCGTCGCCGACAGCGTTCAGGATTGCAGTACATAAAGCCGCGGGTGAGCGATCGATGACTTCCACGGTAGCAACCGCCTGGATCGCCGCGGCCGTGAAGTCCTCGATAAGCGATGATTGCGCCATGACCTGCGGCATAAGAAAGTCGGCCTCGCGCCTGGGACGTAAGATCACCGGGATGCGGTGACTGACTTGCATCCCGGATCACATAAGGGCGCGGCTTTTATCCGCGCCGCCATTTTTAAGGCAGAGCGAAGGAGCGATGCGATTGGGCGCGGCCGAGGGATACGCTCTCGCTCAAGCTCCCGTGGGCTCCTCGGCTTAGAAGAACATCGACAGAGGCGCTATCGGTGTGACGTTGACCTCCGGTCATCCGACCAAAGGCCGACCTTGGATTACACTGCGCATCCACACCGAGCAGCGCGATGAAGTGGGCCTGTTACCAGCCTACTTGCTGCACGTATCCGCTATATGGGTCACGGTCTTAACTCTGATAACCGGCGTCTCTTTTACGCTCGATTCAACTCCCTGCTGACTGTTGTCCCTGGTCCTGACGCCAGGCGTACCGGTTATTTTGACCTCGTGGCCGACATGTTTGGTCAGCTTATTCGCTTCATCGGAAAGTTGGTAGACCTTCCCACTGCTGTCGGTGAGGGTGTAGTGATTGCCCACGGTCGCCAGGCAACCTGTGATCGTAGTCGGGCCGGACTTGGACATCGAATCCTGCGCTTGCAGCCACATCGCAGAAACCAGCAGCACTAGAGTGATCAAAAGTGTCTTACGCACAAACAGCCTCCTCGTCTTTCGGGATTTTCATTTCGGCCCCAACGGTCGCGATTATATTCCTTTCCTGCGAAAAACCCCCTATTTCTTCTTACGAAGCGCTCGGTGGCGGATTGTCACCCGACGGCTTCGCTTGCGATGTCGCGCCGTTGGGTACCCGAATCAGGACGCAAGTGGAGTTGTCTTCTCCTCCGCCTTCGTTGGCGGCGTCGATCAGGGTGTCGCAGGCGGCTTGCAGAGAGGGTAACTGCAGCAGGATATTGCTGATCTCTCCGTCGTCCACATGGCGCAGTACGCCGTCTGTGGTCAGCAGCAGCAAGTCGCCGCCCTGCGCGGGAAATTCGCCGAGATCGGGAAGCGTGCCCTCATCGGTGCCCAGGGCGCGAGTGATGATGTTCTGCGCCGAGGAGCGCTTGGCCTGGTCCAGCGTGATCATGCCGCGGCGCACCTGCTCCATCACCAGCGAGTGGTCCTCCGTCAACTGCAGCAACTGGCCTTCGCGGAAGAGATAAATGCGGCTATCGCCCACATTGGCAATGCTGAATACGCCATCGGCAAAGCGGACGGCGACCAGCGTCGTGCCCATCCCGGACGTGTTCTTATGCTCTTCCGCATAAGCCAGGATGGCATCGTTGGCCTTCTTCACCGCCTCGGCCAGCAAGCGCGCGCCCAGCGGTGCGTCGTCCAGATAGGCGTTGTCCTGCACGCTGGGCTTCCGTTCGCGAAAAAAAGCGAGCACGGTTTCGACCGCGATCTGGCTGGCGATTTCGCCGGCCGCGTGTCCGCCCATCCCATCGCACACCACGAAGACACCGAGCCGTTCGTCGTAGCCGAAATGGTCCTCATTCGACGGACGCACCCGTCCAACGTCCGTGCGTCCCGCCACTTCAATTCCTTGTGACATTCGGGCAACAGTTTACCCTCTTAGTCGAAACCTTGCGAGTCTCTAAAGTGGTGGACTCTTCTTTCCGCCGCGGCTGGGCTAAATTTCGGGATTCGGGACCTCCTCCAGAAGACGCCCCGACGGCCATGCGCTCCCAACTACCATGCGGCTTCAAGTAAACGATGTTCCTGTGACGCGCGTCATGGCGACGTGATCTGACACGCCGTATAATCGCGGGTTTTGCTGGACTTGAAATATGGCTGACCGCGAATCGGACCTGCTCATCATTGGCGCCGGAATTGTAGGACTGGCGACAGCCTTGGAAGTCACGCGCCGCTTCCCGCAAATGCGCATCCTCATCGTGGACAAGGAGGACCGCGTAGCCGTCCATCAGACCGGCCACAACAGCGGAGTGATTCATTCCGGCCTCTACTACAAGACCGGCTCCTTGAAGGCGCGCAATTGTGTCGCCGGAGCCGCCTCGATGAAACGCTTCTGTCGGGAGCACGACATTGTTTTCGAGGAATGCGGCAAGCTGGTGCTTGCTACCACCCCGGAACAGGTTTTGCGACTTGAGGACCTGCATCGGCGCGGCACTGCCAACGGCGTGCCCGGACTGCGCATGCTGCAACACGAGCAGTTCCGCGAGATCGAGCCGCACTGCGCCGGAATCTGTGCCCTGCAAGTGCCTTCCACCGGCATCGTTGACTACACCGCCGTTGCCCAGAAGTACGCGGAGTTGATCCAACAAGCTGGCGGCGAACTGGTGCTGGGCGCCAAGGTCGTGGCGCTGCGCGAGGACGGCGGGACCAACATTGTCGAGAGCCCCGCCGGAACGTTTCGCGCGCGCTATGTCATCAACTGCGCCGGACTTTACAGCGATACCATCATGCGCATGGCCGGCGTCCAAACCAATCTCGAAATCATCCCGTTCCGTGGCGAGTACTACGAGGTCCGCCCGGAACGGCGCAACCTGGTAAAGGCGCTGATCTACCCGGTTCCCGATCCGCGATTTCCCTTCCTCGGAGTGCATTTCACCCGCCGCGTGAACGGCAGCGTCGAAGCCGGCCCGAACGCGTTGTTAGCCTTTCGACGCGAAGGCTACACCGGCGCGCCGCCCGACGCACGCGAAGCGATGGAGACCCTGAGCTTTTCCGGCTTCTGGAAGATGGCCAGGAAATATTGGCGCATGGGCCTGGCGGAACAATACCGCTCGTGGGTGAAATCCGCATTCGTCAAGGCCCTGCAGAAAATGGTGCCGGAGCTTCAGGAGTCGGACCTGGCGCAGGGCGGCTCGGGCGTGCGCGCGCAGGCGGTCGACGCCAACGGCAACCTGGTCGACGACTTCCATTTCGTCAATAGCGCGAACATGATCCATGTGTGCAATGTACCGTCACCGGCGGCAACCGCTTCGCTCGAGATCGGCAAAGAGATCGTCGAGATGATGGCCCAGCGGTTTGACTTGACGCCGACCAGGACCGTCTCGTGAATCGTGGACGGTGGGTCGTGAGTCGCCAACCCATTAGCGAGCTACGAAATGCTCTGTAGCCGCTGACACCAGGTAGGATTCGTGATTCACCATTCACGTCCACTTCCTACTGCTTCTTCAACACAATCATCAGCACTCTTCCGTCCGACTGAATATTCCCTCCTGTTGCCGTCTTGGCTGACTTGATCGGCTTCGCGCGCGTCATGTAGGACATCGCCTCCACTTGTCCTGCCTGCTGAAGCGTCGCGCCCACAAAGTCGCGCTCGTTGTCCACGTCCTGATCGATCTTGTGTGTGATCCCATTCGGCGTGCGTTCATCGCGTGCAATGCCGACATCGTGGGTTCCCGCGCCCACCCACAGCGGCTGATTTTGCGGGCCCGCAAACGGCGCTTGCCAGATGCGGAAGTGGTTGCGCTCGGTCGCGACCATCACCGCCTCTGCTCGCTCGTAGCCAAAGTCCTGCGGCCGTCCATACAGGTACAGCAGGCTCATGGGAACCGCGACGTATACATTCTTCTGCAAGGTTGCCATCAGCGCGTCCACCACCGCGGCCTTGTTATCCTTGTCGGCCGTAATCCAACCCGCGGCCTTCAGCGCGTTCGTCACCTGCTGCTCGGTCCCCACGATCACAAAGTTCACCAGGTCTCCGGGATTGCCTCCTTGTGCCCGGTCGGCAACGCGATAGGGCAGTCTGGCATCCAGCTCCGCGAAGAGGGGCTTGAAGTCGTAGTTGCTCTGGCTCGCGGCTGCGCCACTCGCCGCTGTGCGCTCGATGTGTACCTCGTACTTGCCGTCCGGCGTTTGCATGGAATCGGTGTTGATCGCCAGATACAGCCGGCCCGCGATTGGCACCAAGACGTTTCCATTCGCGCCAATGAAGAACGGGGTAGCTGCATCGCTATTGCCCACGCGTCCCACCAGCGCGCCGCGTCCGGCGCTGGGCACCGTCAGCGCGCGCAGTGTGTCCACCCAGCCGCGCGCCGCGCCGTCGGCGGTGATCCCCGTGTTCTTGCCATGCTCACCGTGCCTGTGGCCGTGATGTGCAATTTGTCTCCGGCATTTACCTCCACGCCTGTGTCAACCCATTGCGGGCTCCCGCTAACGGTAACGTTCAGGCTGTTGCCATTCGCGGTGCTCGTGGCAAACGGAAGTGCATCGGCTGCCCGCGTTGGCCCGGCAGCGGCGACCGGCATAATCGCAATCAGTAACACCGGGACCAAACGTGAAAACTTCATCGAACCAGCCAATCGCTCCTTAAGAACGGCCGCGTGCCTACACTTGCACGCTGACCGCGACATCGAATTTTGAATAGTATTGTTTCACGTCCTCGGCCCCGTACTTCGCGCGGAACTTCTCCACTACCTCCTTGACCGCTGTCGAGTCGGTGATCGGCGTCGCGCTGGAACTCCCCTCCTTCGCTGCGTGCCGAGATGCGAATTTGCGGATCGTGCAGCACGTTCTTGTACCATTGCGTGTCGGAGCCCCCGACCGGCAACAGAAATAGCGTGTCGCCTTCCACAACAAACCACACTGGAATCGAGATGGTCTTTCCCGATGTTCTTCCGGTTACGCTGAGCCGTATCTCCCGGTATCGCGAGAGGCGTTCTTTCAGGACTTTGTTGGAACGTGGCATGGGCCCTCCGGGCTGGAAATTCGAATCCGTGAGTTTCGTGGGAGGGCGAAACCCGCTTGCGATTGTCCGCCGGGTCGTCTCTCCCGTCAACCACTCTTTCAATAGGGGTGACGTCAAGCTGCTTGTGTAAAAACACGGAGGGTGCGGGTTTTCCATTCCAGATTGAATCTCTGGAAGATGGAGTAGATGATGCGATCCACGCTTTTCACATTCACAAAGCACACCATGGGACGAGTTCGCCGGCGCACCTCCACGAAACAGCGTTCGATGATATTGGTCGTCCGCAGTTTCTTCCACAGATGCCGGGGGAAGCTGAAGAACGACAGCAGCTGCGGCAGATCGCGCTCCAGTTGCCGCACCAGGGCGCCGTACAGCGACTGCCAGCGGCGGCGGAAAGCGCGAAAGGCGGCTTCGGCCTGACGGCGGCTGTCGGCGCGATAAATGGCCTGGGCATCCGCTTTGATCGCGTCGTGGTCGCGGCGACGAACTTTCTCCAGGATGTTCCGCATCTTGTGTACCCAGCAGCGCTGGTGCAGGGCGCGCGGATAGACCGTCTCAATCGCCGCCGCCAGTCCGGGACAGCCATCGGTGACGATCAGCAGCAGGTTCTCGCCTTGCAGCCCGCGCCGGTACAGATCCTGGAGCAGCCCTTCCCAGGCAGTCTGGCTTTCGCCCGAGCTGCGCATAAAGGCCAGCAGTTGCCGGGTGCCGTCCTGGCGCACCCCATAGGCCACCAGCATGTGCACCCGCTGCCGGCCGCTGGAGCGCCGCATGCGCAAGCTCACACCGTCCAGAAACAGGTAGGCCCATTCGTCCTGCAGGGGTGCCTGATGAAACGCCCGCACCGCCTCGTCCAGCTCGCGGGTCAGCCGCGACACCGTCTGCGGGCTCACCGCTTCGCCGGTCAGGATGGCCACCAGCCGCCCCACCTGCCGGGTCGAGATGCCACGCAGAAACGCCTCCCGGATCAGCAGCGACACCTCTTCCGCCCGGCGCTGAAACTTCTGCAGCACCGCGGGCAGAAAGCCGCGCTTGCGGGTGCGGGCGATGCGCAGCCGTAAGGTTCCGAAGCGGGTCACGAAATCACGCTGGTAATAACCGTTGCGATAATCCTGCCGCGGCTTCTGCCGGCTGTGCCGCGGGCTCACCATGTAGAGGTCGCGCTGCCGCTCCGACAGCAGCTCGAACAGCCGCCGCATACTCTGCTGCACCTCGCCCTGCAGGTCGCCCCAAAAACTCTCCTTCAGCTCACTCACGAAATGTTGGAAGTGCTCGGTGATGGGTGTAACCTTCGCCATGGGTGTAAGTCTCCTTTCCAAAGGGGCTTTAGCTTCTGAGGCCAAAGCCAACTTACACCCTCTCGCTTTTTACACAATCGAAGTTACCTCACCTTCAATAGGAACTTGCGATCGTACCCTTCATGGCGCACCCAGATCGTGAACTGACAACTGACCACTGGTCACTGGTCACTGCTCTATCCCTTGCCCCGGAAGAGGAATATCAGTTCGATCACCAGGATGATGACCACCATCACTTCCAGCACAAAGCCACGGCTCTGATGAAATTCGTCGATGAGGAATCGATAGAGCCCTTCGGCGGTATGCAGCTTTTCGTTGACCAGGTTCTTGTATTCCGGCACTCCGACCTTGGCCGCCGCCAGCCGATATAGACGCGCGGAGAACATATCGCTGACAAACTTGATCGCAGTCTCCGCTCGTTCGGCTAGTTCCGTAATTTCCACGGTGACTCCGTTGAGCCGCAGCGCCTCGCTGCGCATCTTCCAGCGCCGCAGGATGCCTCCACGATGTTTGAGCGATGCATACACTCCGGCCAACTCGCGCGTCAGCCATTCGTCATAGTGACGAAATTCCAGCAACTGCGAATTGGCGTACTCCAGAATCTGGATTGAAGTCTGCGCTCCCGCGGGCGTGTCATACACCAGCGCCGCATTCCACCCGACCGCAATCAGATCGTTGGGATAATACGAGAGACTGGCGTGCAGCACGTCGTCGTTTTCGGTACGGGCCAGCGGAGTCTGCTCGCCACGCAGGACCTGCGCAATCTCTGGAGCGCGCTGGGCCAGCAAGTCCAGGCCTCGCGGATGGCCCGCCACATCGCTCATCACGAAGATGTAGTAATCCTCGCTTAGCCAGTCGGTGTACGGTCGCACGATAGCGGGCGCAATCTTATCCAGTCGCGCCCGAATAATCTGCTGCGCCTGCCGCTCCAGTTCGGGGTTCGGAACCCAGCGCGCCGCCAGTTGCACCAACCCACCCCAGTCGGCCTCGAAGCTGAATTCCAGCAGCACGCTGATAACGCCGTAGTCGTAGTACTTGACCTGCGGCACCAGCTTCTCGCCGCTGCCCAGGACGACCGGCTCCAGACATTCGACCACCGGCGGATTTTCGAAGCGCACATACTCTGGCGTGGAATGCTTGAATCCCCGCTCTACGCGCCGCGCTCCCAGTATCTGGCGCAACTCCTCCAGCCTGATCTCCTCGCAGACATCGAGGAGAATTACGCCCAGCACCGACCCTTTGAGCGTCGCTGCCGTCGCGCCCGTCGGCCGCTGCTGATTCGTGGTGCGTCCCTCTGCTTCCATCTAGCAGAAGATTGTACGCGAGCAGGTAGGCGGTTGAGATTGGCCTCAGCGCTCTCATCAGCTAATCTGGATTTGAGTGGTCCCGCAATCGGAGGCTGGTTTTGAAGGGGCACGCCTTCAGGCGTGCCGCCAAGCCAAGGTTGAGAATCTGGCTTTAGCCACTGAGGGAGTCGACCTGTAGCGGCGTATTCGTGAACGAAAGGGGCGAGTCGAATGGAACGTTTGCAGAAACTGATTGCGAAAAAGGCAAGCGCAATGAGAACTGTTGTCCCGGCCATACTTCTATTCACGTTCGTTCTGTTTGCCGCGAAAACAGTCCGCGCACAATCTCCCTCCAGCGTCTCTGACCTGGCGCCCGGCAGGGCGCAACTAATCAATCCTGACGAACTGCTGACGCTGCTTCAGTCGACCACTGGCGAAAAGCCTCTTGTGCTGAACGTTGGCCCTTCGCTGCTTTATATGCAGGCCCACATTCCAGGAGCGGAATACATCGGCGCAGCCTCCGACAAGCAAGCCCTGGATAAGCTGCGGGCGCGCGTGAAATCTCTGCCTCACGACAAGCTGATTGTCCTGTATTGTGGATGCTGCCCGTGGAGCCACTGCCCCAACGTCCGCCCCGCTTACAACCGAGCTGAACGCGATGGGATTCAACCACGTGAAGGTGTTATATATCGCCAACAACTTTGGAACTGACTGGGTGGATAAAGGATATCCCACGATCAAAGGCCAATAATGCCGACCAGAAGAATTGTTCTAATTATCGTCGTGATCGCAGTTGCGATCGCAGTCTATGAGGGCGCGCAACACCACTCGCATTCCAAGGGCGCGCCGGCGGGCGTGGTGGATTCACCGGCGGCCGCCTTTGCGTTGCAGGATTTGGATGGCAAACCGCTCTCGCTTGCCAACTATCGCGGTAAGGTCGTCCTGCTCAACTTCTGGGCGACGTGGTGCACGCCCTGTCGCGGCGAGATTCCGCAGTTCGTGGAATACCAGAGCAAGTACGGTCCAGAGGGATTGCAGTTGATCGGCATCTCTATGGATGACGACGCCGCTCCGGTGCATGCCTTCTACCAGCAGTTCAAAATGAATTACCCAGTGGCGATTGGCAGTGCGAGTCTCGCAGAATCCTACGGAGGAGTTCTGGGACTGCCTGTCACATTCCTGATCGGACGCGATGGCCGCATCGCCGCCAAATATGTGGGTGCGGTAGAGACGCCGGTCCTGCAGCAGAAAATCGAGTCATTGCTCCAGGCAAAGTAAGGTGCTTGCCTAAGGTTCGGTTCCGGTGCCGCTGGCTAACTGCTCTGACAGCTTGTAATCCAGATACCGGATTGTCAGCACGGCCTTGCCGCCGAGCCGCACATCGGTAACCGTCTGGTTGAACTCGGGCAGATAGAACTCGCCAATCTTCTCGTACTGATGATGGATTTGCGAGCGCAGGGTCCAGAACGAGGGGTTCTTGGCCGGCTCGGCCTCGATGCGTGTAACCGCGAAATCCTGCGAATCGATCCAGATGGTTCCCCGGTAGAGGAACTTGTTATCGCGCAACGGTTCCACGCTCATCACATAAAGCGGGCGGCCCTCGCCGGACGCGCACCCCAGCAACGAGAAACGATAGTTTGCCGTGGTAAGGGCCGTGGCATCGCGGTTCGCCGCATCCGAGATGGCTTCCTGCTCAGATTCCAACAACCGATGAAGAACGTGTTTGCGGATGAGACCGGATCCCGATTCCGAGATCACGGTGAACTTCTTGGTTCCGGGCGCCGTGTACGAGGCTTTCACCCGCATGCGGGCGCTGAGCGCGGAGGGAAAGCCGGTGTAGTCCAAGGTGTACTGCCGGACTGAATCGAAGGAGCGCAGCTTCTGCGCGCGCTCGGCGTTTCGGCTCATCAGTCGCGCAGCAACTTCGTCGCCCGTCAGGTTGAGTTCGGCGGAGCAAGGGCTCACGGCGGTGCCTTGTTCCGTCGCGGAAGCACTGATCGCGGCGAATAACAGAATCCCGATATACAGCAAGCGATACGCTGAAAGTTTGATTGAACCCATCCTCGGAACCAGCTTCTACTTTGAATCTACACGATTCCGAAGTTGCGGGTCTCAAGCGCTCAGGAGCGCAGTTACCAATGCATAAATCGCAGCGGTTCCGCTAACGCTGCGGCAGTGACAGTTCCCCTGACCAAGTTAGAAGCCATCTCATAAATGCTCCGTGCCAGGGCACGGCTTCACAGGCCGCTGAAGAACTCGCTTTGGGGATGCTTTGTATCAGAACGCGACTTCAGTCGAGCCGATCAGCCGTTTATTTTTGTCGACCCGAGCGGCCTTCAGAGACTGTGTCGCGACCTGACGCCGAATTTCGTGGTGGAACAAACAGTCGGACTTGCGACCGAGCCAGCCGCGCAGCGGCGGGATGAATTTAGCCCGGGGCGCAAGCCCCGGGGTTCGAGTGGGGAGAAATCAGAGCCGCGGAGCGGCGACACAGTCTCTTCAGGCCGCGAGGGATCTGCTGTTCCAACCTTTCCCGTAGCCTGTTCAGCCGTGCCGAGAGCTGCCGCCAAGTCGTGGACCTTAGCCCCCGCGGTACCTCGGCCTCCGCCGGATTCATGAGATGAGTTCTAGTCAAAAAGGCGAGGTCAGATTGTTCTGGAAGGACTGTTCCGGCGCGGTAGTAGGCATGACGGTTGCCCGAACCACGGCCGATGGCTGACCAGTTGCGCCAGTCTTGCGAGACGTGATGGTCGGATGGAGATCCAGGAGCAGAATTCTGCTGTCGGAGTGGTAGGCTTCGCCGGACGCAGTTTGCGCCTGAAAAACCGGATTAACGCCATGCAAATATTCCTGCCAGCCGACCGACCGGGTCTCCGTCAGGTTGCTTCCGACGAAATCACGCTCCGCATCTACTGCGGGGTCGATCCGGTGGTTGATTAAACGCCCTCGCTTCGCGATTTCAATCTCAACGTCGTGCGTGGCAGCACCCGCCCAGATGGGAGTTCCATCAATCTTGTAATCGGTTTTCCAGATGCGAAGATGGTGACGCCGTGACATGATCGCATTGGGATCCGGCAAAGCATACGAGTAATCCTGCACTCTTCCAAACAGGTAAAACCTGGCCATCGGCAACGTCGCATCGCTGGTTCGATACCGCATCAGATGCCAGACGAATAGCGGTGTCCATTTGTCAGTTCTCACCCACCCGGCGCGCTGAAATGCCCTCTGCACGTCGTCCTGTTGGCCAACAAAGACCAGGTTCACCATATCGCCCTCGCGGCCCTCACCACTGAAAACCCGCGGCGGCAGGTAGTCCATCATCAGGCCCAGCTCTGAGGAACTTTGTTGAAAACGCTGCAACCCCGCCGAGCGGATCGAGTCAGTGCCGTCGACTTGTGCGGTAATTTCCGTGCTCTTCACGACCGTGCTGTCGTGGCCGCGCGTCAGCAGGAAAACCGGCGTGGCCGGCAGGAAGATCAGCCCAGTGGCGAGCATCGCCGCAGCCATCAGCTTGGTGCGGGAGCGGCCTTTCACGTTCATCTGTGCCCGCAAGCCGACCTGATCGCCGTTCACCAGTTCTACGGAATCGACTTTCAGGGCTACGTTGCCTCCGATTCCCAGAAAACGCTTATGCCTGACTTCAGTGACCGAACCGTGCGCCACGGTTCCTGCCGAAATCACCGTGAAACCGTCAACGCTCACATCTCTCACCACAACAAAATCCAGACGGTCTCCTGGGCGAGCGTGGGCCGAGGAAACGTTTTCCCCAAGTCGAAGCTTGATGGGGGTTCCGTCTGGAATGGTCAATGTGGCAGGAATTGCGCTCATCTCCTGCGCGGAAGCACAGGGCAGGAGAAACATCGTGAGCAGAAGATAAGCCGGTATTTTGCGGAGATACGCGCTAAACAATCGATGCCGCCCTTCCTGGAGGCGCTCGCCTCTCATCCGCGACGGCCAACGATGTCTAGCGCAGCGGTGTGATGGATGATGGATTATAGCCCGGTTGGGATGTATTGTATGATCAAAATTGCACACATGGGTTACCACTTAGGCGTGAGCAAAGCAAAATTGGGAGAAGACGGCATCAAGTGCTCTTCGAGCACGTGATAGAGACTGTGGCGGCGAAGCTTGCTGATCTAATTGGTGGGCCCGGAGGGATTCGAACCCCCGACCAAGGGATTATGAGTCCCCTGCTCTAACCAGGCTGAGCTACAGGCCCTTCAATACCTTACAGACGCTGACTTGCCAACTGTAGGAAGGTTTCCAGCGGTAGCAGCGCCTTCCGGCATTACTTCCTGAAAGCTGGAGCCGCTCGAAGGCACCTTCCACAGCCTCAGGCCTCCGGTGCACACGTCGCTGAGAAGGCGTTAGGCTACTGCGTCCCGCGATGCCGCAAGATCATGAAGGCATCGACTTCCTACCCACTTGGCCTCAGTCAGCATTGTAGTACGGCGAAGGCATCAGAAGATTACACGCCATCCGGAATAGCGCCCCGACCGTTATAGTATCTTGAGCATTTGAAGAGATCAGGGCGAGAGGAGATCCACACGTGGAGTCGCCCGACTTCGACAACTCCCGCTCCCGGCCAACTCGTTTGCTGTTGGCGTGGGGCTCGCTGGCTTTGGCCGCGGCAGAGAGCCTCTGCGTGGCTGCCGTTGGACTCAGCGGGCTGCGGGTCGCGCTCGGCTTGACGTCGCTATTGGCTGCCGGAGCCAGTGGTCCGGCACGCGGGCTTCATAGGGAAGCCATTCGGATACCGCTGTTGACAGTGGGAGCGATTGGGGCCCTGATCAGCCTGCTCTTGCTGTGGAATGAAGAGCGTCTGCGGCGCAATCCGGCAGCCGCGTGGCGGATGCGGCCGCTCACACCCCAGCAGCGCAGGCAGCGCTGGCTTCAGCTGGAATTGGCCATTCTGACGCTGCTGCTGGTTGCAGCGGAGCTGATAACTCATCCCTGGTTTCACCGGGAGTTCTAGAAGAGTCATTCTCCGCTGACGATCTCCTGCTGCAAACGAGCATGCAATCGGTCGCTATAGCCCACGGGCAGTTCAAACGTGCGATCGTCGGCGATCAGGATGAGGATGTTGCGGGTTGAATCCAGCACGGCGGCGCAGTGGCGGCAGTGCGCCAGGTGCTTCTCGATGGCTTCGCGCAATTCGGGGTCAACATCACCTTCGATGTAGTTGGAGATTTGATCCCACACATGCTTGCAGTTTAGAACCATGATCCACCTGCCCTGCTCCGGAACAAACCGAACAATCCGCTTCTTTTCGAGGCCAATTGCGGCGCAAGAATCTTCTGCATCATCAATCGCGCCCGCAGCAGCCGCGTTTTCACTACGCCTTCGCTGACGCCCAGTGCGGCCGCAGCCTCGGCAATGCTGAATTCCTCCACGTCACGCAGCAGCAGCACTTCGCGGTAAATCTCCGGCAAGCCGGCAATTGCCTTCTGCAAAAGCTCGCGCAATTCTTTCCGCTCCAGCGCCTGCAGCGGAACCTCACGCCAATCGCTGATAACGCTGGGCGTGAATCCGCCCTCCTCATCTGGCAGAGACTCGTCAACTGATTCGAACTTAAGCACTCGTGCATGCCGCAGCCGCGCGCGCGCCTCGTTAACGCCAATGGAGATCAGCCAAGTGCTGAACTTCGACTCGGCTCTAAATTTGCCCAGGTTCTTCAGCGCCTTCAGCACCGTCTCCTGTGCCGCGTCTTCTGCGTCCTGTTCGTTCTGTAAGATGGAAAACGTCGCGAAGTACAAGCTCTTTTCATATGGCCGCACTAGCTCATGGAAGAGCTCGCGCTCGCCCGCAAGAATGCGTGCGATTAATTCGGCGTCACGAACTGCCGGCGAAATGTCTACCGCTTGATGGGTGCTGGATGCTTCCGCTGCCACGTCAATCTCGCTGCACTCAGGAACGACATTTTACAGGTATCAGTTTCCTGATTCGCCAGTGCGACGGAAGTTACAGCTTTCCGAATGAAACAAGACCGTCATGTCGCGAATTCCGTCCGCTTGCCACAGCCATCACTGCTGCAAACGGACCATATCGCAAGCAATCCTGACGGCCAAGCCTCGTGGCCGCTTGGATAATGGATATCTCGCGGTTGCTACAGCAACTGAGAAGCGCGGAAATCCACCGCTCTCATGGCGTGATCTCCCACACCACACCGCAGCCTGCGGATCCGCATTGATTCGTTCCGCCCGCATACGTAGTGCCGTAAATGTTGCCGTTGGCATCGAGAACTACGCCCCCGACCGGTAACGACCCATCGTCGAGGCCAGTGAACGCGTACAGCTGCGTATAGATCCAGCCGCCGCCAGAGGGCGTCAGCTCATACACGGTGCCACAGCCGTATACGCAGTTGGTGAAATCGCCGCCGTAGCCTGCGGTACCGTAGAGATTGCCGGCGGAGTCTCTGGCCAACGTACTGCGGTAGGCTTCCAGTCCACTGTAATCCTGGGTGTAGAGGGCGGCGAAAGTCCAATTGCCGTTCGCAGGGGTCAGCTCGAAAACCCCGTTAATGCCGTCGGCGAAAGTACCATACAGATTGCCTTGCGGATCGAAGATCAACCCTGCCAGGGGGATGTCGTAGCCGCTGGGAAAGTTGTAGAGGATGTTCGCGTTCCATCCCGAGCCGGAGGGCGTGAGCTGGAAAATTGTGCCGCATCCCCCGGCTCTGCACCCGCCCGCGCCTCCGCCAAACTCGGTTGTTCCATACAAGTTGCCGCTGCCATCAAAAATGAGGTTGGAAGTGGGAAGGGCACCATCGGCTCCGCCGGCAAAGGAGTGAATTGTGGACTCGATCCAGCTGGAGCCGGAACGGGATAATTCGTACGCCGCGCCACTTTGCGATGCCCCTCCCTGGTACAGAGTGCCGTACAGATTGCCGGCTCCATCCAGCACCACTCCAGCCAAACTATCGTTGCCATTGTTGCCGCCGGTGAACTGGTAAAGCACGGTTGCATTCCACGAGCACAAAAACGAACTGCAAAAGTTAGGAGGAGGTTGTAAGTGGAAGACGGTGCCACAGCCGTCACCAAAGCTGTCCCTGCAGTCTGCGACGCCGCCTGCGTCGGTGGTGCCATAGATGCTGCCGTCGGAAGCAATGGCGAGACTTCCAACTGGGTTGCTGCCATCGGAGAGTCCGGTAAACGCGTACAGCGGAGAGAAAACCCAGCCGCCCGTTTTATGCGCTAACTTGAACACGGCTCCACAGCCGATCCCAGATTGCGTTTCGCATGACTGGCTGCCCCCGTATGGCGCGACGCCATACAGGTTTCCAGCCCGATCCTGAACCAGGCTGGAATACGGATTCGATCCGTCGGAACCGCCGGCGAATTCGTGCAGCACGGTAAACGTCTGCGCCCGCGCTGCTGGGGCTGCCATGAGAGCTGCCGCAAGTACCAGCAAGAGAGCAACCACCATCGTTCGCAAATTGATCTCAACAATCGCAGGTGCATTCTGGCGTTCATCTGACATTCTGATTCTCCTTGACGACCTTCCAGCACTGGCGAGATACACATTTTGGGAGGTGCCCCTGCCAGCTCTTGTCGGAGGGTTCTTTCGCTAGGTGTCGCAGCTACTTTTGCGCTTTTGTAGAACGGAGGTCAACTTAATTTAAGATTACGGCACAACATGCTGATAGCAAACGGTTTAGCCTGCGCGCCGTCGCGAGTCTTAGGATGATCGGGCTGACGGCCGTCCTGAACGCCACAAGTCGCATCCAACCGTCGCCAGAAGTCTTCAGCCTCGATTACGAATGAGGCGATTTTCGCGAGTTGCCCAGGCTATAGCGTCGCTAAAGCCGAACGGATAATCGGGATAACATAGCTCATAAACTTTCTGTTATCAAAACTTTAGACCGTAATCTTAAATTAAGTTGACCAGTTCGCGGAAGAGCGCAATAGTGAGCGTTGCGCGAGCGTTGTGTGGGAGCTCGCGCCGCACTCTTGCTTGGCAAAACGAGCTGAATTCAGTTGAATTCGTGCCATCTCGGGGAAAGAAAACCGCCTGCATCCTTTGGCGGCGGAAATGGAGAATTATTATGAGGCAGCTGGAACAATACCGTATTTGGAGTTTCCGAATCGATTCACGGGCATCAGCCTTCGCGCTGGCATTGGCATTTGCGCTCGCGCTCGCCGCCAGCCCCCTCGCGCAGGCGCAGACCTTCACCGTGCTGCATACCTTCACTGGAGGAGATGACGGGGCGTCACCTTGGGCCGGCGTCACGCTCGATGCAGCGGGGAACCTCTACGGCTCAGCCGAGAGAGGTGGTTTTATGGGGAATAGTTGCGGCAGTGCGGGATGCGGCACGGTCTTCAAGCTGAAGCAGTCCCACGGCGGCTGGGTTTTATACCCGCTTTACATTTTCCAAGGAGGAGCCGACGGCATCAATCCGCAGGCCGCTGTTGTTATTGGGGCTAACGGCAGCCTTTACAGCACCACTGAGGGAGGGGCCCATAACTCGGGTACGGTTTTCAATCTGCGGCCTCCACCGACGGCGTGCAACAGCTTTTTGTGCTACTGGACTAAAACAGCGCTTTACCAGTTTGTCGGAGTTCCGGACGGAGCAGGTCCCAGGGGGACTTTGGTTTTCGATGCCTCCGGCAACATTTACGGCGTTACCCAGGTCGGTGGAACCGAGGATTACGGCATCGTTTATGAGTTGACTCACTCCGCCAGCGGCTGGATGGAAAACGTTCTCTACAGCGGGTTATCATCGCCTTTCAGCGGGGTGATATTCGATAGCGCCGGAAATCTCTATGGCACCACCTTGCAAGGAGGTGAGCTGGAGTACGGCTCGGTCTACCAGTTAGTGCCCTCCGGATCGGGCTGAACGCTGAACACTCTTTCTTCTTTCGAAGACTTGGGCGACGGAAACGAGCCCGAGGGTGGGCTGATTTTTGACCCTGCGGGTAATCTGCTGGGCACGACTACTGGCGGAGGTAATGGCGGCGGCACGGTTTTCCAAATGAATCCCTCCACCGGCTGGAGGATGACCAATTTGTATTCATTCACCGGGGGCATCTTCGGTCCGTTCGCCAGCCTGAGCATGGACGCCGCGGGCAACATCTATGGAACCACGGACGGCGATGGGGCTTATGGCTACGGCAACGTTTTCAAATTGACGCCCATGAATGGCGGTTGGTCGTATACCGACTTGCACGACTTCACCGGCGGCAGCGACGGGGCATATCCGCTCTACTCGGGCGTCGCGCTCGACGCCAGTGGCAATCTCTACGGGACGGCCGCTGGCGGGGGCAGCACGAACTGCACCGACGGATGCGGCGTGGTGTGGGAGATCACGCCGTAAGGTTTCGGCTTTTTAGGGATTACGGTTGCGAACGCCCTTTGTTCTCTAGACAACTTTCTTATGCTCGCTCAGTTTTCCCAAACGACTATTTTGAGGATTGCCGTTGCGCGAAAGAGTACCAATCGGTTTTAATCTCCTTACATCTGGTGGGGTTCATTCAATTACGGTGAGAAACCCTGTCGTAAGGAGCTCTTCGAGTGAAACATGTTGTGATTGTGGGGGGCGGTTTTGCTGGGCTGAACTGCGCCAAGAAACTGGCCAAGCACCCTGACGTTCGGGTCACGCTGATCGACAAAAACAATTATCAGCAATTTCAGCCGTTGCTCTACCAGGTGGCTGGTGCGGCCCTGTCGCCAAGCAACATCGCCTTTAATTTGCGCAGTCTCCTGCGGGACCATCCCAACGTGGATGTGAAGATGTCAGAGGTCGTCTCGCTCGATCTCAACACGCGCACCGTCCAAACCGCTGAGGGCCAGACTTATCAAGGCGATTTTCTGGTGCTGGCTGCCGGATCACAGGCGAATTTCTTTGGCACACCGGGAGCGGACAAGCACAGCTATCCTCTGTACTCACTGCGTGACGCCGAGGCCCTTCGCTCGCGGGTCATCGCCGTTTTGGAATGTGCAGATCGCGATTCCTCGCTGGTCGCCAAAGGCGCGCTGAACTTCGTGATCGTCGGAGGCGGTCCCACCGGCACGGAAATGGCGGGTGCTTTCGGGGACGTATTTCATCACGGGCTGAAGAAAACGTTTGCCGACCTGAGGCTGCGCGGAGGGGAGGTCGTGCTTGTGGACGGAGGTCACACTCTCCTGGGACCCTTCTCTCCCAAAGCCCAGGCCTATGCCAAAAAGACGCTGGAGCAACGCGGCGTGCAGATTCGGCTGGGCACGCATGTAAGCGAGGTACATCCCGGCCACGTGGTGCTCTCCGATGGAACTACGATCCCCACTCATACGGTGATCTGGGCCGGAGGTCTCAAGGCCTCATCTTTATCGGAGAAGTTAGGAATCAAGACTGGCCATGGCGGTCGCATTGATGTTCAGCCCGATCTCACCGTGCCTGGTTTCCCTAACGTCTATGCCTTGGGAGACTTCGCGAATATTGCTGGGAAAGACGGTAGCCATTTGCCCCAGCTCGCCTCTGTGGCCGAACAGTCCGGCAAGTGGTGCGCTAAGAACATCCTGGCTGAAATCGCCGGAGAGCCAAAGGAACCTTTCGACTACTTCGACAAAGGTATCATGGCGATGATCGGGCGTAACTCGGCCGTAGCTGAAGTCGGGGAGCATCGCCACGAACTTCAGGGGGCTGTTGCTTTTGCTGCATGGGTAGGAGTACACGCTGCTCTGTTGTCTTCAACCCGTGCCAGGGTCGAAGCCTTTGTGGAATGGGCCTGGGACTATTTTGGCAGTAGCCGCGGCGATGCAATTCTGGATCGCCCAAAACAAAAGGACATTGATTGGAACGATGACTGAGCCAACGTCCGTAACGACTGCCGGGCAGAAGGTCAGTCCGCCTTGTCCCAGGTATTGTCGGGATTGAACTCCGTCATGGCAGCCGCAACTTTCGCGGTGTCCGTCCCCAGGTCCTTCTCGTAGACAACGCCGTCCTGATTGACGATAAACGTCATCACCCCGGAATTGCGATACTCGGCTGGATAGGCCACGAACGCAAACCCTCGCGTCAATTCGCCGTTGACGACGTAGTCGCGGGCGCCGCCCTTGGCCGCGGCTCCCTGCTTGGTCAGAATGCCGTAATAGTAACCGTGGTAGGGCTCCGGCCGGCCTTGCGGCAGCGTGTACCCCTCCTTGGCTGCGACGGCGAGCATTGGTCCGATGGGACTGGGCTGATCGTTATCGCCGGTCTTCCAGTACAGCCCATCCTGCTTGCCTTCGTCGCTGATGAACTTCATGGCATAGTGCTTCGTCTTGTCTGCATCGTGGACCTCGGAGGCGTAATCGCGCTGCGCGGCCACCAGCGAGTACAGGATCTGGATGGCGTCGTTTTCGTTCCTGCCCACGCGCCGGTAGAGGATTTCCTTTTTGCCGGCGGTGGTATCGAAGTACCAAGCGCCGCTGTTGTTCTTGACAATCGGAATCGGAAACGGCCAGTTCTCCGCGCCGATGTAAAGAATGGCATTACCGTCGGGCTCAATCACGACGCGATGCATCTTGTCGTAGTGGGTGACGAAGTTGGTCACCATGTTCTTGTCGGCCACTTCGTCGCCGGTGTGAAGAATATCGTTGGCGTTGGAACCAAAGAGCGCCGCAGCCTGGGTGTCGTTGTTCTTGGCAGCATCGTAGAGCGCAAGCACGGCCGCGCCGGGCGAGGCGAAGGTCTTCTCATTCCCTGGTTGCGCAAAAGCAAACACGGCGCTGGACAGCACCATCAACACGGCCAGCGTGAGCGGCGCGATGGCCCGCGGGACGGCGACTCGGCCGGAGTAAACTGCCGTGGAAGCACGCAGTGACGATTGCATCGGTGTGTTCTCCTGCTCCTGGTATCGGAATCCCATAGTCAACAGCGCTAGCGGCGGAATCCGCCACTGCGCTCACCCCCACCACTGCGGCTGGCGCCAGCGTTCCCGCCGCCGCGGTTTCCTTGCAGACTCTGCTGCCCGCGGGCGCTGTTGGTCCGGGCGTTGCCGCCCTGGCCGTAGTTGCTGAAGGCGTCGGTTTTGGTGCCTCGGTCGGCTTGCTGCCCGTAGCCACGCGAAGCATCACTGCGCTGGCTTTGGTTGTAATTCGGACGGCTTTGATTCTGCCCCATGTTCTGGCGGTTTTGCTGGCCCGCGTTTTGGGTGCGATTCTGGCCGTAATTCTGCTGCTGTCCGCGGTTCTGATTGAAGTTGCCTTGCTGTCCGCCCCCAGGATTTTGCCGGTTGTTCTCGCCCAAGTTCTTGTTCTGGTACTGAGGCTGGTCGTACTTCTGATTGAACTTCGGCGTCGAGTAATTGCTACTGTTGAAATTATTGGCGCGGTTATTGTTGTTGTTCAGATTGTTGTGATTGGCGTTATTCGCATTGACGTTGTTTCGGTTGTAATTGTTGGCGTTGACGTTGTTCCGGTTGTAGTTATTCGCATTAACATTGTTGCGATTGACGTTGTTCACATTTACGTTGTTCACGTTAACGTTGTTGTGAGCATAGTAGTTGTTGCGATTGACAAACGTGTTAGAGCTGGAAATGTAGGTATTGTGGTTGTACACCACGGTATTGCTGTGCCAGCCGCATCCCCACGAATTCCATCCCCAACCGCAACAACCTCCGCCGCCGCTGATTGCCGCACCCACTGCGATTCCCACGCCGAACGAGATCAGGCTCGTGGCTACCATGTCGGCGGTCGAGTATCCGGGATAGACGGCCACCGGCGCTCCATAAACCACCGTCGGATTATAGGTTGGGACATACACGACCGTAGGCTGAGTCGGCTGAATGATGATGGTCTGCGGGGGCGGCGGCACGATGACCGTCTGTTGCGGCGGCGGCGCCGGCGCGTTCGAATCCGCCGGCGGGGGTGGCGGCGGCGCCGCTCCCGGAGCCTGGTTCTGGGTTGTGACCGTTTGCTGCTGCGTGCTCTTCAGATTGCCGGATTGCTGCGCCCGTTGACGCATCACCTGCACGGCGTTCATCACGCTCTGAGGATAGTTGAAGTACGCGTCCCCCAGCGCGGAGGTCCACGACAAGTTCGTGGCCATCTGTTGCAGCACGCCGGAAAACTGCGTCAGGCCCTTCACACTTGGGTCCCACGACTGCTGATTAACGGCCTCCAGCAGTTGCTGGCCCTTAAGGCTGGAATTCTGTTGCAGCCAAGTGTAGGCGGCGCTTACCTGGTCCGGATACGTGGACGCAGCCATCACCTGGGCCACCAGGTTATCCGGAAACAGCGCGATGGGAGCCACCAACTGATAGAGCTGCTCCGCTGTGGGCATGGCGTTCGTGGCTGCCGGAACCTGCCCTTGCTGCGCCTGTTGAGACTGGTTCGACTGCGCTTCTTCCGACTTCTTGCAGCCGTCCAAACCGATAACGCTCAAGGTCACGCTGATGCTGAGAAAGACAGATAACGCCCGCCTGCAGTTTGTCATGCTTCAAATCCTCGATCTGGCGATGGAAAACCGGCCCGACTCTGCCGCGCACAACACGTTCGTCCAGCCTTGGTGGCTCGTCACGGACAACTGCATTGTACCCATCTCAGCGCATTCGGCAAGTTCTTCAACGCCTCGGCTAACTTATTCTGATGATGCGGCCGGCTGGCCCTTCCTTCGTCGACTGGTTGTTTTCACGCGAAAGCGGCTCCTTACCATCAGATGATAAGGACACAAAAGGACAGTCTTTTTGCGGGGACCCGGCAGCGATGGCAAGCGATTCTGCTGACAATCCGAGTGATGCAGCAAAATCGCAATCGGATTAGAGGTTGTATTCCATGGTTATGAGCCACCGTGTCACGGCATGGGCTTGAGTGGAATCCCGGCGGCTGAGGCCGCGCTGTACCTCGCCCGCAATTGCCTCGCGGTGAGGTACAGCGCGCTTTCTTAGCGAAGCATTAGGCCCCGTTAGTCGCGTGCAGAACGCGGAAGGTATTGCCGCCGTTTGCCCAGATGAGCACCAGAGCATCCTGTCCTTTAGGGACGCTGGCCAGCGCCTTCTGAACATCGGAAGCGCTCTTGGTCTCGTGACGATTGACACCGACAATGACCTGCCCCGGCTGCAAACCGGCATCGTCCGAGGGACTGCCCGGCTGCACCTGCTGGATGACCGCTCCGTGCAGGTCGTCAGGCGCGCCGATTTGCTGGCGCACGTCGGGAGTCATGTCGGTGATTCCCAGGCCCCAGCGCGGCTTGTCGTTGGCGTTGTCGGCAACCTTGGTTTCGCCGTTGCTGCCGTCCATGCTTTCCAGAGTGACCGGCACCGAGATCGACTTGCCATCGCGTACCACCTGCAAGGCAATCTTCGTTCCCGGAGTCATCTCGCCGACTTCCATCTGGAGCTGTCCAGCGTCGCTGACCTTCTTGCCATTGATTTCGGTGATCACGTCGCCGACCTTCAGCCCAGCTTTGGAGCCCGGGGAATCGGCTTCGATCTGAGTGATGACCGCGCCATTGTTGTCGTGAACGTCGAAGAACTTCGCGTTTTCCGGGGTAACGTCGGTGATGCCGACGCCCATCCGCCCGTGGCTCACCTTGCCGTAGCGCACCAGCGACTGGACCACCGGACTCACAATCTGCGTTGGGATAGCAAAGCCCATGCCGGAGAACGATCCGGAAGTTGAGAACAGGAAGGTGTTAATGCCGACCACCTCGCCGCGAGCATTCACCAGCGGACCACCCGAGTTGCCGGGATTAATGGCGGCGTCGGTTTGGATGAACTGCCCCGGCTTGTGGGGATCGTCACGGTAAGGATTGGGACGGTTCAACGCGCTGACGATACCGCGAGTCACGGTAAAGCGGAAGCCGTAGGGATTGCCGAAGGCGAGCACGGTCTGACCCGGGCGCAAGGTGGACGAGTCGCCGATGGGAATGTTGGGTAGATTCGTAGCATCTACTTTGATCACGGCCAGATCAGTCAGCGGATCGGTGCCGACAACTTTCGCCGTCAGAATGCGCCGGTCGCTAAGCGTCACCTTGATCTCGGTTGCGCCATCGACCACGTGATTGTTGGTGACGATATAGCCGTCAGGCGAGATGATGACACCACTGCCGATGCCATGCTCGATGCGCGGTTCCGGCTCCATTCCCTGACCGCCGAATTGCTTGCCCCCAAATTGTTGAAAGAAGCGTTGCATGTCGTCGGGCATGCCTTCAGCGGCAGCCTGTTGCTTCTCGCGCGAAGTAACAGCGACGTTGACGATGGCCGGCGTCACCCGGGCGGCGACGGCTTCCATGGCCTGATCGAGCGAAAGCAATGCCCCGACCTGGCTGTTGTCCAGCGGTGCGGTGTTGGACGAAACTCCGGCGCGCGCCGGAGCGAACGAGCTGTAAACCACGAGAGCGGCAACCAGCGCGAGCGTCAGCGCCACGGCCGCAGGTTGCTTACGGCAAGCTTTCCATCCACGGTTGATCCAAGCTGTCATGTTTCGTTTTTCTCCTGCCAATCAAAAGATTGCGTGAACCGACACCTCCGCGCTCTTCCGGCGACGATGAAGTCGACCGAAAATGCCGAAAGCCACTGACTTTTATGAATCGGATGGGCCGGACAAATGACGATGACGTTGCGTTACCAGCCGCGTCCGACGTTCTTACTGGGGAGATCCAATATGGAATTGGACGATAGCTCTGCAGAAACGTAAGCAGACTGACACGGGCTTAGCTTCGTACCCTCGCCAGGCGATCAAGCGCGTCTTTTGGTTTTCACCAACTGACAACGGTTCTGCAATACTGGCGCAATGCACTTTTAGCCCGTACGCGTCGGTTGACATTGCGGGGCAGCTAGCGATAACTTCATCCCAATCAACTCTACTGACTCAGTTAGAAGCGGGAGCCGCAAGATCGCACGCCGGCCGGAAAGCTATCCAGTCTTGCCACGCTCTCCCGGGAGGACGTAGTGGCGCCAATCGTCATTTTGCTGCAAGGGGCTGGTCCCATGCCCACCGACTGGACAGGGATCATTCAAACTGCCTCGAAGAGTCCTTTGGGCATCCTGGCTCTGATGATTCTCATGCTAGGGGTCGTCGGCTACTTCTTCTTTAAGGACGCAGACGCAAAGATTAAAGCAGTGATTTACCTGGCGATGCTGGGCGGCGTCATTGGCTACGGCGTGGCTATCTCGCACGCCACGTCCAACGTGGGCAGTGAGTCCTATCGCGTCCGAGTCATGGTCCTGGATACCCACCAGACTCCCACCAGCGACGTCAAAGTGTGGTCTTCCATCGGTGGAGAGCCCATGAAGGTGGAGGGCGGCTGGCTGTTCGTGATTGCCAAGGACACCAAGCCGATCGATGGCAAGTTGACCTTTTACGCGTCGAAAGATGCAGCCTTTCTCAAAGGACAGACCCCGCTTCGGTTGGCGGACGACCACAATCCCAGCGTGACCGTGCAGCTCGAAAACCCGCGCACGGCGAACGTCATTGGTATCGTCGAAGATGACACCCAGACCGCCATTGCCGGCGCCACCGTCAGCGTGATTGGCTATGATGCCGAGGCCCAGGTCACCAAGGGGTCAGGCAACTTTTCCCTTCCGGCGCATGCCGCCGATGGACAGCAAGTTCAGGTGCACGCAGAAAAAGCTAACTACCATTCGGCCAACTCCTGGTGTCCGGCCGGTGACACACCCTGCACCATACTGTTGCAACGCAACTAACCTTCACTTCGTCGGGAAGGAGTTAGGGCGGAAAGTAAAATCCATGGAATTCGACGGCTGCTGCTCTCGTCGCCGGGCTGCTTTACTGTTGCTCATCTTTGTCCTGGCCACATGCACCGTCTTCGCCGAAGAAGGCGTCCTGGTGCTGGTGGTCACCGATACCGAGCAGCATCCCTTTGCCAACGTCGAGATCGGCACCGCAGGCGACGGCGGATCTCCACAGTTCACCGACCAGAACGGCAAAGCGCGACTCAAGCTTCCGCCCAACACCAAACCTGCCGCTTGGGTGAATTTGCTGCTCCTGAACGCGCCCAACGGATTGGACCTGGCATTTATTTCGCCTTTTGATGCCCGGGTGCGGGTCCCGCCTTTCGATAACGAAGCCGAAAACTACGATCCGGTTGTACTCGCCAAACGCGGTGACAAGTCCATGCTGGAAAGCGGCTCTGGAATGCTCGCCCTGCATGCCGCCATCAATCGCCCAGCCGCAGATCAGAAAAAGAAGCCGGGCGCTCCGGCGTCTCAAAAGAAGCTCGGAAATCCCGCCACCCTCGGCTATGCCGTCCCTCGATTGCAATTGGTTTCATTGATCGATGAGCGCACACCAGCCTACGGCAGAAGTGGAACTGCCATTCAAGAAAATCCGCCCCAGGCGCAGGATGTAACTGCGACGGTCACGGACTGCACCAACAATGTTTCGGCTCAGCGCCGCGCTCTCGAGGAGCGCATCCTGGTGCTGATCAATGAGCAGCGCCAGCAGCAGGGGATCGGCCCCTTGGAGGCCAACGAGCCGCTGAGCCAAGTGGCGCGTCAGCATAGTTGCAGGATGATGGCCCTGAATTTCTTCGATCACGTCGATCCGGAGCTCGGTGGTACTGGTGAGCGATTGCACAGCGCGAAGGTTCATGTCACCAGCGCCTCCGAGAACCTGGCGGTGGAGACAAGCCCGTCTGACCCAGCCTCCCACGCTATCGAGCTGTGGCGCTCCGATCCAGAGCACCTCGATAACATGATGAGCAACGATTTCGGCTGCGCCGGCGTGGGCGTTGCCATCAAACCGAATGCAACCTATCTGGTAACCGAGATTTCCAGCGCCAAGCCTTGCCCCAGGTCCGCCTCATCGCCTGCCGGCCACGACTTACAAACCGCCTCCTTAATCCGGGCTTCGGAAAAGTTCGGCTTGCCTGTTCCCGACGTCGAAACCGCAATCAAGAAATGGGGAGGCACGAACCTGACATGGAAGATCGTGGCGCTCCAGACCTCGCTCACGAGTGGCACAGATCCGTTCGTCGCCGTACATTCAAGTAGCAACGACATCGTATTCGGCATTGGAAGCTGGAGTCTTCGCGAATGCAACCTTCAGCCGCTGCTGATGAAGCTTCAGGAGCGGGACCCGAAACGTTTTGCCGAAATCATTGGACCGGACGCGGTTTGGTTAAGCGAGACCATGCGAAAACCGTGCCCAATCTCTTCCAAGGCAGCTCTTCAGCGCATGATTCAGGGTTCTGAAGGTTTGACCGAGGTGTGGCGAACCCGGTTGCGAAACCTGGGATACGAGCCCGAGTTTCAGCATGTGC
Organism: uncultured Acidobacteriaceae bacterium; assembly: GCA_963789245.1. Lineage (GTDB taxonomy): Bacteria > Acidobacteriota > Terriglobia > Terriglobales > Acidobacteriaceae > Bog-257. The sequence continues at coordinate 98,277 of CAWBKE010000011.1, read as the reverse complement.
AAGTCGAGCAAATGACCGTACAGGTGGAGAAAGCGCAAGCCGAAGCGTCGACTCTGGGACTCGAGTCAGAGCGGGGAGTGGCATTTTGCCAGGACGTGGTCATGCGGCACAGCAGTCTGAGAACAGCACTGCAGGAAGATTATCGGCGTGATCTCGCCGCATTCACTCACCAGACGGGACAACGACCGGATGAGGAGGTCAAGCTTCTGCTCCTGATGAACCTGAGCATTAAGTGGAATAGCATGCAAGCAGGCGAATTCCCCGAGGAGGCGGCGCGCTTTGATGCTCAAGCCAGGTTGCTGGCCGAGGGAAACGGATTCGTCTCTGGGCGGCAATACGATCTGAGCGACTACGGCATAGGCTTAACCGACCTGCGGACGAGCCTGGAAATGCCTCGGCACACTGATCCGGCGATCCTCCAGAAACTCGCTGAGGGCTGGATTCCCGGCGCGAATGGTAGTTGATTGACTGGCGAATACCGTATCCCTAAGATGAGGTGACCCTAAGGTCACAAATCCTAATGATTGACAAGGTGATCTCCCACTACCGCATCGTCGAGGAAATTGGCGGCGGTGGAATGGGTGTGATCTACAAAGCCGAGGACTCCCGCCTGGGGCGTTTTGTCGCTCTTAAGTTTCTTCCCGACGACGTCGCTCGTGACCCACAAGCACTGGAACGCTTCCGGCGTGAGGCCCGCGCCGCTTCGGCGCTGAACCATCCCAACATCTGCACCATTTACGACATCGGCGAGCAGGACGGCCGCGTCTTCATGGTCATGGAGTTCCTCGATGGCGTGACTCTCAAGCACCGCATCGCCGGACATCCGTTGGAGATGGAAGATCTGCTTCGCATCGCCATCGATATTGCCGATGCGCTGGACGCCGCGCACAGCGAAGGTATACTGCATCGCGACATCAAGCCCGCCAACATTTTCGTCACCAAGCGCGGCCACGCCAAGGTCCTGGATTTCGGGCTGGCAAAGGTCACTCCAACCGCCGGTTCGTCCAGCAAGCACGCCACGGCCGCAGCGCTCTCTGCCACCATAACCCTCGAACAACATCTCACCAGCCCCGGATTTGCCGTCGGCACGGTAGCGTATATGTCGCCCGAGCAGGTCCGCACCAGAGAACTCGATAGCCGCAGCGACCTGTTCTCGTTCGGGGTGGTCCTCTACGAAATGGCCACCGGTATCCCACCATTTAGGGGAGAAAGTTCAGGAGTCATCTCCAAGGCCATTCTGGACGCATTGCCCGCCGCTGCTATCCGTTTCAATCCTGATGTACCGGTGGAACTGGAACGGATCATCAACAAGGCACTGGAGAAGGACCGTGATCTACGTTACCAGCACGCCGCGGAAATGCGGTCCGATCTGCAACGGCTGAAGCGGGATATGGATGTCGGGCACACCTCCGCGGTGACAGCGGTTACAGCATCCTTGCCACAAGCGCCGGCGGCCTACCGCAGCAAGCTTTGGAAGATCGCGCTTCCCGTTCTTCTGATCGCACTGCTTGTCGCAGGCTGGTTTTACTATCGCCCACATCAAACCAAGCCGCTGACCGACAAGGACAGCATTGTCCTCTCCGATTTTGTCAACACCACGGGCGACAGCGTCTTTGACGACACCTTGAAGCAGGGACTATCCGTGCAACTTGAGCAGTCACCGTTTCTCGACCTGGTTTCCGAGCGCAGAGTGAACGAAACATTGAAAATGATGGGCCGTTCCACCGGTGATCGTCTTACGCCGGAGATCACACGCGAGATTTGCCAGCGCACCGGGAGCAAAGCCATGCTGAGCGGCTCAATTGCCGCCCTTGGTAGCCAGTATGTAATCGGCCTGAAAGCGCTGGACTGCAACACCGGAGATGTGCTGGCAGAAGCGCAAGAGCAGGCGGCGAGTAAGGAAGCCGTGCTGAAGGCTTTAGACCGCGCGGCAGTCAGCTTGCGCGGCAAGCTGGGCGAGTCGCTCAGCTCGGTGCAGAAGTACGCGACCCCGGTGGAGGAAGCGACGACGCCGTCGTTGCCAGCCTTGCAAGCCTATAGTCTGGGAGATAAGACGCGCGCTTCGAGAGGCGATGAAGCGGCCCTGCCGTTCTACAAGCAGGCGGTGGAACTCGACCCCAATTTTGCCATCGCCTACCGCTCCCTGTCGGTTGTCTACGGCAATCTCGGCGAGTTGGGCCGAGCTGGGGAGAATTCGCGCAAAGCATATGACCTGCGCGCGAAGGTGAGTGAACGGGAGCGCTACTCTATTGAAGCTGTGTATTACACCTACACCACTGGGGAATTGGAAAAGGCAATTGAGATCTACCGCCTGTGGCAGCAGACCTACCCGCGGGATTATTTGCCCTGTACCAATCTGGGGGACATCTACGGCAGCCTGGGAAGCTGGGAGAAGGCTTTGCAGGAATCTCAGGAGGCGCTGCGCCTGGAGCCGAACGATGAGAACAACTATCTCAACCTGGGTAGCGATTACGCCAGCGTCAACCGGCTGAATGATGCCGAGACGGTCTACAGGCAGGCCGCGGAACGCAAACTGGAAAGTGAGTACCTTATAGCAAATCGTTACCAGTTGGCCTTTCTGAAAGATGACAAGGCCCAGATGGCGCAGTTGGCGGCAGCCGCGATCGACAAGCCCGGCGCGGAAGATCTGGTGCTGGCCTATCAGGCGGACACTGCGGGCTGGTATGGGAAGATGAAAACCGCGCGCGCCCTGTCGCAGCGGGCGATGGACGTAGCCCAGCACAACGACGCCAAAGAGCAGGCTGCGCTGTACCAGGCGACGGCGGCGCTTCGCGAGGTAGAAGCCGGCGACCGCGAGCAGGCTCGCAGCGACGCCATGGCAGCCGTGAAGCTGGCACCGAACCGGGATGTGCAAGCGATCGCGGCCCTGGCCTTGGCGCGGACGGGCGATGAGGCGGGAGCAGAAAAACGGGCGGCGGAACTCGACAAGACGTTCCCGCTGGATACGCTGATCCAGCGCTATTGGCTGCCCACAATTCGAGCCGCCAATGCATTACAGCGCAAAGACCCCAACCGGGCCATCGATACATTGCAGGTAACGACCGCCGTCGAACTCGGCGAAATCGCACAAGTAACGGTGTTCCTGTGTCCCGCGTATGTGCGGGGAGAAGCCTATCTCATGCTGCACGACGGCAAGGCCGCAGCGGCGGAGTTCCAAAAATTCACTGACCACTCGGGATTGGTGGTCAACTTTCCATGGGCGGCCCTGGCTCGTCTCGGCCTGGCCCGCGCTTACGCCCTCGACGCCGCTAAGGACCCCGCAGCCCGCGACAAAGCTCGCGCTGCCTATCGCGATTTCCTCACGCTCTGGAAAGACGCCGACCCCGACGTTGCAATCCTGAAACAAGCGCAGGCGGAGTACGCAAAGCTGCAGTAATTCCGGCTATTTAGCCTTCGACACTTTTCTCTTCTTCTTATGGCGGAAGCTGCTGCGATGGCCGCGCCGGTCTTCTTTCTTAAAGCGCGACTTCTTGGCTTTTGAACCCCATTCCGTTTTCTCTTTCCCATCGACCGAGTAGCTCTGGTAGCCGCCCAGGTGCAAAGCAAACGGCCGGTCAAGGGTTCCCATGTGGTCGAAACGAGTGGATCCTTTCTTGTGGAAGCTCTCGAAATAAGCCGGATACACGAAGTTGGTCATGGCTATTCCGTCAACTTCGAAAAATAACTCCTCCACCGGGTCGGCGACCTCATAGTCATATAGATGGTTCTTCTTTGGCCCCGTAGAGTAAAGGTTCGCGTTGGGATCGACCAGCATTTCGGCCAGTTCATGGGAAGCGGCGACACTCACCTTGTCCTTTTGAGCCAGGACGTTCTTGACGAACACCTTGGACATCGGCAGGCCCTCGGGAGTCACGTCATGATAGCCCTCCATGGACGCGTCGCGCGTCTTATCCAGAAACGCCATCGCCCAGGCGCCTTTGAGAAAGCCTTTGGACTTCACCAGTTTTGCCGGTGTACCCCACACCGGGGCGAAGTGCTCGTCCACGAATTTCTGCATGGCGGCAATAAGGGCATCGAATTCAACCCCCATCGGCGTCTTAGCCTGGTTGAAGCAGGCGATGATGGGAACGTGTATGTCAAGGGAAGGTAGATGCTTCAGCGACTTTCCAGGCATGGATTTCTCCGAGTACAATTTATCCGCTCGCTATCCGCTAAGCGAGGCATTACCGACTAGCTTGTTCAGCTTTAGAGCCAAAGGATGTCATAGGCGGACCATGAACACAATCAGAGAATTTATCGTGCCGGGTGTGAGCAGCTCTTGCACCTATAGTCCTTAGTGCACGGCTCGACGTATACCGGCCATACTAGGCCACCAGGTAAGTTGGACGGAGCTGGTGAAATCAGCTTGCCGGGTGGGCGCCAGCACCGGGACCCACCATGTTTCATATTGCAGCAGAGGCTGGATTTCCAGATCTTTGCGCGGCCACAGCATGGCCGAGACGCTCCAGTCCCACTGGGTGCTGCCGCCGGGAATGAAATCGTTGGCAATCTTGCTATTTCGTACCGCCAGTTGAATGCTGCTCTGTGGACTCAGATGATAGGTGCTCCATGCTTGATAGCCTTTGCCTTCGCGGCCTATCCAGCTTCCCATTAGAAATCGGTTATCAAGGTAGACGTCGTGATACACGACTTCCCAATAGATGAATTGTCCGCCCATGCTGTATATCGTGGGCGGATCAGTGTAGACCGCCTCGGCCCGGAAGTCGAGTTTGGGAAGGCCGGGAAAATGGGTCAGATAGATGCCAGGATTGAACGCCGAGCGCCGGGGCGCGCTGACCGGGCTGACATCGTCATGCACCAACGAGTCGGTGTATAGCGTCAGCCAGCGGCGCACGAAGGGCAGTCGATAGGAGAAATCAAAGCTGGCGTGACGAGCGCCGGGATCGTTGCGCGAAAACTTCACCGCAGGCGTAACGTCGTTGAGGCTGGTGAATGCATTCCAGAAAGAGCCGAACGTGAGCGGCACGTGGCCCTCACCGCCGAATACATCATTACGGGTGAATCCAAATTCCAGGTTCTCGGTTGGCTTAAAGCTGGCCTTCTGTCCGAACATGTATGGGTTTGGAGGAAACTCCTGGCCTGCCGGAGCACCGAAGTAGTTGCTGAATTCGAATGGCCCCAGAAACCTCGATAACAATGGGACGTTCATTGGTATCGTGCGGTTGATTTGCAACATCCAGAACGGTTCCGCGTTATTGCTCATCAACATTGCGCCACTTTCTCCCGGCCCCCACCACATGCTCTGCTTGCCCACGGAAAAATCCAGGCCTGCATATTTGGCCAGGGCATACGTATCCAGCAGGGTGAACTGGTTGGCGGAAATCGGCGTCGGCGGCTGCAATGGGTTCTCGTCGACATTCGCAATTACCTGGCGAACCGACAGCGGATAGGCCGGGATGGTAGGCGCGTACTGGTACTCTCCATCGACGTAAAACGCGAAGCGGCCATCGTTCGCGCTGGCGCTGAATCCGGTGATGTTGTTGACGCCTTGCCAATAGGGGCGGCCGTAGTCGTTGATGAGGGTTTGCCCGAAGTGATAGCTGTCGTTCACGGGAGTTCCCGCGATGTCCATCACCCGCGTGTACGCCGAATCCAGTTGCAGCGACTCCGTTGGATGCCCATCCCAAGCCTCGATCTCAGGGGCGAACTCCTCATCGAGCGCCTTCTTTAGCTTCCAGATTTCCGAAGGAACGTCGGTGTGGTACTCAACCTTGGCATTCATTTCCATGAGCATCTGGGCGCACGCCATGCGCGTCCAAGGCCGTAGCCCAACGTAGGCGGTGTCGATGTATGCGCCTCCGATCAGGCGCTCCATGGCCTGATAAATCCAGCTGTCCAGCGGGACGTAAACACTGCCGAAATTCGTAGGACGCGGCGCAGAGGTCTGCTCAGCGACGATCTTCAGGTCGTCGTCGATCTCGGGATTGTGGCGCGTCTTGTAAACATGCCGCCCGATCTGGTAGCCCAACAGCCCTCCGATGAAGACATCGGAAAGAAAGTGTTGGTCGGCCGCAGCCCGCGCCATACTGACTCCAAGCGCCAGACCGTAGGCGCCTAATTCAGGCACGATGTGCGGATACTCCTGAGCGACCACCGAGGCGAACGCCCAAGTCAAGGCCGCGTGGTCCGACGGAAACGATGTGCCACCGTGAAAGAAAATATTCTGGAAGTTCGAGGGGAACGGCTGCTCTCTGCCGGTAATGCCTTTGAGGGCGTAATCCACTCCGAGCGCGTTGATCATGGCTTCCGTCGCCAGCACGCCGGTCTCTCGCGCGCGCTCGTTGTGGGTGATACGGCCCCAGATGTAGGCCGCTCCGGTCATTCCGCCGGCGGCAGCCAGGCCCGCGTTAGACGCGAGGTTCAGCGCATGCTGATTGTCCAATCGCATGGCGTACGAGCTTTGCGGGTCAGTAACAAAGAGGCCGGTGGCGATACCACCCATCGGCACCAACCACTTTGCATCCGATGGATTCAGATGAAACGGGCTGGTCCAGATGTCCTTCTGGTCTTCAGCCAGGTGGATGAGGAAGTTACTCTCGTTGGGATGAGGAATAGTGGTCGCGGCTGTCGGCAAGGCAGGTTGGTATTGTCCGGAGGAAGCAGGAGAAGGCGGCGTCTGCTGGGCAAACGCGGCGAGCGTAGCGCAGCTGCAAAGAAAAATAGCCAGGAGTAGACGGTTCTTCAAACGCGTCCCCCGAAGTCAAAAACCAGAGTGCAGCTCGGGCTCCAATTCATGCCCCAGCTTTGTAGTAGCGAAATATACGGGCCAAAGCAGTCGCCACATCGTCCACATCCTGTTCCGACATGGCGGGCGACAGCGGTAGTGAAATCGTGCGTTCTCCGGCAAACGTCGCGTTGGGAAAATCAGAATCGGCGAATCCGAAACGCTGGCGATAATACGGCTGCTGATGAATGGGAACGTAATGGATGCCTACGCCGATGTTTTCGGCGGCGAGAGCAGCGACGATTATCTCGCGCCCCACCCCAATCTCCTCCAGCGAAAGCAGGGGCGTATACAGATGATAGGCATGACGCGTATCGAGTTCGGGCGGCGACGGTAGAAGCAAAGGCATTCCGCTGAGCCTCTCGTTGTAGGCCTGCCAGATTTGCTCACGGCGCTTCCAGTGTTCCTCGATCCTACCCAGTTGCGGCAGGGCCAGGGCTGCTGCCAAGTCGGTCATGTTGTACTTGAATCCGGCGGCGACAACTTCATAGCCGCTGGGCCCGCCGACGAACCGGCTCCATGCATCGGCAGTCATGCCATGCAGCGAGAGGACCTTCACTCGCTGCTGTAGCTCCGGGTCGCGGGTCGTCACCATGCCGCCGTCGCATGTGGCCACGTTCTTGGTGGGATAGAAACTGAAGCATCCGGCATCGCCCATCAGACCAGCGGACTGACTGTGATAGCCGGACTCGATCGCATGGGCGCAATCCTCGATGACACGCAATTTGTGACGCCTGGCGATCTCGAGGATCGGGTCCATTTCGCAGCAGCGGCCGCACATGTGCACCACCAGAAGCGCCTTGGTACGCGGCGTGATCTCCTTCTCGATGAGGTTGGGATCAATAGTGAACGTGCCGCGATTGCAATCCACCAGCACCGGACGTGCTCCGGTGTGCACGATGGAGTGGACGGTGGAGCAGAAAGTCATGGCCGGCGCGATCACTTCGTCGCCTGCGCCAATGCCCAGCGCGACCAGGGCCAGATGGATTGCGGCGGTTCCGCTGCTTACCGCGGCTGCATAAGGCGCGCCCTTGTAGCGAGCGAACTCCTGCTCCAACTGTTCGACTCTGGGCCCCAAACCTATCCAGCGGCTGCGAAGACACTCCACGACGGAGGCTATCTCAGCGTCGCCGATGACCGGCGCACCAAACACCAAGCGGGCGTCGCGCGTACGGACCGGCCTCCCGCCTGCAATCGCGGGACGGTCGTCCTCTTGCAATGGAATGGAGGGTCCGCCAGCCAGCGGAGCACGTTTCATAGGTTCCTGGGCCCAGTCGTGAAGTCGTAGTGTCTGCTGATTGTAATTGATTCTGTGGAGCATGCCTCCCAGCGGCGCGAGGCCACCACTCGGCTATACTTGAGGAACTGGAGTTTGTCTTCGTAAGTCACACGGATGCCTTTCACGGTTTCTCACGCCGCCGCCGTTTTGCCTTTGCGAAGACTCAACCTGATTTCGTCCGCTTTTATTGTCGGCAGCATGGCTCCGGACTTTCCTTACGTCATCGGAAACACTCAGTATCGCGATCTGGGCCACCGGTTTCCAGGGCTCGTCGTTTTCACTCTGCCAGCTTCGCTCCTCGCTCTATGGCTGTTTCACAATGTCATCAAGCGGCCGGTGGTTGAGCTGCTACCCACTGGAATGCAACGGCGGATTCACCAGCAAACTGGAGAATTCAAATTCCTCCCGGCTTCCCGCTTTCTGGCAATCCTTGGCTCAATTTCGCTGGGAATCTTGAGCCATGTGGCATGGGACTCGTTCACCCATCCCTACACCTGGCCGTGGCGGCAATTTGCCTGGCTGCGCGGCTTCGTTCACATTCCCTTCGTACACCATCGCCTCCAGATATTCGCCGTCCTGCAGTACGGCAGCACCATTGCCGGAATGCTTGCGCTGGCAATCTGGGTGGTGCTGTGGTACCGGCGATCAGCCCCGGCCGTAGTAGTAACGCGGAAGTCGTCTCCTCGATCTCGCTTCGGACTGGCGGTCGCGATGCTTGTCCTCGCCGCGATTGCGGGAACCGTCCGCGCCGTGCTGATCATCGGCCCGCCGGCAAGTATAGGGAGAGCTGACCGTTTTCTGTTCGTCTGCGGCGTGACGTCTCTCGCAGCTGCGTTTTGGCAGCTTCTGTTTTACTGTGTACTCGTATCCTCCTACCAAGTCTGGACCATCCCGTAAACCGGCGCTGGGCGGCCTAACCTATGCCTCTGGTCAGCATCATCATGAATGTTCGCAATGGGGCGCTATCCTTGCGGGAAGCCATCGACAGCGTCCTGGCGCAGACCTGCGAAGATTGGGAACTCATCGTCTGGGATGACCGCTCCACGGACGCCAGCGCGGCCGTGATCTCCGATTACCGTGATGCCAGAGTCCGTTACTTTCTTTCTCCGGACGATGCGCCTCTCGGCAAGGCCAGACGCGATGCCATCCGCCAGGCCACGGGCGAGTGGATCGCCTTCCTCGATCAGGATGACATCTGGCTGCCTGGAAAACTTGCCAAACAGTTGGCGCTCGCCGCCGGCGAGGTCGCTCTCATCTATGGGCGAACAGTCAGGTTTTATCCCAGCGGCCTGGAACGCGATTACGATCAGGCGCATGAGTACAAACTCCTGCCTGAAGGCGACATTTTCACCCAACTCTTTACCAACTCCTGCTTCATCGCCATGAGTTCCGCCATGTTCCGCCGCTCGGCCATCGAAGCCATTGGGGGCATACCCGACGAAGTTCGCATTATCCCCGACTATCATCTTTACGTCGCAGTTGCCCGCAAGTATCGTGCTCAGGCGGTGCAGGAGGTGATTTGCCGCTATCGTTCGCATTCCGGCAGCATGTCCCACGTTGTGGCAGTCGAGATGAATCGGGAAGTGCTAGCGCTCATCGATAAATGGGCTGACCAGCTTGATCCACGCACTGTGGCTCTCTGTCGCAAGCGGCATTTGACTGCCATTGCCCTGGAAGAGATACGGGACCCTACCACGTTGCGCCAGGGAGTTGTCCGCTTATTTACCGTAGGCTCGGCAGGCTCGCAGTTGGCGCGGCCATTCGCGTTTGCGTTTCACCTCGTTCGCCGCCACGTCTGGCGCCCGTACTGGCGAAGGCTGACGAACAAGTCGTGCGTGTAGGATCGATCCAGCAAGACTCAACCTCATGCCCCTGGTCAGTATCATCATGAACGTTCGCAATGGCGCCGCATTTCTACGCGACGCCCTGGACAGCGTGATGTCGCAGACCTTCGCGGACTGGGAGCTCGTTGTCTGGGATGACTGCTCCACCGACGACAGTGCGAAAATTGTCGGCGAGTACCGCGACCAAAGGATTCGTTACTTCCTGTCGCCCGACGAGACACCCTTGGGCGAAGCCCGCGACCGGGCGATTCGCCAAGCTCTAGGCGAATGGCTCGCTTTTCTCGATCAGGACGACATCTGGCTGCCGCGCAAATTGGAAAGACAGATGGCGCTCGTCAATGACAACGTCGGCATCATCTATGGGCGCGCCATACTATTCGACTCCCGGCGTGGCGACCTCCGCGATTACGACTATGCCCATGAATTCGAGCCGCTCCCGGAAGGCGACATCTTCGCCACACTCTTTCGCGACGCTTGTTTCATCGCCATGAGCTCGGCCGTGTTGCGCCGTTCGGCGGTCGCAGAGGTGGGAGGGATACCCGATACGATTCAGAATGTTCCCGACTTCTATCTCTATATTGCAATCGCCCGCCGTTACCGGGCCCGCGCCGTGCAAAAGGTCGTCTGCCGCTACCGGGTCCACCCCGGCAGCATGTCGGCGTCCCACGAACACCGCCTTCGGCTTCACGCCGAACCACTGTTGATCGTCAATCAGTGGGCCGACTACCTGGATCCTCGAATCGCAACTCACCGCCGAATGACCTACTCGACTGCGCTCGCGTTGGAGGAGTTGCGTCGCCGGGAGACACTGCCGACAGGCCTGCGAAGGCTGCTGTCTGACGGCTCCCTGCTGTGGCTTATGTCGCGGCCTTTTGTCTGGGCTCGGCGAGCGGTGCGGCGCAGATTACAGCAACCTTATTGGCGAGAGCATCAGCTCGTCAGCGACCAAAATTGAGAGTGCCGCATGAGAATTGGCGGCCTTTACCCGGAGCTGTAGAGGCTCGGCTAGTCAGACATTGAGGCAGCATCAGAACCGGACTGAACCGGGGCGACCGTCTTCTTCTCTATGTCTGTGTCACGACGGCCACGCAGCTCCGCTTTTGCCACCATCCGTTTGGCCTCAGACGCTACTTCCCTCCTGGGAGCGCCTGGCCCTTTAATGACACGCTTATCGGAACTCAGATAGTATCCCAAGACCTTGGTGTAGTAACGGACTCGAACGCCAAACCGCACAACGGCTTTTGTGATGCGGCTCTTTCCGAAGTAGTCGTAGGCATCACTGAAATCGATCAAGCCCTGACATTGCTCGCGCAGCGCTCTGAGCACGTCCTGACTGGCAGTCTGCCCGCTAAGGTGGACTACTTCTGTGCACGGCGTGTAATAGACCTTGTAACCCAGCCGATGCAATGTGTAGTTGTAGGCAAGATCAGGCATCGCCCAACGAAAACGTTCATCCAGCAGGCCGACGGTTTCCCAGGTAGAGCGGCGAATCATGTAAACGCTGGTTCCAATACATTCCACCGGCTGGGCCATGGAGTAATCAAAATCGGTATTGTAGTAGCGATTCATCAGCTTGCTTTTCGGAAACACCTTATGCCAATTGAGAGTTTGCAGAAAAAACACGCCCAGGCCGGCAAAGCTGCGAATGTGGTGTTGCACGCTGCCGTCGGGATTCAGCAGCTTGGGCCCGCAAACCGCAACCTCCGGATGTTCGTCCATGAACCGCAGCATCGGCTCCAATGCGTTCTCAATCAGCAAGGTGTCGCTATCCAACAGACATGCATACCGTCCCCGTGCCATTCGAATACCCTGATTCACGCTCCGGGCATAGGATTCGTTGGAGGTGTTCCTGATGAGAATCACCTCGGGAAAGTTCGCGGCTACCATGTCAGCGCTGCCGTCCGGCGAGTTGCCATCCACACAGATGATCTCGAGGCTGATTCCTTCCGCGTGCCGGTAGATCGATTCCAGACAATTACGCAACAGCGCTCGCGTGTTGTAGTTGGCGATGATAACCGTGAGATCCAGGGCCGACTTTGTCATTCCGAGGTCCTTATTGATGATGGTACTATTCGGGCAGGCACCCCGAAAACAGTTTGATTGGGTGCAACCGAACTCATCACAACTGAATTGGCACCAACCGTCACGTTGTTCCCGATATTGTATGGTCCCAGGATTTTACAGCCTGCCCCCAGGAACACGTTGTCGCCGATTTCACATCGCAGTGCCTGATTGAAACTCATGTCCGGGTGGAGCGCGCCCAGCCCGACTCCCTGGAACACAGTCACGTTACTGCCGATCTTCCAGGCGCCAATCACGCAGCCAACCGGATGCGCGAAGAATATCCCTGGACCAATCTCGCACTTGGGGGTCACTTCCAATCCAAACAAAACCAGGTTCAGATACGTCAGCAAGTTCGGCAAAACTGGAATTCCAGCCAGCATCGCTGCCCGGCTGCCGCGGCAGATGACGTTGGGCAGAAACCGGAAATGCAGCAACCTCGCGAGGAATCGCACAAGACTCGGCCGCGCGTTTGTCCGGCCTTCCAATTCGTATTGCCGGGCAAGATCGCTGTACAGCAAATGCTTTAGCTGCGACATCTTTCACGAAAACCTCGCAGGTCACTTGGGTCGAAAACGAATGCTGTCCCGACATTGTCGCAGATTACTGGCATTGGCGGTATAAGGCCAGCGTCTGTTGGCCGCATTTTTCCCAACTGTACTGATTCGCCACTTCCGTGCCCCGTCGCACCGATTGTTGGCGCGCTGTTTCGTCGTTAATGGCCCGCAACAATTCCCGATTAAAAGAGCTTTGCTCTGCGGGATCGAAATAAACCGGAGCATCAAGACAGACTTCCCTGATCGCCGAGATGCGACTCGCCAACACCGGACAGCCCAGCGACATTGCTTCCAGCGGCGGAAAGCCGAAGCCCTCGTTGAACGAGGGATACACAAACAGCTTCGCTCCCGCGTAGGCCTCACCGAGCAGTTCGTCGGAGACGGCTGGCAAGCTGATGACGCAATCCGTGATTCCCAAGCTGGCAATCCGCTTCTTTTCGGCTGCCGTCAGCGGTTTGCCGCCCAGCAGCAACAAGTCAAACGACTCATACAGTCCCGTATCGTGGAAGGCTTGCAGCAGACCGTCGAAATTCTTGAAGGCATCTCTCATTCCGACATACAGGATGTAATCGCGCCGTAATTGTCTTCGGAGTCCGGCAGCCGCCTCGGCACTGCGCGGCAGCTTCGTCAGCCCATGATGGATTACGCAAGTCTTCGCCAGATCCACATTGTAGAACCGAAGCAGGTCCTGGCGGCACGACTCGGAGACGCAAATGATCGCATCCACTTTGGGAAAAAGCCGCTTCCGCGCCCAAAGAACTTTCTTCACGTCGGGAAACATCTCCGGAAATCGCTCGTGGGTGCAGTCATGATGCGTGGCCACGACGCGGCGCGACCGCACCATGGGCATCCGCATGTAGGTTGTCGGATGATAGATATCCATTTCTCCGTGCAACGGCGCAGCCACGTTGCTCCAGGCTTCATTGGCGAGGTAGCGCAAAGTGCCCGGTGGCAGCCATTCGGGAAAACTCGTCACTCGAACCTTCGCCGCATCCAGCTCGCGAAACGGATACACAGTGCCGCTGATTCCCAGCAGAAGGTCGGTTTCCACATCCGGTACGGTGGTCAGGAACTTCATCAGTTCATAGAAGTACCGGGATGCGCCGCCCGCATTTTGCAGAGAAAAAACCTGATGGTCGTAAAGTATCCGCACCAAGGGCCTACGCGATCAACTCCGACAGAGGTTCGGCCCGGGACGTGAGTTGCCTGGCCGACCAGCCGGCCAATGCCAGGCTCGCCAGCAGGATCACATAGCTGACGAGGGTATTGACGGCTGCAGCAGCCGCCCCATGGGCCGGAATCCAGATGAGGTTCAAGACGATGTTGCTGCCGGCAGCGACTGCCATGCACACCAGAATCTTCTTCTCCATGCCCCAGGCGATATAGGCATTGCTCAAGTAGGATGTCAGAAAATCGAGTGGGATGGCCCAGGCCAGCCATAACAGCAGCATGGTAGCGGGCAGGAATTGATGGCCAAACAACAGCAGTAGCAACGGCCGCCGCACCAGCGTCAGGGCAGCAGCGATGCCGATCCCTGCGCCCAGCAGCGTAAGCAGGATTCGTGGTCTTAGCATTCGCTTTCGCTGCTGCACATTTTGCCGCGCCATTTGCGGGTATAACACTTGGGTGAGCAGATAGTAAGTGTACAAGACCTGATTGATCACCCGGTAGGAGGCGCTGTAGAGCCCCACCTGTTCCGGATGTGCCATGACGCCGAGCATCAGCATGTCGATGCTGTTGAACGCCACATTGCTCAGCGTCGCCAGTCCCAGGATGCTGGTGCGCCGCCACGCCAACGAGTCGCCAATCACAGAGAGAAGGATGCCCTTCTCTTCGGCCGCCTTGTGTCTCTCCCACCACTGCCAGAAAACCGCACCCTGCAACAGGGCGCCGAGGAAATTGCCTAGCACCAGCCACCACAGCACATGCTCCGAATTTCTTGCTGCCAAGATGCTGATCAGCATGGCCAGCGGAACGATGCTTCTGCCGAGCCCGACCAGCCGCATGTGTTCCTTGCCCCAAGCCAGCCAGTCCAGAGACAGCACGTGCAAGGTGCAAATTGCGGCGAAGGCGAGCAGACATGCCTTCAAGCCCAATGGCAGTTTGGTGAGCGCGGCATAGACAAGGAGAAAAGGCAAAAGCGCGAACGCCATAGCAAAACGGCGCCTCTGCACCAGGCGCACGATCTCGTGTGTCGCTTGCGGATACTGCGCGACCAGCCGCGCTCCCACTTGCTTCATGCCAAAGTCGATGAACGGCACCGAGTACTGCGCCATGCTCTGGCCCAAGGCATAGACGCCGACGACAATTACTCCGTACCTGTGCGCCAGGATCAAGACCGTGGCGATGCCGCAGATGCGCGCCAGAGCCTCGCCGGTGCCCAACCGCACTACATTGCGAATTAAGGATTGCAGAGAAGCCTTCACTCGTCAGTCAATCTGAGCGCCCGTTGGTTGGGGGACGGACCGGATGTCTGTGCTCTCCCCTTACTGGAAGCGCGCGTAGAAGTCTCCGCCGGGTGCAATCACAACCGGGAAGTGTCTCGTCTTGAGATGCTGGGCGAGATCCGGGCCACTGACCCATTGTGGCAGTTCAAACCGCTTGTTGAACCCCACGGTATAGTTGAATTCCACGTCTCCGAGCATCTCCAGCATTTCCACGCAGTCCAGCGCCGGCTGCAGCCGCTCCGGCGTGAATTCCAATGACAATGTTCTCAATCTATGGGAGCAACCCTTCAAGACCTCCGCCTCGAATCCCTCGACATCGATCTTGGCGAAGGCTGGCACACCATAGTCGCGAATGAGTTCATCAAGTGTCGTCGTTGCCACTTCCCGTACCTCGTTCCATTGATAGATGTTGCTCGGCAAGCGGCCGGAGCTGGTCGCGGTCGCGACGAATTCAGCCGACATGGAAGAGCATTCACTGAATCCGCACACCATGAGCTCACCGTAGCCAGCCTGGGAGGCGAGGGCCTTGGGAACTAGGACAAAATTCGCATTGCCAGAGAATCTCGCTCTCAATGCCTCGACATTTTCACTCTGCGGCTCGACTGCTACGACCCTGGCCCCGAGACCCAACATCACCTCCGAGATCTCGCCCAGATTTGCCCCTACGTCGAAGCAAAGGTCGTCACTCAGAATGAACTGGCGATAGAGTTGGCGGGTCTGTTGACGAGCCGTTCTTCGCAGATGACTACGCCAAATCTTCTGCACGGGTGACAGCAGCCCAACTTGATTGAGCAGACTCTTAGTGACGTTTTTCAGGTTGCTCATCTGAATTTGCAAAAAAGAAAGGCGGTATCCAAGGGACTGCCGCAACCGCTACTTCGTGGCACACGCTCCCAGAGCCGCCGCCAGGTTGACCGCCTGTCGCGGTAGGAACAGGCGCAAGCGAACTGCGGCGAACAGCTCGACGATATCCTGCGCGGTCCGTTGCATCAGCCGCAGCGGGTTCTTTCGTGGCATTCGGCACCCGTAAACTGTGACCTCGCGAAAACCGGCGTTGCGCAACACGAAGCCCAGACTCTGGTCGGTAAAGCCGATGGTGTGGGTGAAATCGTGATAGCGGTTGTAGGCCCCCATAACCGGATGGGCAATGTTAGGTACTTCCACGATCAGCTTGCCACCGGTCTTCAGCGAAGCCCGCAGCGCCTCCAGCAGCGGCATTACAGTATCCCTGGGCACATGCTCCAGAACGTGAAACATCAGGACCAGATCAAATGCCTGCGGACGCTCGCGCAGGAATGCCGCCGTATCCTCGGCTAACGTCGTACTCTCCGGCAGGATACGGTTACAGGCTGCAACCACTTCCGGCGAAACGTCAACTGCGCTGACATTCCTGTAACCGCATTGGCTGTGCAAATATTCAATCAGGCTGCCAAAGCCTGGGCCAATCTCCAGCATCGCAGCGTCCTTATCGGCGGGAAAATGCTTGCCATGGTGATCGAGGGCGGCAATAGCGTTCCAGCGCAGCGTCGATGGAGCAGCGATATGGCGAAAGTGTTCGGTCAGATAGTGATCGAACTCAACGCTCATGGCCGCAGTCCGTTCGAGCTGTCGTCGCTGGAAAAAGGGATTGCCGTGGAATCATATTGCTTGCATTCCGGCGACGCCTTCCCCACATCGTGCGGACCCAGAATATAGCCTCGCAAGAGACCGGCTGCGCGTAGAAGATAGGCCCGGGCGCTGGCCCAATCCATCCGTACGAGACTTAGGAGTGCGCCACCGGCGGACCTTATCAACATTTTGAAAAGGAGACGAAGTGGGTACCCATGCGACCGCAAGATGTAGCCGCCACCCTTGGCGTAGGTGTACGCCTTCTGGCGAATTCGAACAGGATCATGAAAGCTGGGGTGGTGAACCACGAGTTCGGGGTCGTGCCACAGGTTCAAACCGCTGTCGAGTCCGCGCAGAAAGTAGTCGAGGTCCTCGCCGGAGTGGTATCCGGACGGCACGCCCGGGCCAATCCTCTCGTCAAATAAGCCGATGCTGTCTGTGCCTCGGCGAGTCAGAAATGCCGTCGGGGTAATGCCGGTCCTCCAAAGTGTATCCCGCGTACAGAGGCAGGCAGAGCCCGGCCACTTCGGCCCGGTGAGGCGATTGTTCTCGTCCCGCAGAACTCCAAACAATCCATCGAACTCCGGATGTGCTGCAAACCGTTCCGTAACGACGTTCAGCAGGTTTTCCGGATACCAGCAGTCGTCATCGGGAAAACCGATGATATTCCCCTTAGCCGCGCGCAACCCGACATTGCGCGCCAGCGAGGCGCCGGGCCGGCAGCGGAGATGAACTACATTCAGTTTTGGATGCCGTGCCAGAGTGTCAGCCAGCCGGTCATCGGGATTCTGATCAACGACGATGATCTCAAAGTCGCGAAAACTCTGGCCGTCCAGGCTGGCCAGCAGTCGCTCAAGCTCGGCAACGCGATTCAGGGTGGCACCAACGAGCGACACCGCCGGGTCAGGCATTCGTCACCCCGATGTCCAGCATGGCAGGGGCGCGCGGAGTCCGTCTCAGCCAGATTAGCGTACGGTAGAGCACCCATCCGACAAAGAGTATTGCGATGGAGACGACGCTCCGCAGCAGCTCGGACAAGCAATCCAGCAGTTGTCCTCTTGGCATCAGAATAACCAGCGGCAAGATCAGCGCCACAACGAACAAGGAGAGCGGATTACGGCTGAAGGAATGGAGCAGGTGCAAACTGCCTCCAAGCAACAGAGACAGTACGACCACTCCCCCGATGCCGCCTAAGAGATAGAGTTCGGCCAAGTATGAGCCTGCGGTCCCCAGACCGTGAGAGAATGCCGCCGGATTCAGCAGCACCGTCACGTCATAGCTCAGGCGCTTGCCGGGAGCATAATCGCTGAGATCGCGGGGCACGAAAGCGTCCTGCAACTCGTTCCAAAGGTAGGAAAACACGTGGGGCGCCAGCAGGTCTTTGTACTTGACGGCTACGGACGTGACATCCAGCGAGTTGCCTTGCAGCCGGACGAATTCCAAGGGAGCAAAAGCGTAGTCCGACAGGGTCGCATCGGTGTCTTCCCGCAAGGTCTGAACGACGTCTCCCACCAGAACCAGCGCAAACGCCAAGGCTGCAACCGCGATGATTCGGCTCTTCCTCGTGGACTTCACCGCGGCAACGTACCACAGCGTCAGAACCAGGGCGAAGACGCCGCCTCGTAAGCCCAGCAGCAAGGTCGGTATGGAAATCAAGAGGTAGGCTGCGGTCGCCAGGTAGAGATATTTCCTCCGTTTCTCGAAGACAAAAATCGCGACAAACGCGGGAAGACTTATGAGTATGATTGCGCGGACAAACAACGGAACGCTGGCGGCAATATCGCCATGGTTCACCCAGAAGTGCAGATATCCGCCGTGCTCCTGGATGTACTGGTAATACTCGTAATTCTTGAAAAGCTGGATAGGCAGCGTGCCATAGAACAACAGGTACAGATAGGGCAGATACTGGCGAACCTTCGTATCATCGGGCGGACCGAAGCGGCGATAGTTCCAGCGGCAGGGCGCATAGATGCAGATCGCCGTAAGGGCCAGGCACAACAGAACCGTCCCTGCCTGATCTCGGGTGAGATCGAATGGATAAATGCTCACTCCGCGTATCCTGAGCGGATCGGGCTCGCCACCCAGGCAGTAGGTCAGCAATCTTCCACCCTGCAACAACAAGAGTGTCGAGAGAAACAGGAAACAGGGATGCCGGCCCTGGTCAAAGCGTTTCCATGACAGGACGACCAGCGCTACCAGTAATAGCGCGGTCAGAACTTCGGCTTGGCCGATCGTCAGCCGGCCCAGGACGAAGCACAGCGAGGCAATGGCCACAGCGCCAAACAGGCTCAGGACCTCGATGGCTGCCGCCGGCGTCGCCACGGAAATCCTCGTCGGCTGAGGAAAGCTTTCCGCCGTAGGGTTCATAAGGATGAAGACTTCAGCGATTGGCGCAGCAGCGCCAGGCGCTCCCGATCCTGTGGGTCCTGCTCCTTGCGGCGAACGATCTCCATCAGAAGCACTCCCAGGCAAGACAGGATGAAGGCCGCGATCGCCGTCACCAGCACAATCAGCAAGCGGTGCGGACTGGATTTCTTTTCCGGCGGGACAGCCTTGTCCACCACCTGGACTACCACCGCATCCTTGGCTTCGTCGAGCCGGGCGGCTTCCAGTTGCTTGCTGAGGAAATCGTAAAATGCTTCGTGATACTTGAGGTCACGGGCCCGGCGGATGTATTCCAATTCCGCTTGCGGCAGTTGCCGCGTCGGCAACTCGACATTGCCGTTGCCAAGCTCGCCAGTGTTGCGTTCCAGTTTCGCCAACTGGGCCCGCAAACCACCCAACTCCTGCTCCGCACGCTGCAAGTCGGGATTTCCGGCGGTGGCATAGGTACGCATGGCTTCGAGTTGGACCTCGTGCAAGGCAACCTGCGCCCGCATGTCGGCCACGCTCTGGATAATCGCCCGGGCCTGGGCGTCGGGCTGCAGCAGTCCGCTTTTTTCCTGCGCCTGTTTCAGAGCAAGCTCGGACAGAGACAACTGTTCGCGTTCGGCATCAAGTTTTTGCTGATAGAAAACCCGGCGTTGGGCAGCTTCGGAAACTGCCAGATCCGAATTCATGAGATGCAGTTCTTCCACATAGCCGTTGGCCAGGTCGGCAGCCCGCTGCGGATCACGGTCGGCAACACTGATCGAGATCAAGCCTTCCCGTTCGGCAATAATGTCGCTACGGCTGTCCAGCTTCCTGCGGGCGTCCTGATAACCCTTCACCCGGTACACCTTGCGCAAGTCAAAACGGTCGATCAACCGGTCTTCAATGGTGCGGCTCTTCAACATCGCGATAAACAGGTCGCTGGGATTTCTAAATCCCAGATCGGACTCATTCAGCCCGGCAACCGAGCTCAGTTGCCCCAGCATAGCGGTTAGCGCCGATTGGCTTTGCTGTGGCGGCAGGATCGTCGACGTCGCCGTGTACATCTTAGGAAGGAGCAAGGATACGATTACAGCCACCACGACCGCGGCCAGCGTCAGCTTGAGAATTGCCGCCTTCTTCCGGGAGAGAATGAGCAGCAATTCGATTACGTCGATGTCATCGCGGCTTCCATCCTCCGCCTCCAGGCGCGGCACCACTGCGTCGTCCAACGCGTCGCTGCCGGGATTTACTTCAGAGGCCTTGGAACCTTCGCGCATACGCTCACTTCCCAACTCAGGCGGATATCTTGCTTATCCAGTGATCACTGACTCAGCACCTTGACGGCAGCGGCTGCCAGGCCGAAATCGAAGAGTATCTGGGCAAAGTCCTTGAAGTTTCGCCAGGCAGCACCGGGATTCAGCTGCTCCGGAACCACCACTGTATCTCCCGGCATCATCACCATACTGACGAAGCCGCCCGACCAGAACCCGGAAGCAGCATCTTTGCTCACTACGGCGCCGTTGGCGCGCACCACGAAGATCCTGCCCTTGTCGGCATTGCGGGTCGGCCCTCCGGCATCGCGCAAGTAACGCGAAACCGTCTTTCCGGGACGCTGGATGAACGATCCCTGGTTGTAGACATCGCCCACCACACTCACCACGATGGGGCGGCTGGGAACGTAGAATTTATCTCCATCCTCCAGCGGAATGTCGGGGATGGCGTCCAGGTTGGTGTCGTCGGGATGCAGGTTCAGCACGATCCTTCCGTCCGCTTTCAACTGGCGAAGCTTATCGAGACTGGCGCGCTGCGCTTCCAGAGCAGCCCGGGCGGCGTTGGCTTCATCCGCGGTGCGAGCGTTCTGGGACGACTGTGCCGCCTGTCGCGCCAGGTCCCGTTCCATCTGGGCAATCACCATATCCAGACGTTCCTGCTGCTGAATGCGGGTGGACTCGCGCGTGAAAACAGCGGCGTAGAGATAGGCTGAAGAGGCCAGGCCGCCGGCTTGGGCCACTAGTTCACGCAGCCCTTGAGCCGGTTGGGCGCGGTAAATCCCGGACGCAACAAACTCGCCTTCCAGCCTGACCAGCTTGGTTTGCTGCTCGCGAGGCACGCGCAGATCGGCCTGCGAGAAGATGGTGACAATATCCCCAGGTTGCAGGACAAGATTGCTGGAATCCTGATGTTCCAACACCGCTTTTCCCAAGTTGAAGGGGACCAGCTCAGTGGACAAGTCCTTACTGCTCATCCTCTGGACAACGGCATAGTCCCAATTAATCTCGGGAGCATTTCTCCTGACATCGTTCAACTCTACGGCTGGCCGGGTTCCACCCTCCTGCATCTGCAGATTGATGGCGTTCTGCTGGGTCCAGTACTCGCGCGTAATCAGAAACTCGCGATTGGGAATTAAATCGGTGATCCGCATCCCTTCGTGCCACGGATAACGCCCCGGAGACGCTACATTGCCGCGTAGCGTCACCGAGTTCACGAAGCGCGGCGAGATGGGAGCGAAGTCCAGCACGTCGCCATCTTTCAGGGGGAGAGCCAACCCAGCGGCGTCCAGCTTGATTTCCTCGATGCTGCGGTCCTGCCGGTTCTTGATTTCTTCGACGTAGACCTTGCTTCCAGCGGCGGTCGTGCCTAGTCCGCCGGCCAATTGCAGGACATCACCCAAACTGGCTTCTGTTTTGAGCTCATAGATCGCCGGATTGTTCACCTGTCCACCCATGGCAACCTGCGCTCCGATAGGTGCGAAGTAGATGACGTCTTCCGGCTGCAAGAGCACGTCCTTGCTCTTGTCTCCCTTGATGAGCAGGTCGTACAAATCGAAGTCCGTGACGACCGTGGAACCGCGCTTCAACTGGATGTGGCGCATGGACCCGCTAGGCGACGGGCCTCCAGAGGCGAAGACTGCATTGGCCAGGGTGCTTAAAGAACTGACTGTGTAGCGGCCCGGACGCTTTGCCTGACCCACGACGAAAACGTCAATCGAGCGCAGCTCACCCATGGTGACGTTGAGATCGAAATTCTGATAGATGCGTCCGATGTGGGATTTCAAAAAATCCTGGAGTTGACTGTAGCGCAGACCGGCGACATTCAGATTGCCAACCTTGGGAATGTAAATCGCTCCATTGCGATCGATCCTGGCGTGCACGTCAAGATCAATCTGGCCCCAAGCGCGGATCAATAACTCGTCGCCAGGGCCGAGCACATAATCCGCCGTAACGGGCACACGGTCCACGGGAGCAAATGTCGTCGGCACGTTCTCAAACAGGTTCTCTCCGTAGATTGGCAGCGTCTGCCCCAGCGACGTGGCGACTAACTTTTGAAAGTCGGTGAGTTCAGCCGCCTTGGTTTCGCTCTTTAGTGACTGTTCCGCCGGCGCTGGTGCGGTGGTTGGCGCAGGCTTCCGAGTATCGTCCAACACGACGGTTGGAGTTGTGCTCGGTACCCCCTCCGGCGTCCCATTGGTCTGCTGCTGAGCCAGGGGCTGCGCGGAGAACGGCCCTGGTGATTTGCTGTCTGCCTGGGCGGCGGCGTATCTTGGCGTGCCCACAGCAATAGTCGCGAGCGCCAGCACGGTCACTAGTATCCCGTGCGCGAGGCTGCGCCTGCTTTCAGGAGTAATCTTCACCGGAGAATTCGCATTCCTGCTCTTGCTCAAGGGAGATTTCAAGGCCCTGCTCCAGAATCTCTTCGCATTGATGAGTAAATCTTGAAGCTTAGAAAGTGAAATCAATGATTGCACCATTCGCATCCTGTGCGCGCCGTTCAGCCGGGATTACCATTGTCGCCCGCAGCTGGTACCTGCAGCCGCAAGGCATTCAACCAGAACCGGGCGTAAGCGGGAGCCAGGGTTTCGACGTCCCACGGCAAGTCCTGCCCGGTAAAGAGCTGGTGCAGGTTGCAATGCGCACTGACCGCCCCAGCCAGCCCGAGGGTTGCGAATGTAGGCTCCAGCTTGCCGATTGCGCCCCGCGCGGCACACCTGCCGAAGTAGGCATTGACGGCATCGAAGATCGGCCCAAGATGTTCGCGAAACATGCTATCGGCTCCGGGCAGCTCAAAACCAGCGACATAGACCAGGCGCATCAACTCCGGATATCGCGCCACCATGTTAACCACAAACTCCACCAGCATGGGAACAACGACTTCCGGCTCCAGGTCCGTAGCCAGACCATTCTGGAGCTCCCGACCCAGCTTCAGGCGAGTCAATCTGGATTCCGCGGCCGCCCAAAACAGGCCGGTCTTCCTGGCGAAGTAGCGGAACAGGGTCGCTTCATTCACCCCCGCCAACTGCGCGATCTCCCGCGTGCTTGTCCCTTTATATCCCTGCCGGGAGAAAAGTTGAACCGCGGCCTCCACGATCCTTACCTCAGTGACACTTCTCTCCGCTGCGTTTTTCACCGTCGATCCTGTGTTGTGGATTGAACCCGGTGCATGGGCATTACTGTTTGACAGGCTCGATCTCGTCAATACTGATTTCCACGGCGACACTCTGCATAATCAGCTCAAGCGTCAGCACCACCCGGCAATCGTTCTTCCTGCGCACCAGCACCCCGACCATGCCTTCCAGTGAACCTGCGGTGATGCGTACTTTCTCGCCGACTACCAGATAAGGATGGGGCTCAAAACGGCGAAGCGGCAGACTGGAGCGCAGCGATTCAATTTCAGAGCTGGGAAGCGCTGCCGGCTCGCGTCCTGCGCTGACCAGAGAAACAACTCCGGGAATCTGCAGTACCTGGACGGCTTCGCGCCGGGGAATATGAACGAAAAGGTAACTTGGAAACAGCGGTTGTTCAACGGCAACACGGCAACCGTTCTTCCAACGCCGAACCGAACTATACAAGGGCAGGAATGATTCGATGTGGCGCGATTGTAAGTGGCGGGCCACGACCTTCTCATGGCGCGCCGTGGTGTAAGCTGCGAACCATTTCGCAGGCTGATCCGCCGCCGCAATATCGCGGCGCCATCCAGGAAAGGACATCATCGTGGCTGTGGAACAATCGTTAACAATAGACAAAGCTTCGCCATCCTCAACGAGAGAGGTGATCGGTTCAAAGTTTGAGTCATCTGCAACCGTGCGCTTCAGAACCTAACATCTCGATCTGATTGCGCCGGGAAACTCTCACGCTTTGTGGTATTTTCCCGACGGAACGGAGCAAGTACCCGCTTGCTACTGCTCAAGATCCGCCATAATTAGGTCGAGTGCCAGCATAGGAAAACCGGCCGCGCAGGTCAAGAGAAAAAGCCCGCTAATGCCAGCAGGAAGCACCAAGGTGGAGTGCGCGTGGCGTCGGGCCCACAACTGGATTAGTAACAGTCCCTATGCTGGCACGGGCAGTAACAATTAGTGGGAGCGGACGGATGAGCGACTCACTGGGGTTTCGGCATCAAAGGCCGATTCGTATTGTCCTTTTCCGCATCCAAACAGCTCAGCCTCTAAGGGACGAATTCACTGAACAAGGAGCAGCTATGGGCAAGAACGCGCCCACGCGCGTCGTGGTGGTGGGCTTGGGGAATGTGGGAGCAACTTTGGGCTATGCCCTTTTACTGAGTGGCCTGGCGGCCGAGATCGTCCTCATCGATAAGAACCACGCCAAGGCTGAAGGTGAGGCCATGGACCTGAACCACGCAGTGCCCTTCGCTCATCCCACACGCATCTGGGCGGGGACATATGAGGACTGTGCCGGTGCGGCCGTGGTCGTGATCGCTGCCGGCGCCGCACAAAAGCCAGGCGAAACCCGGCTCGATCTACTGCAACGCAATGCCGATATCTTCGCGGAAGTCGTTCCCCGCATCGTCGAGCACAATCGCGATTGCATCCTGCTGATCGCCACCAACCCGGTTGACGTGCTGACTCAAGTTTCTTTGCACCTTTCCGGCTTGCCCGCACAGCATGTGATTGGCTCCGGTACCATCCTCGACACCGCCCGCTTCCGATACATGCTGAGCCAGCATTTCGGCGTCGATCCGCGAAGTGTGCACGCCTTCATCATTGGAGAACATGGCGACAGCGAAGTTCCGGTGTGGTCGCTGGCGAACATCGCGGGAATGCGACTGGAGGAATTCTGCGCTGCGCAAGGTCGAACGTGCGACTGGAAGGACCTGCACGGGATCTTCGAGCAGACACGCGACGCGGCCTACCACATCATCGCGCGCAAGCAGGCGACCTACTATGCGGTAGCCGCAGGATTGATGCGGATCATCGAGGCCATTCTGCGCGATCAGAACACCGTGCTGTCGGTATCCAGCCTGGTGAGCGGCGCCTACGGAATCTCAGATCTTTGCCTAAGTCTGCCCTCCATCGTCAATCGCGGCGGGATACAGAAGGTACTGCATTTGCATCTGAGCACCGAAGAGGAGGAGAAGCTGGAGCACTCGGCGCAGGTGCTGAAGAAAACGCTGGCGCAATTCAAGGCTGCGTAATGTTATATATGTCTATATCCTTGTATAGAATGCTATAATCGTTGCGTTATGGCACTCAGCATTAAGAATCAGGAGGCCGAGCGCCTCGCCCGGCTAGTCGCGAAGCAAACCGGCGAATCGCTTACCGGCGCAATTGAGCAGGCCCTACGAGAGCGGCTGGAACGATTGCGGCGAAGACGGAGTGCTCCAGTGCAGATCGAGAGGCTTCTGGAGATTGCCAATCGAGTGGCAGCGCTCCCCAGACTCGACAAAAGAACAGCGGACGAGATCCTCGGATACGACGAGAACGGACTGCCCAGCTGATGGTTATCGACACATCAGCAGTGGTGGCGATTTTGTTTCGGGAACCGGAGCAGAAGCATTTCCTCGAACTCATTCACGGCGCCGAATTGCGATTGATGTCAGCCGCCAGCGTGCTGGAGACAAGCACAGTTGTCGAGGCGTCATTTGGGGAGATCGCCGGCAGAGACTTTGACCTGTTTCTCAGCGAGGCTGAAGTCAACGTCGTCAGCGCAGACCGCGAGCAGGTAGAAGCCGCCAGGATGGCTTGGCGGAGGTACGGCAAGGGTCGGCACCGCGCTGCCCTCAATTTCGGGGATTGTTTTGTGTATGCGCTCGCGAAAACGACGGGAGAGCCGATCTTGGCGAAAGGGAACGACTTCCCGCGGACCGACATCCAAATGTGCGAGCCAATCGGATAATCTCCGTCAGGATTCAGCTCACGAGTGGCTCGTCATTCTCCCTTGCCCAATGCCAGCGTGATCAGTGTCTTCTGTTCGAGTTCATGCGCCTTAGCCGAGCCGGTAGCGGGCGTGGAATTGGGCGCTCGCTTGATGCTGCGCAGCTTGGCGCCCAGTATCCGCTTCAGCCGTGGCGTCACAAACGAGAGCGCGCCCATATTCGCCGGCTCCTCCTGCACCCAGATAAACTCTATGGCATTTCTGTAGAGTCCCAGCGCTTCTTTAACTTCCGTCTCGGGGAACGGATACATCTGTTCCATGGAGACGATTGCCGGACCGGCAAATTTGAGCTTCTTACGCTCCATTCTTAACTCCAGTCCGATCTTGCCGGTACACAGCAGTACGCGTTTCGCGTCTAAAGCGGTCTGGTCCGGGATGACGTTCAGGAAGCGCGGCCGTTCCAGCTCCGTCAGCGGCGACAATGCCTCGGGATGTCGCAACATGCTCTTGGGCGTAAAGCAGATGAGCGGTTTGCGCCACTTGCGCAGAGCTTGTCGCCGCAAAAGATGGAAGTATTGTCCAGCGGTGGAAGGCTGGCATATCTGCATGTTGTCACGCGCGCAGAGCTGAAGGTAGCGCTCAATGCGTGCACTGGAGTGTTCCGGTCCCTGGCCTTCGTGACCGTGTGGCAACAGCATTACCAGTCCAGAAAGCAAGTCCCACTTGTCTTCGCCCGCGGCGATAAACTGGTCAATGATGATCTGCGCGCCATTGGCAAAATCGCCGAATTGCGCCTCCCACGCCACCAGCGCCTCGGGATAGTCGCGCGCAAACCCGTACTCGAAACCCAGGACGGCGGCTTCTGACAGTTCCGAGTTGTAAATCTC
Organism: uncultured Acidobacteriaceae bacterium; assembly: GCA_963789245.1. Taxonomy (GTDB): domain Bacteria; phylum Acidobacteriota; class Terriglobia; order Terriglobales; family Acidobacteriaceae; genus Bog-257. The sequence goes on along the minus strand of CAWBKE010000011.1, from coordinate 71,391 downwards.
CACTCGCGCCTGACCCGGCCCGAGGTGACAAAGCGGCACGTATTCCCTCTCGTCGATTATGTCGATGAGAACTGAGTGCCGCTGGTTGAAGGTGCCGCGGCGGCTGTCCTGACCGCTCACCCGAATCGGCGTTCCCTCCAGCGCAAGCGACCCGAGTGCCAGCGCCTCAGCCATTCCGAAATCCAGCGGACGCTTACCGTAGCCCATCTCGCGGCGCTGCTCCAGTAGTTTTTGCACCTTGGGATGAATATGGAAATCCTCGGGATATTTCACCAGCGCATCGGTGATCTGGTGCAATTTGTCCGCGGTCAGTCCTGTGTCAACTTCGTACTCGGGCTTGTAAGGCCCTCCGTGGAACGGCGCCCAGTAGCTCGGCATCTGCCGCATCGGCGGCTTCTTCACCATGCTCTTGCCGGCCTTTTCCGCAGCGTCAAGCTCAGCCTGGAACTTCTCGACGTACGGGTGCGCATCGAGGCCTACGTTCTTGGCGTAGATCTGGTAGAGCATGGGATGGTCTTTGATCTTGCGATACAGGATGGGCTGCGTGATCGTGGGATCGTCGACTTCGGAATGGCCGTGTCTGCGGAAGCCAATCAGGTCCACAAGCACGTCGGAACCAAACTCGTAGCGATATTCCAGCGCCATTCGGCCCGCACGTACTACGGCATCAACATCCTCGCCATTGACGTGGAAGATGGGAATCGGCAAGCGTTTCGCCAGATCCGATGAGAATCGTCCGGAATAGGCATCGCTGGGATTGGTGGTAAACCCGATCAGGTTGTTGACAATGATGTGCACGGTTCCGCCGACGGTGTAACCGCGAAGATTGGCGAGGTTCAGCGTCTCTGCGGTAATTCCCTGCCCTGCAAATGCCGAGTCGCCGTGCATCAGGACCGGCAGCACACGATTCTTTCCGTCACGCCCCAGCCTGGTCTGCTTAGCGCGGGCGCGCCCCAGAGCTACCGGATCGACCGCTTCCAGATGGCTGGGATTGGAGACCAGGTGAATGCGCACCGGGTGCCCGCTCACTCCCGTGTAAATACCAGTCGCGCCGATGTGGTACTTAACGTCGCCGCCGCCCAGCACACTGCGCGGATCGACGTCCTCGAAGCCGGCGAAAATCTCCGCCGCGGGACGGCTCACGATGTTGATGATGACGTTCAGGCGTCCGCGATGGCTCATGGCCAGCACCGCCTGCTCGGCCCCATATCCCGTTGCCGAGTTCAGCATCTCGTCCAGCAACGGAATCAGCGCGGTGTTCCCTTCCAACGAGTAGCGCTTCGTTCCAATGTAGCGGGAGTGGATGGTCTGCTCGAAAACATCCGCCCGCACAAGCTGATCCAAAATGCGGGAGCGATCGACCGTCTCGGCCTGCTCGGACTCCATGCGCTCCTGGATCCACTGCCGTCGCTCCGGATCGGCAATGTGCATGAACTCGACCCCGATGCTGCCGCTATAAATGCGGCGCGCGGCATCGGCCACATCGCCGGAGATATCCAACTCGGGATGGGCGAACGGGACAAAGTGCCCAAGAGGATCTAAGTTGGCCTGCAGGTACCCCCAGCGGCGAAACGCGTCCAGCACGCGCTCCTGTTGCTCGCTGTCAACGTTCATCATTACAGTAGACAAGAATCGATAGCTCCTCGGCCTCAACTTTCCCTGCGGGAAGATGAGGCGCGCTCAGAACACTGATAGTTAAAGATTCAGTACCGGCCGGGCGGATGCACTCGCCACGCGAACGGCGACGATGGTCACCGCACCTTTCAGTATATAGTGTCCAAGTGTTCGCTGAGCAGAGCGTCGGTAGTGTCCTGATTTCATCCGGTTTTGAAAGGGCACGGATTCATCCGTGCCGTAAGTGCCTTTCCCCCAATGCGGCTTTAGCCGCTGAGGGAACGTCCCTATCGAAATTAGGACACCACCAGGACGTCCGCGCCGTGATTGCTCCGGCCCGTCTGGCCTGCGCGCTTGGACGGAGACAGGAATGATTCAGCCGCTGTCCTCGCATGACCGCGTCTTCGTACTCACCGGCGCTGGGGTCAGCGCTGAGAGCGGCCTGCCCACCTTTCGCGGCGCCGATGGCTTATGGCGCGGCCAGCGGGTGCAAGATGTGGCGACACCGGAAGCTTTCCGCACTAATCCGGAGATGATCTGGCAGTTTTACTCGGAACGGCGCAAGCGGCACGCAACGGTTATGGCCAACGCGGCGCACTTCGCGCTGGCCAAGCTGGAGCAAGCACTGGGCGAGCGCTTCTTCCTCTGCACGCAAAATGTCGACTCCCTGCATGAGCAGGCTGGCTCGCAGCGCATTGTGCACATGCACGGCCGGCTGATGCAAACCCGCTGCTCGCGGGAGAGTTGCCGCACCAAGCCCTTTGACGATGAACGCCTGTACATGCAGCGGGCGGAGATTCCCACCTGTCCGCAATGTGGAGCGCTGATGCGGCCGCACGTGTGCTGGTTCGGCGAGGTGCCCTATTCCATGGACCGCATCTTTGAGCAGCTGCGCATCTGCACCGTATTGCTCACGGTTGGAACTTCAGGAGTAGTGGAGCCGGCTGCCAGTTTCGTGCGCATGGCGCGGATGAACCGGGCGAAAGCGATTTACGTCGGCCCGGAGGAACCGGCTAATCGCGCCTTCTTTGACGCTGTGGTGCTGGGCAAGGCCGGGGAAGTGTTGCCGGGGATGGTAAAGGAGCTGGTTGGTTCGCGCAGAAACCCTTAAGGAAGCTCTGATTAAGTCGGTTCTTCGAAAGGGACGGCCTTTCAGTGTCTGCGTGAGACCTAGCTTCTCTTTTTTTGGCAGTGGAGCAAGAAGCCCGAAAAACAGAGCGCTGCAAGCGCGTGGCATGATAGCCCAGATGTAATGAAAGGAGGCGTGTACCCGAGTACGATTTGTTTGCACACAGATCGACAGGAGGACACGCCCCATGATCCACCTAGGAGTGGACCTTCATCGCACATTTTGTTACGTTACGGCGCTGGATGCAAACGGTAAGGTGTTGCCCCAGGGCAGAATCAACAACGAAAGGATAGCGATTCAGCGCTATCTATCAGGCTGGCAGGAACCGCTGCGCATGGTTTTTGAGGCCTGCAGTTTCTGGCCGGCATTTGTGGAGGCGGTGGAAGGGAAGGTGGCGGAGCTGTACATGGTGCATCCGCAGCGGGTGAAGGCGATCGCTTCGGCCAAGCTAAAGAACGATCGTGTGGACTCGCACACCCTGGCGCATCTGTTGCGCGCCGATCTGCTGCCGCAGGCGTGGCTGGCGGACCGGGAAACCCGGCAACGGCGGACGCGCACGCGCACGCGCATCGAGTTGGGGCGGCTGCGCACCCGGCTGAAGAACCGGATGCACGCGCTGCTGCACCAGCAAGGGCTGCGCTGTCCTTACAGCGACGTGTTCGGCAAGAAGGGACGAAGCTGGCTGGCCGAGGCTCCTCTGGGTACGGCCGAAGGGGAGGCTATGCAGGAGTATCTGGCGTTGCTGGACAGCTGTGAAGAACAGGTCCGGCAAAGTCAAAACCGCCTATTAAAGGCGAACCGCGGGGACGAGCGGGTGCGCTGGTTGAGCTCGATACCTGGCATCGGGGAGTACGGGGCCAACATCATCCTGGCCGAGATCGGGGATATCGGACGCTTTGATCGTAAGGCGCTATTCAGCTTCGCCGGGCTGGTGCCGCGAGTGCGCGAGTCGGCGGACAAGAGCTGGTATGGACCGATCACGCGCGCTGGTTCTTCGCGCCTGCGCTGGATCATGGTGGAGGCGGCGGTGACGGCGGTGCGCACCTCGCCGGGAGCGCTGGGCGGTGGAACAATCGCTCGAGACTCGCCCTCAAACTAGCCGCAACGCGGCGGAATGAAGTTAGACGGGCGCGTTAGCCCCCGGTCAAGTGGGACATTCTCCCGAACCGCGGCAGCGGCGGCACAGCTACGACACAGTCACCGTAGGGACGGCGCGGTTCTCACGCAGACGCTTCAACCCGTCCGTTCATGCCGCAATATTAAGGCGGTTACCTCGCCCCTGAAAGGGCGGAACCATGGACGGTTGGCGCACCCCAGATGGACTCGGCTCAAAATAACCTTCTAGTGGACAAGGCAAGTGTACAATCGGTGCGTTATTGGGAGTCAAGGAGGGAAATTCCGGTTGGAGGCATCATGGCACAGAATGGTCGCAAGTGGACCATGCAGTTGGCGCTGCTTTTTACTCTAGTGATAGCACTTGGGTGCTCGCACCCCGGTTCTCAATTTGTCGGGAAGTGGGTCAATAAAGCACAGGCAAATGCTCACCCCATAGAAATAAGCCGAAACGGCGATCAGTTCCTATTCGTCGAAGATCAGGAGAAGTTTGGAGCGATCTATAGTGACGGATCCCTCGAGGTGTCTGCTGGGGCCGCTACCGTGAGAATAACTTATGTCAAGAGCTCGGATACGCTACTCACCCCTGAAGGCGAGTACAAACGAGCTGAGTGAGGCGGGCGTAAAGGCGCCTTCCACTTGATACCTAGCCACCAGGTCAGCGTCACGAGAGAAAACTGACGATTTTGTATCCGGGACCTCAGGACGAATACGTTCTTGTGCCCTTACCCTCGTTACAACGGAGAGCAGAGCTCACTGCACGAAATGTCCGACGATGTTGTAGGCGGCGAAGGCAGCTACGTAAGCCACAAGAGTCATGTAGGAGAATTGCAGGATAGGCCACTTCCAGCCATTGGTTTCGCGGCGCACCACAGCGATGGTCGACATGCACTGCATGGCGAAGGCAAAGAAGACGAGCAAGGCCACGGCGCCCGCCGGCGTCAGTTCGTGACGCAACGCCGCTTGCAAGCCGGTAGCATGCGATTGGGGATCGATTCCATTGAGCGTGCCCAGGGTAGCGATGATCACTTCGCGCGCCGCCAGCGACGTCAGCAGACCAACGCCAATCTTCCAGTCGAAGCCCAGCGGACGAATCACCGGCTCAATCGCATGTCCGAGCTGGGCAACGACGCTGTCCTGAATCTCAGGTGGCTGGCCGTGGTGCATGGGGAAGTTGGTGGCCGCCCACAGCAGCAGGGAAACCAGCATGATCACCGTTCCCGCGCGATACAGGAACGCCTTGCCGCGATCGACTACCCTTAATGCCAGCGACGCGGGCATGGGCCAGCGATAGGGCGGCATCTCCAGGATGAACGGAGCGTCTTTGCTCTTGAGGATGGTTGACTTCAGCAGCCGGGCGGTAAGCACGGCCATCAGAAACCCGAGGACATACAAACCGAGCATGGCCACCGCGCGCGTGCCGAGAAATATTCCCAGCAATGGACGTGCGGGCAAGAACGCCGCAATTACCATGGTGTAAACGGGCAAGCGCGCGGAACACGTCATAAACGGAGCGACGAGAATGGTGGCAATACGATCGCGTTTGCTCTCGATGGTGCGGGTTGCCATGATGGCAGGCACGGCGCAGGCGTAAGCCGAGAGCAGTGGGATAAAACTCTTGCCGTTCAAGCCCACGCGCGACATAGTGCGGTCGGCGATGACCGCGGCCCGGGACAAGTAACCCGAATCCTCCAGAATGCCGATTACGAGAAAGAGCAGCAAAATCTGCGGCAGAAAGACCAGCACCGACCCAGTGCCTTTCCACACGCCGTTGATGATGAGCGATTGGAACATCCCCGCCGGCAAGTGAGCCCCAAGCTGTGCTCCCGTGGTGTCGAGAAATTTCTGCAGCAGGTTTGAAAGCGGTTGGCCGACAGCGAAGATGGTTTGGAAAACGCCGATCACCACCAGACCGAAGATAATTGGACCCCAGACGCGATGCAGGAAAATCGCGTCCAGGCGAGCCGTCCAGACCGGCGTGGCGGGACGGCGGTATCCCGCGTTGGTTCCCACCCGGACTGCCCATTCGCGATAGCCGCGCGTGCTACCCACAACCGGCAGCTCCAACGGTTCGGGAGTGACTGCAGCAGAGGACAAAAAGTTCTGCACCGCGATCATTCCCTCGCCTGTGGTGGCGCTGATCAATGCCACTGGAGTTCCCAACTCTCGGGCCAGCGAAAGGACATCGACACGCCCGCCCTGCTTGCGCAGCTCGTCGGCCATGTTCAGCAATACCAGCGTGGGAATGCCCAGTGCGATCACGCGCGCCGCCAGCACCAGGTGGGTATGCAGATTCGTCGAGTTCAGAACCAGGATGACCGCTTCCGGGCGAGAGGTCCCATACATCTGCCCAGTCAAAACATCGATGGCTACTTTTTCATCTTCGGATTTCGGTGTCAGGCTGTAGACGCCGGGAAGATCGATGAGCGCGATCTCTTCCCCGTTGGCGTCGCGCAGGTAGCCGGTATGATGTTCGACAGTGACGCCGGGGAAGTTGCCGACTTTCTGGCGAAGTTTGGTGAGGCGGTTGAACAGGGTGGTCTTGCCGGAATTGGGAGGACCGACAACCGCGATGGTGCGATATGAGGAGCCGAGAGCTTCATCCCGGGGCGGTGCCACCGCGTGACAGCTCACCGTCGAAGCTCCCATGAATTAGTCTCCAAACGCAGGAGCGCCGATCAACTCCACGTGAATGTGACGGGAGAGATCGCGGCGCATGGCAACCTCGGTACCGTCCACGCGATAAACCCGGGGATCGCCACCGGGGCCGCTGCGCAGGACCTTCACCACCAGGCCGGGAACAAAACCCAGGTTCATCAGATGCTCGGCGACCGGCGGAGACAGTTCCAGATCGGAGAGAATGGCGCTCTCGCCGACATGCAAATCGGCCAGGGCGCTGGCTTGGGTGTGACGTTCTTTCTTAGGACGGCCGAATATGAAGTTGAAAATCATTTTCAATTCCAACTCTATTCTAACTCCCCCGGGCCCACAGGCAACGACGAAAGTCACACTCGTTTGTGACATGCGAACATTTTCGGGAAGCCGGAAAACACAGCCTGAATCGGCGTTTTTGCATCATTGGTGCGAATTGTTGCAACAACCTTGAAACGGTTTCGAGCTCGTTCGCTAGCCCGGTCCCATAACTTTGTCGCGCCCTCGTCCCGACCTGTCCGGGAACTAGCGAACATTGACCCTGACATCGAATGTCTTGGCCGGCTGCACGTTATATTCCCAGGAGCGGCGGTAGATGAGTTGGAGCGTCGCCATCCCGGCCGATCTGGCGCTGAACTGAAATACCTGCACTCCGGGAGCGCCCATCGCTTTCGAGGCTGCCTTGTTCTTTCGATAGGAAGTTTTCTGCAGCTTCAACGGAGACGGATCGCCGGCAACCGCCCAACTATATCCCGTCGAAGGATTGCTCCCGAGCTTCACGACCAATTTGTCGCCAGATGTAAGATCGACGTCTTTGCCGTTATCTTCACCGGTAACGCTGACAATATGAGAGCCGGCCTTTGCCGGCGGCTTAGCCGATGAGGTCTGCCAGGCTCCGGCGACGCGCCCAAACACAAGGCAAAGTGTGGCAGCACCGATAATCCATGCGCAACGAATCATTGAGCGCCTCCTCGCAAATAAAGTTGCTGACCACGAGAGCAATAGTTATAACGACGCTGACGCAATCTGCAACCGTCAGGTATGGCAACCGTCCAGCGGTATTTGCCGAGTCTAAATGCAAGGCGGACGTTCGGCGCTGAAACCTTCCGCAAAACAAGCGGCTGCCGTGATCTTAGCCGGAGCGAACGCTCCGGAAAGGCACGACCGTGCGCCATGCAAACCGGGTTGTTTGACCGCGCTCTTCGCCGCCTGCTACCTTCGAAGATTCGCCCCACTCGCGAATTTCCATAAGAGAGATCGAGCATGGCACTCAAATTCAAGGGCGTGGATTTCATCGAATTCGACACGCTGCTCAACGATGACGAGCGGCTAGTCCGCGACAACACCCGCAAGTTCATCGAAGAGAACCTCATCCCCATCATCGAGCAGTGCAACCGCGACGGACGCTTCCCGAAAGAGCTGATCAAACCGATGGGCGATCTGGGCTTCTACGGCGCCAGCCTGAAGGGCTACGGCTGCGCCGGCATGTCGAGCGTGGAGTACGGTCTGATGACCCAGGAACTGGAGCGCGGCGACAGCGGCGTGCGCTCGTTCGTCAGCGTGCAGTCGGGGCTGTGCATGTATCCCATCTACGCCTTCGGCAGCGAAGAACAAAAGCAGAAATACCTGCCCAGGATGGCGCTGGGCGAGATCCTCGGCTGCTTCGGACTCACCGAACCCGATGCGGGGTCGAATCCTTCCGCCATGCGCACGCGCGCTCGCCAAGACGGCAACGAGTACGTCCTGAACGGCGAGAAGATGTGGATCACCTCCGGATCGATCGCTGACATCGCGATCATGTGGGCCAAAGTGGAAGACGAGGACGATCTGATTCGCGGCTTCATCGTTGAGACCGACCGCCCCGGCTTCAAGGCGGCTGATGTTCATGGCAAGTGGTCGCTGCGGGCTTCGGTGACATCGAGTTTGTCGTTGCAGGACGTGCGAATTCCCGCAGGAAACCTGCTGCCACAATCTGGCGGACTGAAGTCGCCCTTGAGCTGTTTGAATCAGGCGCGCTACGGCATTGCGTGGGGCGCGATTGGGGCAGCGATGGCTTGCTACGATTGCGCGTTGCAGTACGCGCAGTTCCGCAAGCAGTTTCACGATATGCCGATCGCCGGGCATCAGTTGGTTCAGGAAAAGCTGGTCTGGATGATCAGCGAGATCACCAAGGCGCAGCTTCTCGCATTGCAGGTTGGACGACTGAAGGACGCCGGCAAGGCCAAGCCGTGGCATGTGTCGATGGCCAAGCGCAACAACGTCTGGATGGCGCTGGAGTGCGCGCGCATGGGCCGCGACATTCTCGGCGGCAACGGCATCGCCGACGAGTATCCCATCTTCCGCCACATGGCGAACCTGGAGTCGGTGAAGACGTACGAGGGCACGCACGACATCCACACCCTGATCATCGGCGAGCACATCACCGGGCACGCGGCGTTTTAGAAGCAGTTGTCAGTTGTCAGTTGAAGACCAGGCGTGCGCTCCGCTCAGGATGACAACAATGAGAGAGTCTGGCCGGCGAGGCCGGCGTACTGACTGCCTGTGATGAAAGTCCTCGAACATGGACCGTAAGAGGTGTATCCTTTGCGTTTGCGCTGGGATTCTCAAGTGAACACCTTGGACTTGTGCCCGCGCATTAGAGTCAGGCGCTCGGCTTGTGTATTCCGCAATCCTAGCTCATAGTTCTTCTGGCAGGCCGCGCCTACGGAGGCCACATGGCAACCAACGTTCAAACCGAAGAAGCAGAAATGATGACACACACTCCCACCGCTAATTTTGAAACCGATCTCGCAATGGAGTTTCTGCGGGTTGTGGAAGAAGCGGCGATTGCCTCTGCCAAGACGATGGGCCAGGGCGACCGCAAGCATGCCGACCAGATGGCAACCGAAGCCATGCGCAGTGTCATGGATTCGGTGCCGATGGACGGCACCATCGTCATCGGCGAGGGCGAGCGCGACGAAGCGCCCATGCTGTATATCGGCGAGAAGGTCGGCAAGCAGGACGGCGGCAACTATCCCGCGGTCGACATCGCGGTCGATCCGCTGGAAGGCACTAATCTATGCGCCACCGGCTCTCCCGGCGCCATTACGGTCCTGGCGGCATCGGAAAGGGGTGGTTTGCTGCACGCCCCCGACTGCTACATGGAGAAGATCGTCGTCGGCCCGTCCTGCAAGGGAGTGGTCGATCTGGAAGCTCCAGTCACCCACAACCTACACGTGATTGCCAAGGTATTGGATCGCGACGTGGAAGACCTGGTGATCATCATCCTTGACCGTCCCCGACACGAAAAGCTGATCAACGAAATCCGCAAAGCGGGCGCGCGCATCCGTCTGATCTCGGACGGCGATCTCTCGCCTGGAGTCGCGGCGTCGATGCTCGGCTCGGGTGTCCACGCGGTGATGGGAACTGGCGGAGCTCCTGAGGGGGTGATCACCGCCGCGGCCGTGCGCTGCCTGAACGGCTACATGGTCGGCCGGCTGGTTGGCTACACGCCGGAGCAGGGCGAGCGCATGAAGGACATGGGCATCAGCGACCCCAAGCGCATTTATACTGCCGACGAATTGGCGCCAGGCAAGAACATCATCTTTGCCGCAACGGGTGTCACCGAAGGAACCCTGCTCAAGGGAGTGCGCTTCTTCGGCGACGGCGTGCGCACAACCTCGCTGGTCATGAAGCTCAGCAAGGGCAAGGTGCGGTTCATTGAGACTATCCACCTCGACCGGCGTCCGGACGTGAAGGTCAGAATTCCGGAGCGGTAACAGTTGAGCGCGACCTCAAAAGGCCCTCCCTGGCGGAGGGCTTTTTGTTCAAACTGTCCCGCCCTAGCCAAAAGAAGGCTAGAACGGGGCACTCTGACAGATCCTGAAGCGACTTCTCAAATCAAGCAACTCATCATTTTCTGCTTGCTTCTGTATTAGGAGGAGTAAAATTCAGTTAGAAAAGGACTGTAGCTGCGGGTGGAAGCAGTCCATCCGGAGAGGCTTTTCATGAATGTTCATATCAGCTACAAGATTTCCAAAACACCCGACCTCGAAAAAGTCATCAACCAACAAATAGAAAAGCTGGACCGGTACCTGCATGTATTCCGTCCTGACTTGGTGCACCTGAAGGGCATCATCGAGGAAAACTCGGCGCGTCAGGGCATTGTGGTATCGCTCAACCTTCGGCTACCCTCAGGCCAGTTGGCGTCGCAAGAAAGCAGTTCGACCGCGATCAGCGCTATCAAGGCCGCCTTCGACGATATTGACGGGCAGGTGAAGCGGCACAAGGAACTTCTGCGCAGTCACCACAAGTGGCCGCGCCGCCGCGGGCCGGATCGCGCAGCGGTGGGCACGGTTCCATTCGAGCAGACTGTTGCCGCGGTCAAGCCGGAGCTGATTTCCTCCAGCGACATCGCACGCTACGTCAACGTCAACCTGCCACGGCTGGAGCGCTTCATCCAGCGAGAGCTGCAATATCGCCAGGACCAGGGTCAGCTGTCAGCCGATCAAGTCACGGTGAAAGAAGTGGTGGACGAAGCCATTGCGAGTGCTCTCGGCGAACAGAACGACAAGCCGGAACGGATGAAGCTGGAGCCTTGGGTGCATCGTCTGGCAAGAGAGGCGATTGACACACTGGCGCTCGATGGCAGGGACAACGGCATGGTTCCGCTGGAGCGCTCGCATGGCCAGCAGAATGTGCAGGGTTCGGACGAGGCGCAGCTTCAGTTCCATCAGCCGGACGAGCAATTGGTGGAGGAAAACGTAATCCCCGACCCCACCGCCAATACGCCCGAGGAACTGGCAGCCAGGAGCGAATTGCTCAATCTGGTGGAAGCAACGCTGCGTGATGCTGGACGCGACGAGCAGGAGTCGTTCATCCTGTACACCGTCGAAGGCTTCACACTGGAAGAAATTGCCGACATCGCCAGCCACACTGTGGAGGAGGTGCGCGCAGCCGTTCGCCGGGCCAGCGATCACCTGCAACGCTCCTTGCCAATCAAAGACCCTCTCAAAGACAAGCTTCTGGAGCATTCCAAGAGCGCCTGATCACGGGGGCTGCGTCGCGGTCCCCGCATTACTCATCCAACAAGTAGGTCCCATAGGAGAACCGGAATGATCACACGCGATGACATCCGTGAACTCGCCAATTTTAGGTCGCCGGAAGGTTGTGCTGTCACGTTTTACTATCAGCCCTCGACGCCACCCAACAAATCGCACCGGGAGGAAGCCATCCTGGTGAAAGACCTGGTTCGCAACGCGCTCCGCGAAGCGGAGAACCACGGCAAGAACGGTTCCACCCGCAGCGATCTGGAGAAGATCAACAGCATGGTAGATCCGCTGCACGGGAGCAGCGGCAAAGCGAAAGCCATTTTCGCCTGCGGCCAGCAGGGGTTCTGGCGCGAGTTCGACATTCCCGCGCAACTGCTGACGCCGAAGATCGCCGTCAGCCACCGCTTTCATCTGAAGCCTCTGGCCGCGGTGCTGGACAGCGAGCAGCGGGCCTGTGTGGTGCTGGCGGACCGTGCCAAGGCGCGGGTCTTCGAACTGCTGAATGATGAGGTGGTCGAGAAGGAGGACTTCATCAACGAGCTGACACGGCGCGGCAAGAGCGACGGCTATGCCGGCTATGACGCTGGCCATGCCGAGCGCAAGCAGACGAACGAGGCCATGCAACATTTCCGGCTGGTTGCGGACCGCATCGAACAGTACTTCGAGCACGGCGGCTGCGACCGGCTGCTGATCGGCTGTCGCGACGACGTCTGGTCAGAGATCGAGCCGCAATTGCAATCGCTGGCCAGACAGCACCTGGTGGGACATTTCCGTATCGATCCCAAGGTCGCCACGCCCGAGCAGGTCAAGCAAATGGCCCACGAGTTGTTGGCCAGCTACAGCGCCAACATAAAGCAGGAACTCATCCGCGAAGTGATAGGCGAGGCCCACCGCAACGGTCGCGGCGCCATCGGCCTGCGGCGCGTATTGCGTTCGCTGGAGACCGGCGAGGTCTCGACGCTACTGCTTGGATCCAGCTTCCATGCTGCCGGGATCAAGTGCTATCACTGCGGACACATGGACCTCCACGTGACTCCCATTTGCGCGGTGTGCGGCAAGGACACCACGGAACTGGAAGACATTGGTGACGCTATCGTAGGCCATGCTATCCGCACTGGAGTGGAGCTCGTCTACATTCCCGATGACGAGGAGTTCGACCGCATTGGGCGGATCGCTGCCCTTCTGCGCTTCCGTGCCGACCAGAACACGGCCGAGAGAGCGGCCGGCTAGGGTCGTTTACAAGTGACGAACGCGAAGGCACAGCCACGGGCTGTGCTTTCGTGTTCTTCAGAGCAGTTCCTGGGATTGCTTCATCCGCGGTGGGTGGAGTACGCCTTCAGGCGTGCACAAGAGCCAATGAATTGGAGGTGGCTTCAGCCGCTGAGGTAATTCTTGCAGCATTACCTCAGTGGCTGAAGCCAAATTTCTTAACCGACGCTTCTTTATGCACGCCTGAAGGCGTGCTCCACCCGGCGTAAACCAACCCGGCGTAAACCAACTGTGAATCTGCCCTGGCTTCGTGCTATGCTGCTGGGCCGCTCCGCTTATTCATCGAGGAATTCATATGAAGGTTTCGCGCCGCGATTTTATTGCCACCACAGCCATCGGTTCCGCGTCGCTCGCATTCGATCTGCAAGGACAAAACAAAGACACGAGCGCTGCCCCGTCCGGTAATCCACCCAAGAAGCCGATTATCATCTGCGCCCACAACGGCTACAACTATCTGGATCGCGGCTATGCGGTGCTGACCAGCGGCGGCGACACGCTCGATGCCGTTATGCAGGTGATCACCGGGCCGGAAGACGATCCCAATGACGACAGCGTGGGACTTGGCGGCTTGCCCGATGAAGACTGTGTGGTGCAATTGGATGCCTGCTGCATGCATGGGCCGACGCGGATGGCAGGCGCAGTGGCGGCAGTGGAAGAGATCAAGAATGTTTCTCTGCTGTCAAAGGCCGTGATGGAGCACACCGGACACGTGATGCTGGTAGGCGCAGGCGCACAGAAGTTCGGCTTCGACATGGGCTTTCCGCGCGAGAACCTGCTAACTGACCGGTCACGCAAAGTCTGGCTGCTGTGGAAGGAAACCATGTCGAATAAGGACTGGTGGGGGCCGGGACTGGCCAGTCCGAACTACAAGCTGCCAGACCAGACTCCGAATCATTCCGAACTTCGCGAAGAGCGGATACGGAAAATGGAGGAGCTTGCGGGCAAACTGGGCATAGAGCCGGAGTTCCGTGCTGTAGCAGTGCAGCGCGTATTGCAGCCGCCGACGGGAACGATCAACTGCTCCGCCATCAACGAGAAGGGCGAGATGTCGGGAGCGACGACAACCAGCGGCCTGGCGTGGAAGCTTGCCGGACGGGCGGGCGATTCGCCGATCATCGGCGCCGGCTGCTACTGCGATCAGGATGTGGGCTCGGCGGGCGCGACCGGTAACGGCGAGGAGAACATCAAGATCTGCGGCGCGCACACCATCGTGGAGAACATGCGGCGTGGGATGTCTCCACAGGAAGCGGGTATGGACGCGCTCAAGCGCATCGTGCGGAACTTCAACGGCGACATGCGCAAGATGCAATACGTTGACATGAGCTACTACATCCTGCGCAAAGACGGCGCATACGCTGGGGTCTGCATGTGGAGCGGCCAGCCAGATCACTTGCGGCGCTTCGCCATCCACGATGGGACGAAACGATATGAGACGGCGGTAGCGTTGTTCCAGGGAAAGTCGATTGGCTGGCCGCCCATGCCGACGGCCCATCTGGCGCCGGAGCAGAAGAAATAGAGGGCCTCGTTACCGGCTGCGTGCCTTGATTGCTGTAACATCATATGTTACACTGTTAGCTCGGTGATCAAGTCTTTCCGTCACAAGGGCGTCGAGAAGTTTTTTCTCACTGGTTCCAAAGCGGGGATTCAGCCGAAGCATGCAGCGCGACTTCGCATCCTGCTAACCACTCTGAATCTGGCATCTACGCCGCTCGACATGAACCGTGAAGGCTGGGCCTGGCACACTTTGAAAGGCGATTTGAGGGGTCACTGGGCCGTCGCCGTGAGCGGCAATTGGCGGCTGACGTTTTCATTTGAGGACGAGGATGCCATCCTCGTCGACTATAGGGATTACCACTAGGTGGAACAGATGACTATGCACAACCCGGCCAGTCCGGGAGAGCTTCTTCGCGAGTTCATGGGAGATCGCAGCGTAACCGAATTGGCTGGACACATCGGGGTTGCGCGAGCGACGCTGTCGCGCGTGCTCAACGGGCGCAATGCGGTGAGCGTGGAGCTCAGCATCCGGCTGGGAGAAGCGCTATCACTCTCGCCAGACTTCTTCGCGAAGGCCCAGCTTCAGTATGACTTCTGGCGTAAATCGCAGGAAAGACGCCGGAACATCAAGCCGCTTATGCAGGCACTCGCTTCTCGATGAAATCCGCAAACGTCGCCGTCAAAGACGTGAAGGATGGTAAACGCGTCGTCGCGCAACATGAAGCAGGAACTGCGCTACACGGCCACCGTAACCGTGGTCTCGGTGCGCGTGACGGGCCGATACAGCGTGTCGCGCTCAAAGGGGACGCGGCCGGCCTCGGTGATCAGACGGATCAAATCCTGGCGGCGCAGCCCTTGCGGCGTAGTCGCGCCCGCATCGTGATAGATTTTTTCCTCCACCACAGTTCCGTCGATGTCGTCAGCGCCGAAGCGCAAGGTGATCTGCGCCATCTTCGGGGTCACCATCTGCCAGTAGGACTTGATGTGCGGGAAGTTGTCGAGCACCAGCCGCGACACCGCAATCTGCTTCAGGTCCAACATGCCCGTGGTCTTCGGCAGATGCTGTAGCGGCGTGTTCTCGGGATGAAACGCCAGCGGGATGAAGGTCTGGAAGCCGTGAGTGTCGTCCTGGAGAGCGCGCAATTTCAGCAGATGATCGACGCGGTCCTCGTCGTTCTCGACGTGGCCGTAGAGCATGGTGGCATTCGACTTCAGCCCAACTTCATGCGCGGTGCGAGCGAGTTCCAGCCACTGATCGCCGTCGATTTTGTGATCGCAGATGATGTGCCGGATGCGATCGGAAAAAATCTCTGCTCCGCCGCCGGGCATCGAGTCGAGGCCGGCATCCTTGAACTTGACCAGCACCTCGCGCGCGCTCATCTTGCCGATCTTCGAAAAGAAGGCAATCTCGACCATAGTGAATGCCTTCAGGTGCACCTGGGGGAAGCGCTCTTTAAGGCCGGCGATCAGATCGATGTAGTACTGAAAGGGCAGATCGGCATGAAGGCCGCCGACGATGTGGAACTCGGTGATGGCTTCGGTGTAACCGGAGGCAGCGGTATTCCACACCTCCTCCAACGCCATGGTGTAGGCGCCGGGCGAGTCTTTCTTGCGGCCAAAGGCGCACAGGCGGCAGGCGGCGACGCAGACGTTGGTGTAGTTGATGTGCCGGTTGACGTTAAAGTATGCAATGTCGCCGTGCATGCGTTCGCGAACGTGATTGGCCAGCCAGCCGATCGCCAGAATATCGCCAGAGCGATACAGCGTCAGCGCATCATCAGCCGACAGCCGCTCCAGGGCCATGACCTTGTCGTGGATCGGCCGCAGACGCGGATCGTCAGTCTGAAACGGATGAAGCTTCCCGGCGCTGCTCGGCATTTCAGGCATCTTTGCCATGATATCGCAGCAGGGCCGACAAATCACAGCCCGGTGTGACGAGCTCACCTGGCCAGCAGCAGATCGCCTGCAATGAAGAAGAGGAATGCCATTGAGACCAGGCCGTTCATGGTGAAGAAGGCCGCATTCACACGGCTGAGGTCGTCGTGCTTCACCAGCGAGTGCTCGTAGATCAATAACAACGCCACAAATATCACACCAGCCACGGCAATCTTTCCCAGCCCGAAAGCTACGACCATCCACGCCAGCAGAAGGACGGTGATCACATGAAAGAGCCTGGCAATGGCGAGCGCCGCGCGAATACCGAAGGCCTTCGGCACAGAATAGACCTCGCTCGAGCAATCGTGGTCGTAGTCTTGACAGGCATAGAGAATGTCGAAGCCCGCGCCCCAGAAGACTACGGCCGCGGTGAGGATCAGGATTCGCGGATCGAGCGAGCCGCGCACTGCGATCCAGGCTGCGGCGGGGGCAATGCCCATCGCCAGGCCGAGCACTACGTGCGCCCAGCGCGTGAAGCGCTTGGTGAAGGAATACAGAAAGACGATGCCCAGCGCCACCGGCGACAGGTCAAAGGCCAGAGGATTCAGCTCATAGGCAGCGAAGATGAAGATTGCTGAGGTTACGACGACGAACCACGCAACAAACGACTTGCTGAGCTTGCCCGCGGGAAGCGCACGGATTTTCGTTCGGGGATTGGCGGCATCGATGGTCGCATCGGCGAGACGATTGAAGGCCATAGCCGCCGAGCGCGCGGCTACCAGCGCAACGATGATCCAGATCGACGTATGCAGGTTGGGAATGCCGCGCGCGGCCAGCACGGCGCCGGTCAGGCCAAAAGGGAGCGTCAGGACGGAGTGCTCCCACTTGATCATCTCCAGGGCGGTCCCGATGCTGCGAAGGAGCGGCACTCGCCTATTTTAGCGTGCCCGATGAAATGGCCGATCCGCGCGAGCATGATTGTGACTTTCCGTGCGTGCTCAGAACCTCCGCATGGAGGACAGTACAGGATCACGGGTGCGCTTCGGTCGCCGCGGCACCGCCGGGTACGCGCAGCAGAAACTGGGAATGCTCAGAGACTGGCGAAGGGGATGGCAACAGCAGCAGACCGCGACCAAAGCAGCTCTTCAGACGAACCATGCGCGCGTCTCGCCAGCCACCATCGTCTCCTTGTATCTGGACCTTTTGTCCAGAATAGTTGCGCAGCAGTGTCGCCAGCTCCGAACGCTGGGCCTCGTCGCGCTGGTGAAATAGGATTACAGCCACCTTCAATTCCGGATCCGCGTGTGTCTCCAGAGCGCGGCACGCAATGGTGACCGCGACGGGGAGCTGCTCTGTTTGCGCACTCGCAAGAAGCGGTAGAAGTGTGAGGGTAACCGCGAACAGCATAGAGTTCCTGCGCATAAATATCCTTTTCCTGCAGAACAGGTCGCTTCCACCTGCTGTACGAATTAGCCGCTGCCTTGGGGCAGCGGACGGCTGGCCCATTGCCGCTCCCAGGCTGGAACGGTGACGCGTTCGGCAATCATCGCGGGCTTACGCGCCCAGCAGATGACGCGCGTGCCGAACGGCAGATTGATATAGCGGATGAGATGGCGCTCAATATCGAGCAGTGAAACTATTGCCGAGTCAGCCCAGTTCGGCTGACGGGCGGGCTGTCGATTGCGCTCGATGGACTTGGTGAAGATGTTCTTGCCGATGCGCTCGAAAACGGCAGGAAGAAAGCCGGAGGCGACGACATAGGAGACGCGCGTGACTTCGAAGCCCGCGTTGTTCAGCTTGCGGCGCAATTCGGTTGCGGTGTAGCGGCGGCGATGACCTTTCACCTCGTCTTCTTCGCCCCACAGCAAGGGATAAGCCGGAACGGTAAGACATAGCATTCCGCCGTCTTTCAGTACGCGGCGCAGCTCGCGTAGCGCAGCGAGATCCTCGGCAACCGTCTGCAGGATGTCGCCTGCCACGACCGCATCGAACGAGTTCGAGCCGAAACCGAGTTCTTCCGGGCTGGTACACACCAGATCGCGGTGCCCCTGGATTTGTTGGAAAGCCAGGATGGGCAGCGAGAGGTGGGCGCTCAGGGCGCGGACATGAGGCCAATCGGTGGAGACCAAATCCGCAGTGCCGCCAAGATCGAGCACGCAGGCTTCGCGTTTGTCGCCCAGGCCCTGCGCTATTGCGTCACGCAGGAGCTTACGACGCGCAATGTACCACCAGGAAGAGGTTTCGCGCCGCAGGACCTCGAATTCGAATTGCGCGTCCATCGAGCAGACTCTGCCTGTATTGTACGAGAAGGGATGTCCGATTACGCGCCGGTTCGCGCGGTTTGCACTGCCGAGCGGAAGTAGTCGAGCGACATGCTCAGTCCCGTGCGCAGGTCGATCTTCGGCTCCCATCCCAGCAGCCGCTTCGCTTTGCTGATGTCGGGACAGCGCTGCTTGGGATCATCTTGCGGCAGCGGCTCAAAGCGAATGTTGCTGCTCGAACCGGTGATCTCCAGCACGACCTTGGCACATTCCAGAATCGTGAACTCACCCGGATTGCCAATGTTCGTTGGGGCGTGCTCGCTGGAGTTCGCCAGCGCGAGGATTCCGGCAACTTCATCGCTCACGTAGCAAAAGCTGCGAGTCTGCGAGCCGCCGCCATAAACCGTAATATCTTCGCACAGCAGGGCCTGCTTCATGAAGTTGGAGATCACGCGACCGTCATTGAGCTGCAAGCGCGGACCATAAGTATTGAAGATGCGAACGATCCGTGTGTCCAATTTGTGGTAACGGTGATAGGCCATGGTGGCAGCCTCGGCGAAACGCTTGGATTCGTCATACACCGACCGCGGACCGATGGGATTCACGTTTCCCCAGTAGCTTTCTCTCTGAGGATGCTCCAGCGGATCGCCGTAACACTCTGAGGTGGACGCCAGCAGAAACTTTGCACCGTACTGCTTCGCCAGCTCCAGGCAATTCATGGTTCCGATGGAGCCAACTTGTAGAGTTTCGATGGCGTGTTCGAGATAGTCCACGGGACTGGCAGGCGAAGCAAGATGGAAGATGTAATCGAGCTTACCGAAATCGAACGCCCGGCAGATGTCCTGCTCGCGGAATTCGAATCGCGGCTCACTGCGGAGATGAGAGATGTTTTCGACGCGCCCGGTCAGCAGACTGTCCGCACAAAGGACGGAGTTGCCATCGGCCAATAAGGCATCGCACACGTGGGAGCCGAGAAAGCCAGCACCGCCGGTCACCAGCACACGCATAGTCGGGCCTCAGGCGTGGGTCAACACGCCATGTTCGCGCAGCCGAATCCGCTGATCTTCAATAATGCTGGCCAGCGATTGCTCCAATGAAACCTTGGGCGTGTAACCGGTGAGGCGATTGACCTTGGAGATGTCCGGAACGCGCCTCATCATGTCTTCGAATCCTTCTTCGTAAGCGGTGCTGTAGGGCACCAGGACGATCCGCGACTTCGAACCGGTCATGTCCCTGATCTTCCTGGCGAGATCCAGGATCGTGATCTCATGATTCCCGCCTACGTTGTACACCTCGCCATTGGCGCCGGGATGAGCGGCGATGTCAACCAGAGCATCCACGGCATCGCTGACATGGGTGAAGCAGCGGCTCTGAGTACCGTCGCCGAAGACTCGGATGTCCGCGCCGGTGAGCGCCTCGGTGACGAAATTCGGAATCACCATACCGTAACGGCCCGTCTGCCGCGGGCCCACGGTGTTGAACAAGCGTGCGATTACCGTGGGGACCTTACGGTCCTTCCAGTAGGCAATGGCCAGGAACTCGTCGATGGCCTTGGAGCAGGCGTAGCTCCAGCGCGCCTTGCTGGTCGCACCCAGCACCAGGTCGTCATCTTCGCGGAATGGGACCTGGTCCTGCTTGCCGTAAACCTCAGAGGTGGAAGTGATTAGAACGCGCTTGCGCTTGGTCTCCGCCAGCGACAAAACAATTTCAGTGCAACGAATGTTGGTTTCGATGGTCCGTACCGGGCTGTCCAGTATCAAGCGCACTCCAACCGCCGCGGCCAGGTGATAGATCACATCGCAAAGGTCCACCAACTCCGCCATGAGGTGAGTGTTGGTGACGCTATCGATGTGATAGACAAATTGAGGATGGAGTTTAAGGTGCTGAATGTTGGCGACGGAGCCGGTGGAGAGATCGTCGATGATGTAGACCTCGTCGCCCAGGGCGAGGTGCCGTTCGGCAAGATGGGAGCCGATGAAGCCAGCTCCTCCGGTGATGAGAACCTTCAATACTTTCCTCCGAAGCACCTAGACTACTGGTTGGCAAGCCGGGAGCGCAATTCCATAATGCATTGGCGAAGTAAGCACACAGGGGCTAAAGCCCGCATGGTTGTTAAACTCCTGCGGCACGGCTGAAGCCGCGCCCTGATACAGACCGTTATGTCGATGCAATGCAGCGTTCGGTAGTGTCTCAGTTTGAAACTGAGACACTACCCCATCCCCCTTATTTCAAACTGAGTCACTACCCGGCGTTCAGTTCCAGACTGGGATCGACGGGGGTCGCGGGGCCCTGCCCTACGGGCGCGTCTTGGCAATGTCGGGTTCTTTGTCGCGCGTGACCTGGGGATCCAGGTGGTGCGTGGTCAGATCTTCGCGTAGATACTCGAAGGCTTCCTCAGGCGTGTTCGCCCAGTGAAAGAGATTGAGGTCCTGCGGCGAAATCGTCCCGGCATCCACCAGCGCCTGGAAGTTCACCACCCGGTCCCAGTACTCCTTGCCATAGATCACCACGCACATATGCTTTGCGAGTTTTTCGGTTTGGGCCAAAGTGAGCAATTCGAAAAGCTCGTCAAACGTCCCAAATCCACCGGGAAAGACCACCAGCGCCTTGGCCAGATAGGCGAACCACAGCTTGCGCATGAAGAAGTAATGGAACTCGAAGTTCAGGTCCGGGGTGATGTAGGGGTTAGGCATCTGCTCGAAGGGCAGATTGATATTCATTCCGATGGTCTTGCCGCCAGCTTCGGACGCCCCCAGGTTGGCCGCTTCCATGATGCCGGGACCACCGCCGGTGCAGATGACAAAGCGATGACGGGGCTGGCTGATGGACTTGGTCCAATGCGTAATGAGGAACGCCAGGCGGCGCGCGTCCTCGTAGTAGCGAGCCATTGCAACGTCGGCCTTCGCCAGGCGAATGCGCTCCTGCTCCTCCGCCGGAGCCGGCGTGGCCGAACCAGGTTTGTCGAGCAGTTGCAACGACTGCTCGGCATACGAGCGGCTGTGGAAGCGGGCTGAGCCAAAGAAGACGATGGTGTCCTGGATGCGCTCGCGTCGGAAGCGGGCCAACGGCTCCTGATATTCGGCGAGAATGCGCAGGCTGCGGCCGTCGGGCCCATTGAGAAATTTCTTGTTCTCGTAAGCCAGCGGCGCACGGTTGGAAGCGGGATGTTTGTCCTTCTTGTCTTTGTCAGCCATGCTGTGGGGTCCCGAGATGATCAATAGATGAAGAACCGGCGGGTCGTGATGGCCGATCAGTTCATAGATTCGCGGGACTGCTTTCCTTCTCCTCGGTTGATGGCCGACTAAAACGATGTGGCCAACGTGATTACGATCGGCTGGCCGCGACGCGATTCCAAGTTGCCCTGTCGCCGGCTGAAGCCGGCTCAAAGTAATAAAAAAAGCTTATCGGCACGGCTGAAGCCGTGCCCTGATACAAAGCATTCCAAAGGCGACTTTTTCCGCAGCCTGTGAAGCCGTGCGCTGATACAACGCCAGTCGGCCTTTCGCAACTAGCGGTTCAACCCTTAGCAGCGCCGGCAATTGGCTGCGGCATGTTTTCCAATTCAGCTCTCGTAGTTTCTGACAATTTCTCCTCCGCCTGCTGCTGATCGACGTATGCCTTCGCCATTCCGACAGCCAGCGCGCGAATTCGTGCGATTACGCCGACACGTTCGGTCACGCTGATGGCGCCGCGGGCGTCCAGAATGTTGAACAGGTGCGAGCATTTCAGACAGAGGTCGAAGGCAGCGAGCAGGGGATAGCGAGCGGGGTCTGCGCGTCCGCTCGGATCGACTAAATCCTTAAGACCCGTACGCACCAATTCATCGGCGTGCCCTTCTCTTGCCATCCAATAGCCATCGATTAGAACCTTGCACTCGCGCTCGGCGAGGTTGAAATGTTGCCACGCGAAATCCACATTGGCGGCTTCGAAGTTATAGACAGAGAACTGCAGCTCGTCCTGCAGGCGAATCTCGCCGTACTTCACCGGGCGGCCATCGGGATCGACAACCCAGGTGATGTCGTAGATCGAGTCCACATCCTGCAGAAACGCCGCGATACGTTCGAGGCCATAAGTCAGCTCGGCGGAGATAGGATCGAGGTCGATGCCGCCGCACTGCTGGAAGTAGGTGAACTGGGTGATCTCCAGACCATCAAGCATCACCTGCCAGCCGATCCCCCAGGCACCCAGCGTGGGCGACTCCCAATTGTCTTCTTCGAACTTGATGTCGTGCTTGCGAAGATCGATGCCGATGGCCTTCAGCGATTCGAGGTAGAGGTCCTGCACATCCGCCGGCGGCGGCTTCAGGATGACCTGAAACTGCATGTGCTTGAACAGGCGGTTGGGGTTCTCGCCGTAACGGCCGTCAGCCGGACGACGCGAGGGTTGGACATAGCCGACGCGATAGGGTTTGGGGCCGAGCACGCGCAGAAACGTTTCCGGTGCCATGGTGCCAGCGCCGACCTCGACGTCGTAGGGTTGCTGCAAGACACAACCGTTTTCGGCCCAGAAGGTTTGCAGCTGGAGGACCAGTTGTTGGAACGTCAGCGGATTTTGCGAAGAAGGCAAAGGTCGTCTCGTTGGCGGGACTGAAGCCCCGCGGCTCTTATGTCGTCCCTAAAGGGACTCGATAATCAATATGGCGTCCAGACGCTGGCCTGAAGGCCAGCTCTACCCGTTTACAACTTCGCCAGCATGCTCGCGGTCACCAATTTCTTCTCGATGTGGCGCTCGATGATCTGCGTCAGAAACTTTCGCAGGTCGGCATATTGCGCCGCTCCAACGCCGCTGCGCATGACAGTATCACCGGTGGTGGATTCTGCTGTCTGCGGCTCCGTAAAACCTTCCACCGGCGCGCGAAACATCTGCGCCGCCACAGCGCGCGATTCCGGCGCCAGTTGCGATGAAGCCAGCCGCTTATGCTGCGAGCACATTAAACCGTCGGCCAGCACATGGTAGAAAGCTTTGTCGCCATTCAGCGCCGCACCGCACGCGAGGCACTCTCCCATCTCCGGCAAAAATCCCACCAGCCGCACCAGCCAGAGCTGGAAATACGTCAGCGGCATCCAGATGGGCCCCGAGCGCAACTGGTGCAGCACGGAAACCGCCAGCCGGAAGATCGCGTCGTTGGTCTCACGGTCGGGCAGCAACTCGTCCAGTGTCTCGGCCACATGCTCCAGCGCGATCACGCGCGGATAATCAACCGTCTCCGACAGCGGCGATTCTAGAATGTCGCAGGAGTCCAGCCGCGCCAATTCCTGCCCTTCGCGATCGTCGTAATAAAGGCGGACCAGCGTCAGCGGCTCCAGCGCTCCGCCGAAGCGCCGCTTCGACTTCTTGGCCGAACGCGCAACCCCTTTGACCTTACCCTCGGCGCGGGTGAACAAGGTCACGAGCAGGTCAGCCTCGCGCAGCGGATAAGTTCGCAACACGATCGCTTCCGACTGCTTCAGTGACATGGAGATTCACGCAGGCGCCGCCAAGTTTCGATTCTAACGGGAGGGGTTGGGATGTGCAAAGCGCGGGGAGATCCACCGCATATTCCGATGCATGCGCAGTGTGCCGCCGGCTGAAGCCGGCTCGAAGAACGAAACGGCGGCTGGACGCTGGCCTGAAGGCCAGCTCTACCAGCTCAGCTTTGATGAGTGCGATGGGCGGACGACTTCTTGTGGACGCTGGCTGTCCTCACGGTAGCAGCGCGTCGCCTGTGGTGATAAGGATGGACCTGCGCCCGCACCTTGCGCTCGGCTGCCCAGGGATCGTTGTCGTAGTCCGGATCGAACATCGCGATCACCGCGACGGCGCGAGTGCTATAGCGCCGGGCCCAGTCACTCTGGATCAGCATGCTCTGCACGTTCTTCCAGTGCTGGGCGTCGGTCTCCGTCTGCCCCGGCAGCAGCGCGGCATCACGATAGGCGGGATCGTCATTGATGGCGCCAAGGAAGTGCGTGAACTCTTCCAGATTGACGCCCATCTGGAAGACCAGCTGGCTGAGTGCCATTTGCTGCGGGCCCGTAAACACATCGAAATTGCGGCAGTAGGCGCGCGCGTTGTGCACCGCCTGGATGGCCGAGATGCGCAGGAGCTGCGTGGCTTCTTCTTCGGTCAGGTCCGGCGTGAGGTCGTGAGTTCTGATCTTGCGCTGGAAATTTCTCTTGCTCCAAGCCGCAAGGTCCTGGTCGAACTGATTGAGTATCGCCTGCAGGCGCGCGGCATCAAGTCCCGCTGCCTGCCATAGCTGAGCACTCGACGGCTCAAGGAACGGGGTGGGATTGCGCGGATCGGTTTGGGGATGCTCTCTGACGGGAAGATCGAGGCTGAAGCCGGCGCCAATCAGCGGTCGGCTGGTCTTGGGATCGGGATAGGCAGCCAACACCCAGCCTTCATGCTCGCTGTCGCGCAGCGTGCTCATCAGGCCCCCGAGGTTGAACTTGATGTCGGAATCGCGGAAATCGAGCAGCGGCTGGAGTGGCGAAGCGACGCGCGGGGTGATGGCTAGCAGCGGCTTCAACTGGTTTTCCAGGGGAAGGTTCTGGGGCGACAGCGAGTGCTGGGCAGCGGACGATGGTGCCGTTTGTCCCGACGCCAATTGCCCCGCGATCAGCGTCGAGGCAGCCAGTGCGATAGCCGGAATCAGTCGTCGTGTGAGCATCATCTTCCGGCCAGCAGCTCATTGGCCGGTGCCGTGGAATACACAATAACCGAAAATCATCGCGTTATGAATAGCAATGTTGATACGATTTGGGTCGCAGCGGCCGACACGACCACGAGCTATGGGGTAGTGACTTCAAGACTAGGAGGGAACCATGACGTGTGTTCTCTGCAAGAACGGTGTGACCCGTCCGGGAAAGGTTACCGTTACGCTGGAGCGCGGGAAGACGGTAGTGGTCGTCCGCGATGTGCCGGCGGATGTCTGCGAAAACTGCGGCGAGTATTACCTCGACAGCTCCGTTGCTGGAGAAGTGTACCAGCGGGCCGAAGGAGCCGTTGCCCGCAACGCCGAAGTGGAAATCCTGCGGTACGCGGCATAGGGTCGTACGGCGTCACCGCTGCCCCCAACAGTGACCCGTCGCAGTCTCCCGGGTCTCAGACCCGCGAGACCGGGCACCCGGCACTCGGCTTTCGTCGCGCCGACGAACAGCAGGTCCCTCCACTCGGGCTGAAGAGACTGTGTCGCAACCCGGTGTCGCCGCTCTGCGGCTCACGTTTTGTCCCACTTTGAGCGTGGGCTAACGCCCACGCCTAACCCCATCTCGCCGCTGCGCGGCTAGTTTGATCGGTTGTTCGGGCCGTTTGTTCCACCAGAAAATTTGTTTTCCGGTCGCGACACAGTCTCTGAAGCCCTCGGTCGGGATGACACACTAGAAAGTAGTGCTAGAAAATAGCGGCTAGAAAGTAGTGCTTAGACGCTGACCGATCGGACAAGCACTCATCTTTTCCGATTTCCGCATCACTTTCGCCAGGCGTTACACCAGCAGATTTGCGCGGATCCCGAGCATGTCGGCGACATTGCCGAGCCGTGCGTCGGATGTCCAGAGCTGCGTGCCGGGCGTCACCAGGCATGACGCCACAAGCTGAGCGTCCGTGAGGCCGATCCCCTTCGAGTAGAGAGCACGGGCCTCGATCATCCTGCGCACATCTGGCAACAAGACCACTCGCGCCTGAGGCATGTTGTCGAGTTTTGCCAGCGTGGAGGCCCGATCGCGCAACGATCCTAAGGCCAATTCCGCGGCCAGATGCGGATGCATGACGATCTGGTTCTTTTCGAGCAGTTCCCGCATCCCTGGCTTGCCGGAGCGGAAAAAATCGATCCAGATGCTAGCGTCGGCAAGAATCACAGGTCGTTCACCCTCAACCGCCGCACCGATTCCAGATCAGGCATCGTGCCTTCGAGGGCGGCGAGGCTGCGCGCCGCCTCTTTCTCAATCAGGGCCTTCAGGGCTTCCCGTATCAGCACCGTTCGTTCCGACAGGCCGCTGTATTCCTGCGCCTTTCGCAGCAGTTCGTCATCGAGAGATACCGTCGCTCTCATAATGCTCCGCCTCCTATGCACCAATTATATCACCGTTTCGGTGATATTTTCGGTTACGCGTCGTCCGTCCGTATCGAGTTCGAGTTTGAGCGTCGCAACTTTCGTGACCACGGACGCCCCGTGGAGGGGTGTGATGTTGTGGTCTGCTGGCGCCACAACTGGGCGGACTGCCCGGGGCTGTTGGAGGGTTATTGGCGAAGTCTGAAGAATGAGATTACATCTGTGAGGTTGGCAGGCTCGCATGCCTCATCCCCAGAATTGTGCCGCCCCTGAAGGGACTCCGATTATTGGGGAGACGTTACCCAGGGCTTACGAGACTGTGTCACGACCTGGTGTCGCCGCTCCGCGGCTCACTTGTTGTCCCACTTGGAGCGCGGGCTTACGCCCACGCCTAACACAAATGCCGCCGCCTCGCGGCTGAATGAGCCGGATTTCTTAGTGTTTGTTCCACCGCGAATTATGATTTCCGGTCGTGACACAGTCTCTTACGCCCTGGGCTAACTGCGATGCCGCCGCTTCGCGGCTGGTTTTTCGAAGTTCATCATCCAGCCGACACGTAGGGTTTCACTGGTTGCGGAGACGGGCTCTCGTGCATATTTTCGTCGCCGACGAACAGCAGGTCCCTCCACTCGGGCTGAAGCCCTCGGTCGGGATGACACCTTAAGACGCTGAAGCCCTCGGTCGGGATGACACACTAGAAGAGCTGACGGCTGACGGCCGATGGCCGAAGGCTGGCAGCTAGGTGCTGAAAGCCAGCGGCCAAGTGCCGAAAGCCGGCAGATGGGTGCTGCGCGCTGACGGCTGACAGCTGATGGCTCCGCTACAACGATCCCATGTTGGAGAGGAATTCGCCGTTGGAGCGGGCCTTGCCGAGTTTGTCGATCAGCAACTCCATGGCTTCCACCGGCGACAGCGGGTTCAGGATCTTGCGCAGGACCCAGATGCGCGCCAGGTCTTCCTTGGGGATCAGCAACTCTTCCTTACGCGTGCCGGAGCGCTGAATGTCGATGGCCGGGAAGGTGCGCTTGTCGACCAGCTTGCGGTCGAGGATGATTTCCATGTTGCCGGTGCCTTTGAACTCCTCGAAGATCACGTCGTCCATGCGGGAGCCGGTTTCGATGAGCGCAGTCGCGATGATGGTGAGCGAGCCGCCTTCCTCGATGTTGCGGGCCGCGCCGAAGAAGCGCTTCGGACGCTGGAGCGCGTTGGAATCGACGCCGCCGGACAGGACTTTGCCTGAGGGCGGAACGATCGTGTTATAGGCGCGCGCCAGACGAGTAATCGAGTCGAGCAGAATCACGACGTCGCGCTTGTGTTCGACCAGGCGCTTTGCCTTTTCGATGACCATCTCGGCGACCTGGACGTGACGCGCGGCCGGCTCGTCGAAGGTCGAGGAGATGACCTCGCCCTTCACCGAGCGCTGCATGTCCGTGACTTCTTCGGGACGCTCGTCGATCAGCAGCACGATGAGTACGATCTCCGGATGGTTCGTCGTGATCGAGTTCGCCAGGTTCTGCAACAGCATGGTCTTGCCGGTACGGGGCGGAGCGACGATGAGGCCGCGCTGGCCTTTGCCCACCGGCGTCAGCAGATCCATCACGCGGGCGCTGATGTTCTCGCGCACCGTCTCCAGCTTGATCCGCATTTGGGGATACAGCGGAGTGAGGTTGTCGAAGAGGATCTTGTTGCGCGCCTCTTCGGGCGATTCGAAGTTGACGGCCTCGATCTTGACCAGGGCGAAATACTTCTCGCCTTCGTGCGGCGGACGCACCTGACCGCTGATGGTGTCGCCGGTCTTGAGATCGAACTTGCGGATCTGCGACGGCGAAACGTAAATGTCATCCGGACCGGGAAGGTAGTTGTAGTCGGGCGAGCGGAGGAATCCGTAACCATCCGGCAGGATTTCCAGTACGCCTTCGGCGAAGATGTGGCCTTCTTTTTCGCTTTGGGCCTGGAGGATCTTGAAGATGAGGTCCTGCTTGCGCAGGCCGCTGGCGCCGGGTAGCTCGAGAGACCGAGCTATGCGGGTCAACTCGGTGATGTTTTTTTCTTTTAGTTCTGAGATTGTCATGTTCACCTACGGGGAATTTTGCAGAAGGGCGGGCCGGAGGAAATTACGAGGAACGCGCCGAAGGCGCGGGCGCAGCTTAAGCTGCGCGCCGCTGCGCTTCGGAAGCCGTCTCCGGTTCGAGAATCAAGGTCTGCCGATCCGAATCGGCAATCCGATGGAACACCTCGTTAGTCGTGTCTTGAATACGCGTGTTGGGCTTATGGAACTTCCGCGTCGCCTTAGAAGCCAGTTGGCACAATGTGTAACGGTTGCGCAGTGTGTGCACTGCCTCAAAAACCAGTTCAGATCTCATCGCCATATTTCTCCTATGTTTATGAAGATGTTCCGGAGCCCGATCAGAATGAAACCGCTGCCCCTGTTGTACGAATAACTTACGAGTTCAACCTTTTGGTAGTCGGCAATCACTCGGCCGCTACAGGAGCCAAAATGTTAGATGCCGCTATTATGGGTTCGGTTTGGTAAAATTTTCCGCTCGTAAAATGGCCGGCTTCCGGAATGCGAAAGCCAAATTTTTTCAATAACTTACGTCCGCCACTCCCCTTTTGTGGCACACTGGGTCCCCGACAGATACTTTACTGATTCCCTGATGATGGCTGTCCGTGGGGGCCGTTTCGGGGCAAGATGTCTTACTGACGGGACCACACTTTCGTAAAAACAGTAAGGTAGTCGTCTCAGTCTTGTCAGTCAAGGAAAATCTCTCCTCCGGAACCCTTTTCACTAAACCTTCAGCCGAATCCTCCGCCGCTGCCCCTTAGACGCAGCAGCAGCCGGAATGTTGCCAAAATTTAATAACCCGCAATGACTCAATAAGTTGCACCTCCCAGCAAGTAAATTTATTTGTGATTTCCACGGCCAGCACCGACCAGGCGCCCCACCGACCGACTACAATTCTTTACAAACGAATTCAGCTATTCACGCCCTATTCTCACGCCCTAGCCCGGTTCGATGATCTCGCTTCCCGCCAGGCCGGCGACTGTCTGGGACGCGTTTTATTCACCACGGAAGACATGGAGTCTCATAGAACTCTTCTGATGATGCCCTTGGGTAACAGCGGCACATTGAAATTGATCAGCAGGCCCACGCGAATCTTGCTGAGTCGAAGATACGCGAGCAACTGCGCCTCGTGGATGGGGGCAAGACGTTCGACCGACTTCAGCTCCACGATTGCCCGCTCGCATACCACCAAATCAATCCGGTAGCCGCAATCAAGATGAACGCCTTTGTAGTAGACCGGCAAAGCAACCTGGGAGCGGAACGGAATGTCTCTCAGGGTGAGTTCGCGGCACATGCAAGCCTGATACGCAGACTCCAGCAACCCCGGCCCCAATACGCGATGTACGTCGATGGCCGCCCCGAGTATCTCGCCGGTCAGATCGCCCTCGAGCAGGTCAAGAGGTGCTGTTGTGCTCATGCCTGTGGTCACAATTGGCTCCTGATTCCAAGATTCAGATATTCACCACGGAAGCACAGAGGACACGGAATTTCATGAAGCTTTTCTAGTTCAAGAGCTCTTCTCATGGTGCCTCTAGACAGCAATCGAACATTGAAATTGATCTTCCAAAATTCCGTTATTCACCACGGAAACACGGAAGACACCGAATTTCATGAAGCTTTTCTAGTTCAAGAGCTCTTCTCATGATGCCTCTGGACAGCGATCAAACAATGAAATTGATCTTCCAAAAACTCCGTGCTTTCCGTGCTTCCGTGGTGAAACCCTCCGCTACGCCCAAAACGTCCGATCCAGCGTTCGATACTGAATGGCTTCGGCTATATGACCCGGCTCGATGATCTCGCTTCCCGCCAGGTCGGCTATGGTGCGCGAGACCTTCAGGATGCGATCGTGGGCCCGGGCGCTCAGTCCCTGCTTCATCATTGCGCGTTCCAGCAGGTGCTCGGAATCAGTGCCCAGCTCGCAATATTTTCGTATCTCGCGCGATCCCATCTGGGCATTGGCATAGAGTCGTTCGCCTTCGGAGCGGAGACGCTGCAACTGCACCTCGCGCGCGCGAATGACCCGGGCGCGAATGTCGGCTGAGCTTTCAGGCACCACGCCGCTGCGCAATTCGCGATAGTTCACCGACGGCACGTCGATATGAATGTCGATGCGGTCCAGTAGCGGCCCTGAAATCTTGGAGACATAGCGCTGGATCATCATGGGCGAGCATTGACACTCGCGCGAGCGGTCGTTGAAATAGCCGCAAGGACAGGGATTCATCGCAGCTACCAGCATGAAGCGGGCTGGAAAGCTGAGGGACATGGCGGCGCGAGCGATGGTCACCGTGCCGTCTTCCAGCGGCTGCCGCATGACTTCCAGCACATTGCGGGGAAACTCGGGCAGCTCGTCCAGAAAAAGCACACCGTTGTGAGCGAGAGAGACTTCTCCCGGCCGCGGAATCATGCCGCCGCCAATGAGCCCGGCATCGGAAATGGTGTGATGAGGCGAGCGGAATGGCCGCGTGCCCACCAGTCCGCTCGTAGCATCCAGCACGCCGGCCACACTGTGAATCTTGGTGGTCTCCAGGGCTTCGTCAAAGGTGAGCGGCGGGAGAATTGTGGCCATGCGCTTGGCCAGCATGGTCTTGCCGGAGCCGGGCGGACCGATCATCAGCAGGTTGTGGCCGCCGGCCGCGGCGATCTCGATGGCGCGTTTCGCCGTCTGCTGGCCGCGCACATCGCCGAAGTCCACGCCAAACTTTTGCGCGGTCTCCAGCAACGCCCGGGTATCGACCTTCACCGGCTGGATGCCGTTGCCGGTGTTCAGCAGTTGCACCACCTCGATGAGCGAGTGGACGGGATAGACGTCGACGCCCTCCACCAGCGCGGCTTCGCGAGCATTCACCTCAGGAACAATCAGCCTGCGAATGTTGTTGCCGCGGGCGGTGACGGCGATCGGCAAGGCGCCGCGCACTCCACGAATACCGCCGTCGAGCGACAATTCGCCGACGAACAGCGCATCGTCGGGCGGCTTGTTGTTCAGCCCGCCATAGGCGCCCAGAATTCCCAGCGCCATGGGCAGGTCGAAACCCGATCCCTCCTTGCGAATGTCGGCGGGAGCCAGATTGATGGTGGTGTAGGTGGAGGGAATATCGTAGCCGCTGTTCTTCAGAGCCGAGCGAATGCGCTCGCGGCTCTCCCGTACCGTCGCGTCGGGAAGACCAACGGTGGTGAAGATATCTTTCTCGGTCTTGATGGCGGCGATATCGACCTCAACCTCGATGAGGCTGGCGTCGATGCCGTAGACCGCGGCACTTAGAGTTTTGTAGAGCATGCAAGAGCTGCACGCCTACCACGTGGCTAGAGATAACAGATTGCGGGCGAGAAAGGTGTGATGGGACTCACGGGGCGCGGTGACGAGTGGAAAAGCCAGCGAATAAACAATCTGCCAGTAGGGATAAGGCGATGTTACGTCAATATGAGAAGGATTACCTCCGTTTTGCCGAAATCTCGGTTGCAGCAATAAAGCGTGGGCGAAAAATAAATTAGAAGAGGGCCGTTCTTATGCGATTTCCACGCAGGCCTGTCAATGTGGATGGCGAATGACGATCCGCCATCCACGATTCACGATTTGCCGACCTGCATCACCTGCCGGGCATCTTTGGGAACAGCTGTGAGAGCGGCTTTTGATCCTGGCCGGTGATTGGCTGCTCAGCCAAGGGCACATCTACCAGGAATCCGGAGATGTCGCAGCCATAGAAGCCCTGAGAATTCGTTGGCAGCGCCACGAAGCACTGCGGCGTTGAGCCTTGGAGCACGTAGAGGCGGGTTTGCTGGTGCGTGGCCAGAAAATCGAAGCCATTGGCGTTGACCATGAACGTGTACGTGAAGTAGTTGCCCACCGTGACGGTGCGAGCGAGAGCCAGTTCGAAAGGCCGGTTGCCGGTTTCCACCCGCCCGAAGGCGTCAAATTCCTGGACGACCAATTGCTTTCCGTAAGGGATGGATATGAAGGCACAGCCGCCGGAATCGCTGCCACCGAAAGAAATAGCGCAGTGGGAACCGTAAACCTGGACCGCCTCCAGCGTGGCCAGAGGGGTTGGGTTGCCTTGGCTGTCGGGCGGATTGGTGACGTTCACGCTGGCTCCGCTCGACAGCGTGACCGTTGGCGTGTTGGCCACGTTGACGTTAGGCGTGTTGCCGACATTCACCGTGCCGGCAACTGTGGTTGTGCCTTGCGCGGCGGTTGGAACTGGCTGCCCGGTGCCGTTAACCACCTTAACCGGCTGAGTAACGGTCTGAGCGACTAGTGACACCGACATCAGGATGCAGACTGCGATCAGGCAAACATCGATGGCATGTTTCCTTGCGTTCTTCGACACGGCATTCTCCTTTTGCAATGCGAGATAGGGGCTTGTGGAGGAGTAGAGCACCGCTACCGCAGGGTGACGAACGGCGGCGGTCAGAGCAACCAGGCCACAAGCAAGGGCCCGACACGAGCGGTAGTGTGTGGCAGTTTTGCCGGTAATGCAAGCCGAAAGCTGTGCAGCGGCGAGGAGTGATCGCCACGCCCACTGGGCGAAACCCAGTCCAGACTAAGTCCATTACGGCTTCTCTGGAAGTTATCAATGAGCGCACTTCTCGTTCGTCGCTTGAGTCCAAAGGGCTGGGCATGCATCAGGTAGGGCATGGCAAACTTGACGGAATTCAGCCTGGCAGAGGCCATCGCAGTTCTCAGCCGCACTCCCGCAACCCTAAATGCACTGTTGCGCGGGCTGCCCAACGTGTGGGTGCGCCGCAACGAAGGAAACGATACCTGGAATGCGTTCGACATCGTGGGCCACCTCATCGTCGGGGAGCGCACCGACTGGATGCCGCGACTGAGGATTGTGCTGGAGAACGGCGATGCGCGGCCATTTGATCCCTTTGACCGCTTTGCACAGTTGCAAGAGAGTCAAGACAAATCTCTGGAGCAGCTCCTGGACGAATTCGCCCGCCTGCGAAGGGAGAACCTGGCTGCGCTGCAAGCACTGAATTTACAGCCCGAAGACTTGACCCGGCGCGGAAGGCATCCAGCGCTGGGAGTGGTAACGCTGTCGCAACTTCTGGCGACGTGGGCGGTTCACGACCTCACTCATGTGCATCAACTATCCCGAGTGATGGCGCACCAGTATCGTGACGCAGTCGGTCCGTGGAGCGCCTATCTGGGAGTGCTGCAATGTACTGGCCATAGCGCTTAGCCGCTAGCGTGACGCCCGGCTGTATCTTGGCAAGCACAAAAGAATGAGGCGGAATCTCGTCCGGAAGCGCAGCGCCCAGTTGCACATCCGATGCCGTGAGGCCGAGAATTCCGCCAACCCAGAAAGTCCGACAACCTAAGGAGGATCAACCAACCTAAAGCTTTGCTCTCGCTTGCCCGAAACGCTGCTCTCTGCAGCAGCGCAAGATCCCAATGGCGGAATTGTTACATTCCTCAGCACGAATTCCAATGCCCCATCCGCTGTATGCGCGTACCACTTCTGTTGTAGGAAGCAATCAGCAATCAGCAGTCAGCAATCAGCAGTCAGCCAAACTGAATGCTAAGTGCTAAGGGAACCCGATTAAAGTCAATGCCGAGGCCCTCAGCGGCTAAAGCCGGGTTCATTGGCGCGACTTTGCGGACCGCCTGAAGGCGGTCCCTTTCAAAGCACCGTCTTATCAAGGCAGCGTCTCAATCAGGGCAGC
Organism: uncultured Acidobacteriaceae bacterium; assembly: GCA_963789245.1. Lineage (GTDB taxonomy): Bacteria > Acidobacteriota > Terriglobia > Terriglobales > Acidobacteriaceae > Bog-257. The sequence continues at coordinate 37,196 of CAWBKE010000011.1, read as the reverse complement.
GTCTAAATCAGAGCAACGTCTTAACCAGAGCAACGTCTTAATCAGAGCAGCGTCTAAACAGAGCAATGTCTTAATCAGAGCAGCGTCTAAACATGAGCAACGTCTTATCGCGGCAACGTCTCAATCAGAGCAATGTCTTAATCAGAGATCCTTTGCAGTTGGTTTTGCTAATTGCTAATTGCTAACTGCTAATTGCTGTATTTTGATATCTTCAAGCCATGCCCCTATCGCCCAGCATTTGCGGAGTCATTCTGGCCGCGGGCTTTTCCAGCCGCATGGGACGCGACAAAGCGCTGCTGCCCTGGCCGCCGGTGGCCGAAGGAACGCCCGCCGCGAATTGCTTTCTGGGCGCTACCATCGACCTGCTCCAGGCCTACAGCGATCTGGTCATCGTTATTGCCGGCAAGAATGCTCCTGCGATCACGCCGGTGGCGTATGCGCACGGTGCGTTTCTGGCGGTCAATCGCGAGCCCGAGCTCGGACAGTTCAGTTCCCTGCAAGTGGGTTTGCAGGAGGTGTTGAATCACGGACGCGATGCCGCCTTCATCGCATTGATCGACCGGCCGCCGGTGCTGCCGCGAACAGTGAAGGCGCTGCGCGAGGCCTTCATCTACGCCGGTCCCGAGGTGTGGGCCGTGGTGCCCGAATTCAAGCACGGCGACGAGTTGAAGCACGGCCATCCCATCCTCATTGGCCGCGAGATGATCCAGGCCTTCCAACATGCTCCCGTCACAGCGACAGCGCGCGATGTCGAACGCCAGTTTCAGGAGCACATCCAGTATGTGCCGGTCGATGACCCGCGACTGGCGATCAACATTGACACTCCGGAAGACTACGCGCGCCTGTCGAGCTTGGAGATGATTTCCTCGGAGAAAGAGTTTTGATCTCGTCCGCTGCCGGTCGCTTCGTCGATTCGGTGCTGGCCCTGAAGCCCTCGATCGCAGTCTTCGATTGCGATGGAACGCTTTGGAGCGGGGACGCGGGCGCTGATTTCTTCTATTGGGAGATTGAACGCGGACTGGTCAGCCGCGAAGTTGGCGAACGGGCGCGCGCGCGATACAAGGAATACGAGGCTGGGAAGATTAGCGAAGAGCAGATGTGCGGCGACATGGTCATCATGAACCGCGGCGTTTCGCATGAGGCCTTGCAGCGGGCGGCAGAAGAGTTCTTTGACGAAGTGGTCAGCCATCGCATATTTCCGGAGATGCTGGAGTTGACGCGACGGCTCGGCGAGGAGGGTTGCGAGCTGTGGGCCGTCTCGTCGACTAACGATTGGGTGGTCGAGGTCGGTGCGCAACGCTTTGGCATCGCGCGGGATCGCATCCTTGCCGCTTCGGTTCACATCGAAGACGGCCGCGCCAGCGACCGGCTGATTCGCGTACCGACCGACGAATTGAAGGCAGAGGTAATTCGCGAAGTCATCGGGAAACCGATGGAGGCGGTGTTCGGCAATTCAGTACACGACCAGGCGATGCTGGAGATGGCGAGGTGGCCGTTTTGCGTGAATCCGAACCCGGATTTGGAGCTGGTTGCGCGGGAGAAAGGTTGGGCGGTGTATTGGCCGGGTGGTCGCCGTACTTTCTAGGCATGGCGCAGACCGGTTTTACCACGGAAGCACCGAGAGCACGAAATTCGGGGAGATCAATTTCAATGTTCTGCTGCTATTCAGAGGCGTCGTTAGAAGAGTTCTATGAAGTTCCATGTCTTCTGTGTTTCCGTGGTCAATAAAGCGCTCCACGTCGCCCGCACGGTTCGCCGTACTTTATGAAGTTCCATGTCTTCGCTTGCGAAGTCCGCGACAGTACGGAATAATCGTGCAGTAAGGATGCGTAGGATAGTAAGGACTTAACGATGCTACATTCCACAGTAACCAGTAAGGGCCAGACGACCATTCCTGAGAAGATTCGGAAGGCATTGCAGATCAGGCCGGGCGACCGATTGGAGTACGAAGTGGATGGCGAGCGCATCACCGTTCGCGTGCATCCTGGAATCCGCTCGCTCAAGGGGGCTCTGGCCAGCAAGAAGGGCAAAGGGATGTCCTTCGGCGAGGTCCGCGAAGCTGCGGCAGCGGCGGTCCGCTCGGCGAGGCGTCGTGGTGAGTAAGCGGCGGCTGGTCGATACCAATCTGATCGTCCGCTATCTGGTGCAGGACCATGAAAAACACGCGAAAGCAGCCAGCAGGATATTCGACGCCTGCGATCGCGGCGATGTCGTACTGGTAGTACTGCCGGCGGTCCTGGCGGAGTGCGTGTTCGTCCTGGAGTCGTTCTATGAGCAAGCGCGCGCCGACATCGCCTCGGCGCTGAGCCGCCTGATTTCAAGCCCCGGCGTCGAAATCAGTGACACCGCTATCTATCTCGACGCCCTGGACCGCTATCGGAGAACCCGGATCCATTTTGTGGACTGCCTGATCGCTGCCACCGCGGTCGCGAAAAATATGCCGGTGGCGACGTTCGATCAGGACTTCCGGAAGTTCGGGGACGTTCACGTAGTCGCCGAATAGGTGTTTCGCGGTTGAGTTTGCGAATCTGAAAAATACGCACAGATCCACATGGTTGAGAACCCACTCCGACATTCCTGCCGAATGTTGCCCGGTGCCCCAGGTTCGCCCTTCTGTTGGGCTAACCTGGGATCACTGCACACGACCCTCCTCTGCCCAGGTTAGCGTCCAAAAGAAGGACGCGAACCTGGGGCACCAGGCCTCTCATTTCACAGCTTGCTTCCCAACTCGCGCCATGAGGTTACGAACGCTCGATCTTCTTCGTTTAGGACATTCGAAATCTCTTCGAACAGAATCCAGTAGTTGTAAAGATATAAGGCGGAACAAATGAAAAGTGGCTTCAGCATCGTATTCAAATTCGCCTTCGATGTTGGGTAGTCTGCTTGTGATGTCTGTAGATGGCCTGCACTAGTAGGATGCGTGTAGGATGAGAAGAAATTGTAGTAATTATCGGAACCTGCCTGTGAGAAACCGGCTTTCTCGAGCAATTTGCGTTTACCGCAAAAATACCATAACCCGTCCTTCCGGTACTTGGCCTTATGTTTTCCAGTAAGCGACTGATACCAACAACATCCTTGCAGTTCAGCGAAAAGTCGATCAATTTCTTGCCTCTCCTCTTCGCGCTTGTCCGCATGTCCACTTGTCTTATACCTTCCCCTGCCCACCAAACCCTCACGAAACCAGCTCCAGAATCTGAAATACGTTTCCTGGAAATCATTCGGGTCTCTATAGATATAGTAGAACAAAGAGTAGTTTTCTAAACATGCCCTTGTCAAGACCGCTACTGAAGCTAAAGGCGTTATTTCGTCCCCTCTGCCCTTGTATGCTACTTTCACCCCAGGAGCCAAGGTTCTAATAGAGACAAAATGCGTGTAATACTGCTTTAGGAACTCTTGTTGGAAATAGTCTAACTCTCCATGTTCTAATCGCTTTCCCTCCAATTGCGCAATCGACTTCGTTATTAAGGTCTCAAACCATTCGAATAATATTTGGTCACCAAGTGAGAGATAGTTAACAGTCATCATCTTCCCCTTCTGCCCGTACAACGCTTAACTGTAGCGCGTTCTCCCATGTCCTCAGCTTTACCCGGTCGCCCACGCTGTGCGCTTGACCGCATGATATGCGGCGGTTAACTGTGCGTACGCCTCGGGAGTAATCTCTTCCGGGAACTCGGGACCGTACTCAACCAACAGCCGCTCGATGCGCATTTTCGCGGGGTCTTGGAGCCACGCTGTCCCGTACCTCCAGAAATTCAGGACGTTTGCCATGCGAAGAGTCGCAACGATGATCTCGCGAGTCTGCCGGTCAGCTTGCATGCACTCCGCTGCCCTTTGTCGAACCTGGGGTAATATGGCAATAATCCAAGAGCGCAACGGCTCGTCCGAAACGCGGGCGATTTCGTCGATGTCCTCGCCCTTAAGGAAATTTACGACTTGCGCGGCGAGAGTTCCGGCCACATCACGGTCCATCTGCGAGGAGTAAGCCTTATCAAGCTCTGCACATAGATCAACCTGTATTGGGCGCAAACACGTTGCGAATAGCTGTTGCGCTGTCTCCATGTCACATGATCTGCGGAAAAGCCGCGACAAAAACCCCATTTCGATGTCCTCCGTGATGTCCAGAAGGTAGCAACCAATCCGATAATTGGTAAACCCCGAGATCGTTACGATTGTAGAACCTCTTATCAAGTCCACAATCCTGACTTCTATCGCTCCTGGCACTCCTTGGTCACGAGTGCCAGTCTTGACATGCATCCCTCTAGCTCCCTAGAATAAAGCTGTAGGATTGTTTCTCGACACTGCTCATAAATAATTGCAGCAGCGTAACTTACAGTCCTAAGGTCAGCATTTTATGGGCACTCCGTCGGGCATCGGCAAGCGCGAACGCGAAATCCTTACGGCCATCGTCGAGACCTACATCTCGACGGGCGAGCCTGTGGGGTCGCGCACTTTGTCGCGCAGCAATCCCGAGAGCCTGAGCGCCGCCTCCATCCGCAACGTCATGGCCGACCTGGCCGACGCCGGTTATCTGGAGCAGCCGCACACCTCGGCTGGACGCGTGCCGACGACGCAAGCTTATCGTTTTTATGTGAAGCAACTGACGGGCGAGGCGCGGCTGTCGCCCGCCGACGAGAACCTGATCCAGGGCAGCCTGCAAGGCACGCAGGACGTGCAGGAGTTTATGGAGCGCACCTCGCACGTGCTGTCGCTGATATCCCACGGTGTGGGAGTGACGGTGAGCTCGGCCGCGGGACAGCGCAACGCGCTGGAGCATGTCTACTTCCAGCGGATGGCCGACAGGAAAGTGCTGGCCGTGGTGGTGATGCGCAACGGCCTGGTGCGCGATCGCGTGCTGCGGCTGAACAACGATCTGGCGATTGCCGATCTGGAAGAGGCTGCGGCGTATATCAATCAGAACTTCCGCGGCTGGGAGATGGAAGCGCTGCGCGAAGAGATTGCCAAGCGGGTGCAGCAGGAGCGCAGCGAGTACGATCGCCTGATGACGTCGGTGGAGCAGCTTTACGCCCAGGGCGCGCTGGCTACCGAGGGCGCGACGCAATCGGTGTACGTGGAGGGCGCGGCCAACCTGGTGATCACCGAGCAGGACAAAGAGCGTCTGCGCCAGTTGCTGACGACACTGGAAGAGAAGCAGCGCGTAGTGGATTTGCTGTCGGCGTATCTGGACGCGCGCCAGGAGGCGGTGCGCGTGGTTGTGGGTCTTGAAGACGCGATGCCGCATCTAAATAACTTCGTGCTGATTGGAACGCCGGCGCGCGTGGGCGACGAGGTGATGGGATCGCTGGCCGTGATTGGGCCAACACGCATGGATTACGAGCATACGATCACCGCGGTGTCGTACATTGCGCGGATGTTCGATAAGGCGTGGAACGAGTCGACGTAGGGTCGAGTGCCGCCGGCTTGTAAAGCCGGCTCAGGAAGAAAAATAACGGGCCTATCGGCACGACTGAAATCGTGCCCTGTTACAAAGCTTTCGGAGGCGGGTTTTTCAGCGGCTGTAAAGCGTAGTCGAGTGTCGCCGGCTAGAGCCGGCTCGGGAAGAAAAAACAAGAGGCTTTGGCGGCACACCTAAAGGTGTGCCCTTTCAAAGCGGCGAGAAGCTTTACCGATATATGCCTTTCAAGAAACATAACGGAGGCTCCGACACGGGTTTGGAGCTGGACCACGAATTGCCGCCGGCTGGGCCGGACGACGAGAGCGCGTCGCGAGCGTCGGGCGACGGGGGCAAGACGGCTCAGCTTAGCGTGGCGGAGATGGAAGCCGAGCTGGAGAAAGTCCGCGGCGAGCGCGCTGCCTATCTTGACCGCGCGGCGCGGCTGCAAGCCGAGTTCGACAACTTCCGCAAGCGCAATGCGAAGGAGCAGCAGGAGTATCGCGAGTATGCTTTGGCGGAAGCGCTGAGGACGCTGCTGCCCATCCTTGACAGCCTGGACCGCGCGCTGAAAACGAACGCTGCATCGGTGGAGGATTTTCGTTCGGGCATCGAGCTGATCGACAAGCAGTTTCACGACGCTCTGGCCAAGGTGGGCGTGCAGCCGATTCCCGCCGAAGGCGAGCGGTTCGATCCTAATCTGCATCAGGCGGTGCAGGTGGTTGAGACCAGCGAAACCGAAGACAATCACGTGATCGACGAGTTGCAACGGGGATATAAGTTGAAGGATCGCCTGCTGCGGCCGGCGATGGTGAGGGTCGCGCGCAATCCGAAGTAGGCGGTTTGGGTTTGTACCAAGGGTCCTTTAGTCCTCAAGAGCAGGGGCTAAAGCCCAGGTCATTAGGCGGTTCAGGCGGCACGGCTGAAGCCGTGCCCTGATACAAAACTTGAAGATGTTCTTAAGGTGCCCGCATCCTGACCGAAGGTCCTAATTTGCAGCAAGGGGTTACCACTTCTGGCCACCACAGTGAAACGCGATTATTACGAGGTCCTGGGCGTCTCGCGCACCGCCGTCGATCAGGAAATCAAGAGCGCCTATCGCAAGCTGGCGCTGCAATTCCATCCGGATCGCAATCCCGATAACCCTGAGGCCGAGGAGCGCTTCAAAGAGTGCAGCGAGGCTTACGCTGTCCTGGCCGACAGCGAGAAGCGCGCGCGCTACGATCGTTTTGGCCACGCAGGCGTGGGCAACGCAGGAGCCGCGGGCTTTGGCGGCTTCGATACCATCGACTTCCAGGACATTTTCGGCGACATCTTCGGTGACATGTTTGGCGGGCAAGGCGGGCGGCGTCGCACTCGCGCCCAGCGCGGCGCAGATCTGCGCGAGGACCTGACGCTGGAGTTCGAGGAAGCGGTCTTCGGCGTCACCAAGCAGGTGCAGGTTCGCCGTCAGGAACAGTGCGACCGATGCAATGGCAGCGGCATGGCGCCGGGCAAGGCGCCGATCAACTGCACTACTTGCGGCGGTCGCGGGCAGATGCGCTATCAGCAAGGCTTCTTCTCGATCACGCGCGCGTGCAGCACGTGCGGCGGATCGGGCAAGCTGATTGTCGATCCCTGCAATCAATGCCGCGGCCAGGGACGAGTGACGCGCGATCGCACAGTCACGGTGAAGGTTCCCGCGGGCGTTGAGGAAGGCGCACGCATTCTGTATTCGAACGAAGGTGAAGCGGGCGTCTTCGGCGGTCCGCCGGGCGATCTTTACATCGTGCTCCACGCCAAGGAGCACAGCTTCTTCGAACGCGATGGCAAGAACCTGCACTGCATGCTGCCAATCTCCATCTCGCAGGCGGCGCTGGGCGCAGAGATTCGCGTGCCGACGCTGGAAGGCGAAGAGATGCTGCGCATTCCCGAGGGCACGCAAACCGGTGCGAACTTCAAGCTGAAGAACAAGGGCGTTCCGGTGCTGAATGGCCGCGGGCGCGGCGATCTGTTTGTCGAAGTGAAGGTGCAGACCCCGGCAAAGCTCAGCAAACGGCAGCGCGAATTGCTACAGGAGTTGCACAGCACGCTGTCGGTGGAGAACACGCCGGTGAGCCGCTCGTTGCTGAATAAAGTGAAGGATATTTTTGGATAAGGAAGCAATTAGCAATTAGCAATCAGCTTGTCCAGGTAGAGCGGCGCTTTAGCGTCGCGTCCGATGCGGATAGACGGACCGCTTGAGCGGCTGCGGTCACTAGAAATGACCGCAGCCGCTCAAGCCTTATAGATTAGGGCGATCGTTGACGCCAGCCTGAAGGCTGGCTCTACCCGCTCTAGGCAAGCCCCGCTGCTGGACGCTGGCCTGAAGGCCAGCTCTACCCGACCTTAGCTCTTCGCGTCGATAATTTTCACAAAATCTAGTCTGGGTTGCTGCTGGGGCTGCGCTTCAGTGTGGGACGTCCATCGTCTTGCGGGTTGGAAGCGCTACCGGAGTCGGACGTTCCGGAGCCGGCGTCGCTGGGCGTGCCGGTCCTCTTCAGCAACACCGGACGGCCAGAGTTCGGTTTGGCGCCGCCGATGCGCCGGCCGTTGTCCCATGCCAGCAGACGCGCCTTGATGCTCTCGAATTCGCTGGTGTCGAGGATGTACTCGGGACGATCAGGCAGATATTTGCGAATTTCATCCTGCGCCGCCTCAATGCGCTCGACGTTCATGGGATGCGTGGCAAACGCCTTGGCCACCAGGTTCGGCTTCTTCTTCTCGACGTTCAGCTTCTCGAAGAATTCCACGAAGGCCTGCGGATCGTAACCGGTGGCGTAGTCATATTCCAGGCCGAGCAGATCGGCCTCGCGCTCAGCATCGCGCGAAAACTTCAGAAAGCCCAGAGGCACCGCGAGGCCCGCGACTTCGCTGATGGCATACGCCACCGGTCCGCCAATAAAGATGAGCGGCACCGAAGCCATGTTCCAGATCTGGGCGCGCGTCATGTTCTTGGTGGCGTGGCGGGCACAGACGTGAGCAATCTCATGGGCCATCACGCCGGCCAGTTCGGCTTCGTTATCGGCGGCGAGAATCAGCCCGCTATTCACGTAGAAAAAACCGCCGGGCAGCGCGAACGCGTTTACCTCCTCGGTATCGAGGACCTTGATGGTGAAGGGAACGCGCGCATCGGAGTTGCGCACCAGGTTCTGGCCAATGCGATTGACATACTCGGTAATGACGGGATCGCTGATCACCCTCGCGCTGGACTCGACTTGCTGCGCCAACTGGCGTCCCAATGCCACCTCGCGATCGAGTGAGTAGAAATCCAATCCACCGCCAACATTGCGCTGGCCGATGAGGGCGACGTTGTATTTCGGCGCCAGCGTTGAATTCTGTGCTGCGCCGTTGACGGCCGCAGCGGTCGCAGTCGACGGCTTGGGAGGCGGCAAGCCCGCACTGGGATCGGGCTTGTCGGAGGCCGCTCCTGACGCGGCGGCGGCGATCTCCTTGGCCGTCGGGATTCCTACGCTGGTTGCATCGGGATGGGCCGCTGGCGAAAGCGTTGCTCCGCTCGACGAAGCCGGCTGGGATTGATCGCTCGTTGTCGATGCCGATGTATTGGCGGGCGCAGTCTGGGCGGCGCTGAACGCCGGGAAGCACAAGGCGATAGCCAGAACAGCCAACGCACTTCGCCAGGCAATTGCGCGGAACGAAATGGTCCGAATCGCACCAGGGATGGACACGATCACACCTGAACCTGATTATCCCGCCAAACTCAGGGTTATGGGAACTCTAAAGTTCACGAGTATTGTAGTCGAGTCAGATTAATAGAAGAGCGCGATAGGCGGGAATGACGCGTCGCACTCACCCAGGTCTCGAAAAGCGCGAGACCCTTCGACAAGCTCAGGGCAGGCTCTGGGCCACCCGCCGGGCGCCAGCCCCGTTTAGGATCACCCGGCATTGTGACTTTGCGCACGAAGACGTTCTTGGCTAAGGGGCGATGATTATAGACGGTAGGATCAGCAACCTTGCAGCATCGGTTCGCTCCATCCAGGCGTTTGAAACACCCAAATTGACGGTAATGGCTGCCTTGTTGTGAATTCACCTCCGCGATCTCTTTCTGTTCGCGGGAACGGGAGGGGAAATGACAAGTCAAAACAGCCACTTTGACAGCGTCTGCATCAAGTCCACCGGTTCGTATGTTCCGTCCAGGATTCTGACCAACGAAGAAGTAGTGGCAAACTTGCCAACCTCTCCGCAGTGGGTGGTCGATACCTTGGGAATTCGCGAGCGGCACATCGCGGAACCAGGGGAATTCACGTCGGATCTTGCTGCCCGTGCCGGGCTGGAGGCAATCCGTTCGGCGGGGCTCGAACCAAACGACATTGACTTGATCATCGTTTCCACTGCGACACCCGACCGCAAGATGCCTTCCTCGGCATGCATGGCGCAGGCCAAGATGGGCATAACCAACCGCTGTGCCGCGTTCGATGTGGCGGCGGTGTGTGCCGGGTTTGTTTACGGCATCACCATCGCCGGCCAATTCATCCAGAATGGTATGTACGAGCGGGTGCTGGTGATCGGCGCCGATACCTTTTCCAAGGTCACGGACTGGAACCACCGCGACTGCGTCGTCTTTGGAGATGGCGCGGGTGCCGTGGTACTTGAGAGAAAGGACAGGGAGAGTGGATTTTTTTCAAGCATCCTGCTCGCCCAAGGCGAGGGTATGGACTTCTTCACAGTCCACACTGGCGACGCCTATTTCAAGATGAACGGGAAGGCGGTTTATGAGGCAGCCACCACGCTGGTGCCCGAGTGTATTCAGGAGATTCTCCGCATAAACGGACTGGAATTTGAGGACGTCTCAGTGATCATTCCGCACCAAGCCTCCGCTCGCGTTCTCAGGCGCATTGCCGAGGTACTCAACATCCCTTTTTCCCGCATGCAAACCAACCTGGAGTCGTACGCGAACACAGCTGGAGCTACAGTTCCGCTGCTCCTGGACCAAGTAAACCGACGCGGTCTCCTCCACGCAGGCGATCTTCTCTTGCTCGTGTCCATCGGCGCAGGCTGGACTTGGGGGGCGAGCTTATATCGGTGGTGAGTTCCGATCTTGTGGACCCCTACGCCGTGACCGCTGTCACAGATGGCAACCTGCTGATGGGTGACACTGAATAAGTATTGGGTACATGTTGGTTTCGCCCAGTTGGTAAGAAAGCCCGCAGCCGACTCGTTAGAGGGATAATCTGCGCACCGTCCTGGACGGGCCGTTGCGGGCTTCGTGTTTCTACCATGGCAGACAGTACACCACCTCCGCGGTTTGAACATATCCGCGACTCGCAAAGGTCAATTGTGATTCACTCCTTTTGCCTAACCTGCGGCCTGTTTGTTGCCGCAGACGAAGATTCCTACGTCGTGCTAAGAGCGGAACTCGCCCACACCTGCCAGCCTTGGCTGCTGGTTTTCTAAGCTGTCACAATTCAAACCGAGGCACACCCGTGACCGCCGTCACATACAGCGACCTGCCAAAGCCTGGCATTGCAGTTGGCCATTGGAAGTGGCTTAAGGCCCGCGGGTGGGATATGAGTCGACCAGACCCGTGTCTCCGTCTCCATGCGGGCCTTTTCTGTGACCATCTCTCAGTGATAGAAGTCACCGAGGGCGGTCTGCGATTTGGTTCAGACTCGTACGCAACCGTAAGCATAGAGACCAGCAGAACCCCTCTCAGGACAAGTCACCTGCGGGCCGTGAAGGTGCTGTATGAGTAGCCAAGACTCCCCTGACAAAAACCCAGACTTCACCCGCCGATCTGATGCGGAGAGCATCTGCATGTGCTGTTTTCAGACGGTCAGAGCCGACCGCTATACGCGGTTGGAAGAAGTGGAAGACATCCATGCGGATGTTTGCCTAATGCGGCCAGTCTCCGCAGTGCGTTACACCATTTGGTAATTCTCGCTGCTTCCCGCACCGCCTGGCACGGCAACCGATTCCGGCATTGACGCCGTGGTTTAGCAAGTGTATGGCTGCCCAATTCAGGCTTGATGCAAGGGTGTCAACCAGAGCCACAGACGCTCTGAACTGCGGGAAATCTGGAATTATTCCCGTTCCAGTTTGGGAATGAAATTGGGCGTTGGACCAGTTTTGTATTGACACCATTTTAGTGGCTTACGATAATAGCCTGTTAGGGTAGGATCCGCCTCACTCCTGGCGCTCCTGCCCGTTTTTTATGGAAGAGTTGTCAGTAGCCAGTACCCAGTTGTCAGTTGTGCGGGGGCAATCCTCGCATCGCTCCCGTCGTGAGCCCCTATATTCATTCTTAACGGAATGCTGGCAACTAGCTACTGGCAACTCTTTATTGCACAGCGAGTTACAGCTAAGTCTCGACAGCTCAATACTTTGGCGGGAACGCTGCAAGGTTAACAAAACAAGTTACTTAGCAGGAGCGCTAAGTGCCATGGAATGAATACTTTGATATAAGTCGTTTGCCTGCAACACCGATTTTTTAATTTTTCTAAATTTCCGAAAGGGAGGATACCTGACATGGATCTTCCAATCTGCGAGCACTTCAAGACGGATGGAACGCGCTGTGGTTCGCCGGCAGTGCGCGACCAGAAATATTGTTACTACCACTTCGCCGTTCATCAGCTGGTTCCCAAGGCAAACTTGATGGTGAAGATGTGGTCACCGGCAGCCGAGATCGACCCGCTTTTCCAGTATCAGATGCCGTATCTGGAAGACTCCGCCGCGCTGCAGATCGCCTTCATGCAGTACATCTATGGCGTCTCTCAGGACCGGCTGCAACCCGCGCAGGCGCGGCTGGTTCTGGGGGCGTTGAAAGGCGCGGCCGCCAACTTGAGAAGCCGGGAGAAGCTGGTCGCCAGAGCCCTGGAGGCGTCTGCCCGGAAGAAGCAGCCGGTCAGCGTGAAGGCGGAGGAAAGGAAGGGTAGCAGGCGCGGCGCGAAAGAGGCTGTGTGAAGACCGGCACTCCGCTTCCCACCCCAATTCGCGCAAGGGCGCGAGTCGGAAGAAACGCGGTACGCGCCCGCAGCTAGCAACTGCCCGCGGACAGCAGGTCCCTCCACTCGGGCTACAAGCCCTCGGTCGGGATGACACTTGATTGGGGGTGTCACAGATTAAAGGCTGACGATGACTCGGATGACACTTCATTGCGGGTGGCACTGATTGCGGATCGTTGGCGCCCCCAGCTTGACAGGCAAGGTGCGAGTTGCTTGCCGCCGTTCTCCCACTCATCCGAAAAGAGCGGGCGCCCGCTTGACAGGGCACGTACGAGTTGGGTATATTAGCACTCGTAGGCGGTGAGTGCTAACAAGCTCCCCTCCCCGTCATTGCTGCACAAACCTCATACATCGCCCCAGCCGAGAGCGCAGTTCGCTTCGACGGGTTGATGGGTACCTGAAGTCCGACTGAGTTCGACAAATTGAAAGGAGTTCGAAGAATGTCTACCAAACTGACTCCCCTGCACGACCGCATCGTGATCCGCCGGGTTGAAGAGGCGGAAACCTCACGTGGCGGAATCATTATCCCCGACAGCGCCAAAGACAAGCCGCAAGAGGGCGAAGTGATCTCCGTGGGCCGGGGCAAGAGCAACGATAAAGGCGAGACCTTTCCGCTGGATGTAAAGGCGGGCGATCGCGTCCTGTTCGGCAAGTATGCCGGCACGGAAATCAAGATCGACGGCGAAGACTTCCTGATCATGCGCGAGGAAGAAGTGCTCGGCATTCTGGAAGGCGCCGCGAAGGCGAAGGAACACGCGAAGAAGTAGTGGCGCGCAAAGCGCGCCTTGTTGTCAGTTGCCGGTTGTCAGTTGTCAGTCAGAACGCGATTGATGCTGCCAACCAGAACTCGCGAGTCGTAGGCGATTCAGCGGGCAACCGAAGCCGCCGTGAGTGATCCACTGACAACTGACAACCGACACCTGACAACCCGAGTTTCATCAAAGATCGCAAGGAGAAGATACACAATGGCAAAGCAAATTCTGCACGGCGAAGATTCCCGCCAGGCGATTCTTCATGGCGTGAATATTCTGGCTGATGCTGTGAAGGTCACGCTCGGTCCCAAGGGCCGCAACGTGGTGATCGAAAAGAAATTCGGTTCGCCGCTCATCACCAAGGACGGCGTGACCGTAGCCAAGGAAATTGAACTGAAGGACCCGCTGGAGAACATGGGCGCACAGATGGTGCGCGAGGTTGCTTCCAAGACCTCCGATGTGGCCGGTGACGGCACCACCACCGCGACCGTGCTGGCGCAGTCCATTTACCGCGAAGGCGTGAAGACGGTTGCTGCCGGCGCGAACCCGATGGCCCTGAAGCGCGGCATCGAGAAGTCGGTCGCCGCAATTTGCGGCACCGTCGACAACGATGGCAACCGCAGCGGCAGCGCGCTGGACAAATTCTCGCAGAAGGTCACCGGCGACATGATCGCGCAGGTCGGCACCATCTCGGCCAACAACGACGAGACCATCGGCAAGATCATTGCCGAGGCCATGAAGAAGGTTGGCAAGGACGGCGTCATCACCGTGGAAGAAGCCAAGACGATGGAGACTCAGTTGGAAGTCGTCGAAGGCATGCAGTTCGACCGCGGCTATCTGTCGCCCTACTTCGTTACCGACCCCGAGCGGATGGAAGCGGTTTACGAGAACGCCTACATCCTGATCCACGAGAAGAAGATTTCCTCCATGAAGGACCTGCTTCCGCTGCTGGAGCAAATTGCCAAGGGCGGACGGCCGCTGGTGATCATTGCCGAAGATGTGGAAGGCGAAGCGCTGGCGACCCTGGTGGTCAACAAGCTGCGCGGGACCTTGCAGGTTGCGGCGGTGAAGGCGCCTGGCTTCGGCGATCGCCGCAAGGCCATGCTGCAGGACATCGCCATCCTGACCGGTGGCAAGGCCATCACGGAAGATCTTGGCATCAAGCTGGAGAACGTGCAGATTGGCGGACCTCGGCCAGGCCAAGAAGATCACCATCGACAAGGACAACACCACCATCGTTGAAGGCAAAGGCAAGCATGCCGACATCGAAGGCCGGGTGAAGGAAATCCGCAGCCAGGTGGAGAAGACCACGCAGCGACTACGACCGCGAGAAGTTGCAGGAGCGGTTGGCGAAGCTGGTGGGCGGCGTTGCCGTGATCAAAGTCGGCGCGGCGACCGAAACCGAAATGAAGGAAAAGAAAGCCCGCGTGGAAGATGCGATGCATGCCACCCGCGCTGCGGTGGAGGAAGGCATCGTCCCCGGCGGCGGCGTTGCGCTGATGCGCTGCGCTGAAGCCATCGACGCGCTGAAGCTGGAAGGCGACGAGAAGATCGGCGCCAACATCGTGCGGCGCGCTCTGGAAGAGCCTCTGCGTCAGATCGTCGGCAACGCCGGCGAAGAAGGCGCAATCGTTGTCGGCCGCATCCGCGAGTCGAAGGAACACAACTTCGGCTACAACGCGCAGACCGGTAAGTTCGAAGACCTGGTGAAGGCCGGCGTCATCGATCCCACCAAGGTCACGCGCACGGCCCTGCAGAACGCAGGCTCGATCGCGGCGCTGATGCTGACCACCGAAGCGCTGGTAGCCGAGCTTCCGGAAGAGAAGAAGGAACCGGCAATGCCTCACGGCGGCGGCGGCATGGGCGGGATGTACTAAAGGCAGCAATTAGCCATTAGCCATTAGCAATTAGCTAACGGCAAGAACAATGAAGTAAACGGGTGCCCCACTCAAGCGCGTTTTGCTTGAGTGGGGTTTTTGCCAATCCATGTCACGCTTTCGAAACACCTAGCAAGTGAATCCGCCAGGCCCTCAGCTTCATGCGCGCCCGGCATCCAGAATTTTCTCGGATTCAACGGACTCAATCGAACACAGCCTCACGAGAGAGGTATTCGAGTATCATCTGGAACTGCTTACCAGCCGAAAAGAAGAAATTCTCTTTGAGCACTTCTGTCGGCGGTTGGCACAGAAAGACCTGTGCCCGAACCTTGCGCCGCAGACCGGGCCCACCGGCGGCGGCGACAGTAAATGCGACGCCGAGACCTATCCTGTAGCGGAACAAATTGCATCGCGCTGGTACGAGGGCGATCCGGCGCGCGCAGCGCGGGAGCGATGGGCCTTCGCATTCAGCGCCAAGCAGGATTGGATCGCTAAGGTACGCTCTGACGTCGCCGGAATCGCAGGTACTGATCGCGGATACGACCTGATCTACTTCATCACCAGTCGGTATGCGAAGGACAAAGCCAAGTCCAAGCTCGAAGACGAGCTGACCCGAACGCACGGAATTCCGGTTCGCATTCTGGATCGAAGCTGGATCATGAAGGCAGTATTTGAGAACAACCGCCTGAGCCTGGCAATCGAAGCCTTACACCTTGATGACGCAGCAACAAAGTCTGAACGGAGGCTGGGGCCGCGGGATCTAAGGAACACAGAACGGCTGCACGAACTCGAGGAACGAATAGCAGACACATCAACGTATACCGGAGTCGAATATCAACTCGGCGAGGATTCCTTGAGCACAGCGCTCCTCGCTCGTGCGCCTGAGTTGCCGCGCATCGAGATCGACGGCCGGTTTGAACGTGCGGCCAAGGTGGCCGCGAAAGTCTGTCATCCGCAGCAGCAACTTCGAGTGTCGTACAACAGGGCATGGACGTCGTACTGGTGGTATGACGACGTAGACGAGTTCGTTCGTTTTTATGAACAAGTGGAAGAATTGGCAACCAAGAGTGAACAGGCAACTGATCTAGAGCTTCTTGGGAATCTTTGGTCGGTTCTCTACACGTGTTGCAGGCTCGGCAAGCTAGATCCTGCCGCCATAGATTTGCAGCAACGGACAAGCACCTTGACCTCGTCCCTCGATCGTTTAGCCGCTGATACATCCGAGGCCGAATAATCGTCTGTGGGCAAGAACGCAACTTCTCTTGAAGAAAATAATCGTCGCCGATAATGAGGCGGACAAGATACCCGGCTTGCTAGCGGAGTTCAAGGGCATTGTTAAGTCAGCGGAGGGCCTGCTCGCATATCCTTTTGAGCCGGTCTCCCGAATTGTGGAGGAACTCGGTGACGGGCTCTCGGACATACCTGAATATGATGAGCTATTGGATCAGGTCGTTTCTATTACCCAGAAGCGGGTGGGCGAAGTCGAGGCGGGTAGATTGCTTCTGGCGAGGGGCTTTCAGAAGTTTAGGGCCCGCCTGATATACGATGCGATCCGATACTTTGGACGCGCCCAACAGAAACTCGCGTTGCGCGAAGCCCGAGAGGAATTGTCAGAAGCGCTATTTGGGTGCGGGTTAGCGTACGAGGCGGCTGGGTTGCTCTGGGCAGCGCGAGCCAATGTGCTTGCGGCGGCGAATCAGGTGCTTTCCGATTACTTTGAGCATGGCGTGCTGGCGGGCCAGGCGCTGACGTGCGTTCGCCGGCTGGTTTGGTTAGAGATCCAACTGGGTAGGGTTGCATGCGCTATGCAGTGGATTCAGGTAGAGCAAGCCCTGGCGCAGGATCGAGCCCTCATTGAAGAGGAGGCGGATAAGTTCTCACGGCAAATGTTGGCGCAAGACGGGACGCTTGGCATGCTGCTCCTTCGGTCAGACTTGGAGGATCTGAGCCGACTACGATTCCTGCCCGACGCGTTCGACAGGCTCGGGTTGGGATTATCTCGCATGGCGCTGCTCTCCTCGCTCGGGCACGAGGACGCACTGCGTGATGAAGGAACAATTCCGGCGGCGGAGTCTCCCGAAGATGTTCTCGGCCATTTTAGACAATGGTTGCAGCAGCCCGGGTGGGAAGACCTGCCAGAGCGGCCGGTCGCATTGATCGGTGGAAGGGTGACTTTGACGTCGCACGTTATCGGCTGCACGCTGACCGTTCACACCGACGACGATGACGATTCGTTCTTGCTGGCCGAACTGATACTAGCGGCAATCGAGGCGCTACTCGCCACGAGTTTCGAACTGGACGTCGTGCCTCACCGCGAGGAGTTCATAGTTAAGGTGGAGCGGTCAGTTCGCACCAATGGGGCTCCGAACTACGAATTCGATGAGAGTCATGGTTTATGTGTGGTGCATCATTCGGGAAGCATTGCTATCGCGCCTGGGCCGAGCAATGAGTGGTTCCAGGACTTTATGTTGCAGATCGTGGGCCGGATAATCATGCCACGAGACCTGGACAAGTATGGAAAGCGTGTGTTCGGTGATGAAGGCGGACTAGCTCGCGCGATCAACTTTACTGACACCGCCGCACCGATCAGGAATTTTCTCGGACTTGAGGCAAAGTTCAGGTTAGCTGACTGGAACAATGTGGGCAACCCCAAAGCCTACCCAGTCCGGCGGGAGATCCCGTGGCACGTTGGCCTTCTTCCTACGGTCAATGAAGAGACTGCAACGGGGCCGATAGCGGGCATAGGCGATCCGCCAAAGGAAATGCTCGATCGGTCATCGGCTAAGCACACGAGCAGACGGGTCTTCTCTTTGATAAATCAACACCTCTGGGCCAAGGCAAAGTGGAATGCGACGGTGTATGCGTGGCCAGAGGAGGCGACCGGAGAACCAATTCTGGGGCTAGCGTTTCAGAACAAAGACGCAGGACAGGAGATATTTCGCGAGTGGATTTCGAAGATAGGAAGAGAAGACGACAAGAATCGACTGCGCGTTTCCATTGTAACGGGCGTCAACAAGGATCATCCGTTCGCATACAACGTAGTAATCGGTTCGAATATAGTCGTTCCGAAGGATCGTCTCGCGACGAAGGAAATCGTTACCGTGAGCAGGATCAACCGAATGCGTCCAGACAAGTCGATCAACCTCGACACTTTCGAGGAGCGATATGGTCGCGTAGGCAGTTACTTAATTCTGCCTGCATTCTTGCCAGACGTTCACGCCAGCCCGGAGCTGTTCCCTGATCTCGCTATTCGTAAACAAACAATTCGAATCTGCCAGGCGTGGGAGGTGGGCGAGAATGACCTCGATAGCGCGGCGATTGGTCCAGATGACAGCCCCATCGTTCCGCTGGAAATCCGGGATGCGCCGGTGCTGCGACTGCTGGAACGAAGGAAACGACCAACGGGAGCGATTATTTAAATGAGTGGTGCACTCAAACCGGCTTTTGCTGGTTCTGGCAGACAACCGCCTACCGCAACCGGCTACCGGCAGATCAGCACCATCTTCCCGCTTGCGCCCGAGGCTCTCATGATCTCCGTATGCGCGCGCGCAGCTTCGGCCAGGGGAATCCTCTCGCCGATAACCGGCCGCAACGCGCCGCTCTCCAGCCCGGCAACCAGTGCGGCCTGCATCTCTTTGTACTCGGCGTCCGATGCGCTCATCAGCGTCACGCCGCGAATGTCGGCCTCGCGCGCCATCGCATCCCGAGGATTGATCTCGATGGTGCCGCGGTTGCCGATCACCGCAACGCGTCCTTTCTTGGCGAGCACAGTAAGGTCGCGCGCGAGATTCTTGTTGGCCAGCAGCTCAATGATGACATCCACGCCGCTGCCTTCGGTCAGCTTCATCAGCTCGTCGAGGTAGCCTTCGGACGAATGATTGTGCGCGTGGTGCGCACCCTGTTCCTTCACCAGCTTCATGCCGTCGTCGCTGCCCGCGGTGCCAATCACGACCATGCCTGCCGCGCGCGCCAGTTGTACTGCCGCGGTGCCCACTCCACCGCTGGCGCCATGCACCAGCACAGTTTCCGCAGGCTTCGCATTGGCGCGCTGGAACAGTCCGCGATACGCGGTGCCATAAGGAACTCCCATCGCCGCGCCCTGCTCAAAACTGACGCGCTCGGGCAGTCGCTGCACCTTGGCTTCGTCGCAGAGCGCCAGCTCGGCATAGGTTCCCGTGATGGACGCGGTGGTGTAAACACGATCGCCGGTCTTCACCCGCTTGACGCCGGGCCCGACTGCGACGACCACACCTCCGGCATCGGCACCCGGGGTGTACGGCAAATTGGGTTTCACAGCGTAGGTGCCGGTGCGGATATAGGCTTCCACCGGATTCACCCCCGCGGCATGAACGCGAACCACTACCTGCCCCGGACCAGGCTGCGGATCAGGCACCTCTTCCAGCTTCAACACCTCGGGACCGCCGAACTGATGCACGCGAATGGCTTTCACAATTCCCTCCTTACAGGAGAACCCTAGGATTTTGCAGCCCAAATGTCCAGCCGAGGCGGCGAATCCCAACCCAAGGAGAACGGCGACGCGACTTCCAAGGACAGGCCGCCTACCCTACCGGCTGAATCTCCGTGGCTTTGCCGTTGGTGAAGGTGATGCGTACCGGATGTCCGTTGTTGGGGAAGTCCACGATCCGCGGATTCGACATCCCCGTTCCCTCAGGACTGCCCACTCCGATGGCGAACGACGCCTGAATCTCGTTCATGCCCGGCTTCACTTCATGGTTGTCGATCGCCTTCCACACAGTCAGCCGGCCAGTGCTTGTAAAGCTCGTGCGGGTCCTGGATGAACAGCAGGTCATCGCTGTAGATCTTGTAGTCGCCATTGTCGTCCACGCCGATGGGAAATGCGTAGCGCTTGCCGTCCTTCTCGAAGACCGCCATCACCTGCTTCTGCCCTGGCGAACCCGGCGTTCGGTCCAGCACCACATCCTTAATGTCGAGCTTTTCGATCGGCCCCAGCGTTCCGGCCATATGCTCGAAGTCGCTATGGCCGGCGTAGGGATAGTAAGCATAATGATATCCACCCTGAACCCAAACCGGCTGCCTGGTCAGCTCTTTGGCATCCTTCAGGTCCTGCGGATGAAGCTTCTTCGGCGTCACGTAATAGTCAGGATCGAGCGCGACCTCCGCCGGCTTCGCAATCGTCAGTCCTGCGCGGCGCTCGCGGAAGGTGAGATACAAGTTGACGCCCGCAGCCACGATGGCAACAAGCACGACAATCTGGATGATCTTGCTGGTCTTCGACATTCAAGTAATTGGATGTTGGATGAGTCTGCTGGAATTCTGGATCGTCCGCCTAAGGGCATTTCGATAACTACCCCGAAGTTTAGATCCCGACGCTGGACCGCTTGACCCGAGTGCTATTATGCTCCGCGGGAGAATTCATGTACTTCGAACAGTTCTACCTGGGATGTCTGGCCCACGCCTCTTATATGCTCGCCTCGGAAGGCGAAGCGATCGTCGTCGATCCGCAGCGTGATGTCGAGATTTACCTGGAAGCGGCGCAGAAACAGAACGTCAAGATCCGCCACATCTTCGAAACCCACCTTCACGCCGACTTTGTCTCCGGCCATAAGGAACTGGCAGCGCGGACCGGCGCCACCATCTACATGGGCATAGCCGCTGAAGCCACCTTTGCTCACGTTCCAATAGAAGATGGTTTTCAGTTGCAGGTCGGCAAAATCCGCATCGACGCATTCGAAACCCCTGGCCACACCCCGGAAAGCATCTCCCTTGTGGTTACCAATGAAGAGCAGTCGCAAACTCCCTGGGCCGTGCTCACCGGCGACACGCTGTTCATCGGAGACGTGGGGCGTCCCGACCTGTCGAAGTCGCACACGCCGCAGCAGCTCGCCGGGCTGATGTACGACTCGCTGCACCAAAAGCTCATGACGTTGCCCGACGCCGTCCTGGTCTATCCCGCGCATGGCGCCGGGTCTCTGTGCGGTCGGAATATGCGCGCCGAGCGCTCCTCCACCATCGGCACTGAGCGCCTCACCAACTACGCGCTCCAGATCAAGGGCCGCGACGAATTCATCCGCCAGATGACCAGCAATCTGCCGGCCCGGCCTGATTACTTCCTGGAGGACGCGGCCATCAATCGCGCCGGGGCTACGCCGCTGACGGAATTGCCGAAGTTGAAGCCGATTGCCGCCGCCGACCTCAATGCCATGCTGGAGCACGGAGCGGTTGCCCTAGACGTTCGTCCCAACGATCAGTTTGCCGCCGGCCATGTGCCCGGCTCCATCAACATCGCGCTCTCCGGCCAGTTTGCTTCCTGGGCCGGCGCCGTCCTCGGCCTGTCGGCCCGACCGGTGCTGATCGCTGAAACTTCTGCCCAGTTGGACGAGGCACGCCTTCGCCTCGCGCGCGTTGGAATCGAAGATGTTGCCGGCTATCTCGACGGCGGCCCAGCCGCCTGGCAGCAGGCGGGATTTGCGTTGCAGCCGTTGCCGCAGATCACGGTTCAGGAGCTCGGCTCCCGCTCGCGCGACAACTCCCTGCTCGTGCTGGATGTCCGTCGCGAGGGCGAATGGGACGCAGGTCACATCAACGGCGCGGACTGGTATCCGCTGGACCGCTTCAAGGCTGCTCTGCCATCCATCGAACTCAACCAGCCGATCGCGGTCCACTGCAAGAGCGGCTATCGCAGCGTGATCGCATGCAGCCTGCTACAGCGTGCAGGCTACAAGAGTGTCATCAACGTGATCGGCGGCTTCGACGCCTGGCAACAGGCTCAACTGCCACTGGAAACTAGCGCCGCAGTCAGCGCTTGAATGCAGTACGGGGATTCCGCTGGTCTCACTTCGTGTCCTGAATCGGAAGTTCGTTGCATAAATCAGGGTTTTGTACCAACGCTTAAAGAGTCTGCTAGGGAGCTAGGCTTAACCTTCGCTTCGGCGGGGCACTACACACGAAGAAAGAACCCCGAAGGGGTCGAAGTGCAGTTAGCCCAGGACGGAGCGTAGCGGAGAGTGGGTAGGGGCGGGAGAAACATCGGAGTTCCCTACAGCACTCCCCTGGGAATATGCAACTTTCCCAGCCGTGAACGGCTGGGCTAACTTATGTCGCACCTACGGCGCTTCTTCTGGCAATTCCCCGAATGTGAATGCCCGATAAATTCTGATTCGCATCCTGCGCCCATTCGAGCTCATCCGCTTCCGTTCCGCCCAATTTGATGGTACGTTCGATTTCTGCCAATAATTCGGCGAGGAGACACTCTTTTGCCCACGACCGAAGCCAGCAACAACAACAACGTTTATGACCTCATCGTCGTCGGCAGCGGCCCGGCGGGACAGAAGGCTGCGATCTGCGCGGCCAAGCTGCGCAAGAAGGTCGCGGTCATCGAGCGCAAGCGCACTATCGGCGGCGTCTGCGTTCACACCGGGACCATCCCCAGCAAGACCTTTCGCGAGGCCATTCTGTATCTCAGCGGCCTGCGGCAGCGCAGTTTTTATGGCCGCGGCTATGCGTTGAAGGAAAGTATCGCGATGCAGGACCTGGTCTTTCGCTCCGATGCCGTGATGGCGCGCGAGATCGAGGTCATCAAGGCGCAACTGCGCCGCAATCGCGTAACGGTTTACGAAGGCAACGCGCGCTTTCTGGACGCCCACAGCATGGAGGTTGCCAACGAAGAAGGCTATACGCTGCTGCGCGGCGACAACTTCGTCATTGCCTGCGGCACGCGGCCCGCGCACCACGCCGACATTCCCATCGACGGCAAGCGCATCTTCGACTCCGACCAGGTCCACGAACTGGAAGAGTTGCCACGCGAGCTGATCGTCGTCGGCGCGGGCATCATCGGGCTGGAATATGCGTCCATGTTCGCCGCGTTAGGCGTGAAGGTCACATTGCTCGATCAGCGTCCCACCGTACTGGACTTCGTGGATCGCGAGATCGTCGAGAGCCTGTGTTTCCAGCTTCGCCAGCTCGGCACGGTGTTTCGCCTCGGCGAAAAAGTGGTGCAAGTGGGCTTCGACGACGAACGCGACCGCGTCTTCGCCAAGCTGGAGAGCGGCAAGAAGGTCCAGGGCTCCGCCCTGCTCTATTCCGTTGGAAGACGCGCCAATAGCGATCAACTCAACCTGGAAGCGATTGGCCTGGTACCTGACGGACGCGGCAAGCTGATCGTCGACGAAAATTTTCAGACTTCTATACCGCATGTCTACGCTGCCGGCGATGTCATCGGCTTCCCTGCCCTGGCCAGCACCTCCATGGAGCAAGGCCGACTCGCCAGTTGCCACATCTTCGGCATCTCCGGCAACATGCCACCCAATCTGATTCCCTATGGCGTGTATACGATTCCCGAGATTTCCATGGTGGGCGCGACGGAAGAACAACTCACCAGCGACAAGGTCCCGTACGAGACCGGCATCGCCGCGCTACGCCGAACTGGCCAAAGGGCAGATGTTGGGCGACGATCAGGGCTTTCTGAAGCTGGTCTTCGATCCCACCAGCCTGAAGCTGCTGGGCGTGCACATTATCGGCGAACGCGCCGCCGAAATCGTTCACATCGGGCAAGCTGTATTGGCGATGGGCGGGACGATCGAGTATTTTCGCGATGCAGTCTTCAACTATCCCACATTGGCGGAGGCCTACAAAGTGGCAGCCCTCGATGGCCTGAACAAACTTTGACCTCCGGCCCAGGGCCGTGTCAGGGCGCTTCACAGGCTGCTGAAAAAGTCGGCGTTGCCGTGCTTTGAAGGGGCGCCAGCTTAAGCTGCGCCGTTGCAAGTCCCTTGAATTTGTCGTCACGAGGAGGCCTTTTAGAGACTGTGTCGCAACCCCGTGTCGCCGCTCTGCGGCTCGGGTTTTGGCCCACTTTGAGCGTGGGCTAACGCCCACGCCTAACTTCATGCCGCCGCTGCGCGGCTTGACCGGGTAAACATCGCGACGCTCGCTCCACCGCAAAGTTCGGTTGCCCAGTTGGGACACACTCTCTTTAGGCCCGACGAGGGATCTGCTTTGGACTTTTTCAGCGGCCGGTTGAAGGTGTGCATATTTCAGCCCCACTGCGATACGCGCTTTAGCGCCTGAGGTAACGTTGCCCTTACCCTCAGCGGCTGAAGCCGAGACACTTAGAGGATCTCAACTGCACGCCTGGAAGGCGTGCTCCACCCAAGATCACTCGACCACGATTTCAGACTGACCCATTACCTCCCCTCTTACTCCGCTTGCATACTTTCCGCCGCACGCGGCATCATTCCTAAACGCAAGCGAGGAGCGATGCCAAAAGACACTGTCGTTGACGTGGAAGGCAAACACCTTAAGCTGTCGAACCTCGACAAGGTGCTCTATCCCGAAGCCGGATTCACCAAGGGACAGGTGATCGACTATTACGTTCGCATCGCGCCCGTCCTGCTGCCGCATCTGCATGGCCGGCCGCTCACCATGAAGCGCTATCCCAACGGCGTGAACGGCATGTTCTTTTACGAGAAGAATTGCCCATCGCACCGTCCTGAATGGGTGAAGACGGCGCGCGTCTGGAGCGAGGGCAACAAGCGCTGGATGGACTATTGCGTCTTCGAGGACTTGGCCACTCTGGTCTGGGCGGCCAATCTTGCCGACCTCGAATTGCACACCAGCCTATCGCTGGGCAAAGACGTCCTGCGGCCCAACTTCCTCGTCTTCGATCTCGATCCCGGAGCTCCGGCCAACATTGTGCAATGCTGCCAGGTAGGATTGTGGGTGCGCGACATTTTCGCAAGCCTAAAGTTGCAGAGTTTCGCGAAGACTTCGGGATCGAAGGGTCTACAGATCTATGTTCCGCTGAATACTCCCGTTACCTACGAGCAGACCAAATCGTTTGCCCACGAGTTGGCACGACTGCTGGAGCGGCAACATCCGCACCTGGTTGTCTCCGATATGAAGAGGTCGCTGCGCACGAACAAAGTCCTGGTGGACTGGAGCCAAAACGACGATCACAAGACGACGGTGTGCGTGTATTCATTGCGTGCCAAAGAGCAGCCCACGGCTTCTACTCCGGTGAAGTGGGAAGAAGTCGAGGACTGCCTGGGCAAAGGCGATCCGAGTCTGCTGGTGTTCGAGGCGGGCGAAGTGCTGGAGCGAGCGAAAAAATACGGCGACCTGTTCGCGCCGGTGCTGAAGTTGAAGCAGAAGATGCCGCCGCTGGAGGCGCTACAGGGCATGGAGGCCGGCGGCGCAGCCAAAGCTTCAGCGCCGCGGAGCGTGGGGCAGAATACAAGATCGCGCGCCGTGCCCGTCAAAACAAAGCGTCCAACTGCGAAGAAGGCTTCGTCGGGAAAACAGAGATAAATCTAGAATTATCTAATAACAACTGGAGGCTGACGTGCACAGTCCTTCTCGGAAGGAATTATGCCCGGCCCTCTGCTACAGCCCCGCTATGCCGACGACTTTCGCTGTATCGCTTCCGCATGTGAAGAAAGCTGCTGCGAGGGCTGGGGCATGTATGTGGATAAGGCGACCTACAAGAAGTATCGGGCCACGCCTGAACTCCGGCGTGCCGCAGCAGAACACATCGAGCTAACCCCAGGCGCTCGCGACAATTTCAAATACGCCCGCATGAAGTTCACGGCCGAGAATCGCTGCCCGTTTCTCGCGGCCGACAAGTTGTGCAGCATTCAGAAACAGCATGGCGCTGAATTTCTCCCCAAGACCTGCTCGCGCTATCCCCGCGCGCTGGTGCGGTTCGATGGGGACATGCAGAAGGCGCTGTATCTGTCTTGCCCTGAGGCCGCGCGTCTGGTACTGATGAGCGCGCAGTTGCTGCCGCCGCAGGAGGCTCCTCGCTATGAATTTCCATTAGAACAATTTCAGAATTCCTCCCCACCCAGCTCTTCGGCGCTAGCCCGCCAGATACGCAGCTTTGCCCTTGATCTGGTGCAGGACCGTGCTTATCCGCTATGGCAGCGACTGTTCCTGCTGGGAACGGTTTGCCGGCGCGTGCATGAGTTGACTACTGCGCAACAGATCGCGCAGATTTCGCCGCTGCTGGCTCAGTACGCCACCATAGTCAGGGAAGGCAGCCTCCGTCCTCATCTCGATGGCATCCCTGCGCGTCCTGGTCCACAGCTTGACTTGGTCCTGAAGCTCATTCAGCGGCGCTACCAGGCTGACCAGCCGGAGCAGGCGTTCGTCGCCTGTGTCGGCGATCTTCTCCAGGCCATCAGCCAGTCCCACGAGACCGCCGGATCAGACCCGACCGCTCGTTATCACCAGGCTTATCTTTGCCACTACGCGCCGTTCGAGTTGGCTAATCCCTACTTCATGGAGAATTACCTGCTCAACTACATCTTCCGGACCGGCTTCCCCTTCATCGACGTCATCGATCCCGCTCAGCGGCGCGTTGATCCACTTATCAGCTACCTCTTACTTGCGCTGCATTATCGTTTGCTGCACAGCCTGCTGATCGGAGCAGCGGCGAGGCATGGTGACGCGTTTTCTATCGCCCACGCGGTACAGGTGGTGCCAACCTTCGCCCGGGGAGTGGAGCACAACATAAAGTTTGCTGATGATCTGATGAGCTTTGCGCGCTCTCCAGAGTTGCAGAATAGCGATGGCTTGGCCGTGCTGCTTAGAAATTAGAAGAATCGTGAGACGCTGGTGGACGTAGCCGAAGCCCGGGTCTCGAACCGCGCGAGACCCGGGGCACCCGGCTGAGAAATTAGGGAAATCCTGACTGAGGCGGCTTCCTTGAAGGGGACGGCCTTTCAGGCCGTTCGTAAATGCCGCAGTATTAATGCGGCTTTTAGCCGCTGCGGTACCTCAGTCTCCGCCGCCGGGGGACGGGCAGTCTCCAAGAATTCGCGAAATCAGAACCGATCCTCGCTAGAATCGGCCCCCTGACAAGTACCTTCGCGTGGTGGTTGGGCCATTTTGCTAAAAAACGCTGATCGCGGAACTAAATTCCCCTTCCCTACGTCTATCATCCAAGATTTTTCTGCTCGTGGAGACTCCATGAATTCCTTCCGTCATGACTTTCGCTTCGCCTTGCGGCAACTGCGCAAATCGCCCGGATTCACGATTGTGGCAACACTTACCCTGGCGCTAGGCATTGGCGCAGCAACAGCGATGTTCAGCGTGATCTACTCCACCGTCCTGCGGCCGTTGCCATTTCATGATCCTGAACGGATTGTGTATGTAGAGACGCATGCGGCAGCGAACTACATTCAGCCGGCGTCATGGCCCGGCTATCTGGAAGAGCGCGAGCAGAATAAGAGCTTCGAGTCGCTGGCCGGATTCAGCGGCTACGCTGGAGTCAATCTCGACACCGGTTCGCAGGTACTCCATCTGCGCAATACCGCGACGACGGACCACTTCTTCGATGTTTTCGGCGTGCAGCCGCTGCTGGGACGCACCTTTCTTCCCGGTGAAGAGCAGGAGGGCCGTAACCGTGTTGCGGTGCTGAGCTACGAGCTCTGGCAGCAGAATTTTGGCGGCAATCCCAGCGTCGTCGGCAGCTCCGTCCACATCGATGGCTTCCCCTACACGATCGTCGGCGTGATGCCGGCCGGATTCCGCTTTCCCATCGGCGTTCCCAACACCGTTTATACCCCGATGCGAATTCCCAAAGAGCTGCGCACCGCACGCGGCGATCATTGGCTGCAAGTGGTTGGCCGTCTGAGGCCGGGCATTACCGCGGCACAGGCGCAGGCGGACATGAACAGCGTGCTGGCCAACATCGGTCGAGCTTATCCTGACACGGACAAGGGTCGCACGGCCCGCGTGATGCCGCTGACGATGCACGTTACCGGGCAAGACCAGCGGCAGGCTTTGTGGATCATGGCCGCGGGCGTGGTGTTTGTGCTGCTCATCGCCTGCGTCGATGTTGCGGTCATGCTGCTGGCGCGTGGCGTGAGCCGGCAGCGCGAGATGGCGATTCGTACTGCGCTGGGCGCCGGACGCGTGCGCATCGTGCGCCAGATCATGCTGGAGAACTGCGTGCTGGGTTTGGTTTCGGCGCTGGGCGGTTTGCTGATTGCCTGGGGGCTCACCTTCGGGATGAGCCGGTTCCTCAGCAAGTCGTTCCAGCGCGGTGGCGACATTCATCTCAACTGGGCCGTGTTTGTAGCGGCGTTCGTGATCGCCATCGTGTCGAGCCTCATCTTCGGAATCATTCCTGCGAAGAAGCTGTCGTCGGGCGATCCCACACGCTCGCTGAAATCCGGTGCGAGCGTGGGAACGGAGCGCGGCGATTATCGTCTGCGCTCCGCCTTTGTGGTTACGGAAGTCGCGCTCTCGCTGATGCTGCTGGTTTGCACAGGATTGGTGCTGATGCAGCTCTGGCGCATGCAGCATGTGGATTTCGGCTACGCGACAGATCATCTGCTGACGTTGGAAATCAATGTCTCGCCGGGGGAATACGCCGGCAAGAACCTCGACGCCGTGTTGTATCGGCCGCTGGAGGAAAAAGTGCGCGCGATTCCGGGGGTGACCGCCGCAGGTTACAACCGCCTGATCCCGCTGCTGAACTGGGGCTGGAACAGCGGGATCAACATGGTCGGCAAACCGCCCGATCCGCCTGACCACGAGCGCCTGGCCGAGGTCCGCATGGTCTCGCCCGGCTGGTATCAGGCGATGGGACTGCGGCTGCTGCGTGGCCGCCTGTCCGATCCGGCCATCGACAAGCCCGGCCCGCATCAAGTCGTGGTGGTGAACCAGAAGTTCGTAGACACCTTTCTGCCCGGCGAAGAGCCGCTCGGACAGCAGATCAAACAAGACCATGGCAACCAGACCATCATCGGAGTGGTGAGCAATGGCCGGCAGGCGATCGACGAACCGGTGATGGCGGAGGCGGACTATCCCATGTCCGAGGTGGAGCTCAAGGACAACGTTGACGAACTGAGCACCATGTCACTGTTTGTGCGGACGACGGTGCCGCCGGAAATGATTGTGGGCCAGCTTCGCCAGACGCTGCATGAGGTCGCGCCGTCAGTACCGTTCCGCACACCTGAAACTATGGACGACGTGCTGGCCGACGCGCTGGTCTTCAACCGCATGCAGGGCTGGCTGTTCAGCATCTTCGCGGTGATCGCGCTGTTGCTGGCGCTGACCGGAATCTACGGCGTACTGAGCCAGGAAGTGGGCCTGCAAACGCGCGATATCGGATTGCGCATGGCTCTGGGCGCGTCGCGACCCGACATCGTGCGTCTGGTGCTGAGCCGCGCTGCGCTCTTGATGACCGTTGGAGTCGTCATTGGTGCGCTCGGCAGCGTACTTTCCAGACGCCTTCTGGCCAGCGTGATTCCGGTGGAAACGGGCCGTGACGCGATGGCGATCGCGTTGCTCGCGCTTGGGCTGGGCGTCATTGGACTGGTGGCCAGCCTGCTGCCGGCGCGCCGCGCAGCTACGATTGAGCCGATGCAGGCGTTGCGCAATGAATGATTTTTTTCACCACAGAGACACAGAGTTCAGGATTTTTCAACACGGAGCGCAGGGGGATAGGAATTCATTTCCGTGTTTTGCGACGGGGAACTCGGCACGAAATCCTTCAAACTCGGGTCTCTAACATTGCTTGGTGTGATAAGCCAAATTCCTTTTCTCCGTGTCCTCCGTGCTTCCGTGGTGAAAAACAAATTCCAAACTCTGTGTCTCTGTGTCTCTGTGGTGATCCAGATCCTTCCCCACAGCCTATAATTTCCTCATGCTCTTACACGGAATCTTTCCTCCCATCACTACGCCGTTCTATCCCGACGGCAAGATCTACTTCCGCAAGCTGGAACAGAATGTCGAGCAATACTCGCGCGGCCCGATTGCGGGCATCGTTGTGCAGGGTTCGACCGGCGAAGCCATCCTGCTGAGCGACGACGAGCGCCGCGAGGTATTGAAGTGCGCGCGCGATGCCGCCGCAAACGAGAAAGTCCTGATCGCCGGCACCGGAATCGAGAGCGCTGCCGAGACGCTGCGCCTGACCGAGTACGCCGCCGAGCTGGGCTACGACATCGCCATGGTGCGCACGCCGCACTACTACAAAGGCCAGATGGCCCAGCCCGCAAACATGCTCGCGTTTTACCGTTTCGTCTGCGATCGTTCGCCGCTGCCGGTCATCATCTACAACTTCCCGCAGGCAACGGGATACGACATCCCGGCCGAAGTCGTGATCGAGTTGGCCGAGCACCCGAACCTCATCGCCATCAAGGAATCGTCGGGCTCCATTGAGAAAGTGCAGAAGATGGTTGCGGGCACACGCCACATCCAACGCAGCGCAACCGTGACGGAAACCTTCGCGGCTGCCACCGGCCGCATGTTGAAGGCAGCCGCCGCTGCGTCCGCAAGCGCCGACGGAGGCGCGTTGGTAACGGTTGGCGCGCTGGCCGGAACTGCCGCGCCCAAGCCATCGTCCACGGCCGTGACCGTGGTTGGCGGATTGAAGACGCGCCAGAAGGAAGTCGGCTTCCAGGTGCTGGTGGGCGCGGCGCACAAGCTGCATCCTTCGCTGGAGGCTGGAGCCGTGGGCGCGATCCTCGCCTTCGCCGATTGCGCTCCTACCGCGTGTTACGAGATCTATGCTGCGTGGAAAGACGGCGATGCCGCCCTGGCTCGCGAGAAGCAGGAGCGCATTGCCAAGGCCGCCGAGCGCATCGTCGGCGGCCTGAGCATTCCCGGCGTGAAGTACGCGATGGATTACAACGGCTTCTTCGGTGGAACCGTGCGGCTGCCGCTCCTGCCACTGACGGCGGACAAGAAGGCCGAAGTGGAGCAACTGCTGGAGGGGATCAGGAATTAGTTGTCAGTTGTCAGTTGTCAGTTGTCAGTTGTCAGTTGTCAGTTGTCAGGTGTCAGGTGTCAGTTGTCAGTTGTCAGTTGTCAGGTGTCAGTTGTCAGTGTGTCAGGTGTCAGGTGTCAGGTGTCAGGTGTCAGGTGTCAGGTGTCAGGTGTCAGGTGTCAGGTGTCAGGTGTCAGGTGTCAGGTGTCAGGTGTCAGGTGTCAGGTGTCAGGTGTCAGGTGTCAGGTGTCAGGTGTCAGGTGTCAGGTGTCAGGTGTCAGGTGTCAGGTGTCAGGTGTCAGGTGTCAGGTGTCAGGTGTCAGGTGTCAGGTGTCAGGTGTCAGGTGTCAGGTGTCAGGTGTGCCCACCCTGTCGCCAAAGGATGCGACAAGGGTGGGGCATCCCAAAATTTTGAATGGGCCCGCTCATTTCCGAAGGCCAGGGCAGCCCGCCCAGTTGGTCGAAGGCTTGGGCGTCCACTGACTGTGATTTCCGATTCGAATCGGTGCGGATGGAACGAAAGACCGAGCGCCCCGGGCGCGAAAGAGGATAGCCCACCGTTTCAACGGTGGGTAACGTGCGAAAAGGAACCCGAGTCCCCCGGGGACGGCACAGCAGTGCGCGACGCCCACTCATTCGAAAACCGTCGAATGAGTGGGGCACCCGGCAACTGCTGGAGGGGATCAGGAATTAGTTGTCAGTGGTCAGTGGTCAGTGGTCAGTGGTCAGTGGTCAGTGGTCAGTGGTCAGTGGTCAGTGGTCAGTGGTCAGTGGTCAGTGGTCAGTGGTCAGTGGTCAGTGGTCAGTGGTCAGTGGTCAGTTGTCAGTTGTCAGTGGTCAGTTGTGACCACCCTGTCGCCAAGGATGCGACAGGGGTGGGGCACCCCAAATTTTTGAATGGGCCCGCTCATTTCCGAAGGCCAGGGCAGCCCGCCCAGTTGGTCGAAGGCTTGGGCGTCCACTGACTGTGATTTCCGATTCGAATCGGTGCGGATGGAACGAAAGACCGAGCGCCCCGGGCGCGAAAGAGGATAGCCCACCGTTTCAACGGTGGGTAACGTGCGAAAAGGAACCCGAGTCCCCCGGGGACGGCACAGCACTGCGAGACGCCCACTCATTCGAAAACCGTCGAATGAGTGGGGCACCCGGCAACGCCGTTCCCACAACGGGAATTCGCTATCCGCGCGGTAAAACCCTTGACATGCGCCCCAAGAGTGCTACCATCCCGGCTGACCACTTAGAGTGCTTGAAGTCGGACTCACCGACGTGACGGCTTCAACGCATTGACCACATTGGCCGCTCCAGCAACGCCTAATCCACCAGTCGGGAACCAGCAACTGCCTTCGAAGGGCCATCCCGCCAGCCACGTTTGAATCGGCTCGGAGCGAGGAACTCATTCCTTCGGTGTCGGTTCTTGTGGCTAAAGGAGGCCTCCACATGCGAGGCAAGAGACTTTTCATCGGATTTAGGACTGCACTGGCGGTATTCACTATTGCGCTATTTGTGACGAGCACCTGGGCGCAGGAAAAAGTGCTACACAGCTTCAACCCCGAGGTCCAGGACGGAGGTACTCCCTACGCCAGCCTGATCGTCGATGGCGCCGGCAATCTCTACGGCACCACCTACGGGGGCGGCATTCACAGCTGCTACGACGGGCAAGAGACCGGATGCGGGACAGTGTTCGAGTTGTCCCCCAGAGAGGGCGGGGGTTACACGGAGACGGTACAGCACAGCTTCGGCAACGGCACCGACGGGCAATATCCCATCGCCGGCTTGATCTTCGATGCGGCCGGCAATCTCTACGGCACGACCTGGGCCGGCGGCATTCATGGCCACGGGACGGTGTTCGAGATCACACCGTAGCTTTCAGCTTCAGCGCCGGGTGCCCCACTCATTTGCTAGTGGCTAGTTGGTCGAAGGCGTGGGGCAACCGATAGTTGTGATCTCCGATTTGAATCGATGCCGGGTGCCCCACTCATTCGCGGTTTTCGAATGAGTGGGCGTCTCGCACTGCTGTGCCGTCCCCGGGGGACTCGGATTTCTCCTTCATACAAACCCACCGTTGAAACGGTGGGCTATCTTCTTTCGCGCCCCAGGCGCTCGATCCTGCAGGTTTATCAGTCCGGCCAAGTCCCACAGTGTGGTATGTATGTCAACTCACGCCCACCCGGCAACCTTGAGCTCCCAAATTGATCCGCGCAGCAGAATATCGGACACCTCATCGTCGTTTTGGATGAAACCCTTCGCGCACATCGAATATAGTGATTGCAATGCCTTCTCTCGCCCTCTCCGAGCTGATTGGCGCGCCGGCCATCGACAATACCGGCTCGCGCGCGGGCAAGGTGCGCGAGGTGGCACTGGCTCCGCAGGAAAATTCCAGCCTGGTGATGGGCTTCGTCATCAAGACGCAGCATGGCGATCGCCTGATCCCGGCCACAGCCGTCAGGCTCATCAATCATGGCCTGCACATCACCACGCCGGCTGAGGAGTGGACTCCATACGCAGGCGGCGAGGGCTTGCTGCTGCTGGAGCGCGACCTCCTCGATCAGCAGATCATCGACGTCCATGGCCGCAAGGTGGTGCGGGTGAACGACGTCGACATCCACGAGGAGAGCGGCAACGGGCACATCGTTCTGAAGATTGGCGCGGTGGATGTGGGTGCGCGCGGCGCCATTCGCCGTCTGCTGAAAGGCGTAGTCCCGGCTGCGGCGCTGCATCTGCTGCTGGAAAAAATCCCCCCCAGAATGATTCCGTGGGAGTTCGTCGATCTTATCGAGGTCGATCCTGCGCGGCGAGTCAAGCTGAAGATTTCGCTCGCGCGTCTGGCCCAGCTTCATCCCGCCGACATTGCCGACATTGTGGAAGATCTGGCTCCGGCTGAACGCGAAGCCATCTTCGAGACGCTGGACGACGAAGTCGCGGCCGAGACGCTGGAGGAGATCGATCCCAAGGTGCAGGTGTCGATTTTGAGTTCGCTCGACTCCGATCGCGCTGCCGACATCGTGGAGGAGATGGACCCGGACGCCGCCGCCGACTTGCTGGGCGACATGCATCCCGATGACTCACAGGAAATCCTCACCGAGATGGAGCCCGAGGAGCGCGCCGAAGTCAGCGAGCTGATGACCTTCCACGACAACACGGCGGCGGGGCGCATGACCACCGACTACATGGCGCTGACCGCGGGCGCCAAAGTAGAAGACGCCATCGAGATGCTGCGCAACTTCGAGGGCGGCGTCGAAAGCGTGAGCACCATATTCATCATCGGCGAGAAAGACAAGCTGCTGGGCGCGGTGCCGCTGGCCAAGATTGTGCTGGCGCCTCCGGGCACGCCGCTCATGATGCTGAGCACGGGACACATGGCCACCATCCATCCGGGCGCCGACGAGAAGCGGATTGCGGAGCTGTTCGACAAGTACAATCTGCTGACGTTGCCGGTGATCGATGACGAAGGCATGTTGACGGGCGTCATCACCGCGGACGATGTGATCAACATGCTGCGGGCCAAGCTGTAAAGCGCCGAAGCCCTCAGGGCAAGTTTTCAACGGTGGGACGCTGAGGGCAGGTGACCGGCGTCTACAGATTTTTCAAAGCAGGCTGCCTGGTCGAAGTGCAAGCAAGTGCTCCAATCGGCTGGGCTGCAACATCTCGAATGCTTTCTGCGGAACCTTGAGGTACTGCCACTTGGTTCCGGTGAGCTGAGTAGCATTCTCACACCACTTAGCCGCCGCCGTGTCCTTATACGCCACGTCGTCATACTCCGCGCCCTTCGTCTCCAATAGCCAGCGAGTGCCGTGCGTGTCCACAGCTGTGAAATCAGGATAATAAGACCGCAGGTTCATTGCGCCGTCCGTGTAGTCAATCGAGAAACCGAAAGGCTGGGGCAGCTTGGCATACGCCGCTACATCGTCAGCGTTATCGAGGAACTTCGCAAAGTCTCTCTCGAATTCGTTGTCGCAGGGCACCAGATTGAATACGGTATGCTCCCCTTCCCACACAGGCCGAGACCAGGGGAATGGCTGACAGCTTGAGAGCATCCGCTCTGGCTCAAGCAGCGTCGGCTCCTGTTCCGCAATGGTCAGCTTCTTTAAGTGTCTTGGAGAACACGTCAACGCAAACGTAGTGCGCTATCGGCGTGCTCATTGCCTTTACGATTTCGTGGTCCGTCAGGTCTACCGTCTGTCCAAACACCTTCTGCTCGAAGAACTCGCGCACCTTCGGAGCCAGCGCAGCAAACTGCGACGGCAGCTTAACGGCCTCAGCAATTCGTCGGGAATAGTATCCAATCACCTCTTGGGCGGTCTGCGGCTCTGGAATCGTGTAATCTCGCTCAACTTCTTTCTGCAGCGTGATGATGTCCTATCCCTCGTATCGAAACGTCTTGTTGCTGCGGATCGTCTGCGCTAACATCGGCAGCAAAATAGTTTGGAACGACATCACATCCAGCCCAGCGATTTCGTCGGCCAGAGATCTTCTTCCGCACCAGCGTTGGCGACAAGCAGCGGCAGGCCGATGTCATACTCCTTGCGGTTTTCCAGCGGCAGAATCGTAACGATCTTGAGCTTGTCCTTGCCAATCTCGAACGTGTCAAGCTGTCAAGTCTTCCAACTTTTCCAGATCGTCAACGAAGTCGAGGAACTTCTGATTGCCGATGATGTCAACGCGCTCCGTGAAGTCAACCGGCAAGTCTCGAAACATGAGGCGGAGGCCGCGCCCAATCGCCTGCTCTGGCAAAATGTTCGCCTTCGCGGTGTAGGGGCGCAGACCGACCACAACGGTGACGTTCTGCACGTCCCAGCCCTCTCGCAGCATGAGAACCGACACGATGGCATTGATCGGACTGTCCGCAGAATCAACGTTGCGAACAGCCTCACGTGCCTCGTCCAGTTGCTTCTTGCTGACCTCGCCTGATTTATCGGTGTGGATTACCTGCGTCTTCTCGCCCCCGAACTCGGCTGGGATATTTCTCCCGAAGCCAGCCAGCCACGTCGTCGGCCTCTTCGGTGTCGTTCATCATCACGAAGAGAACGGGCTTGCGCTTGAGTGGCGCCAGTTGCGTCCCGGTATTCGCGCCAGCGTTCTACAGCGGCGGTCAGGTAGCCCCGGTAACGAACACTGGCATAGTCCGATTTCGCTTCCACGATCCGGGCGATGCCCTTCATCGGGCGCTTGACGATGCCGTCGAGAATTGCCTGCTTCAGCGGATAGTCGGATATTGTCCACGGGAAGATTGCGCCCTTCTGGAAGCGGGGAGTGGCGGAGAAGTCCAGCTGCGCGGCGATAGCGGAGTTTTGCCGTGCAGTGTTCGGATGGTCGCATTCCACTCGTTGTCTTCGTCGTGCGTGTGATGCGCCTCGTCGTTCAACACGAGCAGGTGTCCCGCTCGAAGCGCGATGCGGTCATCAAAATCGGTCAGCTCCAATTTCTTCGTCGGAGGCTTCGGCCCGAGCACCGCCGTCATCGCCTCCGGCTCGGCATCGCCGTTCCGGTCGGCACGCTCATAGAACTGCTGGATGTTGGTCAGGAACAGCATTCCCTCAGCCGGAGCTTTCTCGGCTTCGCCGCGCATCACGCAATCGAACTCCCAGAAGATCTCCAGTTCTCGGGGAATGACCGGATCGGTGCGGAAGATGCGACCGCCAGCAAAATCCGTTTTCAGGCGCTCCAGCACGATGACGTTCGGCGCGATCAGGAGGAATGTCTTGGCATAGTCCTTGGCCACGTCATCGGCTCCCGCACTGCGTTGAGGAACTGCCACGCAATCGCCAGCGACATCACCTTCGTCTTGCCGCTACCTGTCGCCATCTTGATGCAGTAGCGGGCGAAGTCATCGAAAGGCGGGAGCCGCACATCCCGTAAGTCCGTTGCGTACCGCTCCAGCAGAGCCTTGCGCGTGCGCACCTTCTCGAATTCCCAAACGAAAATCAGCGTCTCGATCGCCTCTTGCTGTGAGCGGTGATATTTGAACGGCCTGCCCGTCGCCAGTTTGTGGTCGGCGTAGAACCAATAGTTCAGCAGGATGCGGGTCGTCTCGGTGATGCCCTTATATCCACCTGCCACCCAAGCCTTCACCGCCTCACGCAACGCGGGAACGCACGGAGCAGTACGCAGTTTGGAGGTTACGTCCAGCAACTCGGTCTGAGCATCGACTCGCAACAGCCCGTTTCCGCCGTGGCATCGTTACTTCACCTTGATTTCGAGAGTCTTGGTTGTGTCGTTACCGAGAATGTCAATGACCTTCACCACTACCTTGTACGTTCCGGTTCCGCATAGTCGTACTTGGCTGAAAGCTCGATTTCGGGATTCTTACGCCGTGTCGATACGACTGCCATTGGTTGTGGAACGTGTCATCCCTGAAGTCCCAGTCCACGGCCCAGTAGTCAATCATCTGGCTCCAGTGCTTAATGGCTTTTCGGGCTTCCTCTGGAACATCATCAACTGGAATCACGAATTCGGTGAGCTTCAGGACAAGAGCTTTCCTCTTGATTTTTGCGTCCACGGACA
>CAWBKE010000010.1:0-81576 GCA_963789245.1 uncultured Acidobacteriaceae bacterium | reverse complement strand
GCTCGCAGGCCTGAAGAGACTGTGTCGCGACTGCGTGTTAGCCGACATCGGGGCGTCCATCTCGGTTGCCGCTTGCGTGTTGCTATGGGCTGCGGGGCCGAGTATGTCGCTTTAGCTTTGGCGCACCCGATGCCAGCGTTTCAAGTTCAGGGCCACCACGGCCAGGGTGAACTCCACCCCCGCCAGGGCCAGCCCTCGCCGTTGGAACTGGCGCATGCCGCCGTGCTCCTTCAAGCTGCCGATCATCGCTTCCACCAACTCCTTGCGCCGCTGATACTGTCGCCGTCCGCTTGGGGTGCGCAGCTTCTGCCGCATGCGATGCAGTCCCGCATGCTTCACCGGATGTCGATCCAACTCCTCCGCTCGCCGCCTGCCGTTCAACTCGCTGGCCAGATTCGAATCCGGAACGTAGCCCTCGATGCCGCGCTGCTCCAGTTCCTCCACATTCTCATTGCTGTAGAAACCGCTGTCGGCCAACACCCGTTGCGGACGCTCGCGGCATTGTCGCTCCACCTCCTCCACCATCGGCAGCAGCGAGCCGTTGTCGGCCTGGTTCTGCGTCACCCGCTGGGCCACGATGAAGTGGTCCTCGCTGACCGCAATCTCCCCCGTGTAGCCCAACTCATAGCCCTGCCGCGTGCGCAGAAAACGAGCTTCGGGATCGGTCAGCGACATCTTGTCCGCGCCTATCTCCGCCAGCTTCTGCAACTGCTCGCGCACCCGTTGCCGCTCGGCCTCGCTCACTTGCCCTCCGGGCTGGCGGTCAGGGTCGTCCTCCACCTCGCTCATCCACCGCTCCACCTGCTTCTGCAGCACCCTGCGCTGCACCACCCGGTCGCGCGAGGCGTTGCCTTTAATGCGCGTCGAGTCGATGGCCACCTCCCCCACCCGCGCCAGTCCCGCCCGCCGCAGCCTCTGCAACACTTGGGTGAACAGCTCCAGGATCGCCCCTCGGTGCACCCGCAGAAACTCGCTCAGCGTCTTGAAGTCGGGTGCACAGCCGCCCCCCAGAAAGCGAAACCCCAAGTCCTCGTGGAGGCGCCGCTCCAGCTTGCGCGTGCTCTTCACCTTCAACGCAAAGGCGTACAGCCACACCTTCAGCATCATCCGCGGATGGTAGGGCGACTCCCCGCCGGCCTCGCCATAGGCCGCCTCGAAGCCACCGATGTCCAGCTGCTCGACTACTTCGTGCACCAGAAAACACAAATGGTTGTCGCCCAACACGTCTTTCACATGGCTGGGCAGCAGTTCCGCTTGCTCAGGGTGATAAGGCTTGTAGCTCGGCATGACTCCTTATCTCCCACTTCACCAACTTCACCAACTAATTCAAGTATCATTCCGGTTGCGACACAGTCTCTAAAGCCCGCTTGATTTCATAACGACGTTGGCTCGATCCGAGCGAGTACTCTGAAGTAGGAAAAAAACCAGAGGCTCGGGGAAGGAGCCAACGCTATGTTGATTATAGGTTGTGATTTTCACCCCGGCTTTCAGCAGTTAGCGATCTTTGACAAACAAACAGGAGAAATCAGCTATCGACGGCTGCGCACGCCGGAAGAAGCGGGAGCCTTCTTCCGTGGGCTGGAGGAAAAAGCGCTGCTGGGGCTGGAAAGTTGCGGCTTCTCGCAATGGTTCGAGCGGCTGGTGGAGGAAACCGGCCACGAGCTGTGGGTAGGAGACGCGGCGCAGATCCGGGCCTCGGTGGTGCGGCAGCAGAAGACGGACCAGCGCGATGCCGAGCACATGGTGCACTTGCTGGTGGAGAATCGTTTTCCCCGGCTATGGGTGCCGAGTGCGGGGGAGCGCGATGTACGGCAACTGCTCATGCATCGCCATCAGGGGGTGCGGATGCGGACGCAGGTAAAGAACCAGCTGCATGCCATCGCGCTGAACCAGGGCTTGCGCCGGCAGCGCCAGCTCTGGACGGAGGCGGGGCGCGAGCAACTGGAAAAGCTGGTGCTGCCGCCCTACACGGCGCGGCGGCGCGACGAGCTGCTGACGCAGTTAGACCAACTGGACGAGCAGATCGCAGGGCTGGACCCGGGGGTGCGGGCCGAAGCGCAGAAGCGGCCGGAGGCGGTGCGGCTGATGACCCATCCTGGGGTAGGGCCGCAGACGGCCCTGGCCTTCGTGCTGACCCTGGGCGAGGTGCAGCGCTTTGCCCGGGCCAAGCAGGTCAGCAGCTACCTGGGGCTGATTCCGCGTGAGTACAGCTCGGGCGGCAAGCAGCGGCTGGGGCACATCAGCAAGCAGGGCTCGCCGTTTCTGCGCTTTCTGCTAGTGGAGGCGGCGCAGAGCGCGGCGCGCTGGGATCCGGAGTTGAAACGGGTCTATGTGCGGCTGGCGCTGCGGCGCAGTCGGGCGCAGGCCAAGGTGGCCATCGCCCGGCGGCTGGCGACAAGGTTGTACTGGATGCTGCGCAATGGTTGGAACTATGCGCAGCTATCCAGCAGTGGGGCAGGCAAGCCCGAGTCATCACGTGGCGCCAAGTAGAGCGCCGACCGCTTGAATGGGCAGCCTGCCTCCCGTGAACACGGGAGTTCGCAGAGCAATCATGGTCGCCGT
Source organism: uncultured Acidobacteriaceae bacterium (assembly GCA_963789245.1). Classification (GTDB taxonomy): domain Bacteria; phylum Acidobacteriota; class Terriglobia; order Terriglobales; family Acidobacteriaceae; genus Bog-257. The sequence goes on along the minus strand of CAWBKE010000010.1, from coordinate 79,014 downwards.
AGGTGGCCGAATAGATGGGTGGCGAAGCTGAGTTCGCCGCTAGATTGGAAGACGGGCCTCTGGTGAAGAAAAAACCTTTTCCTCGAGAGCGAACTGGCGCATCTCTTTTGTGCGTCGGCGCCCCCGTCTACCTTGACAAGTCCAACGTCGTTATAGACGTGATGACAAATCTAAGGAATTGCAGCGGCGCGGCTGAAGCCGCGCCCCTTCAAGCCTACTTCACGAACGTCAGCGAGGCGGAGTTCATGCAGTAACGCAGGCCGGTCGGACGCGGGCCGTCGTCAAAGACGTGACCGAGGTGGGCATCGCACTCGGTGCACTTCACTTCATCGCGCGACATGCCCAGGCTGGTGTCGCTGTCGGTCTTGACGTTCTGCTTGGCGATGGGCTCCCAGAAGCTCGGCCAGCCGGTGCCGGAGTCGAACTTGGTTGCCGAACTGAACAGCGCATTCTGGCAGCACACGCAGCGGAAGATGCCCTTTGCGTGCAGGTCCCAATACTGGCCGGTGAAGGCGCGCTCGGTGCCGGCCTGGCGCGTGACGTTGAACTGCTCGGGCGTCAACTGGGCGCGCCATTGGGCGTCGGTCTTCACCACTTTGGGCACGCGCTTGGAACCAATCTTTTCGCCATCATTCTTGAACTCGACAACTTCGACGTAATCGGTCGAGGCCGGTGTGGCCTCGGCTTCAGTGCGGTTGAACAGGCTCATAAACGCAACTCCTGAGAGAGATAGAAAACTGGTTTTCAGAAAATTTCTTCGGTTCGTCATAGTGTACTCAACGTTTGTCAATTTGCGGGCTAAAAAGGGTGCGTGAGAACTGTGCCGTCCCTACGGGACTCGGATTCATTTTCCATCCTACCCAGGACTCCGCTTCGCTCCGTCCTGGGCTAACTGCAGTACCACCCCTTCGGGGTTCTCTTTTCGTTATGTCAACATTCGAATCGACGGAGACCAAACCTCTTTCTCATACAGATTCGAAGCGACGACCCGGCTTCGCTTCGTGCCGGGCTAAACTGTTTCGCTCCTACGGCGCTCGTTTGAGGCTGCCCTGCCTTATTGGCAACGACAACTCCTCCCATTAGCCGCCGGCTCTGTGTTATTGATTCCGATAAAGCTGCGGATACGTCTGCTGCAAGTTGGCGACTTTGGGCAGATCGAAGCGCGCGATGTACGGATTATCCGGATGCAGCGCCGCATAATTCTGGTGATAATCCTCCGCGGGATAAAACGCCTTCAGCGGCACCACCTGGGTCACGATCTTGCTTTTGAAGATCTTCGCCTGCTCCAATTGCGCGATATAGTCGTCGGCAATCTTCTTCTGCTCATCGTTGCTGTAGAAAATCACGGAGCGATACTGCGTGCCCTCGTCTGGATACTGATGGTTCAACTGCGTGGGATCGTGCGCCACCGACAAGAACACTTGCAACAACTGGCCGTAAGTAATCTTCGACGGGTCGTAGACAATCTTCACCGACTCGGCATGATTGGTCGTGCCGGTGCTGACAATTTCGTACTCCGCCGTTTTCGCGGAGCCACCGGAATATCCAGAAGTGGCCGAGATCACGCCTTTGACGTGCTGGAAGACAGCCTGGATACCCCAGAAGCACCCTCCCGCGACCACTGCGGTCTCCTGGCCGGGCGAGCTCGCCAGAGGCTCATCCACGGCGGGTTTCGGGAGCGCCATTGCCTTCTCGCTCGCGACCACAAAGTCCCGCGGGCCGTGCATTACGACACCCACAACCAGAGTGGCCATTGCGGCCGCCAACGCAAAACGCAACAAAAACTTGGGCATAGCTTTCCTCACCTGACTTGATACTCCTGCCATCTTCAACCGATTAGAGTCGCCACCCGACAGAAGGTTACAAGGCAATCTGGCGACGCCGGTTCGGGCGTCATGCTTTGAAAGGGACCGCCTTCAGGCGGTCCGCAAAGTCGGGCCAATGAACCTGGCTTCAGCCGCTGAAGGCCTCGGCATTGACTTAATCAGGATCTCCTTAAGGTGATTGGTACGATCAAGTAGGGTACGCAGGCGAGGAGCAATCGGATTGGGAGCAGACACTCCCAAAACGTCCGCTTGCTGCGATGCGGCAGAACGTCGCGTTACTTCAACGGCAGCTTGAACTGCTCGTCGACTTCGATCTGGTAGCCATTGGCCTGGCGATTGTTCCCGTTGGCCAGGCTGACAACCGACATCAGCTCGTGAAACATCTCCGGCGTCATGCCCTTGTTGCGCGCCGAAGCGCTGTGCGTGGCGATGCAGTAGGGGCAGTTGTTGGTCACGCTGACGGCGATGTAGATCAATTCCTTCACCAGCGGATCGAGCGCGCCCGGCGCCATGATCTGCCTGGTGTCGTCCCATGTTCGCTTCAACAGCGCCGGATCGTTGGCCAGTGCCTTCCAGAAATTGTTGATCCAGTCGATCTTGCGGGTTGCCATGATGTCGTCATACACCGCCCGAACTTCGGGGCCGGCGTCTGCGTATTCGATGAGTCCAAAGGTCGGCATAAGAAAATCCTTTCACGCCAGAGACAAGAGGAAACGGCTTTCACCACAGAGACACAGAGTCACAGAGGTTCCCCTTTTTGGTTTCCCTTTTTTCTTATTGTTTTCTCTGTGTCTCTGTGCCTCTGTGGTGAACAAAATTATTCCACTTGCACTTTCTCGCGATATACGGCCACCTGCACGTCCCAGCCCAGGGCCTGGGTCATGGCATCGCGCAGTTGCGCAGCGGCGGCCGGCTCGCCGTGCACCAGATATGTCACGTTTGGCGCGCGCCGGAAAGTGTGCAGCCACTCCAGCAGTTCGGGAGTGTCGGCGTGGTCGCTGAACTGTTCCAGCGAGGCTACCTGCGCGCGAATGGGAATTTGCTGCCCGAACATCTTCACCTCATGGGCGCCGTGCTGGATGGTAAAGCCGCGCGTGCCCGGCGCCTGAAATCCGATGAACAGTACAAGGTTTTTGGGATCGGGCAGGCGCAGCATCAAGTGATGCAGGATGCGGCCGCCGGCGACCATGCCGCTGGAGGAGACGATGATCACCGGAGACTTTATGTCATTGATCCTCTTGGAATCGTCCTGGGTGATATCGAAGTGGAAGCCCGGCCACTCGAGTGGCGAACCGTACTTGCCGATCAGCGCCTTGGTCTCAGGCGTAAACTCCTCGGAGTGCTTCATGAAGATCTGCACAGCCTTGATAGCCATCGGGCTGTCAGCGTGCACCGGCACGCGTGGAACCTGCCCGTTCTCCATCAACTCTTTCAGCATGAACAGGAACTTCTGAGTGCGCTCGACAGCGAACGACGGCACCACTACGCTGCCTCCGCGCTGCAGCGCGGTGCGGATGAGCGCGGCCATTTCCGGGCGCGGATCCTCATGAGGATGCTGGCGATTGCCGTAGGTGCTCTCCATTACCAGCAGATCGCAGTCCTCGCCTTCCGTGGGACCGGAATGTAGAACTTTGCCGGGCGCGACCTCGTTGTCGCGCACGCGTCCGATGTCACCGGTGAAGAGCAGCTTCTTCGCTGTGGTTCCGGAATTCAATGTGATCTCCGCCATCGAAGAGCCGAGGATGTGAGCGGCGTGAACGAAGCGGAACGAGAACTGACGGCTGAGCTGTTTGACCTCGCTGAAGTTAACCGGACGGAAGAGCGTCAGGCATTGCTGCGCTTCTTCGATGGTGTAGAGCGGCAACGCGGGATGATGTTTCGAGGCCTGCGTCTTGTTGTAGAACTCCGCGTCTTCTTCCTGCAGATGCCCGGAGTCGGGCAGCAAAATGCTGCACAGCTCGATGGTCGGCGTGGTGGCGTAGATGGGCCCATGAAAGCCTTCCTTCACCAGCCGCGGAATCCAGCCGGAGTGGTCGAGATGCGCGTGGGTGAGAATGACGGCATCGATGCTGTTGGCGGGCACCGGCAAATCCTGCCAGTTGCGCAGGCGCCATTCTTTTTGTCCTTGAAAGAGACCGCAATCGACCAGCACCTGCAGTGGGCGAGCGCCGTCGCTGTCCACGTGGATGAGGTGCTTCGATCCGGTAACAACTCCTGCGGCACCGAGAAATTGAATGTAGCTCATATGATTTTTTATTCACCACGGAGGCACGGAGATCACGGAGGAATCATGAATCAAAACCAAGAGTCAGAATCAAGCATCATAAAACCTCCGTGAGTTCCGTGTTCTCCGTGGTCAATTTTCCCTTTCGTCATTTCATCGCAGCCTCAACCACAACAGAACCGGAGGCCGCACATCAATTCTGTTTGTCTTTGTCTTTGTCCTTGTCTTCATCTTCCGGCTTCGGTAGAGGCGGCATCTCCTCGTGGGGCGGCGGCACGTTGTACACGTTGTTGCCGACATTCGCCTCCGGCACGCTGCCGTCGTTGACCGTGATTTTGTCGGGAGCGACAGGAACTTCAATGCGGCCAGTGCCTTTTTGTCCGGCCTTTACCAGAATCCGCATGACCTTTTCGCCCGACGGAGTCTGCACCAGCACTGGGACTTCAGCGCCGGCGCGACCACGGTCCTCGATGGTCGCGGTCACCAGAAAGCTTTTTGCCTCGCTCAACAACGGCCGCGTGTAAGCCGAGTCAACGTGAAAGTCGGGCAGGCCGCGATCGCGATAGACCCAGTCGTCGAAGAACCATTCCAGATCCCGTTTGGAGCTGGTCTGCAAGAGACGCTGGAAGTAGGCGGGGTCCTTGTCGGCGCCAGGACGATAGGCGGCCAGCGCCGACTGTATGGCGGCATCGCCGACCATATCGCGCAGCATCCACAATACGAAGCTGCTCTTGCCGCGCAGGTAAAGCTCATCGTTGGTGTTGAGCAGGGTGTTGTCGGCGGAGTTGGCATCCGCCGCCGTCTTCGTTGCCGCACCCGGCTTTGGATTGGGATTTGCCGCCTCTTCCGCTCTCACCAGCGGCTCGCGATACACGTCGAGGAAGTCTAACGCGGCTTTGCGTCCGGAACGGGTGTCCACCAAAACGGTTTGCAGAAAACGCTCGGTGCCTTCCTGTATCCACGGATGCGGAGAGTGGAAGCGGGCCGCGACCTGCGTGGGTAACAACAAAAGCTGCAAGGTAGAAGTTGGCGCCTGGCGCAGCGGCGTAAACAGGATGGCTCCGCTCTGGTAGGGATTGGCATCAGAATCGGTCAGCTCAATCACCCGCGCGGGCTGGCCGGGCTCGCCCAGCCAATCGTGCAGCAGCGGATCGCTGGCTTCCGCCGCCAGCGCGTAATCGCGGGCCAGCGAGGTGTCCTCAGGAAGATGCAGCAGAGAGATTGTCGGGCGATCCAGCGACTCGTAGTTGGCGATAGCAAAGGCCGGCACGGTCTCCTTCATGCCGGGCAAGGTCAGTGTGTTGCTGAACTCCTTAAGCTTGCCGGCGCTGTTCTCGCCACCTGTGACTTCGCGACTTTCGCCGCAACTGGAGACCGCGGAATTCACGGCGATGCAGAGCGACTCCGTGCTTGCGCCAAGCACGATAATGCGAGCATTAAACTCGCTGCGGGCATGACGCTGCTTCCACACAGCGATCGCATCGAACACGGCATTGCCATCGCTCATGTTCACCGCTTCGATGGCGACGGGATACCAGGTGACATATCCCAGGCCACGCACGGCGGTGAAGGCGTCGCTGATCTGGTCCCAATCGTTGCGCGAAGCTACATCAGCGGGAGCACCCATACGAGTGAGACGCGTCGCGTCAGGAGTGATGGTGCCACCGTATTGCACATCCAAGGTGATCGAGGCGGCCGGCGGCACCGCTTTCGGAAGCGTTACGATCGCTTCCGAAAGGCTGCCGGTGTGATCGATGTCGGAAGTGTAACTCTCGCTGAGCCATTGCACTGGCTTATCGTCGAGCGTGATGCTGTTCCATGGCAGCGATGACGAGACCTGCAATGAAATATTTTTCTCGGGAATCCTGGAGTCGTTGCGCAGGGTGAGCTTGCCGGCAACGGCCATGACGTGGGCGGTGCGGTCAATCTGGACTTCAAGCTGATAGCGCGTGATGGTGAAAGCGTCGCGGTTGATGGCGTGCGCAAGCGAACAAGCAACGAGAAGGACGATTAGTGTCAGGAACCGCATGGTTAGTTTTGCGCCGCATTCGGGAGGGGGTGCATATTATGTGCTTCAACCTTTGAGGGTCTGTGTTAGAGCCCTGCCGTCCCTACGGGACTTGGGGACTTTTTCCACCCTACCCAGGACTCCGCTTCCCACCCCAATTCGCGCAAGAAAGGCGCGAATCGGGGGCCCCGGTTTCGCTCCGTCCTGGGCTGAGCTGAGTCGTCCCGCACAGCGGGACGGGAGCATCGCTGTCGTTGCCGCGTCGCGAGCGCCTGCATTACGAAGACTTGCCCCCAACTATCTTCTGCACAGCTCTGCGCTGGCGGGCGAGCTCGTACATCACCACACCTCCTGCAACCGAAACATTCAGCGAGGGCACGTGGCCGAGCATGGGAATCGATACCAGGAAGTCGCAGCGGCGCCGAACCAGATCGTGCATGCCCTTGCCTTCCGCGCCGAGGACGATGGCGCAATGCATGTTGTAGTCCAGCTCGTCATAGCTCTTGGGGCCGCGTTCGTCCAGCCCAACAGTCCACACATTGCGCTCCTTCAGCTCGTCCAGGGTGCGAGAGATGTTGGTGACGCGCGCGATCGGCAAGTGCTCAGAGGCTCCGGCCGAAGCTTTCACCGCAGTACCGGTCAGCCCCGCGGCGCGCCGTTCTGGAATGATCATGCCGTCGGCACCGGCAGCGTCGGCGGTGCGAATCAGCGCTCCCAAATTATGAGGATCTTCCACGCTGTCCACCACCACGAGGAAACTGTATTCGCCGTGGCGCTGCTCCAGCAGCGTGTCCACATCGGCGAACTGTTTCCCCGTGGTAACGGCGATGACGCCCTGGTGAGTATTGGTGTTGGCGAGCCGGTCGAGTTGCTCGCGCGGCAGAAAGCGAACCTGCACGCCGCTGGCGCGGCAATCGTCGATGAGGCGCTGCATGCGCTGATCGTGACGCTCGCGCGCGATGCCCACATATTCGAAGCTGCGCGCGCCCGACTTCAGCGCCTCGCTGACCGAATGAATGCCGTAGATGACGACCATGTTTGACGTTAGTGTACGACAGGAAAGCGGTCAACCGTAGGGTGTGTCAGATCCAGCGCGTGAGGACCGTGCCGTCCCCAAGGTGTCTGTACCGTAGTTGTGTCGCCGCTACGCGGCTCAAGTCAATTTTTCACTAGACCCGGGGCTCACGCCCCGGGCTAACTTCATCGCCGCCGCTGCGCGGCTGGTTTTGATCTCAAATGCCGGGGCCCGGTTGCGCTGCGTCCTGGGCTATCATGACGCCGCGCCTTCGGCGCTCCGGAGTTCGAGCCTCTTGCTCCACTGCCAAGAGAAAAGTGGTAGTGTCGTCCCTGGGGGACTGTGATCTGATTTCCATCCTACCCAGGACTCCGCCTGCGGCTGCGTCCTGGGCTGTGACATTGCGCGCCTGCGGCGCTGGCTCCAGACGGTCGCGGCGACGCGCGAGAACGCGTTCGGAGAAACCTGATCTCGCTATTTCGCGGCTTACTCCCGCACCTCGCTCCAATTGGAGTCGGGATTGAATTGGTTCATGAAGGGCGCAGTGTCCTTGGTCGCGTCTCCCAGGTCCTTCTGGAAGACCATGCGGTCCTCATCGATGATGAAGGTCATCACGCCGGTGACTCCGTATTGGGCGGGATAGGCGACGAAACCAAATCCCCGATTTTGGATGCCTCCGCGGACGTAATCTCTAAGCCCACCGTTGGCAAAGAATCCTTGCGTGGTCAATAAGCCGAAGTAATAACCATGGAAAGGCTTGTGCTGGCTGGGCTGAAGTTTGGCTCCCTCATCGGTGGCAAACGCCACCAGGGGCCCGAGCGGACTTTTAGGCTTGCCTGGAGCATCGGGCCAGTATAGTCCGTCTTCCTTGCCGGGATCGCTGATGAACTTACGCGCGTACTGCTTGGTGCCATCGTGTTCCTCAGCGAAATACTGGGTTTGCGCATGCGCCAGCGCACCCAGCACATCGAGCGCTGCCAGCTCATTTCCACCGATGGTGCGATTGATCAGCTCAGCCTTCCCCGCCGGAGTATCGAAGTACCACTGTCCGGACAGGGTTTTTCTAAGCGGTATGGGGAAGGCAGTATTGCTCACATCGACCAGCAGGATTTCGGTCCCATTCTCCACCTTGCGCCAGCGATTCATGCGGTCGTAGGCCGAGGCAAATCCTGCGAACGAACGTTTGTCCTCATCCGCGTTGCCGGAGGAGATGACGCCCTTGGAATCCGGGCCGAAGAGCGCCAGCATCTGCTGCTGATTGTCATTCTTGGCGGCGAGGGCCAGCGCCAGGCCGGCTTCCTCGGGCGTGGAAAATGTCTTTTGACCGCGCGCAGGCTCGTTGGCCGAAGTTGCTTGCTTGCGGCAGGCTGGAAGCGCGATGGTCAGGGCCACCAGCGCGAGGGCCATGCAGCCCCGGTAACGCACCAACCCGCCCTTACCTGCCGCCTGCGACCTCATCCTCATCCACGCCTCCCATGATTTGTGCAACGTCGAATCAGCCACAGGTTTCACCAGTGCAATCCGCTGGCGCGGCCTCCGATACCCCAACCGGAAGCTCCGCCGCGAATGGCCCATCCGCGATAGCTGGCAGAGCGGTCGCCCCAGCCGCCAATCGCGAAGGCTGTGCCGGCCTGGCTGCCCCAACTACTGAACGCCGTCAAGGTAGGCTGTGGGTCGGGCGGACCCCAACCCAGAGGACCATCGGGGCTGGGCCAGCCGCCGCCCTCGCGAGACCAGGCGCTAAAAACTTGGAAGCCGGGCTTGGGGCTCGGGGAACCGCTGGCGTTGGAAGCGTGCTTGGCCTCACTCTCAGGCGCCGGCGCGTTGGCTTGTGCGCCTCCGGCTTGTGAACTGAACGGCCGGTTGGCATCGTCGTGATAGGGATGGTTGCCGTAGTAGACATAACCACCGTAATAGCCGCCATGCCACGCGTGGTTGCCGAAGTACGGATAGTTCCGATAGTTGGCTACGCCCTGGTACCAATTGACGCTCCAGTTGCTCCAGCCCCAGTCGCTGCCGGTCAAGGCGCCAACCGGCACCCCATCCCCGAACGCAATCAAGCCATTTTCCGGCATGTTCTTGTTGTTGTAATTCGGGGTTTCCACCGGATTCCCATAAACTGCCGCCGGAGTGAATTCCGGGACATAGACCATCAGAGGATTTCCCGGCAGCAGGGTGATCATGTCTCCACTGGGTTGCGCCAGGGTCAACTGCGGACTGGACTTGAGATGCTCCGCCGCCTTGGCCCGGGAGCGCAATGCCTGGACTGCAGCCATCACCGCGGAATGCTGATTGTGGTAAGCCTCGCCTAGCTGGGAGATCCAGATGAGATTGCGCGACATGATGTTCATCACCGCCGGAAACTGCGTCAGCCCTTTGATGCTCGGGTCCCAGGGCTGAGCGTTGACTTCCTGGATGAAGACTCCCTGCGGGAGATCCATGCTGTGGTCCACCCACATTTTGGCTACCAGGATCTGGTCTGGAAAGGTCGCGGCCACCAGGACCTGCGCCAGCAGAGGGTCCGGATACAGCGCAATCGGCGCCACCAGACTTTGCAGCTCCTCTGGAGGCAGTGGTACTCCCTGACCGGAGTAGTCAGATCCTGACATTGAGGCATTCTGGTAAAGCGCTGCTCCGCCTGAATCCAGCGGCACGGTGAGCAATAGCAGAGTAAGAGAAAGGGCCAATGATAGGGTTTGCCTGCGATGCCGCACGATCATCCGTTTTCTTCTCCCATGGAGGCCTGATGTTCTTGTAACCGAAGCCGCCGCCAGCACGCCACCGGAAAATCTTCAGCCAATGACTCCATACTACAGTGCCAGAATGTTCCTCATTTCACAAACCGGACGTTGCCATTCTGGGACCCGGCATGCATTCAAGTCACCGCGTAGCACCGGGCGTCGCGCGCTTCCACGTGCTCCAGCTACACTAGGATGTTCGGCTTTTTCTCGGAAAGGATGAGGTCTTCATCATGGCAGGTGGTAATAGCAGGGGCGTGATCGCGATTCTCACCGGAGGCGGCGATGTGCCCGGCCTGAATCCGGCGATCCGCGCGGTCACCATTCGAGCGCTGCGCGAGGGTTACGACGTGATTGGACTGCGGCGTGGATGGGCCAGCCTGATCGATATGGTGCGCGATAAGGATTACGACAACAGCGACAATTTTCAGCGCCTCACCGAAGAGCTGGTGAACCGCGCCGGCCGCACCGGAGGCACTTTCCTGCATACCTCCCGCACCAATCCCAGCCGCATCAGCAAGATCGACATTCCACCTCACCTGAGCGAGAGCTACCAGGCCGATCGCAACGATTTGACTCCGGAGGTGCTGAAAAACCTGGCCTGGCTCGGCGTCGACTACCTGATCCCGATTGGCGGCGACGACACGCTCAGCTACGCCGTCCGTCTGTTTCAGGAAGGCGTCAAGGTGGTCGCCATTCCCAAGACCATGGACAACGATGTTCCGGGAACCGACTACTGCATCGGCTTCAGCACCTGTGTGACCCGCATCATTGAAATGGCCAATCGGCTGCGCACCTCTGCCGGATCGCATGAACGCCTTCTGGTGCTGGAGGTCTTTGGCCGCTACGCCGGGTTCACAGCCATGCTCCCTACCATGGCGGGCGCTGCCAATCGCTGTGTCATTCCTGAATTCAAGTTCAACATCGATCGCCTGACCGAATTGCTGATCTTCGATCGCAACAAGAATCCCAGCAAGTATTCGGTTGTCCTGGTGTCGGAGGGCGCGATGTTTGAGGGCGGCGACATGATCTTCGAGCGCGAAGTCAAGGACGCCTTCGGGCACAAGAAGCTGGGCGGGATCGGCAACGTGATTTCCGAACGGATCAAGGAGCTGTCGGCGCGATTCAACGGGGGCAAAGCTCTGGACGTGATGACTCAGAGCCTGGGATACCTGGTGCGCTGCGGCGATCCCGACGCCATCGACTCCATTGTTCCCATGGCTTACGGAAATCTGGCGCTGGACCTCATTCTCACCAAAGTGCACGGACGCCTGGTGGTGCTGCGCAATGGCCGTTACGACAACATGCCGATCGAGGTCATCGTGGCCACGAAGAAGGTCGTCAACATCAAAGATCAGTACAACACCGAACGCCTGCGTCCGCGCTACAAGAGCTTCGAGATGAAACCGCTGTTCATCATGACCAGCGACTTGGGATGAGGAAGCAGTTAGCAATTAGCAATTAGCAATCAGCAGTCAGTCAGCAGTCAGCAGTCAGCCGGGCGCCTCACTTAAGCCGCTTTTGCTTGAGTGAGATTTTCCTGCGTTGGCGGAAGAGTGCGGGTCTCCCAGAGCGTGCCACGAGCCTGCCGAAGGGTCTCGCGCCTTTCGAGCACCGTGCACCACACCAGCCCAAGTGCGTGTCATTCTGAACGCAGTGAGGCGAAGCCGAACGAAGTCGAAGAACCGCTATTGTGGCAGATTGCTTCCCAGCCGCAACATCACTTTCTTCAGCCTCTCATGCCCCTGCATCAACCGCAGATACTCTGCCTCGCCCGCACCAACTTTCGCGCGAATGATCTCCGCGAGGCGCTCTTTTTCACGACTGCTCCAGCCTTTGACCTCCGGCGCTAAGGCCAATACCAGTGCGAAGTCGGCGAACGCGGCCTGCTCAAGCGCACTCCACCTGTCGAGATCGACATCCAGCAGCCCAGCCAGCCACTCGCTTGTCTTCTGCCGCATCTTGCCCGGATCGCCCTTGAACTTCTCCGCCATCCGCCGCTCCACGGCAAATCCGATATTGCGAGTCGCGAACCGGTCCCATAAGCCACGAGGCGAATCTCCGATCTCGTAGAAGACATGTTCCGCCGCCAGCTTCCGCAGCGTGCGTGCCGGCGTCCGGTATCCCGGCGTCTTCGCAATCCGCGCCTCTTCCCTTTCCGTCAGCGCCAGCAACTCCGGCTTGCCCGGTCGAAATCCCAGCTTGCGATAAAACCAGAACGCGCCCGACTTGATCGCCTCTTCATTGTCCTGTCCGATCTGATACGGATACACCGAGAAGCACGTGACGCCCGCGAGTTGACGCAGCAGGTGGAGCACCTTGGCATAAATCCACGCGGTCTCGCCTTCGCGAAACGCGTAAAACGTATTGAAGCCAACTTCCATCCACTCGAACAGCCCGATGCCCTCGATGTAGTTGATGGGCACGCCATTCTTCACCGTCAGCCCGGCGTAATAGGCGCGCAGCGGCAGACGGCGCTCCGGCGGCAATCCCCAAAGAAAGATGTGGACCCCTCGTCCCACATCGGCCTCGGTCACCTGCGTCGGATCGCCGCGCGTCGTCCCGTACAGTTCGCGGTAGCGCACGGTGAGGACGGTTCGCACCAGATCCATCACCTGCTCACCCTCGCGGCGCGTAAGTTTGCGCACGGGAAGCGGCGGCGAAGCCAACTCGGCTTCCAGCGAAACCTGATTGCGGCGGATGAGAGGCGATTTATGGGGGTAGGGATCCGGAGGATTGCGGCGTGCGCGTGTCCGGCTCGCGGACGAATCGCCCAACTCCCAGGCGATCTCGATCTTCAGCGCGTCATACCAGGCGGTCTTCTCCAGCATGTCGCCAGACGACCGCTCCAGCCGTTGCATCAGCCATGACAGAATCTCGTCGACCCCACCGGCGGCGCTGCTCAGCCATTCAAGATAAGGAGTGTCCGCCTCCACCAAGCAATCGTCCGCCAGCAGCGGAACGTATCGCGGCAGGCTGCTCCACACCTGTTTGTATTGCTCCTCCGGATCCCACGCCACTCGCAGATCGCGAGTGGAATCCGACGCCAGCCAGCGCGCCACTTCGTACGTGAAAGTATCGCGGAGTTCCGTTCCGGCGATACCGGAGAATTCTTCTGAGTCGAAGAGATCGAGGTCTGCGCCGGAGTCGCGCAACCGTTTTACCTGCCGCCCAATGCCGCCCAGCAACGCTTCCGTCAGGATGACGACCTTACGGCTTTGAGGAAACGCGCGCAGGAACAACAGCGCGTCGTGAAAAGCGATGAGCGACTCCGCGTCGGTGAAGGTTTGGTCTCGCAGCGACGCCAGTACTTTCTCTACCCCAGCCGCGCAACCCGGTGCGTATTGGCTCCTGGCTGCCTCCAGCTCTGCCAATCCGGCAGCCAGAGCTCGCTTCATGCTTCACCCGAGGCAGCGGCAGCCTCCGCGGCATCTGCGACCAGGGATGGCATCTCGGGCTCCTGCAACGCGACCGGTGCTGCCGTCTCAAGCTGTGCCGCGACACGGTGTCCGGCTCTGACCGCGCCCCAGACGATAAACAGGTTCGTCACCATCACGACGGTGAAAGCCATGGCGGGAAGAAATGCGAAGCTCACTCCCCGGTCGTTGACAATCTCCAGCGCGAGGACGGCGGTGACCAAGCCACGGGGAAGCATCCAGAAGAGCAGCTCGGTCTCCGGGCGGGAGACATCCTTTACCACCCAGCGGCTGCCCTCCACGGCCAGGAACCGGGCCAGCACCAGCGCTGCCAGTATGCCGAGGATGGGAATGATATAGCGCCGGCTCACGAATTGAGCGACAACGCCGAGCAAAACGAAAAAGAAGGAGCGCACCAGAAAACTGAACTCGGCGTGGAAGGCCAGCAGACGCGCACCTTGCCGCGTCAGGTGAGGAGTACGCGGCAAATTGGCCAGAGTGACGCCGAAGATCAAGACCGTCAGCAGGCCGCTGCCTTTCAGGTAATCGCCGGCGGCGTAGACCCCCAACACCACGCCCAGATTCAGAATATTGGTAAACGGCAGGCCGGCCAGCCGTGGGAACAGCTTGAACCACGCTCCTCCCGCGGCCACTCCAATCAGCAAAGACACGACGATGTGATGGGAAAAGTTGGTCGCCAGCCCGGCCATCAGCGACTGGCTGCCTTCGCTGTGCAGCAGGCTCCCGACCATCAGGACAGCTATCACTTCGCCCAGCGAGGATTCCACGGTGAGGGTTATCTTCACCGGGTCGGGAGTGTCGATCTGCTGTAGCGCAGGAATCACGATGGTCCCGCTCGTGCATCCCAGCGCCGCTCCCAGCAGCAGGCAGTCAGTCCATCCCAGATGCAGCAGTGCCCTGCCCACCAGCGCGATGAGCGCCAGGCTCAATCCGAAACTCAGGACCACCAGCAACAAGCCGGCGGGAAAATAGCGTAGCGCCTGACGAAGCCGCAGCTCCAGTCCGCCCTCAAAGAGGATCAGCACCAGGGCCAGCGTTCCCAGAACGCGGATTGCTCCCTCGAACGTTCGTGGATTAACCCAGTGCAGAATGGGACCGAGCGTGATGCCGATTAGCAGCAGCACGATGATGTCGGGAACGCGGGTCAGCTTGGACAGACGATTAGCGGCAACCGCCAATATCAGCAGCACCGCCAGCAATCCGAATGTGTGCGCCATGTCCATAATGGATCCGTAGACACCAGGCTGCGAGACTTCCGCCAGAGGTAAATTGGATCATCCATCATATTACGAAAGCTTCGCAATATCGCCAGCCTTGCTTCAAATCCTCGCTGCTCTGGAATAATCAAAAAAATAGCAGCAGCGTAAATTCCATTGCAAGATTGAAAATTCGCTCTACAATCGAGTGTTGTGTGGAATGGCGCGCCCACATTCCCACAATAGTTGTAGAACCAGTCATCCGGTTGCATCAGGACTGGCTGCCTGACTACATACCAATTCATAACAAGGAGCGTTGCATGAAGCGTTGCATTATCATTTTGGCCGCATTGACAGCGTTGTCTACCATAGCCTGGGCGCAGGATGGAGCTGCCCTCTACAAAACCAAGTGCGCCATGTGCCACGGCGCAATGGGTGAAGGCAAGATCGGGCCATCATTACAGAAGACGTCCTTATCTCAAGCGCAGATCGCCGATCTGCTTACCAATGGCGCTGCCGGCAAGAAAGCCCCCCACACCAAGGCTATTTCCGGGCTCACAGCCGCTCAGGCAGGGTCCGTCGCAACTTACGTGGCTTCTCTTAAGAAGTAAGTTCGCGGCCAATTACAAAGCCGGCCCCTTTACCGGGCCGGCTTTCTTGCGCTACAAGCCAGGCCCAGGTAGAGCTGGCCTTCAGGCCGGCGTCAATCGGTGCAATTGGAAAGAATCAGGCGCGGAGGTCGTCCCGACCTCCGCGCCTGAAACTCTTAGGGCTGCCGTGACGCGGGCCTGAAGGCCCGCTCTACCGTTTAGAACGTCACTCGCACTCCCAGCTGCGCGGCGAACGGAATCCCTACCGTGGTTCCGGGACCGAAGAAATCTCCCAGCGCGCCCTCGGGTATCTCAAGCTGGTTCAGGCTGGTGATAGGCGTGGTTGTGGTGCAGCTTGGGTTCGTGCAAACACTAGTAACGTTGGTAATGCCTGTCACTGGATTCGGCACCATCTGGGACGCCGGCACCGGAAGCTGGACGACATTGACCGCGTAGTTCGCTCCGGGATTGTTGCGGTTGAAGAGATTAAAGAACTCGACGAAGGGCAAGATCGTCCAACGCTCGTTCACTTTGAAAGGACGCGTGACCCGCAGATCTGTCTGCAGGTACGGCGTGCCGCGGAATTCGTCGAGGCTTGTGTACACTCCATTCACATAGATGCGGCCGGTATTGTCCGCGTTCGTGATGGTGATGGGGCGGGCGCTCTCGAACTGATTGATGCTGCTGATTTGGAATCCGCCGGGAATGTTCACCGTGAAGGCCAGCATGAAGCGGCTGGTAACGTTTTCGCCCGATGGTCCGTAGTCTCCGGGTCCGAAGGCATTCAGTTGCCCATTCGGCTGTTGGCAAACGCCATCGACATAGTCAAACAGTTCGCCCAGCAGGCAGCCCCATGTGTCCGCCCGGGAAAGCGTGTAGTTCGCCACCAGATTGAAACGGCGCGCATTGCCTGCCAGATGCAGCATCAGCGCGTTGTACTTGGAACGGTTGTCAGACTCGAACACATTGACGTTGGGCACCACATTCGCCTGGTCCGCGGCATAGTCTGGGTCTGACTTGGGAATCAGTGGAGTGAATAAGTTGGTGCCGCTGGTGTAAGGGAAGGCCCGATATCCGTGCACGCCGTCCTCGTAGACATAATCGGCGCTCATCAGCCATTGATTGTTGAAAGCGTGCTGCACGCCGCCGGTGATATGAATGGCATAGGGCGTTTTGTAAGGCGACCCCACCAAATTTCCCGTGGCCCCGGCGCCGCCAGTCAGGCAGCCGGAGCCGGTAAGCGCATACGTGCCCGGGCCACCTGTAAGACTGCACGGTCCGGTGGTGTAGTTCGTGCTGTTGACTCCTTGGAATGCAGTCGCCCATCCGTTCTGGGCCAGATCGTCGTAGAACATGCCGAAGCCGCCGCGAATTACCGTGTTCCCGCTGCCGCCGGGAGACCAGGCGAACCCCAGGCGAGGCGCGAATTGGTGGTGGTCATCCTGCGGCAAGCTGGGCACAACCGGAATCTGCAATGCCTGCATGGTTATGTAGGCGGCGTTATCCGCCTCTGTTCGCCCCGAAGCCTCGAAGAGCCCCCAAGTCGACTGCCAACGCAATCCGTAGTTGACCGTGAGGTTGGGCGTGACTCGCCAGGAGTCCTCAGCGTAGAGCGCCATACGCTGAACATTCTGCGAAAAGCTGCCGTCGCTGGCAGGCGTGTAGGTGCAAGTTGAGCCGTCCGTAGGAGTGAAGTTGACACACTGTGGGGTGAAGACTCCGAACGAGCCCGGATTGTCTATGTAATAGGTTGGGTTATTGACGTACTGCGCAAGAGTCTCGGCTGTGCCGGGAAACCCCCCGCTCAGCACCGGTTCGTGAATGAAGTCGACTCCGAACTTCAGCGAATGCGCTCCCACAATGTGGCTCAGGTCGTAGCGGAACTGGTATTTCTGCTGATTGCGCAGGTCGGGGAAAAAAGTAATCGGCGTAGCGAACTGGTTGTCGCCATAGGTTTCGAAACCGGAAATGGTCAGCGCCGTGGAACTGAAGGGGAAGGCCAGCGCGAAGCCCAGATTTGAGTTCCGCGTCTGCGTCAGATGCAACAAGCTGAAATCGAGAATCAGGGTGCCCACCGTGTTGGTATTGAAAGCATAGGTGTTGCTGATCGCCGTATTCCAGTAGTTGTCGTGCGTAAGCAGACCGGTTGACGGCAATGTGCCCTGCTCCACCAGGTTGTTGTTGGTGACATAGCTGTCTTCCGAGGTACGCAGGAACCAGCTCGATTTCGCCGATTGCGACCAGTCAAAGCGCACCGTACCCATGTAGTCGCGAAAGGGTATCGGAACAAAGGACGGGCTGGCGATAGAAGGAGCGCCGGTGATCAATCCCTGTGCCGCCAATTGCGAGAGCGCGTTAAATTGCGTCATGCTGGCGGGACTGTAGGCGACGCTCGCATTTTCCTGCACCGTCTCGAATGAGCTGAAGATCCACACTTTGTTTTTTACGATGGGACCGCCAATGGTCGCAACATAGTTCTGGCGTGAGAACGGCGCCTTGGGATTGTGCATGCAAACGCCGTCCGTGCAGGTTTCCGCCGGATTCTCAATTGGGAAGCGGGCATTTAGCGCAGCCGCGCGTTCGAAGACAGCCAAGTCGCCGTGCCAATCGTTGGTCCCGTGCTTGGTGGTGATCACCACGGACCCGGCTGTTGTCCACCCGGTATCCGCTTCCTCGTTCGAGGTGCGCACGGCAAATTCCTGAAGCCCGTCGGGCGAAAAATTCTGCAGAAAGCCGCCAATCCAGTCGTCGGAGTTGTCGGCGCCGTCAACCGACAGTTCGTTGTTCAAGCCGGAGCTGCCGCCGGTGGAGACGGCGGTTATGCGCGCCTTGGTTGGATCGGAAGGCTCGACCGGCTCAGTTCCGGGTACCAGATAAGCGATGTTGGCAAAGCTACGCGCCGGAAGCGGAAACGATTCGAGGTCTTTGCTGTCCACTACGCCGCCACGCACAGCGCTCGAGGTGTCAAGCGTTTCGGTCGTAATCGAGGAAGCATTCCCTTGCACATTCACCGTCTCATGCCCACTTGCGGGTTTGAGTGTAATGCTGATATCGCGGACCACACTGACGGCGGTGTCCACATCGGCCGTGGCCTCCGCGAAACCCTTGGCCGTAGCGGTTACCTGATAGGGACCGGGCAGAAGGCCGTCAATGCGAAATTCTCCGCGATCGTCTGCTGTTACCTCGCGGGCGATAGAGGCTCCTGATCCTCTTAACCGGACGATGACCTGGGCGCCCACCACGCGACGGGCGCTTTGGTCTTGCACCACACCTCGCAGTGTGCTGGTGGAATTTTGCGCCTGAATGGTGAGTGGGACCAGCAGAAGGGCGAACGCAATCAATAGCGTACGGCGGAGTTGATGCGATGTTCCGGGAGCAGACTGCATGAGGTCAACCCTCCAACCTGGCAAGTACTGCTAGCGCCAGATACGTAGAATGCCAAAGGCTACTCTGCAGCTGCTCGTACTACCATCCGTAGTAACTACTTCTTTTCAATGATCTTTCCTGCGTTTCCGAACGGGCTGAAGAGCCTGCGTGGGAACTAACTTTTCTTTTGGGCAGCGGGGTAAGAAACTCGAAATCCGGAGCGCCGAAGGCGCGGCGTCATGAAAGCCCAGCACGGAGCGAAACCGGGGTCCCCGATTCGCGCCTCTTTGCGCGAATTGGGGTGGGAGCGGAGTGCTGGGTTAGGTGGAAAAGGTACTTGAGTCCCCCGGGGACGACACGGCTCTCACGCAGAAATGAAGGTTGCCGAATTTTGGTATCCGATTTTGATAGCTCCTAACAGCCGTTCGGAGGCGTGGCTAACTCTCACACTTTGGAGTGACGGCGCTCACTGCCCCATGGTCTATGGCCCGCGATACTGTAACCAGTGTCCCCTCAATGACGCCCCGAACCATGGGGTAGTCCTTGAGAAGGGCATAGCGTTCTCCCAGTTCCGGCTTGCAGTCAGTCGATCGCCATCGTAAGAGTGGGCGCGGGCGCCAAGCCAATTGCGACCGTCCAGATGGCCGGCGCGGATACGGGCCCCGATTTTGCGCAATGCCGGGTCGGAACCTGCAAGTTCCAGCGCAGATGAGGCGGAGAAACGTGAAAGAAGGAAGCATGCCTGAGAACCTCGCACCGCTCAGCGAAGAACGTATCGCTTATCTGGAAGGGCTTGTCAGTCAAGCCAAGACCGCTGCTGCCGTCTTTTCGCAGTTCACGCAAGAGGACGTCGACCGCATTGTCAAGCCAATGGTTTTGGCGGGTCTTGAGAAGGCGCAATATCTCGCGCGAGTGGCCGTTGAAGAGACTCGCATCGGCGTCCTGGAAGACAAGGCCCTCAAGAACATGGTGGCCACCGAGTTCGTCTACAACTACATCAGGGACAAACGCACGGTCGGCGTCATGCGCGAGTATCCGGAGCGCGGCCTGATCGAACTGGCCGAGCCCATCGGCGTCATCTTCTCGCTCACCCCCATCACCAATCCCACTTCCACCGTTCTCTTCAAGTGCATCATGGCGATCAAGACGCGGAACACGGTGATCTTCAGCCCGCATCCCAGCTCCTGGCGCTGCTGCTCGGAGGCGGTAAAGATCATGTACGAAGCCGCGGTGAAGCACGGCGCTCCTGAAGGTGTCTTCACCTGCCTGGAATCGCACACTCTGCAAGACAACGCTTACCTGATGCATCACAAAGACGTCGGCCTGATCGACGCAACCGGCGGACCCGGCGCGGTGAAGGCTGCTTACAGCTCCGGAAAGCCGGCGCTCGGCGTCGGCCCCGGCAACACCCCGGTGTATCTCGAGAAGACCGCCGATCTCGACATGGCCGTGGTCGATATCATCACCTCGAAGACATTCGACAATGGAACCATCTGCGCCTCCGAGCAGACGGTGGTGATCGACGACGAGATTTATGATCGCGTGCTGAAGAAGTTTGCCGACCTGGGCGCATACATCTGCAATGCGAAGGAAACCGAGTCGCTGGGACGCACGGTGATCGATCCCGCGACAGGATTCATGCAGCCCATGGCCGTCGGCCAGAAGGCGGCAGACATCGCCCGCTTCGCTGGCATTTCCGTCAAGCCCACTACCAAATTACTGATCGCACCCATCAAAGGCGTGGGCCGCGAGCATCCTCTTTCCGTCGAGAAGCTGTTTCCCGTGTTGGCGGTCTATCGCGCTATGTCCGCAGAGGAAGCCTTGCAGGTCTGCGTGCAGGTAAACCACCTCGGAGGGCTCGGACATACCGCGGTCGTCTTCTCCAGGAACGACGAGATCATCCGCAAGTTTGGCGAGGTCATCAACGCCGGACGAATCATCGTGAACTCGCCGGGATCGATCGGCGCCCTGGGCGGCGTCTATAACGACATGGTGCCTACCTTTTCGTTCGGCTGCGGCACCGGCGGCGGCAATAGCACCACCGACAACATAAACATCTATCACTACCTGAACATCAAGCGCATGGCGCGAAGGACGCCCGCCCATATGTGGTTTCGAGTCCCCAACCAGATCTATTTCAACATGAACGCGGTGGAAAACCTGCGCAACTTCCCCTCGCTCTCGACTGTCATCATTTCCAATCCGGGGCTGGAGCAGATCGGCCATGTCGACGTCGTCCGGCGCTCACTTCCAGCGCAGACTCAAGTACGAGTGACCATCATTCCCGATGCCGAGCCTGACATCAAAATCATCGCGCAAGGAGTGCAGGCACTTAACTTCTACAAGGCGGACCAGATCATCGCGCTGGGCGGCGGCTCGGTCATCGACGCGGCGAAGATCATGAAGCTGAAGTATGAATCGCCCGACGCCGACCTGGAAGAGCTGGCCGCGCCGTTCCTCGATATCCGTAAGCGCGTGGTGCAGTACCCAACCGAGAAGGTCAATCGCTCACGGCTGATTGCCATCTCCAGCACCAGCGGCACCGGCAGTGAAGTCACGCCCTTCGCCGTCATGACCAACAAGGAGCGCGGCATCAAAGTTACGCTCGCCGACTATTCGCTCACTCCCGATGTCGCCATTGTCGATCCGCAGTTCGTCATGTCGATGCCGAAGGGTCTTACAGCGGACACTGGCATCGACTGCCTGACCCACGCCCTGGAAGCCGGAGTGTCGATTTATGCTTCCGCCTTCACCGACTCCAACGCTATGCAGGCGATCCGGCTCGTCTTCAAGTATCTGCCTGAGGCTTACGAGAATCCTGGGAACGAAGAGGCGCGTACCATGATGCACAATGCCGCCTGCATCGCGGGTATCGCGTTCTCCAACGCGTCCGTCGGCGTCAATCACGCGCTGGCCCATGCCTTCGGCGCGCGCTTCCACATTGCCCACGGCCGCGCCAATGCCCTGATGCTGCCGCACGTGATTGCCTATAACGCGTCGGTGCCTACCAAGTTCATGCCGTCTCCGAACACGCGCGCCTATGTTGCCCACAAGAAGTACGCTGTGATTGCCGACCTGCTGGGCCTCGGCGGCCATACGGTTGAGGAGAAAGTGAGCAAGCTAGTCACCGCGATAGAACAGTTGCTCGATCGCCTCGAGGTTCCGCGTTCGATTGCCGATCTCGGCATCACCAAAGAACAGTTCGAGCGCGCCATGCCCGACCTGACGAAGAATGCCTTCGACGATCCTTCCTGGCGCTCGAATCCGCGCATGCCGCTGATCACCGAGTTGGTCGAGCTTTACTGGAGCGCGTACCGCGGCCGGAATGCAGCCGGGAAAGAGACCGCAACTCCGGAGCGGCGGGCCAAGGAAGAGTTGTGCGTATGACTTCGTTCTCCCCGGAGGCTTGAACTCTGACCGGCGTTCGAACCGCTGGAGAATCACATCCCGCCTCGCGGCCACCGGCGTCGAGCAACCGCATTGAATTCTCTTGCCCGATTGCGTAATCTTTGCCACCAGTGGCATGCTGATCTAGCGTGGTTAAGTATTGTCTGCGCCGCGCTCTAATCGAAGGAGTCAGCATCCAAGCCTTTGGAGCATTTTGAGGATTGCTGTTTACGACAGTGGGTGGCGCACGCCTTCAGGCGTGCATAACGACGCCATCGTTTAGAAATCGGCTTCAGCCGCTGAGGTAAGGTTCACGAAGAATTTACCTCAGTGGCTAAAGCCAGCTTTATATAACTGAGCTATCATGCACACCTCAAGGCGTGCTCCACCCCAGGGATCCCGAATCGAGAGAACACCATGAGCCAGACGACTTCCACCATCCGCAGCTTTGGGTTTTTCCTGAATGGCAATTGGAGCACGCATGGACGCGAGGCGGTTGTTAGCTCGCCCTATGACCACAGCGTCCTTGCGGTCATCAGCGAAGCGGGCCCAGACGATGTCGAGGTCGCGATCGAGTCGGCGGTGCAGGCTTTTGCCGTGACCCGAAAGATGACCTCGCAACAACGCGCCGACGTATTGCACAAGATCGTCGAAGGCATCACCGCGCGCCGTGAGGAGTTCGCTCGCACCATCTGCCAGGAAGCCGGCAAGCCGATCAGGACAGCTCGCGTCGAGGTCGAGCGCGCCATCTACACGTTCCAGATCGCGGCCGAGGAGAGCACGCGGATCTACGGCGAGTACATTCCGCTGGACACGCTGGAATCCGCTGCCGGACGCTGGGGTCTGGTGCGGCGGTTTCCGCTCGGACCGGTCTTTGGCATCACGCCGTTCAACTTTCCGCTGAATCTCGTCGCGCACAAAGTCGCGCCGGCAATTGCCGCCGGCTGCCCCATCATTCTGAAGCCCGCGCCGCAAACTCCCATCTCGTCGTTTCTGCTGGCTGAGATCGTGCAGGAGTCCGGCTGGCCGGAGGGCGCGCTCGCCGTCATGCCGCTGTCGAACGACGATGCCGGGATACTGGTCGCCGACGATCGCATCAAGCTGCTGACCTTTACCGGCAGTGCCGCAGTCGGCTGGCAGCTCAAGAACCGCGCCGGCAAGAAGCGCGTCACCCTGGAACTCGGCGGCAATGCCGGCGTGATTGTCCATAACGACGCCGATGTGCAATATGCTGCGCAGCGCTGCGTCGCCGGCGGCTTTTCCTACGGTGGGCAGACCTGCATCTCGGTGCAGCGAATCCTGGCGCATGAAGCGGTGTTTCAGAAGTTCACCGAGCAACTGGTGCACGGCGTTCGCAAACTGAAGTCCGGCGATCCCATGCTGGAGACGACCGATGTCCCTCCGCTCATCCGCGAGCAGGACGCGGTTCGCGTGGTCGAATGGATTGACGAAGCGGTGCAGGCCGGCGCCAAGCTCCTGTGTGGCGGCAAGCGCAAAGGCGCGCTGGTGGAACCGACGGTGCTCACCGACACAACCCCAAACATGCGCGTGAACTGCGCCGAGGTTTTCGGCCCGGTTGTGACGGTCGAGCGATACGAGACCTTCGATGAAGCCCTGAGCACCATCAACAACTCGGTTTACGGATTGCAAGCCGGGATCATGACGCACGATGCGCGGCTCATTCAAACCGCGTTTGAGGAACTCGAAGTGGGCAGCGTTATCGTGGGCGACGTTCCCACGTTTCGTGTTGACCAGATGCCGTATGGAGGCGTGAAGGATTCCGGGCTCGGCCGCGAAGGACTGCGGTACGCGATTGAGGACATGACCGAGCGCAAGTTGCTGGTGATGGCACTGCGGTGAACTGCCTACCCAATGGCTGGTCACGGGTAGAGCACGCCTTTCAGGCGTGCATGTCAACGTCCCGTGAAGAAGTCGGCTTTAGCCGCTGAGGTAATGGCCGAAGAGGAGTTACCTCAGGGGCTGAAGCCGTTCGGGTGTCGGTAGGTTCAATGCACCGCTGAAGCGGTGCTCCACCCTCGCGTGTCGATGTTCTGACTCCGGTCGCCACCGAAAAAGGCCGCAAGGACTGCGCTGACGACTGAGATCTGACGGCTGCCAGCTCGCTTCTCTTCAGTTCGCGATCTGCACCAGTCCCTTCAAGAAATCATCAATCGACTTCGCGGCTTTCCGGCCGGCGCCCATCGCCAGAATAACCGTTGCGCCGCCAGTCACAATGTCGCCGCCGGCGAAGACGCCCGGCTTTGACGTCGCCAAATCGTCGTTGGCGGAGATGTAGCCGCGCTTGGTTGTAGCCAAGCCGGGAGTCGTAGACTGGATCAGCGGATTCGCCGATGTGCCCGCCGCGATGATCGCAACCGAGCATGGCGCAACAAACTCCGAGCCCTTGATCGGAACCGGGCTGCGGCGGCCGGAGTCATCGGGCTCGCCAAGCTCCATGCGAATGCAGCGCACGGCCGTCAGGTTGCCCTTCTCATCGCCGAGGAACTCGACCGGGTTCACCAGCATTTCAAAATGCACGCCTTCATCTTTAGCGTGATGAACTTCTTCCACACGGGCGGGCATCTCGATTTCAGTCCGGCGATAGTAAATGCTGGCGCTGTGCGCACCAAGCCGCAACGCGCTGCGCACCGCATCCATGGCGGTGTTGCCGCCGCCCACCACGATCACGTCGCGGTCCTTGCAAGGATAGAGCGGCTCGTCGTATTCAGGAAAACGGTAGGCGCGCATCAGGTTCACGCGCGTCAGGAACTCATTGGCCGAATAGACGCCGTTGAGGTGTTCGCCGGGTACATTCAGGAAGCGCGGCAGCCCAGCTCCAGTGGCGATGAACAGGGCGTCGAAGCCTTCGTCGTTCATCAGTTCGTCGATAGTGACCGTCTTGCCGACGACAACGTTAGTCTCAAACTCCACCCCGCGACGGCGCAGCACATCGATTTCGTGGCGCACAATCTCTTTGGGAAGACGAAATTCAGGAATGCCATAGACAAGAACGCCGCCGAGTTCGTGCAGCGCCTCGAAGACATGGACTTGATGCCCCATCTGAATGAGGTCGCCGGCGCAGGCGAGAGAGGCAGGACCGCTGCCGATGAGGCCGACTTTCTTTCCGGTGGGAGGCGCAGATTTTGGCAAACCGAATTGCCCCGACTCACGTTCCCAGTCAGCGACGAAGCGCTCCAGGTAGGCAATGCCAACCGGCTCGCCCTTCTTGCCCAGCACGCAGCCGGATTCGCATTGATCTTCCACCGGGCAAACGCGGCCGGTGATGGCAGGCAGCGCGTTGTCTTCGCGCACCTTGGCAGCTGCGCCAAGATAATCCTCCGCCAGGATGAGATCGATGACCGCACGCACGTCAACCGACACGGGACACTTCAGGACGCATCCCGGCTTGGGACACTCGATGCAGCGCAGCGATTCCTGGTGCGCCTGCTCCGGCGGAAATCCCAGATTCACTTCCTGGAAGTTGTGGGCGCGGACCTGCGCTTCCTGCTCCGGCACCCGCTGACGCGGCAACTTCGTGCGCTCTTTGTTGGGCAGGGGGTTGTGGGTAACTTTGGTCTGGGTCGCATCACTCATTGGTCACCCCCACCGCTTCCGGAGTCCCCGACGAGCGTTTGTTTTGCGCTTGGCGGGGTGGCTCGGCGGCGCATTCGTGCTTATGATTTTTCTGGCGAAGCCGGTCCAGCTCGCCCTCCGGATCGGCCTGCAGCCGGTCGATGCTCAGCTTCTCCTGCTCGCGGTACATGTTGTTGCGCTGCATCAGGACCTCAAAGTTGACTTGGGTGGCGTCGAATTCCGGGCCGTCCACGCAGGCGAATTGGCTGCTGTTGTTGACCAGAACGCGGCAGCCGCCGCACATTCCGGTGCCGTCCACCATGATGGAGTTCAGGCTCACGATGGTCTTGATCTGTTCCGGGCCCGTCATTTTGGCAACGGCGCGCATCATTGGCACGGGGCCGCAGGCGAGCACATAATCCAGCTTCTTGGCGGCCATAATTTCTTTCAGCTTGTCGGTCACCAAGCCTTTGGTGCCGTAGCTGCCATCGTCGGTGACGACGTAAGTTTCGTCGCTGACCGCGCGGACTTCGTCTTCCAGCACCATCAACTCTTTGCTGCGCGCGCCCACGATGGAGATGACCTTGTTCCCCGCACGCTTCAGCTCGCGAGCCGTCGGATAGGCCATGGCCGTACCAACGCTGCCGCTGACAACTACGGCAGTGCCGAAGTTCTCGATCTCTGAGGGCTTGCCGAGCGGACCAACGACGTCGAGGATCGAGTCACCCGCCTCCAGCATGTTGAGCAGCATGGTGGTTTTGCCGATGGCTTGCACGACGATGGTGACGGTGCCGGCCTCGGGATTGGCGTCGGCAATGGTCAGCGGGATGCGCTCACCGCAATCGTCCAGCCGCACAATCACAAACTGCCCCGGCTTCTGCTTCTTGGCGATGCGGGGCGCCTTGATGACAAATAGCTTGATACCTCGCGCCAGGGGGCGCGTTTCCACGATCTCGTACACGGGTACCCTCCGTATTTGATTCTGCGGGGGCATGTACCGGCAGTCTGTGGCGTACGTCACAAGGCAGGCGGACATGGCGCACAAGCAGGCAGAGTGCCAAAAAGGCGTGTGATGGCCGCAGACTTGACGAGGCCCGACCTGGACCGAGCGCCGTTGTTATACTTCCATCCTGATGCTCAAGGAAATCCTGGAAGAAGGCCGCGTCACCACCGACAACGCGCTGGAGCGTCTGCTGCCCGCGGCGGATCAGTACCCGTCATCGATCCATCAGGCCATGCGGCACAGCGTATTTGCCGGCGGCAAGCGCCTGCGCCCTATTCTCTGCATGGAGAGCGCGCAGATGATTGAGGGCTGCGTTCCCCCCGGCGTGGAAGATCTCGGCGCGGCGCTGGAGATGCTGCACACTTACTCGCTGATCCACGATGACCTGCCCGCGCTGGACAACGACGACCTGCGGCGTGGGCTCCCTACCTGCCACAAGGCTTTTGGCGAGGCGACGGCCATCCTGGCCGGCGACGCGTTGCAGACGTATGCCTACGAAGTGCTGGCGAAGCTGCAATGCCCAGCCAAGGTGCGGGTCGCCATCATCGCCGAGGTCGCACATGCAACCGGCACTATCGACGGCATGATCGGCGGCCAGGTGATGGATCTGGAAGCTGAACACACGCGTCCCGACGCTAAGACGCTGGAGTACATCCATCGCTCCAAAACCGGCGCGCTGCTGACCGCCAGCGTTGTGGCTGGCGGCATATACGCAGGAGCCAGCGCAGAACAGATTCAAAGCCTGCGCGACTTCGGACAGAACATCGGCCTGGCGTTCCAGATCGTGGATGATGTGCTGGACGTAACCCAGACGTCGGAGCAGCTAGGCAAGACCGCTGGCAAAGACACCGCGACCGAGAAGGCGACCTATCCTGCGCTGTTTGGGATTGATGCCTCGCTCAAGAAAGCCGACGAACTGGTGGCTAAGGCTTCCGCGGCGCTGGATAGCTTTGGCGACCGCGCCGCCAATCTGCGCGAGATTGCCCATTTTCTGGTGGAGAGGAAGAAGTAATGCAGGCGACTTAATCTAGGCCTCCCATGGGTTAATCAGCGGCACACCGGCATCTGCGAAATGCGCAATATTGCTGGTCGCCAGCGTGGCATGACGGGCCAAAACAATGCCCGCGATCATCGTGTCGCGCAGCTCAACCGGCCGGCCTTCCTTGCGACGTGCCGCCATCAGTTCGGCGGCACGCTCTGCCGCGTCGGTGTCAAACATCAAGATCCGCTGCCCCAGGTCCTGGAGAACGCCCGCGAACTCCACGATCAACGCTGTCCTGCGCCGGCCTTCAGCCATAATCCGCAGCCCAAACGAAACTTCAAACACTGTAATTGAGGTCGTCCAAATCGAGGTACGCGGCTGCGCGTTTAGCCAGTCAAATACCTTAGTATCGGGGATCGGATGCATCAGGGCGGAAACGACGTTCGTGTCCAAGACAATCATTCGTCGAATTTGGGCGGCTCGATCGTAAACCCACGCAGTTCCGGAATGTCTTCCGTTAAACCGATCCCCTTGAAGCGCTTCGCGATTGCGGTACCCAAACCCTCGGATGGCCCGGATTCTTCCCTGGCTGCATTGCGCAGTATATCCCTGACCTCTTCCTCCATACTGCGACCATGTTTGGCCGCACGGCGCTGGAGCCGCTTCTTAACGCTGTCTTCAAGGTTGCGAACAACTAGCTGGGCCATCGACGACTCCTTGTCGATATCATGATATCACGTTTAGATCGACTGCACCGGCACCATCATCAGGTCCTCCACCAGCCCAATTTCCTTCTGCACAAAAGGCTCGGCGTACCGCACTCCAGCAAGCACGCCGTAGTAGCCGGCCATGGCGGCGATGCGCTCGCGGATTTCCGCCTGCCGGGGAAACAGATCGCTGCCCGTCTTCTGGTCTTCATACTGCGACCTGTAAGCCATCAGCGCGGCAAAGCGCGTCTCGAACTGCGCCGAGATGTCCACGACGAATGTCGGCCTAACGTCGGCATAGAGGCTGGCGTAGATGATCTTGAAGGGGCGATGCGGCTGTTCGTCGAGGACCAGCTTGGACAGTCCCGCCAGAAACGCCGCTTCGTAGCCCAGCACCGACGCGGTGGCATGGTCAGGATGACGCGCCTGCCAATACGGCAGGATGAGCACGCGAGGCCGAAGTTGGCGGATGACGCTGGCGACGTTCAGGCGGTTCTTGTAGGTGTTCTCCACGCGGCCATCGGGAATTTCGAGCGCATGTCGCCAGCCGGCCTTGAGGATGCGCGCCGCTTCGTCCGCTTCCAGGGCGCGCTCCTCGACGGTGCCGCGCGTTCCCATCTCGCCTTGCGTCAGGTCGAGGATGGCCGTGCGATGACCCAGCTCGGCCATCTTGAGCAGCGTACCCCCGCAAGTCTGCTCCACATCGTCGCGATGTGCACCGATGGCAAGGATGTCGGCGTTGAAGTGATCAAACATCGCGCTAGAGCCTCATGGCGACGGCAACTCCGTCGCGTAACGGAATGATGGTGGTGAACCAATCGGGTGAGGAGTAGAGCAGCCGGTTGAGTTCGACGACGCCTTCGGTGTGTTTGTCCGGCTGCGGCTTAGGCAGACCGGGATTGCCGGCAGCGTAGGCGACGCGACCGCTCCACAGCGTGTTGTCGACGATGAACAGCCCGCCCTTGCGCACCCGCGCCGCCGCCATGTTGAAGACGCGCGGGTAGTCGTGCTTGTCGACGTCGCAGAACAGAATGTCGAACTGCTCCTTGCGCTCGGAGAGCAGTTCGAGAGCGTCGCCGGTATGAATCTCCACGCGATCGGCGACGCCGGCCTGCTGGAGATATCGCCAGGCTTCGTCAGCGTTCTTGCGGCTGCCGTCGGTGTAGTGTACCTTGCCGCCTTCACCAACCGCTCTTGCCCACCAGATCGTGGAGTAGCCGATGGCCGAGCCCATCTCGAAAATGGTCTTGGCCTTGAGCAGGGTTGCGTATTGGTAGAAGAGGCGGCCGACAGCCGGGCCAACTATGGGAATGTCGCGCTCCTTCGCCTGGCGCTCCATTTCCTGCAGCACCGGCTCGCGCGGCGGAAGCATGGCATAGAGGTACTTCTCTACACGTTCATCAGTGAAGCTGATCATGATAATTAGCCTTTAGCAATTAGCAATGGTTATTATCCCTTGACTACAAGTGAATAGTATGCGAAGATGTTTGTCATGAACCGCAGACAGACAATCCCGCAGCATCTTCGGTACACATTAGACCAGTTCAAGGCCGAGTTCCCCTCTGACGATGTTTGCCTTGATACGGTCATGCATCAACGCTATCCCGGCGGCGTGACGTACTGCTCTGACTGCGAACAAGACCGCAAGCTGTACCGCGTTGCGGGCCGCACTGCCTATGCGTGCGAAGCCGGGCCATCACTTCTATCCGCTGGCCGGAACCATATTTGAGAAGAGCACCACTCCGCTTCACATCTGGTTTTATGCGATGTACCAGATGGGTTCGACCCGTTGCGGCATCAGCGCGAAGCAGATTCAGCGCGAAACCGGAGTCACCTACAAAACCGCGTGGCGCATGTTCAAACAGATTCGCTCGTTGCTGTCCGAAACCGACATGCAACTGGAGGGATCGACGGTAGAGATGGATGAAAGCTATTTCGGAGCAAAGCGCAAGCGTGGTGAGAGAAGAGGCCGCCCATCCAAGGATTCGAGTAAGCAGTGTGTTGTGGGCGTAGTTGAGCGCGGAGTCGGCAAGGGCCGCGTGATTGCCACTGTTGCGACCGACGCGACTAAGGCCACTCTTCACGGCATCGCACAAGAGCGCATTCTGCCTGAGTCGGTTGTGTTCACCGATGAATACGCTTCGTACAACGGACTGGAGAATGCGGGATACGAGCACCGCCGCATCAATCACAGCGCGGGCGTGTACGTCCTTGGCGACGTTCACACCAACACAATCGAAGGATTCTGGAGTCTGGTAAAGCGGGGCATCGGCGGCGTGTACCACAATGTAGGAAAGCACTATTTGCAAACCTACTTGAACGAGTACAGCTTTAGGTACAATCGCCGCGACTGCGGGAACCTGATTTTCCACGCGATCTTGGCGAAGGTTTCGGAGCGTGCGGCGTCGAAGCCTTCTGTACCAGTCGCATGAAATCGTCGCGTGTGTAAGACCGCGTTTCACCCTCGGTTTTCTTGGCGGATTGCTTTGGGTGACTCGTCGGCATAGATCGGCGTTTCTCGCCTCAGAAATGAGGATGCGCCGATGTGTGCCAAAAGTCAATGCCTTCCCGAGGTTCTTGCTAAATGGGTTACCGTTGCAGGGTTTCGCCGACCCCTTGGGTCGTTTTGCAGGGCCATTAAGAACAGCACAATGATCGACTTCAATCCAGCGTGGATTTATTATCTCGGCGACAGTTTGGCCCGATTGGAAACTGCCCAAGAGAAGGTATTGCTGTCTCATATCGTCCCAAATATTTCGGCTGCAAAGACCAGCCTTGTGGCTTTTCTGGAGCATCAGCAGCACACCATCTTTCCAGAGACCAGAGACCGAGTTAAAGACGTGCTGGTTTGGGTCAACGTCATCCTGCCTGATGAACCCTTTCGCGACCGACTACTCAACTCAACCGAAGTCATTGAGTTGATATCTGCGATTAACAAAGCGGTTGTAACCTTTGAGGCCGAAGCGACCCGAGTGTACCTCGTCGGATTAGAACGGCAGCGCGCATTAGACCCATCTACCCTCATCGAAGACATTGGCAGCGCCGTCTCTCCTGACTGCTGGCAACACCTCTCCAATGTCACCCAGAGGGAGATGAAAGAATGCGGACGATGTTTGGCCTTTGAGCGATTCACTGCATCCGGCTTCCATGCCCTGCGGGCTGTCGAGCATGAGACCAAGGATTATGCTTGCCTTCTGCTTCGTGCCGCGCCCGAAAAACGAGATCTCGGCCATTACATCCAAATTCTCAAAGAGAACGGAGCAAACGCCAAATTGCTATCAAGTCTTGACGATATTCGCCGCCTTGACCGCAATCCGTTAATGCACCCTGACGACTGGCTAAGCAAAGACGATGCGATAAGCATCTTTAACACCTCGCAAACAGTGCTCGAACGACTGATTGCCGATATGGAATTGCGGCGCCTACTGCCGCCCAAATCACCATGAAGACAGCATGGACAATTCTCTGCAAGACTCCAGACTGCCGCACGCTCTGCGTCCTGCAACTGGCGCGAGAGAATCTGCCTACACAGTTCATTCCGGCTTCGATTCCGCAGGAGTTTGATTATCAGTGTGGCCAGTGCGGGAAGATTCACCACTACCGCCGCTCTGATGTTGAGTTGAAGAGCATTCCACCATCCGTCCAGTGAGACTGACCCGGACATCCGGCGGAACACTCCCGAGTGTGCGCTGATCTTCGGCCCTGTCACGGCCATTTGATTCTATACTTGTTCTCATGGGATACTTACCTTAGCAATTAGCGCTCTGCAATTAGCAACTACAACCCGTCTCGTAAATCGATTTGTATCAGGGCACGGCTTCAGCCGTGCCGTAACTGGCTCAACAAAACTCGGGGCTTTAGCCCCCGGATGATCCGATTTTACAGGGGCTAAAGCCCAGCCCTTCGTTGCGGTTTCTTGCGGCACGACTCAAGTCGTGCCCTGATACAAGTCATAACCATTTATGAGATGGCTTTTAGCAACTCGCATTTAGCCGACGCTACTCACTTTGTCTAAGTGATAAATGCCAAATCCCAAGTGCGAGATTCACAGCGTTTGTCCGGGTTTCATCTCCACTATCTCCGGGCCGCTCGGACCAAGCAGCTTCTTCAGTTCGCCGGGCCGCCCGGTCAGCATAGGAAACGTTCCGAAGTGCATGGGAATCACCGTTTTCGGCTGAAGCAGCTTGCAGGCGTAGGCGGCCTCGATCGGCCCCATGGTGAAATGGTCGCCAATGGGCAGCAGTGCAATCTCGGGTGCGTAGAGTTCGTGAATGATCTGCATGTCGCCGAAGACCGCGGTGTCGCCGGCATGATAGAGATTCACTCCACCCGGCAGCTCCAGCACGTATCCGCAAGCTTCGCCACCATAGACCATGCTGCCATCGTCATCCTCGATGCCGCAGGAGTGGACGGCGTGCACCATGGTGATCCTGATGCCGGCGACGGTTTGCGTACCGCCCTTGTTCATCGGCGACATCAGTTTTGCGCCTTTTTTCGCCATCCAGGCGCACAGTTCGAAGATGCCAACTACTACTGGATTGTGCTGCTTCGCGATCTTGACAGCATCGCCGATGTGGTCGCCGTGGCCGTGTGTACAAAGCATTACGTCGCACTTCTTCACGTCCTTTTCATTTTCCGGACAAAGAGGATTGCTCAGCCAAGGATCAACGTACACAACCGTTCCATCGTTGGTTTCAATGCGAAAAGTTGCATGGCCAAGCCACGTCAACCGGTTTCCTTGCAGATTCATCCTCACCTCGTACGAATCAAATTGCCTCAGCGACCAGCTGCCCCGACTCGGGCCAAGGGCAGAATTTGCATTCCTTGATCGGGGAGAATTCTAGTGGCTGACTAGCGCTGCCGCAACTGCCTGCACGAGGCGAACGGTATAGAGCCCGCGCTGCAGCCTGCGGGCCACGTCTTGCCTGGTTGTCGACCAAAGGTCAGGCGGGCAGGCGGTGCCCCATCGCGTCGATGGGCCGGACTCTGACCTTCACTTCAATACGCGAGCCCAGGCGATTGACGATTGACATAAGGCGGTCAACAGTAAAGCGTCTGAGATCCGCGTTACGAATGCGCGAGAAATCAGCGGCAGCAATGCCAGTACGACTATGCGCCTCCCGCACAGTGAGTTGTTCCTGGTCGAGAAGCTTGATGATCGCTGCCGCTAGAATGGCCTTGAATTGCTCTACATCAGCATGATCTCGTTTGAGATCGCGGAATACATTGCCGCTTCCATGCACTACTTCCAGTTTTTCGCCCTTCATGACAAAGTCTCCTTCAGCCTCTTCAAACGCTCACGCACCAATTCCAGCTCCCGAGCCGGTGTTTTGATACCCTGAGTCGACTTCTTCTGGAACGCATGCACGACCCAAACGGCTTGCGCCAGTTGCACGGCATACACTACGCGGTACGCATTACCACGAAATGGCAGAGCAATCTCGAAGACTCCAGACCCCAACCCATGCATGGGCTTCGCTATCTCCGATTTGCCTCCTTCGGCCGCAATCGTCAGCGCCGTTAAGCAAACAGATTGGGCCCCCTCAGGAAATGTCTGGAATTCCTTAAGAGCGGAGCTAATCCAAGAGATTGGTCGGGTCTTAGGAATCATCGCTTTCCCGCGCAACGGATGAATGTTGTCATATTTGACAACGCGTTGTCAATTTTTGTTGTGCGCCGGTGCCCACATGATGTGCCCAGACCCAAGGCACGGCTGCCCCGGCGACCGCTGTTATCATGAAGAGCACGAGTTCGAACGCAATGTCATCCGTCACCCCACAGCCCTTGGTTTCGTCGACACTGGATTCCTATCTGCTTGAGGTCGCCGACGCGGTCAACACCACGCTGGACCTGAACACGCTTCTGCAGCGGGTGGCGGAGATGCTGAAGCGCTTCATCGACTACGAAATCTTTGCCATCCTGCTGTTGAACGAGAAAGCCCAGGAGCTTCGGATCCGCTTCCAGGTCGGTCATCCGCCCGAGGTCGCCGAACGCATCCGAATCAAGGTTGGCCAAGGCGTCACCGGACAGGCGGTGCAGCGGCGTGCAGCGGTCCTGGTGAACGACGTTGCGGCGGAGGAAAACTTTATCAACTCGGCACCCGGCGTGCGCTCTGAGTTGGCGGTGCCGCTGATCGCCAAGAACAAAGTGATCGGTGTCATCGACGTTGAAGCCGCCCAGCCCGGCGCCTTCACGGAAGAGCACAAACGCCTGCTGACATTGTTCGCTTCGCGCATCTCCATCGGTATTGAGAATGCCCGCCTCTACACGCGGGTGTCGCGGCAGGCTCGGCAACTCACGTTGCTCACCGAGATCAGCCGCGAACTCACGTCGATCCTGAACGTCGATCAGTTGCTAAAGCGGATTGCCGACCTGCTCACCCGCATCATCGACTACCAGATGTTTTCCATCCTGCTGCTCGATCCCAGCGGAAGTGTCCTGCAGCACCGTTTTTCGCTGCGCTTCAAGGAAAACGTGCAGCTCAAGCATGAGATTCCGATGGGCGTAGGTTTGGTTGGCTATGCCGCGCAACATGGCGAGGCAGTGCTGGCGCCCGATGTCAGCAAAGACCCGCGCTACATCCCCGCCAATCCCGAGACGCGTTCTGAGCTGGTGATTCCGCTGATCTACAAAGATAAGGTCATCGGCGTGCTCGACATCGAGCACACTCGCCGCGGATACTTCAACGAAGATCACGTGCGCATCATGACGACCATGGCCGCGCAAGTTGCCATTGCCATCGAAAACGCGACCTTGTACGAGCGCATCGCCCGCCAAGAGAAGCGCCTGGAGCAGGACCTGGCGCTGGCGCGAGAGTTGCAGTTCCGGCTGCTGCCGCAGAAGCTGCCGGTGTTCAAGCATGCGGAAGTGGCGTCGCGCTTCGCTCCCGCACGCCAGATCGGCGGAGACCTCTACGATTTCCTGAAATACAGTGGCCATGGAGTGACGGCAATCGCGGTTGGCGACGTCAGCGGCAAGGGAGCGCCGGCTGCGATCTATGCGGCGCTGGTCAGCGGCATCGTCCGCTCGCACGCGATGGAAGAACCAACCGCTGCCGGTATGCTGGAAGCGCTGAATCTCTCGCTGGCGGAGCGCCCGATCGATGGCCAATATGTTTCGATGATCTACGCCATCTGGGATGACAACCAGCAACAACTGCAACTGGCCAACTCCGGCCTGCCGCGACCGATCCACTGTCGCAGCGGCAAGGTCGAGGAAATCCAGGCCACGGGCTTGCCCATCGGCCTTTTCGGCCACGCCACTTACGATGAGCTAAATGTGCGTGGCCGCAAGGGCGACGCATTCCTGTTCTTCAGCGATGGCATCCTGGATGCCACCAGCTCCAAAGGCGAAATGTTTGGGCGGCATCGGCTGGAGGCGATCGCGCGAGCCAACGCGCATCGCAGCGCCGAGGAGTTGGTCGACGCGATCTTTACTGCTGTGTCGGACCACGCTGAGGGCGTAGAGGCCTTCGACGACCAGACCATCGTCGCCCTGAAGGTGAAAGGACCTTCGCCTAAGAAGTGAAAGCCGATCAGCCGCAGCAGCGCCCGCCTGGTTTCACCTATCTACGAGAAAAGCAGCGCGTCGGCAGCTCCGACCGCCAACTACATGCGGAGGCCGTACCGCTGGCGCGACTGGCAGCGCGCTTCGGCACGCCGTTGTATGTGTACTCGGCAACAACCATACGCGAGCGATATCGCGAATTCGATCTGGCCTTCCGCGATTGCGAGCACACCATCTGTTACTCGGTGAAGGCAAACTCGAACCTAACGATTCTGCAAATGCTGGCGCGGCTGGGAGCGGGATTCGACATCGTCTCCGGTGGCGAGTTGCAGCGCGTGATCGCGGCAGACCCCGCCCTAGCGAAACGGGGCACCCGACTCGGGAGGACGATAGTTTTTTCCGGGGTCGGCAAGCTGGCTGAAGAAATCGATCAAGCGCTTCGGGCCGGAATTCTGTTGTTCAATGTCGAAAGCGCAAGCGAGTTGGAGCTGTTGGCCGCGCGGGCAGCACATCATCGCAAGCCGGCGCAATTCGCAGTGAGGGTAAATCCTCACGTCGCGGCCAAAACCCATCCCTATATCTCGACCGGATTGCACCACCACAAATTTGGGGTTCCATGGCGTGAGGCGACGGCGCTTTACCGACGCGGCGCTGAAGAACGCTGGCTGAAGCCATCCGGCGTCAGCGTGCACATTGGATCGCAGATCACCGACGTGGGTCCTTTCCGCGAAACCATGGAGCGGGTGGCGGCGCTGGTGCGTTCGTTGCGAGAAGCCGGCCTCGACATTCGATACGTGGACGCGGGTGGTGGATTGGGGATCTGCTATGACCACCATTCCACTTCCAACTTTTCCGGTGAGGTCAAGCGCTACGCCAAGGCTGTGATGCAGCCGCTGAAAGGTCTGGGCGTGCATCTGTTGTTGGAGCCGGGACGGGCGATCATCGCCCCGGCGGGCGCACTGCTAACCCGCGTTGTCTACCGCAAACAGAATGATGGGAAGCGGTTTGTCGTGGTGGACGCGGCCATGAACGACTTGCTTCGGCCATCGTTGTACGATGCCTATCACGAGATTGTGCCCGTCATAGTTAAGCCGGGACGCCAAACCAGGGAGACAGCCGACATCGTTGGACCGGTCTGCGAGAGCGGAGACTTCTTTGCTCGCGATCGGGAAGTCGGCCAGTTGGAGGAAGGCGATTTGCTCGCCATTCTGGACGCGGGCGCGTACGGCATGTCGCTGGCGTCCAATTACAACACCCGGCCACGCGCGGCTGAGGTGCTGGTGGACGGGAAGCGTGCGCGGCTGGTCCGCAGGCGGGAAAAGGTCGCCGATCTGCTGG
Organism: uncultured Acidobacteriaceae bacterium; assembly: GCA_963789245.1. Classification (GTDB taxonomy): domain Bacteria; phylum Acidobacteriota; class Terriglobia; order Terriglobales; family Acidobacteriaceae; genus Bog-257. Next base: position 42,118 of record CAWBKE010000010.1, on the reverse strand, counting down.
CGCTTGAGCGGATGTAGTGCAGTTTCAGAATCGGCGTAGTCCGGCGAGTACGGGTAGAGCGGCGCTTCAGCGCCGCGTACGCCGCGTATAACGAATCGCTTGAGCCGCGGCGGTCATTGGAAATGACCGCCGCGGCTCAAGCCTTGTAGGGAGGGCGATCTTGCACGCCAGCCTAAAGGCTGGCTCTACCCGGTCTACAGCAACCCTGAAACTGCGCTACTCCCCGCTTTCAGCCTTTATGGATTGACTCTCTTGAGTATTCCTAATTTTGCTGATTGCGTTTGGCGGCAACTTGTCCTATGCTCGCAGACCACTGGGAGAGCCCATGCAACCAAATCGATCTGACGCTGCTACTTCCACTGCAGTCTGCCTCTGGTGTTATTCCCAATATCTAAAAAGCACAAGCCGGGCTCGTGACGGACACACCTTTTGCTCCAAGAAGTGCGAATATGAAGCGCGCTATTGGCTGCAGGAGAGCATCAAGTCCGAGAGCGAATAACAGGGGCGCGGCCGCAAGCCGCGCCTTTATCTTCGGCTGTGTCACACGCCTAGCTCCAGCGAACTTGACCCGCGCATCGGGTCTCGAGTTTGTCCGTTTTCGATAGTCGTCAATTCACGCGCAGTAGCGTCCTAGCTTTTTCTTTCATCCTCTGCGCTTCCGCGTCGCGTCCAACATCTGACAGAAAGGCAGCGTAAGACTCGTATCTCTTACTGTCCTTGGGCTTGAGCCTGATCGCTTCGAGATGAAGGTTCTCAGCCTCCGCGACCTTCCCTTGTGAGAGGTACGCCAACGCCAGGGCGATACGAGTTAAGTGCGATTCCTTTATTCTGAGCGATTCCGTAAGTACTGCTTCCGCCTTCTTGAACTGCTCTCTCTTGAGATAGACGGTCCCGAGACCCCATTTGCAAGTGGGGTTTTCTGGGGCCAGCCGTGTGGCTCGGACCATATGCTTTCGAGCATCATCGAACTTGCCGAGGTTGAAATAGCACCAACCGAGGTTCCAAGAGAATCGCCAATTCTTCTGGATAACGGCCAGCTCGTGCTTCAAGAGCTTGATCGCGGGACGCCACTGCTCTCTCTTCATTTCAGACAAGGCCCGCTTATAGAGTTGCTCTGCACTTTCGCTCATTTAGCTTCGCCTCATGGAAGTCGTCAGATGGAAGCGGTGCGATTGTGGCGAACATCGCCGAGAACTGCAGGCTGGCTGCGAAGGGGCAGGTAGCGTAACATCGCCGTTTCACAAGTAATCCTCATGCACCTGCGCTGTCCTTACCGCTGACCCCATTTCAACTTGTTACGCAGGGCGTCGAAAAATGTGCGGCGGACGCGCAGCAGCTTCACGGAGTGTTGTGCGCGGCGGCACAGCAGGCGGTCGCTTTGCTGGACGGGCATTCCGACTTGTCCGTCAATGCTGAGAAACGCCTCCTCGGCGCCGGTCTCGATGCGCAGCTCAATTTGCGCTTTGTCGGTCACAACTAGCGGACGATGGGTGAGCAAGTGGGGGCAGACCGGCGTCACTACGAAGGACTGGACGCTGGGCATCAGCACCGGGCCGCCCGCCGCGAGCGAGTACGCGGTGGAACCGGTTGGCGTGGCGATGATGACACCGTCAGCCTTGTAGTTGAAGGCGACGGCGCCGTCGATGAGCAGATCGAAATCCACCAAGCGGGCGATGGCGCTCTTGTTCACGACCACATCGTTCAACGCAAAATGGTGGGCGATAGATTCCGTGCCGCGAAATAACGTGCAGTCAATGACCGCACGCTGCTCAATGGGACAGGTGCCGGCGTCGATCGCTTCGAGAGTGGCATACATCTCGCCGAGGGGGACCTCGGTAAGGAATCCGAGCGAGCCCAGATTGACCGCCATAATCGGCACGCCTTCATGCGCCACGGCGCGCGCCGCCGAGAGCAACGTCCCATCGCCTCCGAGGACGAGCGCAAAATCCGGATGCTTGGTGCCCATGTTCTTGCGGACAATCACTTCTCCGCCGTCGATATATTGCGCGGTTTGTTCGTCGAGGTAGAGTTTGTATCCGCGCTTGCCGAACCAGGCAAGCAGCTCAGGCAGAATGGCCGCCAGTTCAGGTTTGGACGGCTTGGAGATGATCGCGGCTGATTTCATGGGAGTAATTGTTCACCACCCTTCGGCTTCGCTCAGGGCAGGCTCCGACACGGAGGTCACGGAGTTCTTATTTCACCACAGAGGCACAGAGGCACAGAGAAGAGCCAATCCATTTTCATTCCGTAGAGTCCGACGATCCTTCTGCAACACGCGCCGACTGGTGCAGCCAGTGCCTCATCAACAGGGGACTGTGGCCATCCAAAATCCGAATCCTGAAAAAAACTCTGTGTCTCTGTGGTGAAAAGAATTCCTCTGTGTTCTCCGTGTCCTCCGTGGTGAACCGACGTGCGACTGCCCAGTGTAACGCGATTCTCACGGCTGGCGTCGAGGCTCAGGAGAATCCGGCATGCAGCAGAAACTCGCGGTTGCCTTCCGTGCCCAGGATTGGCGAGTCGATGACTTCGATCCCAGCGCCTCCGAGCTGCCGCACCGCGCCTGCAACTTTCTCGGCAGCGGCCTGCTGAGCTTGAGGATCGCGAACGATCCCGCCTTTGCCCACCTGTCCACGGCCAGCTTCGAACTGCGGCTTTACCAGGACGACGAGTTGGAAATCCGCAGCAGCCGAACGAACACAGCTCACAACCGCCGGAAGAACGAGGGTAGCAGAGATAAACGACACATCCATCGCCACCAGGCTGATGCGAACAGGCTTGCCATCTTCCCAGATTTGCTCCGGAGTGAGATACCGCGCGTTGGTCTTTTCCAGTAGGCGAACCCGAGGGTCGCTACGCAGTCTGGCATCGATCTGGCCGTAGCCAGTATCGACGGCGATCACCTGCGCCGCACCCGCCTGCAAAAGGCAATCGGTGAAGCCGCCGGTTGACGCGCCGATGTCCAGGCAGGTTTGACCCGCAACATCAATGGCCCAGTATTCGAGGGCACGCGCCAGCTTCAGTCCACCACGGCTGACAAAGGGCATGTCGTCGCCGAGCAGGCGGACGGCGACGTCGCCTTCCACGCTGGCGCCGGCTTTTTCCAGCTTCTGCTCGTTCACCAGGACTCTGCCTGCGAGGATCAGCGCATGCGCGCGCTCGCGCGAAGGGACCAAGCCGCGTTCCACCAGCAGTTTGTCGAGGCGCAACTTCACGGCGACAGACTAGCACGATGACATCGTGCCGCAGCGTCCGCTGCCGAAATCGCGAGGCTGCGGGAAAATCCAATCACAGTGGTTTTCTTCCGCACTCGGTTCGGTGCATTCTGTTAGAGATTGTGAATTTATGCTACTTAAGGGGAATATAGCCGGTCTTTTCCACAGCGTTATGCACATTTGTGTTGAAAACTTTTACGAGCTATTCACGAACTCTGCATGCGATTGCAGCCCGTGCCTTCCATGAAAAGCTGTTTCCAGCCGGCGCGATGTCAAAACGCATTTCCGCCTGCGATACAATGACCAATCTTCCGGAAACGAGCAAAATGGCGACCAGGGTCAGAAGTGAGTCGGATAAATCTTCGCGCAAAACCAGTGCAACGAAGCTGCCGCTGACAGCAGCTGCGCCGCAAACAATAAGCAGCAAAGGCTCGTCTCCGTCCAACGGCGAGACGCTGCGGAAGCTCTATGCCGCATTGCTGAGGTGCCGCCTGGTGCAGGAGCGCGCGCGGCTTTCCGGCTCAACGGAATATGAGATCGCCTTGGGACATGAGGCTGTCACCGCTGGAACGACAGCAGATCTCGGCGCCGAGGACACGGTCGCCGCATCGCCTCGGAATTTGGCGGCGCTGATCGCGAGGGGATTGCCTTTCGAAAAGCTGCTGAGCGAGCGTGACGGCTTCCTCGGCTCGATTGCTCGTCCTTCGCTTCCCGAAGATCCGTTCAACCTGGGAACCGGCATCGCGCTCACCCACAAGCTGCAGCAGAAGCAAAATGTTGTGGTTGCATTCTGCGAGAAAGAGTTCCTGTCGCTCGATCCGTGGCATGAAGCGCTGAAGTTTGCCGGAGTCCACAAGCTGCCCATTCTGTATGTGGTGAAGAGCGGCGCTTCAGATGAGCAGCTTGCCGCTGGTCAGCCTGCTTACCTGGAGCAGTTCAGCTTTATGGCTCGCGACTACGGCTTTCCCGGCATCATCGTCGATGGACGGGATGTGGTCGCAGTCTGGCGCGTGGCGCAGGAATCGATCCATCGCGCGCGCAACGGCGCTGGGCCAACGCTCATCCACTGCACGACGGATTCTGCTCGCGATCCGCTGGAACACATGGAGCATTACATGAGGAAGCGGAGCGTGTGGGACGACGACTGGAGGAAGCAGCTCGCCGCGCAAATCAGCGGTGAATTGAGAACATTGAAGGATGCCGAATTGCTCCCCGCACGGTAAGGCGGGCCCGCCTTGAAAGGGCACGGCTTCAAGCCATGTCGTTAGTCGCGTAAACGGGTTGGCCTTTAGAGACTGTGTCACGACCTGGTGTCGCCGCTCCGCGGCTCACTTGTTGTCCCACTTGGAGCGCGGGCTTACGCCCACGCCTAACACAAATGCCGCCGCTTCGCGGCTGAATGAGCCGGATTTCTTAGTGTTTGTTCCACCGCGGAATATGATTTCCGGTCGTGACACAGTCTCTTTAAGCCCTGAGGGTCTGCTCCGCAGCGGCTAAAGCCGGATTCTTGATCTTGGCTCCAGCGGCACTCCTGAAGGCGTGCCCCTTCAAAACAGGTCGGACCTCATTGCGGGAATGGCGGGACTTCTACAGCTTCTCGTAGAACTCGCACGCCGAGCACGAGATATACATTCCGCCGGGAATGTTACGCTCGCGGTCCTTCACGCGTTTCACGACGCGGGTAGGCTTGCCGCACTTGGGGCAATCCGTGCTCTTGCTGGTATCCATCACCTTCTTGCGGTCTGCAGTTTTTGCGATCTTGGCCATTCTCTTCTCCTGAACACTACACGTTCTTCCGCAGGCTGCTGCGGTACCAATGTCTACTTGGGCCGGAGTTTCGTGAGATCGAAGCGGACGGGCGCGGCTGCGCGCTGCACATGTCTGCGGCCCACGCTCCCGAAAGAGCGGCTTCGACTGCAACGGGAAATGAGGCGGGCGACTATTACGAATGAAGCTGCGCCGTTCTCTACTCGCCTTTGGTAGCAAAGTCATTTTACATGAGCCGGAGCAGCCGTGTCCTCGATCCGCGGCATCGGCAGGTCCTTGCCGTCAGTGTGCAGGACCATCGTGGTCACGCGGCCGGAGCTGTCCAGCTCAAAGCTGTATTCATCATCAGCCATCCGAGAGAAAAACCGGCGCTCGCCATCGGCGCCGAGCTCCTGCTTCGGCTCGTCGTTTTCCTGAACGAACAGCTTGTCGCCCTCGCGCGTGATGGCGAGAACAACCTCAGGCGAGAAGCGGTAACGACCAACGTATTTGTCCAGCAGCTTCGGATCGAGCGCGATTTCCTTATGCTGCTTCAGCGGCGGACGCGGCGGTAGCTGATCGTACGGTGTGAATCCTTCCCACTCGATCGGCGTGTAGGTATTGTGCAGCAATGTCTCCAGCAGTGGTTTGTAAATTCCTTCGCCATTGGAGCTGTTGGTCATGATCAGGATTCCGGTGCCGGACTTGTCGAAGCAGACCGCGTAGTGACGCCAGCCCTCGTCGTGGCCTTCCTTGAAGAACGCTTTGCCGTAAGGCGTCCAATACAGTCCCCAGCCAAGGCCGTAGCTCAGGCGGATGGCTTTGTTCTCCGTCGTGGTCTCGGTATCAAGCGATGGGAACTCGTGCTTCTCGAAGATCTCGATCTGCGGGGTGAGCATCTGTTCGCGAGTTTTCTTGTCAGGATTACGGCCCTGCAAGATTGCCTGAAGAAAGTTGGCGTAATCGTGCAAAGTGGTTTGCATGGAGCCGGCGGCGTCGGCGGTCTTACGACGCTCGGGGCCAAGGGAGCGGCCATATTCGTCATAGCCGTTGGCGAAGTCACTATCGAATCGCTCCTCCCACACCATGCTGGTGCGCGTCATGTTGTCCGGCAAGAACAGACGCTCGCGCATCAGCTCGTTGACCGGCTTCCCTGTGACCGTCTCGACTACGAATTGCGCCAGCAGAATGCCTTCGCCGGAATAAGCGAATCTCGATCCCGGAGTGAAGTTGATGTCGAGCTTGTGATCATCGGTAAAGGCCCGCAGGTTGGGGAAGCCCGTGGTGTGGTCCAGGCACATGCGCAAGGTGATCTGCTTGTAGCGAGGATCACCGGCCAGGTCGCGATAGAAGGAGTATTCCGGCAGCGGCTTGGGCAGGTACTGATACACAGGTTTGTCCAGGTCGAGCACGCCTTGCTCGACCAACTCCATCACCATCGTCGCAAACGCGGCCTTGGTCAGCGAAGCAGCCGTCATTACCGAGTCGGGCGTGAGCGGCAGCTTCTTTTCTTTGTCGCGAAGGCCGAAGGTTTTCAGGTAGGCAATTTTGCCATCGTTGAAGATCGCGATGCCGACGCCGGGAACTTCGGCCGCGTTCATCAGTCTGGTGACCGTGGCGTCGATCTCGACGGCCGAGATCGTGCTGCCATCCAGACGTTTAATCGGGGCCTGCTGCGCGGCCAACGCGGGAGCGGACATCGACACTAGGATCGTCGAAATCCACAACGTCCGCAGCATGAGCCCGCGCTCATATCGCTTCCGGGGCGATGCTACTCGGTTGCAGATTCCTGCCATTTCGACCCGCAGGAGTGACACTTCCACCTCTTGCGCGGTATGGGAATGGGAACACCGATCCACGCAGACGTATACGCAAGCGGTTTGTTCAAAGTTTCGTAGGAAACGTCAAGCGATTGGCATTGAGGACAGCTCGGCTGTTGATAGGTTCCGACTCCATCGATCTCGAGGTCCTGGAGCATCGGCTGCCCGAGCAAGTCAAATGCGGCGTCCGCATCTTCCGGCCTGACGCACAGCTTGATTCCACCAACGAGATTCGAAAAAAACCAGTCCATTCGAACCATGTTGTCATCGCCCAGGACCGCCTCGATCCCAGCCGATTCGAGCGATCCCTTGGCTAGCAATGCCTCCGGAAGATCGCGAAATTGTTTGACGACAACCAGATCTTCCCACGCAATTGCATCTTCAGCGTCGCCCCCACTCTGATCCACATGCGGAGCCAACTCGCGCCGATCGCGTTCGGTCTGTAGAACCTGCCTCGCCTGATCGGTCAGGTCCTTTGCATCTTCCGCGATGGAGTCCAACTCGCCATGCGACATCCCTGCGTACAGGTCGGCAAGTCTCTTCCGCTCGTGCTCTGGATCGGGTCTGTCCATAATTAAGCTGTATCCCGAGCAAGAATTATTACGATCCACCGCCCTTGGCGAAGTCCTGCGTGAACTCCACGAGCGAGCGTACCGGCACACCGGACGGCCCCTTGGCAATCCACGGCTTGTTGTCTTCCATCCAGGCCACGCCCGCAATGTCGAGATGAATCCACGGCGTGTCGCCGACAAATTCCTTCAGGAACATTGCTGCCGCGGTCGCACCAGCCCAGCGTCCACCGCCGGTGTTCCTGATATCGGCGATGTCGGACTTGATCAGCTCGCGATAGTCGTCGTCGGCCGGCAGCCGCCACATCTTTTCGCCAGACTTCGCCAGCGATTGGTTGAAGCGGTTGTAGAAGTCGTCGTCGTTGGCAAAGACGCCGGCGTTGACCATGCCGAGCGCGACGACGCATGCGCCGGTCAGGGTTGCCGCGTCGATCAAATGCGTTGCGCCCAGCTCGCGCGCATAGTGCAGCCCATCAGCCAGCACCAAGCGGCCTTCAGCATCGGTGTTGATGATCTCGATCGATTTGCCCGACATGGCAATCTGCACGTCGCCGGGCTTCTGCGCCTTGCCCGAAGGCATGTTCTCGCTGGCGCAAACGATGCCGATCACGCGCACGTTGGGCTTAAGCTGCGCGATGGCGCGCATGGCGCCAATCATCGCCGCGCCGCCGGCCATGTCGTACTTCATCTTCTCCATGCCCTCGCCGGGCTTCAGGGAGATGCCGCCGCTGTCGAAGGTGATTCCCTTGCCCACCAGTCCCAGCACGCGCTTCTTGGGCGCGCGCTCCGGCTCGTAGCGCATCACGATCAGCCGCGGCTCTTCGTCGGAGCCTTGCGCGACGCTCCAGAACGCGCCCATCTTCAGCTCTTTGATTTTGTCGGGACCGTAGATCTCGCAGGCCAGGCCGACGTCCTCGCACATGGCTTTGGCGCGGTCGGCCAGGATAGTCGGCGTCATGCGATTGCCGGGCTCGTTAACCAGGTCGCGGGTAAAGTTCTGCGACTCGCCGATGATGCGGCCCTGCTCGATGCCCTTCTTCAGCGATTGCTGGTTCGCGCCTTTGGGAGCGACGATGGTCAGCTCCTCGATCTTCTGTTTGGTGCGATCGCTGCGGTAGTAGTCGGCATCGAAGTTGCCGACCAGCGCGCCTTCCACGATGACCTTGGCGGCATCGTCCATCTTTGCCGGCATCACCAGCGCGAAGCTCGTCAGGTCTTTGGCTTTGACGTTGCGGACGGCTGCGCCGGCCAGATTGCGCAGCTCAGTATAACGAAAACTTCTTGGCCTTGCCGCCGCCGAGCAGCAGCAGGCGCTTGGCCTTCAGACCTCTGCGGCTTGTGGAGGAGCGTGGTCTCCATCGCTTTGCCGGTGACTTCGCCGGAGGCGATGAGGTCGGCGGCAGCGGCGAGAACGGCTTTGTCGTCGGTCTGGAGTTTGGGATCGTGTTTGTCGGATTTGTCGCCGTTGTTGGTTGCCTCGGCCGCGTCGAGCACGGCGACGACGAGGCATTCGGTTTCGATCTGCGAGGGTGGTGCGGTAGTAAGAGTAGTTGTTCATGGTTAGGATTCTGTTTTCTGTCGCAAGCTCTCGATTATCTATCAATTTGTCATTCATTGCCCACGAGCCTGCCACACGCGCTTGCAGAGATGCGTACCTGGGTCCCGCATTGTGCTGAGTGGTGAGGTTCTAGATCCGCCAACCACGATTCGCGATTAACGACCCACCCCCTCCCCTTCCTCGTCCGTAAATTATTGATTCCACACAAAATAATCCGCAAAATATTGAGCGGCAAGGACTTATACGTAAAAACTTGAGCGCCAAGGACTTACGGGCGGAAAAACGGCCACGCACGGCTGGAAATGGAGTTTTCACTGCGGACGAATGGCTAGTGACGACCAAGAACAGCGTCGTTACCCCAAGACACAAATAGGGCAGAAGCGCCGGGTGAAGGCGGATCCCACCCTAACCGATCAGTATGGACTGCTGCTGCTTTTCCGGGCGATTTAATACGAGAGCCAAATATGAAAAATGCCGGTCAAATAGGCGGAAGCTTCTGAATGCGGAGGACAATATTGATAGCAACAGCGCGATCAGATCCCAGATCAGCGCGGGACTTCTCCAAGTTTGCAGATGAAACGCTAGCGCTGGAACGAGGAACAGCAATCCGGCCACTAAATTAGACGTCAGGGCGGCCTCGGCCTGCATCTTGGGAAGTACGACTTTGGCTTGAGGATCAGCGTCTTTCAAGAAGTCGTGTAACTGTCGGTACATTCGCCGATATTGCTGATGTGCTTCTTGGGAGGCGCGTCTTCGCTCTCCTCTTGTTGGTAATGCGCGAATCTCTTCCCACGAGACCGCTTCATATCTCATGCCCAGCTTGGCAACCGCCTTGGGAACGAGGTCTAAGTATCTATCCGTCACCATACGCCACACCCGATCCCAGTACACCCTGATCACAAGTTCACCAATGCAGCTGAGTAACAGACCAACCGAATAGCCCGCAACAACGAGAAACAACAACAGTATTAGCGCCGGGCCCGTTCTAACGTTCCCCGAAATAAATATTGTGCGGAGGCTGGGACGATAAAGCACCAACAAGGCCGCAACGAGAAACGTCCCCGCTGGAATTCGAGCGATCAGATCGTAGTAAACCTCAGGCACGAGCGCTGCCAGTCTCGAGACCTTCTCTTCATCCATCGTTCACCTGAAATCGGATTCCTGCACATTGTAAGCGATTAGAGCACCTCGATTGGGGCTGCCGGACCCAGCCCTTCCGCCTGGGCCGACTACGTTCGCCCTCTGGGCTGATTCTCAGCTCTTCCTACTCCTCGCCATGGCCTCTCTGGCTTCCTTGTCCGCGGTTTTGCGGCGTTCGGTTTCGCGCTTGTCCCAATTCTGTTTGCCCTTGGCGACGGCCAGCTCCACCTTCACCCGTCCATTGCGAAAATACAGCCGCGTGGGGATCAGCGTCAGGCCTTTCTGCTGGGTCTTGCCGATCAGTTTGTTCAACTCATTGCGATGGACCAGCAGCTTCCTGGTTCGCAGAGGCTCGTGGTTGAAGATGTTGCCATGCTCGTAGGGGCCGATGTGCGCATTGATCAGCCAGAGCTCGCCGTCCTTGACCAGGCCGTAGGCGTCTTTGAGGTTCGCCCGGCCGCCGCGGACCGACTTCACTTCCGTACCCCGCAACGCGACGCCGGCCTCGAATTTTTCCAGCAGAAAGTAGTTGTGCGAGGCTGAGCGATTGACCGAAGCGTCGCGCTCGCCGCTGGCGATAGGGTCGCGGCGCCCGGCTGGCTTCTTCGGCGGAGGATTTTGCGGTGGTCGGGCCATGATGCGTGCAACAAGTTTAGGCTTTTCGAGGCTGGATGAGAAATTCGGCCGAAGGTATGTGTCGCCGTTCCGTGGCTAGTGATCAACGACAGTGGTTCAAAGTCGCCGGCAGGCGCCCGGGCCAGCGTGGCGCACGCAGCTCCGCGCCTTATTGTACGGTCAGGACAATGGTTTGGCTGTTCACCACCTGACCCGTAGTGCTGTTGGTGGTGCTGGCGATGATATTGGTGGTGCCCGGGCCCACGCTGGTCGCCAGGCCGCTGCCAGTGGACAGGCCGGTGCTGATCGTCGCCACGCTCGTATCCGACGAAGTCCAGCTCACGGCGTTGGTCACGTCGTTGGTGCCACTTCCATTGGCGTAGGCATAAAACTGCAAGGTGTTTGGCGCTCCGGAGATGGTCGCCGTGGTTTGGTTCGTGGTGCTTCCCGGGGTAGTGTTGATGACCAGGCTGGTAATGTTGGCTAGCGTCACAGTGACCGTGGCCGTCCCGGTCACACCCTGGGCGCTGGCGGTGATAGTTGCCGAGCCAATGGCAACCCCGGTCACCGAACCGCCGGGCGAAGTGACGGTCGCGGTGGTGGTGTCCGAGCTTGTCCAGCCTACCGAAGTTCCGCTGATCTGATTCTGACTGCCGTCGGAGTATGTGGCATATGCAACTAGCGTGGTGCTCTGGCCGACCCCGACGGTGGCTGCGGAGGGCGTGATATAGATCGAACTGATCGTAGGACTAATGAAGAAGCCACTGCAGGATGACAGGAACACGGACGCGAACAGGGCTACGGCGATGGTCAGCACCAACTGCGGGCGAACTCGCTTCGGTCGAGGTGCGCCCGCACCGGAGGGAAACTCACCACGGTCGTCAACGAAAGAACTCCCTGTTCCCGCAGAACCCATTTCTCTCCCGACGCGGGAACCCTGCCAAGTGCATCGTGGCACTGGAGGCCGAATTCCCAGCTTGCGCTCGCACTCCAAGTGCGCGGCGCAACCAAGAACCGCCGAAGCTGTCAGCCAACGACTACTTCTGCCGGCATCCTGGACGACTGTCAATTTGGACTGTCAAGTTGGTATTCTACCAAATGAAGATAAAAGTTTCTTTCATTTCAAAGAAGCGGTATTCAAAGAAGCGGTAATGGTCAGTTTGAAATTTTGTTCAACCGATGTTGGGTGGAGCATCGCTTTAGCGGTGCAGTTGAGAATCCGAATATAAGAACCGGCTTTAGCCGCTGCGGTAACCGTTCGCAGAGTTTACCTCAGCGGCCGAAGCCGATTTCCTCAGGCGTTGGCGCCTAACGCACGCCTCAAGGCGTGCTCCACCCAGCCGGTTCGCGAGCAGATTTAAAACTGACCCATGACCAGAGGACGACGAATGCCAACGTTCCGAGTTTCGGCAAAGCTTCCTCAAACCAGGTTGCCGACAAGCGAATGGCGAAGAGCGGACCGCGGGATGATGTTGTCCTGCCTCGTCCGTCTAAGGCAACAGCAGCTATGACCAGCCCATCTCTGGCGCACAAGTCGGGTCACAAGAGCTCCATAAAGCAGCTTGCCATCGGCGTTTGGTTGAGTGCCGCGCTCTGCCTTCCGGCGGCAGCCGCGCCCCTCAGCAACAACGCACGCACCGTGATCCCGCAGGCAGTGCAGCAGATCATCTCGGTGGACTACCGTGAGCTGCGCGATTCGCCCACCGCACGCGCCCTCAAAGACCAGGTCATCCCGGACAAGGTCAAGCAGTTCGAGGCGGCGCTGCGCAGCGTTGGCATCGATCCCGATCGCGACGCGGAGCAGATCACCTTCGTGAGCTATCGCGGGCAGAAGAAGATGATCTATGGCATCGGCATCGCCCAAGGTCCGTTCCAGCAGAAGGAGTTCCTGGCTAAGGCCAAAGCCAGGAAGATCAAGCCGGAGAAATATCTGTTGTCGGACATCTATCCCCTGGGATCGGGCTTTCAGATGGTGTTTCTTGATCCCATCACCATCCTGTTTGGTGAGAACGCGGCCATCAAGGGCGCCATCGACGTGCGCGATAACGGGGCGGCATCGCTGGCTGCGAACAACGCCATTGACGATCTGATCACCAGCATCGATACCGAGCCGGTGTGGAGTGTGCTCGACCAGGCCGGCACTCAGAATATGGTCCACTCCGCGCTGGGCCAGGCCGGCTCGATTACCAACTTCGACGCCGTGAAGAAGCGCCTGCTGGCTTCCGACTACATAATGAACTTCACCAACGGCGTAACTTTTGACGTGATGGTGAAGACCTCCGACAACGTGACCGCCGCGAGCCTCTCGGGGCTGATGCAGGCCGGCCTCCTCTACCGCAGGATGAGCGGCTCGTCCGGCGAGAAGCTGGCGCTAGAGAACACCACCGTCGCCAGCTCCGACGACCTGGTGAAGATGCACTTCAAGACCGACGATCAGCGCTTCCAGGCGCTGATGAAGTCTGACCTGTTCACAGCCGTGTCGCGATAAGCATCACGGGGCTGGATGCAAGAGCCCATCTCATAAATCGCTTTGGTTTGTGTCAGGCACGGCTTCACAGGCCGCTGAAAAAGTCGGTCATCGAAGGCTTCGTGTCAGGGCACGACCTCGGTCGTGCCGATAAGCCCTTTATTTTTGTTCATCCCGAGGAGGCCTTCAGAGACTGTGTCGCAACCCGGTGTCGCCGCTCTGCGGCTCACGTTTTGTCCCACTTTGAGCGTGGGCTGACGCCCACGCCTAACCCCATCTCGCCGCTGCGCGGCTAGTCTGATCGGTTGTTCGGGCCGTTTGTTCCACCAGAAAATTTGTTTTCCGGTCGCGACACAGTCTCTTTAGGCCGACGAGGGATCTGCTTTTGACTTTTTCAGCGGCCAGTGAAGTCGTGCCCTGACACACGAAGCGATTTACGAGACAGGCTCAAGCTGCGCCTCGGCGCCTTATTGTACGGTCAGGACGATGGTTTGGCTGTTCACCAACTGACCCGTCGCGCTGTTGGTAGTGCTGGCGGTGATGTTGGTGTTTCCCGCAGCCGCACTGGTCACCACGCCGTTGCCACTGGGCAGCCCACTGCTGATGGTCGCCACATTCGGGTTGGACGAAGTCCAGGTTACCGCTTGGGTCACGTCGTTGGAGGCATCCCCATTGGCGTAGGCATAAAACTGCAGAGCACCCGGTGCTCCCGAGATTGTCGCCGTGGATTGCGACACCGTGCTGGCCTGGGTAGTGGTGATGACCGCGCGGTCCACAGTACTTGCCGCCACGTTGACGTTGATCGTCGCGGTAAGCGTCTCGGTGGTGTTGCCATAGCAAACCTTCGATAGAAGCGGACTTCCATTGGTAATGGAAACCTGTACCTGGCACCCCGTGCCCTGGACGGTTGCGGTAGTCGTAGCGGTGATGGTCGCGCTGCCAACCGAAACCCCCGTCACCAAGCCGCCGGGCGAACTGACGGTCGCTATTGTGGGGTCCGAGCTTGTCCAGGTTACCGAACCTTCGTTGATCGTTGTCTGGGCGCCGTCAGAGTAGAGGCCATGCGCGCTTAGCTGGACCGTTTTGCTGCTCGCGATCGTGGCCGAAGCCGGATTGACCCACATCGTGCTAAGTGAAGGATGTAGGAAGAAGCCTCCACCGCAGGCTGTCAGGATTGCAGACAGCAAGAGCCCCACGGCTACAGTCAGCACCGGCTGGCGAGCTCGCTTCAGTCGATGTTCACTCGCACCGGAGGAGAATTCACCACGGTCGCCAACGAAAGAATTCCCTGTTCCCGCAGAACCCATCTTCACTCCCGACACGGGACCGGCCTGCCAACGCTTCGTGGCCGTCCAGGCTGAGTTCCCAGCTTGCCTTCCCTTCAAAGCTCACTCTGCTGCTGGCATTGTACTCCGCTTAGGTCACATTCATATCGAGTGGCGAAGTTGGTTCCGCTTGGGTATCACTGCGGCTGATTTCCCGCAGTATGGAATGTTATAATCGCGCGGTTAGCTCTCAGTTTGTTCCAGTTGCGCCGGGACAAGGTGCGATGGGACAGGTCCATGCTCACGTTTGATGTGGGTCCAAGTCTTACATCCGGAGCCAAGATCTCCGGCCATTCGGAGGGAAAGGTCTGGTTCGCATTCCCGGGGTCTCAAGGAACGCAATGAAGCGCTTTACCGGCGTCCTGGCGCTGCTGCTGGTGTTGGTGGCAGCGGCACTCGCCTCCACAGATAAGCAAGCCAAGGCCCTTTATGAAAAGGGCAAGCAGGCGGAAGTTCGCCAGGACTATATTTCGGCCTACAATTATTATCATCAGGCTTACCAGCTAAAACCTAGCGACCTGACGTACCGTTCGTCGTACGAATATGTGCGTTTCCTGGCCGCGGCGGCGTACGTTCATAAAGGCCAAATCCTTATGAGCGGCGGCAAATTGCAGGAAGCGCTGACCGACTTCGAGCAGGCGCTGGCCATCGATCCCTCCAGCTTCATCGCGCAGCAGGAATCTAATAAAGTACGCGAGCTCTTACAGAAGAACGCGAATCCGACGGCTGCGGCGCCGAGCACGGAATCGGAACTGGACAAGCGTCTGGAACAGGCAACTGGCCCGGTGGAACTGGCGCCCATCTCGCAGACGCCGATCACCTTGAACCTGACTCAGGACTCGAAGACGGTCTACGAAAGCATTGGCAAGCTGGCCGGAATCAACGTTCTTTTCGATCCCGATTACACCTCGCGCAAGATTCACGTTGACCTGAACGGAGTCACGCTGCAGGAAGCGCTGGTGATCACGGCGCTGGAGTCGAAGACGTTCTGGCGTCCGGTCACTCCCAACACGATATTTGTGGCTGCCGATACGGCGGCCAAGCGCAAAGAGTTGGATCAGAGCGTTATCCGCACATTTTATTTGAGCAATCTTTCCCAGCCGAATGAGTTGCAGGACATGGTCAACATCCTGCGCACGCTGCTGGACACGCAACGGCTGCAGCAGTTCCCCTCGCAGCAGGCGATCGTGGTGCGAGGCACGCCTGACCAGATTGTCATGGCCGGGAAGCTGATCGAAGATCTGGACAAGTCCAAGCCTGAAGTAGTGGTGGAAGTGGCCATCATGCAGGTGACGCGCGACAAGATGCGAAACCTGGGCATCAATCCGCCGACCAGCGTTTCGGTTGCCCTTCAGCAGTCCACCCCAACGACCTCGACCACCTCCGTGACCGGGCCCGCGGGAAATACCGGCACGGCTTCAACTTCCAGCGGCACTGGACAGATCACTCTGAACACCCTAGGCACTCTCAATGCCACCAACTTCTCGGTCACGATTCCGCAGGCGACGGCCAACTTCCTGATGACCGACACCAGCAGCAAGCTGATCCAGCAGCCGGAGATTCGCGCTTCGGACGGGCAGAAGGCTTCGTTGAAGATTGGCGAGCGCGTGCCGGTGGCTACGGGATCGTTCCAGCCGGGTATTGGCGGCGTCGGCATCAACCCGCTGGTCAACACCCAGTTCAACTACATCGACGTCGGCGTCAATATTGACATCACGCCCCATGTGCATGGCACGGACGAAGTGACCCTGAAGCTCGCAATGGACATTTCGGCGGTCGACTCGTACCAGAACATTGGCGGCATCCAACAGCCGGTCATCGGACAACGCAAGATCGAAAACGAGATCCGCATGAAGGAAGGCGAAGTCAATATTCTGGGTGGGATTCTGGAACAAACCAAGACCTATTCCCTATCGGGCATCCCCGGATTGGCTTCCATTCCGCTTTTCAAGTACCTCTTCGCTGAGGAAACAAAAGAGGTCAACGACAATGAGATTGTCTTCATCCTGATACCGCATATCGTACGCGCTCAAGACATCAACCCGAGCAACATGAAGGCCATCGACGTGGGGACAGCCAACGTCATCTCGCTGCGGCGCGACAACAGTCCGCCGCCGAACAATGGCCAGCCGCAGGGCCAGCCGGGCAATCCGCCGGGAGCGATGAATAACCCAGGTCATCCGGGATCGCTAGCGGCCCAGCCTCAAGGAGCTCTTGCACCGCCTTCGGCGCCGGGACAGCCGGCTGCGGCTTCGGCACCCATGGGAAGCGCGATCGTCAGCTTCGATCCACCAACTCTCGACCAGCCCGTAGGTTCCACCTTCACCGTGAACGTGAACCTGACCGGAGGACAGAATGTCTTCTCCGTGCCGTTGCAGATCATGTACAACCCGCGCGTCCTGCAACTGCTGAACGTCTCCAACGGGACCTTGCTGTCGCAGGACGGGCAAACGGTGGCGCTGGTGAACCGGGATGACAGCATGGCCGGAATCTTGCAAGTCACGGCCTCGCGGCCGCCGGGGGCGAACGGGATTTCCGGTGACGGATCGGTGTTCACGCTGACCTTCCAGGCTAGAACCCCGGGACAATCGACGCTGAGCATCAATCGCGCTGCGTTAAAGAATGCCGCGATGCAAACCACCCCCGCGACCGGCTCGCAGGCGATTGTGACCGTTCACTAGGACAGCCGTCTAAAGCAGTGTCTGTGAGTACTCGATTTGAAAGTTTTGGGTGGAAGAAGACTGCTGAGATCGGCGCTAATCAAGCCGCGCAGCGGCGGCATGAAGTTAGCCCGGCGCGCGAGCGCCGGGTGGAGCGGGAAATTGAGCTGAGCCGCGGAGCGGCGGCACGGTTCTCACGCAGACACTTTGGGCCGACTAGGGATCTGCTTTTGCCTTTTCGGCAGGATGCGAACCGTGTCCTTCCACCCGCTTTCCGAACCATTTGCAGCCGGCCTACCCACCAACTCTTATGCAGCCGGGAATCTCCAGAAGGATTAAAATTAGAGCCGTGCTCAGACATTCCAATCGCGCGCCGATGATTCAGGGGCCCGGCCGTTCGGTCCCGGGCGAGCCTCGCTTGTCGCGCCTGCGGAAGGTTGGTTGCCGCGGCTTCACCATGGTGGAGCTGCTGGTCGCCATGACCATCCTGATGATCCTGACAGCCGCGGCCACGCCCGTGGTCCACATCGTCATCCAACGCAACAAGGAGCGCGAACTGCGCCGCGACCTCTGGCAGATGCGCGACGCCATCGATCGTTACAAGGACGCCGCCGACCGCGGCGCCTTCCAGGTAAAGGTTGACAGCCAGGGATATCCGCCCGACCTGGACACCCTGGTGAAGGGCGTGGATACCAATGGGAAGAAAATGCGCTTTCTCCGGAGTATCCCGGTTGATCCCATGACCGGGAAGGACGAGTGGGGCCTGCGCTCGATGCAGGACGATCCTGACTCCGATTCCTGGGGCGGACAAAACGTCTTCGATGTCTACACCAAGTCCGAAGGCACGGGGTTGGATGGCACGAAGTACAAGACCTGGTAGATGATTGCCATGCGAAAACGGCTACGACAGCGCGGATTTACCTTAATTGAGTTGATGGTGGTCATCAGCATCATCGTCATCCTGCTGTCGCTCGCCATCCCTAATTACTCGTCGTCCATTCTCCACGCGAAAGAGACTGCGCTGCGCGACGATTTGTACACCATGCGGTCCCTCATCGATCAGTACACTCTGGACAAACAAAAAGCGCCAACATCATTGGACGACCTGGTACAAGCCGGATATCTGAAGCAGCTACCCAAAGACCCCTTCACCAACTCGCGCGAATCCTGGGTACCGGTGAGCGACGATAGCATCATGTCGCCCGACCAGACCGAACCCGGCATCATCGACGTGCATAGCGGCAGCGACCAAAACTCCAGCGAAGGCACCGCGTACAGCACGTGGTAGGGCTGAACTCATTAGAGCGGCGCTTCAGCGCCGCGTCCAGGGGAGTTCTTTCCGTGAGGCTTTCCGTCCGCTGCAACGCAGTCGACGGAAAGCCTAGATCTCAGGGGCGCGGCTTGACGCGAACCTAAAGGTCCGCTCTACCCGAGTACTACCGCTGGAACTTCATCTCCACTGTGATCTGAACGGCGACCGGGTGACCGTCTTTCTCCGCCGGCTTGAACCTCCATTTCTTCACGGTGGCGACAGCGGTCGTCTCGAAGGCTTGCTCGTCGCTCCGCAGGACGCGAACCGGTTCCACGCGGCCCTTCGTGTTTACACCAATCATCATGACAACTGTGCCGCGCGGTTCCGCGTCAGCGGGCAGGTCGGGAAATTTGGGATCGGGAGAGGATGTTGCCTTCGGCGGCTTGATGCCTTTGGTGACCGGCTGGAAGGACGCGAAGACAGGATCGTCAGCCGCGGATGAGGCGGCCGATGAGGAGGCTTGCGCGTTGTTGGTCTGGGCGCGGCCGTGGACCGGCAGAAGGAGCAGCGGGATCGCAAGCGCGATCGCTGAGAGCAAGCGCATGAAGTTGACCCTGAGAGTGATGAACGGCTGAGTTGATTTTATTAGATCGGGAGATCGTCTGCCCCGTAAGGATTCGTCTCCCACCCCGTCGCCCAAGGATGGCGACAAGGGTGGGGCACCCGGCACCCGGCACCCGGCAGTAACAAATCTCGTTATCTGCAAGAAACTTTACCAGTAAACTGATTCTCTCAGGCACTATGGAGATCATCTTCACAGCCCTGACGGGCTGAGAACGCGAGGGACTCATGGCCGTATACGCGATATGGAACAACAAAGGCGGCGTCGGAAAGAGCTATCTGACATTTCAGATTGCTTCTGAATACGCCAGAACCCACCCGAATCAAAAAGTCCTCGTCATTGACTTGTGCCCGCAGGCAAACGCCTCAAGCATGTTGCTGGGCGGGATTGTTAAAGGCGAGGAGAATCTAGTCACAATTGCCAGCAAGAGCAGACGCCGGACAATTGCCGGTTACGTCGATGAGCGCATCCGCAGCCCCTACATGAACCCAAAGGTGGGTGGTAAGTTTGCTGCAAACGTCAACGGCTATAACAATCAAGTTCCCAAGAATCTTTTCCTCGTGGTCGGGGACGAAGCGCTAGAGGTTCAGGCATCGCGCGTGTCGAACGCTACCAATCCCGGCCCCTCTGACGCCTGGCGCATTGTCCATAGCTGGATTAGCGATCTGATTGACGACATCCGCGAATCGTGGAACGTAAAAAACTCAACCGTTTTCATCGACTGCAACCCTAGCTTCTCGATTTATACGGAACTTGCGATGTCAGCCTCCGACCGCCTCATTATTCCATTCTCTGCCGATGGGTCGTCAAAACGAGCAGTGCGCGCCGTGCTGGCGTTGTTATACGGCGTGACGCGCGTGTCGGGCACTGAGCAGTCTGAGTTCCACCTGAACACCGAGAGGTTCAGAATGTCATCGCCACTCATCTACCACTATGTGGGCAATCGGCTAACACAGATGAATCTGGCGGCGGCCAACGCATTCAAGACCGTGGTGGATGAGATCGGTAAGGAGATATTGGCTGTTTGGCAGTCCAATCCCAATCTCTTCGCAGTGCACCCAGCCGGGCAACCTGCGCCTCGGAATCGGGCGGAATTTCGGCGGATGTTCCAGGTGGAGATCAGCGACGCCAACAGCGCGTCTGTCGTATCCGGCGCATTGGGAATTCCGATGTCGAATCTCGGCGCTGGCACGAAGCGCCTAATGGGAAAAAATATCATGGTGAACCAGTCGCAGCTTGATCGACAAAAGCCGAACATTCGCGACTTCGTCCAGAGCATTGAGTAGGAAGGGGAGGAGTTCCCCTTCCTACCATCAACGCAAGTTCAGGACACTCCCGAAGATCCTGCAAGTGCGTCCGTATTGTAAACTGGTTGTACCGGTCCAACTCCCTCCGTTTCGCTGATCGAACGCGGTTTTCCCTTGGTGTTTTCCGCAAAGCAGGAAAGGACAGTTTTGAGCACGAGTCTTCGCAACATCGCCATCATCGCGCACGTGGACCACGGCAAGACCACGCTGGTGGACGCCATGCTGAACCAGAGCGGCATCTTCCGCGCCAACGAGAGCCACGTCGAGCGGGTGATGGATTCCAACGAGCTGGAGCGCGAGCGCGGCATCACCATCCTCGCCAAGAACACCGCCATCTTCTATCACCCTTCGCCGCAATCAGAGGTCAAGATCAACATTGTCGACACGCCCGGCCACAGCGATTTTGGCGGCGAGGTGGAGCGCGCGCTGAAGATGGTGGACGGCGTGATGCTGCTGGTGGACGCCAGCGAAGGCCCGCTGCCGCAGACGCGCTACGTGCTGAGCAAGGCGCTGGAAGCCAAGCTGCCGCCGATCGTGGTGATCAACAAAATCGATCGGCCTGACGCGCGTCCGCAGGAGGTGCTGAACGAGATTTACGACCTGTTCATCGATCTGGACGCAGCCGAAGATCAGCTCGACTTTCCCGTGCTCTATACCAATGCGAAGACCGGCACGGCTACGACCGATGTGAACAAGCCCGGCGAGAACCTGCGGCCGCTGTTTGACGCGATCGTGAAAACAATTCCCGAGCCGACGGGCGATGCCGAAGGACCGCTGCAAGTTCTCGTAGCTAATCTCGATTACAGCGACTATCTGGGACGGCTGGCGATTGCGCGCGTTTTCAACGGCACGCTGCGCACCGGCGAAGACGTTGCCATCGCCAAGCGCGACGGCTCGCTGGAAAAGATCAGGATCACTAAGCTATTTTCGTTCTCCGGACTGAAGCGCACGGACATTGTCGCAACGGAGTTGGGCGATATTGTCGCGGTCGCGGGCGTGACCGGCATCAACATTGGCGAGACCATCACCGACGTCGAAAATCCTTCGCCGTTGCCGGTGATCACCATCGACGAGCCCACGATTGCCATGCAGTTCATGGTCAACACGTCGCCGTTTGCCGGACGCGAAGGTCAGTATGTGACCTCGCGGAACCTGCGCGACCGTCTGCAAAAAGAGCTGCTCACCAACGTCTCGCTGCGCGTGGAAGAGACGGAGAACACCGACTCGTTCACCGTGATGGGCCGCGGCGAGCTGCAACTGGCGATCCTGATTGAGATGATGCGGCGGGAAAGTTTCGAGCTCGCAGTAGGCAAGCCGGAGATCGTGACCAAGCGAGTCGATGGCAAGCTGCTGGAGCCGATGGAGCGGCTGACCGTCGACGTGCCCGAGGCGTTTGTTGGAGTGGTGATCGAGAAGCTGGGCGCGCGCAAGGCGCAGATGCAGAAGATGCACAACCACGGCTACGGGCGCGTGCGCATGGAGTTCGTGATTCCCAGCCGCGGCCTGATCGGGCTGCGCAGCGAATTGCTGACCGACACGCGCGGCACCATCGTAATGAATTCGCTCTTCGATGGCTATACCGAATGGCAGGGCGATATCCCACATCGTGTGACAGGCGCTCTGGTGGCCGATCGCGGCGGCGCGACGACGGCCTATGCGCTGTGGGGACTGCAGGAACGTGGCGAGCTCTTCGTAGGGCCGGGCGTCGAAGTTTACGAAGGCATGGTAGTGGGCGAGAATTCGAGGGACAATGATCTCGATGTCAACATCGTTCGCGAAAAAAAGCTGACGAACATGCGCTCGTCCACTGCGGATGAGGCGATCCGCCTGGTGCCTTTCAAGAACCTGAATCTGGAGCAGGCGATTGAGTTCATCGCCGACGACGAGTTGGTGGAAGTGACGCCGCAGCATCTGCGGCTACGCAAGAAGATCCTGCAAGCCAATCGAAGACCACGGAAGAATGCGCAGCCCGCCGCGGTAGAAAGCTAGAACGACGGCTAAAGCCGCGTCGATTGCGCGGTGTTGACGGACGGCCCGGAGTGTCTGCGTGAGAACTAAGGAAACTCTGATTAAGTGGCTGATCGCCCTCAGGGGCTAAAGCCGGGACTGATTTTGCAGCGTTTGCGGCACGGCTGAAGGCCGCTTCGACGGGCCGTGCCCTTTCAAAGCTGAGGCCTAGCCATCCCCTTCGAAAAAACAGAGGTAATCGAAGAGTTCTCAGAGCTACTGAAGTGAGCTCGGCAGATGAAAAAAGGCGCGCTCCAGGAGCGCGCCTTTTGCGAAAAACAGGTTAAGTTAATTCGGCATTGCTACCAACGCCGGATACAGGGTGTTGGCCTGATAGGTGCCGATTCCGGTCACCAGATCATAGCCGACTGATGCTGTGCACTGCGATCCGCAGCTACCGTTGGTTCCCGTCGTAATGTCGTGGAAATCAGCAGCGTAGTCGGTGGCGTTGTAGTAGAGGGTGTAGAGGTCTGAGGCTGCCATGCTGAGGGTGGTACCGCCATTCGCCACGCGCTTCGCGTTAACCAGGGTAAAGAATCCGCCCCAGTCCGGAGTCGCCACGCTGGTGCCGCCCACCTGGACCCAGCCACTATAGCTGTAGGTGTCGTATACGGGAACGCCGGTGCCGGGATCGGCATCGGAGGCGATGTCAGGCACGCAGCGATGGCCGCTCGGTGAATAGGCTGCGCACGCCGTGACCTGCCACGACGTCTCCGTCTCGCCCGAGTCTATTCCGCCGCCGCTGCCATCCCATGCCTGCTCATGTCCATAATCCAACTCCAGCGGATTGGGCAGAGGAGTAGCGGTCGTCAAGGTCAAGTCCGTGCCACCCGCGGCGACCACGTAGGGTGAAGTGGAGGGCCAGATGGTGCCGTGTCCGCTGTCACCGGTGGCTGCGATAAAGGTTACGGGCTGACCCAGCGAGTTGGTGATGTTATCGAAGTAGCTATCGCCCGATGTTTCATCGCCGCCGCCCCAGCTCATGGAGACCACGCTGGCGTTATACGGAGATTGGGTAGCCATTGCTACCGCCGTAAGCAGATCGGTGTAGCTGCTGCTGGCAGCTTCGATCAGGACGATGTTGGCTTGCGGTGCCAGGGCGCAGGCCTGCTGGGCGTCCAACGCCTCTTCCAGATCCCAGCCTTCACCTTCAATCGTGCCCAAGGCAACCACGGTAAAGTTGCAGGGCGACTTGTGGAAATAGTTGGCGTAGAAGGCCACGTCAGATACGATGTTCGGATCCTTGTAGGCGTCAACCAGGGCAATCGTCACGCCTGCTCCGGCGTTGGGAATCTGATTGAAGCCGTATGCAGCCCTAAACTGAACCGGTAAAATACCGGTCGGAGAGTTGTAATGCTGGGCATCCATCACCACAACGTTCGTGTGAGCAAAACCTTTAGGAGCTGTTGGCGCCTGCGCCATCAAGGGCAGTGCTGCGACCAGCAGAGCCAACATGCCGACAGACAGAATCGAGAGCTTTTTCATGTATCCATCCTTTACAGTTTGTTAGAGGTAAGACCTAGACAAGCGATGACCATTGCAGAGAGCAGTCGTCGCAACTACCGGCGCAGGAACAAATCGAAGTCTTCGGCAGCGACAAGGGACATCACAATCTGTCCCCCATCTCTTGCTGCAATTGTAAAATTTCTGCCGAGACATCAAAGGTCGGGGAACTCCCGCACAGGCTCTCATCCTACTCCACTATGCTCACTGTGTCGATACGATAGATGTAAATTTTTCGCCGTGGATCAGGGGCTCTTAGTACTACTTACGATAGTAATACGTTACTGAAGTAACGCCCTCCCGGAGTGTAGCCAAAGATGAAAGCGGCGCGGTCGCCTAATGCACCATCGTCAGGTGCTCCAGAAGTGGCCCTAGTGCCAAAGCAGGAAAATAGCTGAGAGCGGAGACGATCAGCGCCGTCGAGATCGGTAGGACAGCGAACGACAGGGAGGTTATGGGCAGGATGCCGGCGCTTTCCGGAGCGGGTTGCTGGGCGGCGAACATCCCCGCCAATCCCGGCGCCGAAATAGCCAGCCCGAAACGGCCTATCATCATGGTGATCGCCGTCGTCAGATTGTAGAAGAGGCTGTTGGTGTTGAGTCCGGCAAAGTTAGCCACGAATAACACGTCATTCCAGCAAGAGAAATCCCCACCCCGGCAGGATCGCTTAGGTGGGGAGATGTTGCTTCCACTGGCAACTGGCTACTGGCTACTGCTCTCCCAGTATCTGGAAGAAGCGAATGATCGACTCGATGCCCCGATAGAAGTTCGGGATGTGGAACTTCTCGTTCGGCGCGTGCAGATTGTCGTCGGGCAGCCCCATGCCCATCATGATGCTGGGAACCTTCAGGTCCTTGTCGAACTGGGTGACGATGGGGATCGAGCCGCCCGAGCGGATATAGACCGTGTCCTTCTTGAAGATCTCGTGCATGGCTTCGACTGCTGCGCGCGCGTACGGATTGTCGGTGTTCACCACGCAAGCCGGACCTTTGCTGTGTATCTTGATGTTGATCTTGATGCCCTTGGGCGTGATCTTCTTCACGTAGTCGCTGTACTTCTTGAAGATGTCGTCGGCGTCCTGGTTGGGCACCAGCCGCATCGAGACCTTTGCCGAAGCGCGAGCGGGAATCACCGTCTTGGCGCCCGGCGCAACAAAGCCGCCCACGATGCCGTGGACTTCCAGCGTCGGCCGGGCCCAGGTGCGATACAACACCGAATATCCCGGCTCGCCCGTCAGCACATCGGATCCAACTTCAGCCTTGCGATAGTCCTCTTCGTTGAACGGGAGATGCTCCCAGGCTTTCAGTTCGTCGTCCGTGGGCTTCTGCACTGCGTCGTAGAAACCGGGGATCAATACTTTGCCGTTTTCATCTTTCAGCTTGCTGATGATTTCGATAAGCCCGAAGATGGCATTCGGTGCGGCGCCGCCGTAAACGCCGGAGTGCAGATCGGTCTTCGCGCCCTGCGCTTCGATCTCCGTGTAGACCAGCCCGCGCAGGCCGACGCACAGCGTAGGAAGATCGGGAGCAAACAGCTCCGTATCGGTCACCAGAGCAAAATCGCACTTCAGCTTTCCCGTTGCTCGCATTGGCCTTGACGAACTCCTCGATGCTCTCGCCGCCCACTTCTTCTTCGCCTTCGAAGAGCACGCGAACATTGATGGGCAGCTTGCCGCCTCCGGCTTTGAACAGCGACTCGTACGCCTTCATCTGCATCCAGAGCTGGCCTTTGTCATCGACGGCGCCGCGCGCGTAGATGTTGTCGTTGCGCTCGGCCGGCTCGGTCCAATTCTGCTTTGCAGCCTGTGCTTCCTCGCCCTTGAAGGCGCCAGCATCCTTATCTATGAACGGCGGCGACTTCCATTCATCGAGCGGCTCGGCCGGTTGCACGTCGAAGTGCGCGTAACAGAGCGCCGTGGGCTTGCCCGTCGCGTGAAGCCAGTCGCCGTAAACCAGCGGATGTCCCTGGGTCTTGATGATCTCGACGTTCTCGAAGCCGATGCGCTTCAGATCGGCGGCAACAACTTCGGCGGCCTTGCGAACATCGTCTTTGTGCTCTTCCGTGGTGCTGACGCTGGGAATACGCAGCAGGTCTTTCAGCTCGTCGAGAAAGCGCTGCTGATTGTCGCGGGCATAAGAAATGGCGGAGGAAACGGCTGCGGATGACATAAGAAAACTCCTTCCTGAATAGGACAATGCCAATAGGGAAACTCTGAAGTATATCGCACCGTGCAGGACGAGCGCCGTAGGCGCGACAGAGGTTAGCCCAGCCGTTCACGGCTGGGAAAGCCGCAAATGTTCGAAAGGGAGTGCCGTAGGGGACGACACGGTCCTCAGGCAAGGCTTCAGCCGTGCCGAACCATGCGCTAAGAACTTTAGGGCCCTAAGGCAAAATAAAACTCACTACAAGGAGAAATACTATGGCTCTTCAAATCGGTGATGTCGCTCCGGACTTCGAAGCTGAAACAACCCATGGCCCAATGCGCTTCCATGAGTGGATTGGCGACTCCTGGGCTATCTTGTTTTCTCATCCCAAGGACTTTACGCCGGTCTGCACCACCGAACTGGGATACATGGCGAAGCTGAAACCCGATTTCGACAAACGGAATGTCAAGGTTGTCGGCCTCAGCGTCGATCCGGTCGACAACCATGCGCGTTGGGCCAGCGACATCAAGGAAACGCAGGGTCACGCGCCAAATTATCCGATGATCGGCGATACCGATCTCAAGATCGCGAAGCTCTACGGAATGTTGCCCGCCAGCACATCGGGGAGCAGCGAGGGCAGGACAGCTGCCGACAACATGACGGTACGCAACGTTTTCGTCGTCGGTCCCGACAAGAAGGTCAAACTCATCATCGTGTACCCAATGACGACTGGCCGGAATTTCGACGAAGTTCTCCGTGTGATCGACTCGCTGCAATTGACCACGAAGCACAAGGTTGCGACTCCGGTAAATTGGCAGGTGGGTGACGACGTAATCATCTCGAGTTCGCTCTCCGACAACGACGCTAAAAAGATCTACCCCGACGGCTGGAAAGCTCCCCGGCCCTATCTGCGGATCGTGCCTCAGCCCAAGGCATAGGGAATCTCTGATTAAGTATTGCTTTGAAAGGGACCGCCTTCAGGCGGTCCGCAACGTCGAGCAAATGAACCCGGCTTTAGCCCCTGAGGGAATACCGGTTGAACGCGAGCATCGAAACTGGCTGCAGTCCTGGCAGCGCAGCGGCGGCATGAAGTAGCCCGGCGCGGACGAGGCTGTTACGAAACCACGCTCGCCGCTACGCGGCTCGGCACAATTTCCCACTTGACCAGGGGCTCGCGCCCCTGGCTCACTACAAAGCCGCCGCTACGCGGCTAATTTGTCGCGGTGCCGTTGCGGTTTGTTCCACTGCAAAATTGCAATCGTAGTTTCGTAACAGCCTCGGAAGCGCCGGGTGTAATGGGAAATTGAGCCGAGCCGCGGAGCGGCGACACGCTTCTCGAGGGCTTCCGCGAGGGATCTGCTCTTGAATTTTTCCGCAGCCTATACTATCCGATAATCAGCCATGACAACCAACCCCGCGCCCTTCGATCTTCAGCCAATCCTAACCGGCAAACTGCTCGAACTCAGGCCGCTCCGGCCCGGCGACTTTCCTGCCCTCTACGCCGTCGCTTCCGATCCGCTGATCTGGGAGCAACACCCGGCGAAAGACCGTTGCCAGGAAGCGGTCTTCCGGCAATTCTTTCAGAAGGCTCTGGATTCCGGCGGTGCCTTTGTCGCCATCGATCGCAAAGATGGCCGCGTGATCGGGACCTCGCGCTTCCACGACTACGACGCTGAAAAGAATCAGATCGAGGTCGGCTACACCTTTCTGGCCCGCTCGCACTGGGGAGGCGCGTACAACCGCGAGATGAAAGAGCTCATGCTGCGGCACGCCTTCAATCACGTCGAGCGCGTCGTCTTCCTGGTTGATCCCAAGAACTTCCGGTCGCAGCGCGCCGTGGAAAAAATAGGCGGCGTTCGCGCAGGGTCGCGCAACAACTCCGAAGGCCACGACAGTTTCGTCTACGAAATCACCGCGCCCGCCTTCGCAAAAATCTTCGGATAACCAAGAAGAGACTAAGCGCAAGCGGTTGCCATGTTTGCGGAAAGTTCAAACTCTGCCGCACGTTGCGGCCAAGGCATCGCCCGGACGTGGGGTCACTCCCCTGATTCCGTTCTGCTTTCGTTACTTGTTCCCCATTCCCGCAACCTATAATCAAAGTGCTCTGGACGAAAAAGTATCCGCCGGATCGCGTCTCGCACTGGCTGCGTAGATGCGTTGGAGTGTTCCATGTGTGTGGGAGACTCTGCCGCGCCAGTGTGATATCCGAAAGCTTGTTCGCATGGCGATCCCGTTCTCCGCTAGCCGCGGTGGAAGCCAGTATCCGCGCCTTTCCTCGCACTCTCCCACGCTGGCAGGAGGATGCCTCCAATTCCTCGCCGCCGTTGCCCTGCTCTGCCTGCTGGGCGTCAGTCTCCACGCAGCTCCGCAGAATTCCACCCTTCGCAAGCAGCAGGCGCGCGAGCAATTCGACAAGGCTGAGCAGATGCGCGAGGCGCTGAACGGCCAGCCCGCCGAGCAGCGCACCCGCAAGGATTTTCAGCATGTCGCCGACGCCTATCGCAAGGTCTACTATGTCGCTCCCGCGTCCAGCAAAGCTGACGCCAGCGTCATCGCCGTCGCCGAGATTCTGGCCGAGATGGGCCGCCAGTTTCAGCCCGGCGAGAAAGACCTGCGCGCTGCCATCGGCGAATACGAATTCCTGCGGCGCGAGTATCCCGGCAGCAAGTACCGCTTTCAGGCGCTGTTCACTATCGGCCAGATTTACAAGGAGGACCTGGGCGACAACGATGCCGCGCGCCAGACCTTCGAGGATTTCCTCAAGCACTATCCTCGCAACTCGCTGGCGCCGCAAGCCAAACAGGCTTTGGCGGAGTTGAAACACCCTCCGCCGCCAACTCCTGCTCCGGCCCCGCCGCCGGTCGAAGACGCCCGTACTCCCGCGAAGACCGAGGCTTCAGTCAGCGAGACGCCCATCCCGCCCACAACCGTCTCGGCCACAACCACAACCAAGAAGAAGTCTGGCCTCATTCTGGTGACCGGAATCCGCCACTGGTCGACGCCCGATTACACCCGCGTCGCTATCGACCTCGACGGCGAGGTGAAGTACGAAGCGGGACGCGTGCCCAATCCCGATCGCATCTTCTTTGACTTGTCGGATAGCAAGCTGGCTTCCGTGCTGGTAGGCAAGATCTTCGACGTGCAGGACGGCTTCCTGAAGAAGATTCGCGTCGCCCAATACCAGCCGGGAGCGACCCGCGTGGTTCTGGATGTCGCCGACGTCTCCGATTACTCGGCCTTCCTGCTGCCCAATCCGTATCGCCTTATCATCGATATTCACGGCCGCCAGCCGCAGTCGCAAACGCTGATTGCCAAGGCGAATGCCTCTCCAGCCGCCGTCGGTGACGACAGATCGATAACCACCGTCTCGAACGAAAAGTCCTACCGCTCGGTTGAGAAGGCCAACGAAACAACAAAAGCCGGAACCTCCGCCAACGGAAAGAAATTGGCGTTGTCGAACGACAATTCCGGCTCGACCTCGCAGCCTGCGCCGTTCGCTGCGTCGTCGAAAGCCGCGCCCCACAAGGTCATTGTCGACGACGATGACGATGCGATGCCCACCGGCAACAAACGAACAGCCACCAGCGAATCCAACTCTCCTGACCCGCTCTTCTCAGGCCCGAAAGACAGCAGCGGGCCTGAGCTGAGAGCAACCACTCAGCCGACGACCGCTCCGACCGCCGTGGCAGTCGCTCCCCGCGCTAGTAAGAAGTCGGCGAAGAGCACCACCACCGCCTCCGCAACCGGCCACGAAGCTGAGCCCACATCCTTCGGCGACCGCAGCCTCACGCGCACCCTCGGCCTGAAGATCGGGCGGATCGTGCTGGACGCCGGTCACGGCGGCCACGATACCGGAACCATCGGCCCCAACGGTCTGATGGAGAAAGATCTGGTCCTCGATGTCACGCTGCGGCTGGGACGGCTGCTGGAGACCCGGCTCGGCGCCGACGTCATCTATACTCGCGACGACGACACCTTCATTCCCCTGGAGACGCGAACCGCCATCGCCAACCAGCATCAGGCCGATCTCTTCATTTCCATCCATGCCAACTCCAGTAGCGACCCCACGGCCCGCGGCGTCGAAACCTACTTCCTCAACTTCACCTCCAATCCCGAGGCCCTGGAAGTTGCCGCGCGCGAAAATGCGGTCTCGCAGAAGTCAATCTTCGAGCTTCAGGACCTGGTGAAGAAGATCACGCTGAAGGACAAGATCGACGAATCGCGCGAGCTGGCCACCGACGTTCAGCAATCTCTCTACACAGGGTTGTCCTCAAAGCACTCTACGCTGAAGGACCGTGGTGTGAAGAAAGCACCGTTCGTGGTGCTGATCGGCGCGAACATGCCCAGCATCCTGGCCGAGATCTCCTTTGTCTCCAATCCCACCGACGAAGCCAAGCTGGAAACTCCCGATTACCGCGAGAAGATCGCCGAGTCCCTTTACCGTGGCATCGCCAAGTACGCCGGCGGCCTCAGCGGCGTCAAAGTGGCGACGAAATTCAACAAGGACGCCAGCCAGTAGGGCAGCAGTTAGCAGTTAGCAATTAGCAGTTGGCAATTAGCAATTAGCAACTGGCTCTTGAGGAAACTCTGATTAACCCAGGTTTTGAAAGGGCACGGCTTCAGCCGTGCCGAACAGCGCACTAAAGCAACCTGGCCTTTAGAGACTGTGTCGCGACTGGTGTCGCCGCTCCGCGGCTCGGGCTCTTTTCCCACTTGACCCAGGGCTTACGCCCTGGGCTAACTGCGATTCCGCCGCTGCGCGGCTGATTTTGGCGCGATCGACGGTTTTGTCCCACCAGAAAATCCAATTTCCGGTCGCCACACAGTCTCTTTAGGCCCTGCGGCGAAAATAGAAAGCAGCATCAATCGTCAATCGACTCTGCATCGCGGAGCCCGCAGGGCGTCATTTGTGTTAGCCGTGGGCGTCAGCCCGCGGTCGAACCGGCAAACCAGAAATCCGAGGCCCGCTCGCGGGACGCTACATCGATCGAGTTGGATGCTAATGTCGCTCCCGCGAGCCTTAAGCTAGATGCCAACTGCCAAATGCTACCTGCTTCCTGGAAACTTTGCCCTTCACGCCGTAGTCTAATGATGTAGGGCAAACGCCCTCATCTAGATGAAACGCATTTCTATCGCAATTCTGACTTGGCTGTGGCTCTGCACCTTCGCCGCTGCCGCCGACAATCCCGCGCTGCTGCCGAAGTCCTTCGCTGGATGGACCGAGGTTGGCCAGGCGCAAACTACCGTCAACCCGGCGCAGGTCGACGCAGCCTACCCGGCGGTGTTGCAAGAGTATGGCTTTACCGACTCCGAGAGCGCGACCTACACCCGCGACGACGGTCGCAAGCTGGTCCTCAAGGCAGCTCGATTCAACGATGCCACCGGAGCTTATGGCGCTTTCACCTTTTATCGCCAGCCCGCGATGACCAGCGAGGAAATCGGCACCAAAGCCGCCGGAGCTAACAACCGGATTCTCTTCTTCCGCAGCAATGTCCTGATCGACGCCAACTTCGATCATGTGACCGAGATGTCGGCGGCAGAGCTGCGTGAGCTCGCGGGCTTGCTGCCTGCGGCCAAGGGTTCAGCCGACAATCTGCCCACGCTGCCCGAGTACTTGCCTAAGAAGGACGCTGTAGCCAACTCGGCCAAATACATTCTTGGACCGCAGGCTTTACTGGCAGCGAAGTCCCCGCTCACCGCCGAGCAGGTTGACTTCAGCCACGATCCCGAGATCCTGATGCAGGACTACACGTCGAAGAGCGGCGCGCTGACGCTGACCCTGCTCGCCTATCCCACGCCGCAGATTGCAGGCGAGCGTCTGCGCGCGTTGCAAAGTGCGCCGCTGACGCCCCGGACTTTTCTTGCGCGACGCACCGGACCCATTCTCGACGTAGTCACTGGAGCCATCGGCAGCAGCGAGGCGCAAACGCTTCTCAACTCCGTGAACTACGAAGCCGAGGTCACGTGGAATGAAGCGACCAGCGTCAGCAAGCGCGACAACATCGGCAATATGATTCTCGCAGTCTTCGCACTCATCGGAATTATTTTGCTGATTTCCATCATCTTCGGAGTTTTCTTCGGCGGGATTCGCATCCTCGCCAAGCGCATGTTCCCTAACAAGGTCTTCGATCGGTCCGACGAAATCGAGATCATCCAGCTCCACCTGGAAGGGCCAGTCAAGCGCTAAGCTATTGAAATTAAGCCTGTTAAACAGATAAATGAGGAAATCCGGTAAATTTCAGGGTTTTGTGTGAATTCTGGCAATCCACTGCAAGTCATTGAAAACACAGCAATTTAAGTCCCAAAAAGTGCTTGACACGCACTTTCCTGAACCCTAGTATTTGTCCAGAAAGTTTTGACGGCCTAGCCTCCGTTGGAACTATTCTCCCTTGAAGAGAAGGCCGCCCTGTTGCCGGGTGGCCTTTTCGTTTGTGCGAAACTCGTCTGAATTGTGGAAAACGCAGTTCGATTGTGTTTTGCGAACGCGGCGAAGAACCGATTGATCGCAGCGATGCCTCGTCACAGACTCGGGTAGCTCGCCATGCTAAATTCTTTTCGTGACATCCTGTTGAGGTTCGCCATGCGTCGATTCCTGATATTTCTGCTGCTGCTGCCTTTGCCTCTCGTCTCCCAAGTCAAGATTCTGATGCCGGTCGTTGTGAAAGATGCCGGCGGAAAGCCCGTCACCGATCTGAAGCAGTCGGATTTCCAGGTGAGCGGACCTAAGAACGTCACTGTTGACCGAATGTGGCTGGTCCCTCCGCAGACGGTGAGCGAGCAGGATAGCAGGACGCCAGTGACCGTACTCTACGACGCGGTGAATGTCGCTTCCAGCAACCCCAACCTGACCACTAGCTGGTTACGCTCGTTCTTGTCCGATGTGGCCATGCGTCAGCTTCCCGTCACGTTCTACATCAACACGGCCGATGGACTTCGGCTAATCTACGACCCGTCCACCGCCCCGGAGATCCTTTCGCAGGCTCTAGAGACTGTGTCGCGACTGGAAAACAAATTTTCTGGTGGAACAAACGGCCCGAACAACCGATCAAACTAGCCGCGCAGCGGCGAGATGGGGTTAGGCGTGGGCGTCAGCCCACGCTCAAAGTGGGACAAAACGTGAGCCGCAGAGCGGCGACACCGGGTTGCGACACAGTCTCTCTAGCCCTCACCAAGAATCCGAGGG
The DNA here is from genome assembly GCA_963789245.1 of uncultured Acidobacteriaceae bacterium. Lineage (GTDB taxonomy): Bacteria > Acidobacteriota > Terriglobia > Terriglobales > Acidobacteriaceae > Bog-257. Next base: position 8,988 of record CAWBKE010000010.1, on the reverse strand, counting down.
CCACAAGTTCAGATGCTGGGGTTCAACAGCAAGTCGACCAGATTAACCTGCTTACTACATATCAACAAATTCGGAATAAAGGCTTTAATCGCCCGATCAATCAGATGAACACCCTCATAGCGCTGGCGCATCTCTCAAAAGACTCAAGCAAGAGAAAAGCGGTACTTTGGCTCGCTCAGCGTGCGTTCTTTGCCGCCACCGACGTACCCACCTTTTGGGACTACGCCAGGCCCTACGAAACGCCGTTGCTACCGATGTACGAAGCCATGGTTGAAGAGCTGAACGCAGCTCACATGAGCGTCTATCCCAACATCAACGCGACCTTCGGTGTACTACAAGGCGACCTCGGCGCACTACAACTCCAACCGGGCTTACGTCAAGTGGCCGAGTGCAGTGGAGGTGCAGCCTTGAACCATGAATCTATTGTCGAAGCGGCTCAATCCGTCCTGGCGGATTTCGGTCCCTACTACATGCTTGCCATCGCGGTCCCGACTCCAAAAGAATTGGATTGGATACCAGTCAAGATCAAGGTCAACCGTCCGGGCCTGACCGTTCGCGCGGCGCCTGGATTTCTCGGTCTGAAATCCGAGAAGGCGTCAAAGACACAAACCGCCCATCCCTGATCCCTGTCTTGATGTCAAAACTCCGTGCCCTCCGTGCCGGAGCCTGCCCTGAGCGAAGTCGAAGGGTGGTGAAAAAACTCACCGCGACCTCGGCTCTCACTGCGTAACCTGAAATTGAACTTCGAACCTCCACAACTCATTTATAATCACGGGAATTTCGCGCAAGGGGCGCCTGGAGGCATGGCATGGGTCGTCCGGTGTTGCATTTTGAAATCGGGTGTCGCGACAGAGCGCGCACAGCGGAATTCTTCGGCAAGCTATTCGAATGGAACACGCAAGAGTCGGGACCGGCAACGAAGATCGATACCGGCGCCAGCGACGGCATCAACGGCCACATCACCGCCCTGGGTCACGAACCGAACAACTACGTCACCCTCTACGTCGGCGTGGACGACGTGCAGGCGTATCTCGACAAGGCAGTGTCCTTGGGCGGAAAAGCTTTGTTGCCGGTCATTACCATCCCCCAAGGACAGTTCTCGTGGTTCGCCGATCCCGACGGCAACACCATTTGGATTGTTTCAGCCGTCAACGTAAGAGCGGCGCCGGGGTTGGTGCGATCAGCCTCGTTATACAGGGCCGCAGCTTATTAGAAGAGTTCGACCTATCGAACTCACGAATTACGAAACTAAGGAGCTCACGATGGCAGTCAAACCGATTCCCGATGGATACCACACAATCACTCCCTACCTGACCGTGGATGACCCTGGCGCGGTAATCGATTTCCTGAAGAAGGCGTTCGACGCGCAGGAGACCTACGCGATGCGTGATTCCAGCGGCAAGATCCAGCACGCCGAGGTCAAAGTCGGCAACTCGATGCTCATGCTTGGCGGAGCACGCGGCGAATGGACGGCGCGTCCGGGCAACTTCTATCTATACGTCGAAGACGTGGACGCAGCTTACAAGAAGGCGATCGCGGCCGGCGGAAAGTCCATCAGCGAGCCTGCAAATCAGTTCTACGGTGACCGCCATGGCGGCGTGCAGGACTCGCAAGGCAACACCTGGTGGGTTGCTACCCACATCGAAGATGTGTCTTCCGAGGAAGTGGAACGTCGCGCCAAAGCGCAGCATTCTCAGCCGCCGGCAGAAACGAAGAAGTAGAACTGGTGAGTCTGGGTGAAACTAAGTTCGGTGTTCGCCGGTGGAGTATGACGCACGAAAATAGAACCCCGAAGGGGTGGCGTTGCAGTTAGCCCATGACGAAACGAAGCGGAGTCTTGGGTACAGTGGAAAATTTGATCCAAGCCCCGTAGGCGCGGCATGGTCCTCACGCCGATTTTGATGTTCGTTGCGTCACTCAGAGCTTTGTATCAGGGCGCGGCTTCAGCCGTGCCGAACCGCCCGCCAAACGAATTGGCCTTTAGAGACTGTGTCGCAACCGGAATGATACTTGAATTAGTTGGTGAAGTTGGTGAAGTGGGAGATAAGGAGTCATGCCGAGCTACAAGCCTTATCACCCTGAGCAAGCGGAACTGCTGCCCAGCCATGTGAAAGACGTGTTGGGCGACAACCATTTGTGTTTTCTGGTGCACGAAGTAGTCGAGCAGCTGGACATCGGTGGCTTCGAGGCGGCCTATGGCGAGGCCGGCGGGGAGTCGCCCTACCATCCGCGGATGATGCTGAAGGTGTGGCTGTACGCCTTTGCGTTGAAGGTGAAGAGCACGCGCAAGCTGGAGCGGCGCCTCCACGAGGACTTGGGGTTTCGCTTTCTGGGGGGCGGCTGTGCACCCGACTTCAAGACGCTGAGCGAGTTTCTGCGGGTGCACCGAGGGGCGATCCTGGAGCTGTTCACCCAAGTGTTGCAGAGGCTGCGGCGGGCGGGACTGGCGCGGGTGGGGGAGGTGGCCATCGACTCGACGCGCATTAAAGGCAACGCCTCGCGCGACCGGGTGGTGCAGCGCAGGGTGCTGCAGAAGCAGGTGGAGCGGTGGATGAGCGAGGTGGAGGACGACCCTGACCGCCAGCCCGGAGGGCAAGTGAGCGAGGCCGAGCGGCAACGGGTGCGCGAGCAGTTGCAGAAGCTGGCGGAGATAGGCGCGGACAAGATGTCGCTGACCGATCCCGAAGCTCGTTTTCTGCGCACGCGGCAGGGCTATGAGTTGGGCTACACGGGGGAGATTGCGGTCAGCGAGGACCACTTCATCGTGGCCCAGCGGGTGACGCAGAACCAGACCGACAACGGCTCGCTGCTGCCGATGGTGGAGGAGGTGGAGCGACAATGCCGCGAGCGTCCGCAACGGGTGTTGGCCGACAGCGGTTTCTACAGCAATGAGAATGTGGAGGAACTGGAGCAGCGCGGCATCGAGGGCTACGTTCCGGATTCGAATCTGGCCAGCGAGTTGAACGGCAGGCGGCGAGCGGAGGAGTTGGATCGACATCCGGTGAAGCATGCGGGACTGCATCGCATGCGGCAGAAGCTGCGCACCCCAAGCGGACGGCGACAGTATCAGCGGCGCAAGGAGTTGGTGGAAGCGATGATCGGCAGCTTGAAGGAGCACGGCGGCATGCGCCAGTTCCAACGGCGAGGGCTGGCCCTGGCGGGGGTGGAGTTCACCCTGGCCGTGGTGGCCCTGAACTTGAAACGCTGGCATCGGGTGCGCCAAAGCTAAAGCGACATACTCGGCCCCGCAGCCCATAGCAACACGCAAGCGGCAACCGAGATGGACGCCCCGATGTCGGCTAACACGCAGTCGCGACACAGTCTCTTCAGCCCGCGACGGATCTGCTTCTTGCGGACACAACGAAACGGCGCCTGTAATGACAATTCAAAACTGCCGCGGAACACCGGCATTCTTGCCCGGTGGGCCTACTCCACCGTAACCGACTTCGCCAGATTTCGCGGTTGGTCGACATCGCATCCGCGACGCACTGCGATGTGATACGCCAGCAACTGACACGGCACCACTTCCAGAATCGGCGCCAGCAGTTCCGGCGCGTCGGGCACATACAGAACGTGGTCGGCAGCTTCGCGAATCTCCTCATCGCCCTCGGTCGCAATCGCTATCACCGTGCCCGAGCGCGCTTTCACTTCCTTCAGATTCGACAGCGTCTTCTCGTAGCGCAGCACCGAGCCCGGATCATTCACATCACGCGTCGCAAGAATCACTACCGGCAGGTCTTCATCGATCAGCGCATTCGGCCCGTGCTTCATCTCGCCTGCGGGATAGCCCTCGGCGTGGATGTAGGAAATTTCCTTCAGCTTCAGCGCGCCTTCCAGCGCGATGGGATAGTGAATGCCGCGTCCCAGAAAAAGGAAATCGTGGGCGCGGTGATATTCCTTGGCCAGATCTTCCGTTTCCTCATCGTGCGCCAGCAGTGCTTCCAGCTTGCCCGGCATGAGGGTCAGGTCCTCCAGCAACTTCTTGGAGTGGTCGGTATCGATGGTGCCGCGAAGCTGCCCCAGATAGACGGCGAACAGGAACAGCGCGGTCAATTGCGCAGTGAACGCCTTGGTGGAAGCAACACCTATCTCCGGACCTGCGTGGGTGTAAATGGTGCCGTTGGATTCGCGCGCGATCATGGAGCCCACCACGTTGCAAATACCCAGCGTCTTGGCGCCCTTGGCGCGCGACTCGCGAAGAGCGGCAATCGTGTCAGCCGTTTCGCCTGACTGCGTGATCAGGATCGTCAGATCGCCCGGACCGGTCAGCGGATCGCGATAGCGGAACTCGCTGGCGTAATCGACTTCCACCGGCAACTTGGCCAGGCGCTCGATCATGAACTTGCCGGCCAGCGCGGCGTGCCAACTGGTGCCGCAGGCGGCGATATAAACCTTGCTCAGCTTGCGGAAGTCGTCCTCGGTAATGTCCATCTCGTCGAGAAAGACCTTGCCGGAATCGAGTGAGACGCGGCCCAGCGTGGTGTCGCGGACGGCGCGCGGCTGCTCGTAGATTTCCTTCAGCATGAAATGCTTGAAGCCGCCCTTTTCCGCCATGATGGGGTCCCAGGTGATGTGCTGCACCTCGCGCGTGATGGGACGGCCTTCAAAGTCGCTGAGCTGCACGCCCGTCGGCGTGATGACGGCGAGGTCGCCGTCGGCCAGAAAGAACAGATCGCGGGTGTGATAGAGAATCGCCGGCACGTCGCTGGCGACGAAGTATTCATTCTTGCCCAGTCCGATGACCGCTGGTGGCCCATTGCGCGCCGCGACAATCTTGTTGGGCTCGTCCGACGAGATGACCGCGATGGCGAAGACGCCGGTCAGCACCTGCACCGTCTTGCGGACCGCTTCTTCCAGCGAGTTGGGATGCCCATTACCGCCGGCGTTCAGGTTTTTCTCGACCAGGTGGGCGATGACTTCGGTGTCAGTCTCAGTGACGAACTTGTGGCCTTCGTCGATCAGCTTCTTCTTCAGGCTGACGTAGTTCTCCACAATGCCGTTGTGGACAACGACGATCTTGCCGGTGCAGTCGCGATGCGGATGAGCATTTTCTTCCGTGGGACGGCCGTGCGTGGCCCAGCGGGTATGACCAATGCCGTAGGTCCCGTCGAGCGGCTTCAGGCGGATGGCCTCTTCCAGATTGCGGAGCTTGCCCTCGGCGCGGCGTATCTGCAGGCCAGCGCCATTGCCTGCAACCGCGATGCCGGCCGAATCATAGCCGCGATATTCCAGCCGCCGCAGACCGTCGATGATGACCGGCACAACCCGCTTCGGTCCTACATAACCAACAATGCCACACATAGATCAGCCCCTATTTCCACTTTCCAAATCGCTGACGCGCTCTTCCAAGGACACCAGACGTTCGCTGAATCCTGCAACCAGCACTTCGTTCGCCTTGAAGCGCGACTCGAAGCTGACTGCCCACTTGCGAAATTCCTTCAGCAAGGTGGTTTCAGTCTTCTCGATGCGCTCAAGCAGTTGCTCCACAATCTGATCCCGCACTGCGTTCAGCTCCGCCGTGGTGACTAGCTTCTCGTCTGCCATAGTTGCTCCAGCTCCTAAAGCTCAGCGTCGCGCAATCTGCGAGAGCGCGATTCGACGTGACCCCTTTGATTTTAAACGTTAGCTCATTAGATGTTACAGGGATTGCCTCGATTCGCAAGCACGCCGGTCTGGCGCCATGGCATTCCGTAATTGGGCGGAGGAATCTCTCCGGGGTGCCCGGCACACTAATAGGCCTACGACCCCTCCACCGAAGCCGCGACTCGATGGGAAAAAGCGGCGGTAACTATTCAGCGACTCCCAGGATATTCGGCAACAATAAGGCCGTCTCACGAGGCTAAGATTGTCGCTGCAGAGGTCGCTAACCAAGAACTTGGGTGTTGCGAAGATCCACTACTGGAGGACTTACGGCTATGAAACGCATCTGCGTCTGGTTGGTGTTGCTGACCGCTGCATCCGGTTTTGCCCAGTCATATAAAACGTGCGCCGTGACGATGTGGGCCAATGAGACGGATTCGCACACCTCGGCTACGTCCCCCAAGGACATTTTGTACTTTGTCCGGGTTGGAAGAGTGAGTTATGAGATTGCGCGGCCTGGGCCTGATGTGGAGATGAATTCAGGACAGCAGATACGTTGTCGCATTGATAACGGCTACATGTTCATCCGTAACAGCAAGGGCCAAGTGCGCAAAGCGCAGATCGTTGAGGCGGGACAGTCGATGCAGAACCAGTAGTAGCCGGGTGCCCTGGGTCTCGCGGTGTTCGATACCCTGGAAGTTCGCTCCCGTTGGCCTGCCGCGTTAGCCTTCCAACCGGAAGCTGTATTCTTCGATGACCGGGTTGGTGAGCACTTCGCGCGCGATGCGCTCGACTTCCGCCTGGGCTTCTTCGCGGCTCACGCTGTTGTCGAGCGCGATCTCGAAGTACTTGCCTTGGCGCAGATCGTACCGAACGACACACCCGATGCCCCGCCCGTCACCAGACTACTTTGCCGCGGGAAGTGTAGCGATGAAGTTGTTCATTTCGCGCAGGACATCGGCCTCATTTGAGCGGAAGACGTAATGGGTGGCATGCGGGATCAGGACCATGTGGGCTGAAGGGACTTGCCGCTTCCACGCAGCAATCTGCGATTTTTTTTCGCGTATCATAAGCGCCTGTCGCACGGCTTGGGCGTGGGCTTGGGGATCATCGCCGGAGATGGGGTTGGGATCGGTTGCGAAGATCACGAGGGCGGGCACGCGGATAGTTGTGAAACTTTTCCGGCCCTCCATGATGGCGAACAGATCCGGAGTCATCCTCGGGCTCACCGGAGTGGGAGGGAGGTTTCCCATATCTCGCTGGTGTTTTTTGACCTCCGTCTCAACCCGCTCCAGATTGGCAATCAGCTCGCCGTAATCTTTAACCGGCTCCTGAGCATACCCATTGGTGAACTGGCGAAGCTGGTCGCGTAATTCAATGGAATCCAGTTCCAGCTCGCCGTTGGCTTGATCGTAGAGAGCGTAAGGATAACCGGCTTCCATGTAAATGAGTCCGGCGACCTTTTCGGGATGATGCGATCCGATGTAGCTTAGCTCCTCGCCGGCAATGGAATGCCCCGCGATGACGGGTTTGTTGAGATGCAGCGCATCGATGACGGCCAGCACATCTTCCCCCAGCCTGTCGGCGGTATAGTTCGTCGCGTTGGGTTCCGGTACGCTGGAAGCGCCGCGGCCACGGCGACTGATGCCATAGACGTGATACTTGGCCGTGAGCTTCGGAGCGAAATCATCGAAGATGTGGGCGGTGTCGGGCAAGCCCGTTAGCAGTACTAGCGGCCGCCCAGTGCCGCCCCAATCGAGCACCTCCAAGCTGACGCCTTTCTCCACGGAAATCATTCGGACCGTATGGCGCGTTGAGTCGAGCTTCTCCTGAGCATGCACCGTGACTACCAGCCAAAAGAGAAGAACGAATTGAACCAAATGTGTTTTGCGGAATCTCACCGAGCGACCCCCGTCAGGAAGTTAGCGCTGCACGCTTGTGGTGGAATGGAGAGGCTCTTTCGGGTTCCTGCAGCGAGAATACAGTGCTTCATTGCGACAAGGCCGGACGACTAGCCCTCCAGCTTGAAGCTGTATTCTTCGATGACCGGGTTGGTGAGCACTTCGCGCGCGATGCGCTCGACTTCCGCCTGCGCGTCTTCGCGGCTGACGCTGTTGTCAAGCGCAATCTCGAAGTACTTGCCCTGGCGCAGATCGTCGATGCCGCGATAGCCCATCTTCTTCAGCGCGCCGTGAATGGTTTTGCCTTGGGGGTCGAGAACGCTTTTCTTGAGCGAGACGTAAACGTAGGCTTTCATGGGAAAATCTATTATAGCTTTTGTCGGTAATGGGTCGGTGTGAAATTGTGGTCAGGTGATCTTGGGTGGAGCATGCCTTCAGGCGTGCAGTTGAGGTCGTCTAAATCCCTCGGCTTCAGCCGCTGAGGTAAAGGGTAGATTTGCTTCAGGCGCTAAAGCGCATGCGAATTGGGGCTGCAATATGCACGCCTCCAGATCGATTCACCGCCGGCGACGCTCCCGGGCGAGTTGGTTTTCACTTGACGGACAGATGTTGATGTCCTAAGCTGTGTGACAATCTAAGCTAGGCAAAATATGTAACAAGCAAACGGCTCTCGGGTTGGTCCTCTCAGGGCGCAGCCTTGTCAGACAGTGGGAAATTCGCTTGAAGTAATGGCGAATGGGTTGGCGAGAACCACCTTTCGCGCTCCCAAGGTTAGAAACGCATAACTACGGTTGGCGAACCGTGTGTCACGCATTTGCATTCGGTCGACGCCAGCAATACAGCACAGTTGTGGTTGAGACGGTTCCGCTTGTCGGCGCGGGTCCGGCCCCGGGATACGGGAGACGATCATCATGACCTTGCGTCTGAATTCTCTGCGGTTCTACCTGCGGTTGTCGTGCTATCTGATGCCCCTGACGGCGTTCGCTGCCGCAGCCTATATCAGATTTGTCCCTCTGCGCTCCGTACTCGCCCAAAAGGAATATGACCCCCGCTTCTACTTCGGTGTGTTATTGGTGGCAACCCTGGTATGGGCCATTGCGGCGGAAAACTACGGGCTGTGCGATATCGAGGAGCTGTTCCAGGAATATACAGGGCTCAAGAAATCCATATCGGCTTGTGTGACCACCTACGTTGTCCTCTCTTGCATCCTGTTCTTCTACCGGCAACAGAATTTCTCGCGTGTCTTCTTTGCGGTTAGCGCCATCATCCTGCTGGTGAGCACGATTCTGAGCCGCAGCCTCTTCCGACTGGCCTTGCGAGGCTGGCGGCAGCAACGCCGGCCGCTGCGGATTCTGGTTGTGGGCGCTGACATCTACGCCCGCCGGGCCGCGGCCAGGTTGGTCCGCATACCATTTGCCGCCTCTAAAGTTGTGGCCCACATTCGGGTTCCGGAAGACGAGGAAGTCGCGGTGGTGGATGTCCCCGTATTCGAGTTGAGCGAGGTTGG